>JBMOEI010000040.1:0-46342 GCA_049318985.1 Desulfuromonadaceae bacterium
TCTGCAGTTCTACTCCATACTCCTTATGCAAGCGACCGGTACGCACGGCACCGAGATAACACCACGGTCAGACATAGTCGAAGAAAACCTCCATAACGGGCATTTTACACATCGTCTCCTCCTTTTCAGTGAGCCGCACCGGCAGCAACCGCTGCCAGGGTATGTACCATACTATTGTGGATCAAGCCGTTGCTGGCCACTATCCTGTTGTTAAAAACGTCGTAAGCTGAACCATCAAAGGTCGTTATCACGCCGCCCGCTTCACGGACAATCAGCACCCCCGCAGCCACATCCCATGCTTTCAGTTTGAGTTCCCAGAAACCGTCAAGCCTTCCGGCAGCCACATAGGCCAGGTCAAGTGCGGCGGCACCAGCCCGGCGAATCCCTCTGGCACTCTTCTGAAAGGCGATGAAGCTGGCAAAATTGTTGGCCGGGTCGGTGGCGCAATCATACGGAAAGCCGGTCCCAAGGAGTGAATTGCTCAGGGGCGAACGGTTGGATACTGACAGCCGGTTGCCGTTCAGGTACGCGCCATTGCCCTTCGATGCCGTAAAGAGTTCATCATAAATCGGATTGTAGATGACCCCGGCGACCAGCTCTCCTTCAACTTCCAGTGCAATCGAGGAGCAGAACCAGGGATAGCCGTGGGCATAGTTGGTGGTGCCGTCAACCGGGTCAATGATCCAGCGGAAGGGAGAACCTGCCTGTAGGTAGTCACCTTCTTCAGCAATAATGTCATGGCCGGGAAAGCGGGAGAGCAGGTGTTCGACAATCAACCGCTCCGATTCCCTGTCAACCTCGGTCACCAAATCCTTTTCACCTTTCATCTCTATTTCCAGAGTCGAGGCGAACCGGGACTTTTGATACTGTCCGGCAATCCGGGCTGCGCTTATCGCCTCCGCAAGATACTCATGGTACGCAATCATTTCTGCTCCCTGATGGTTTATTGGTGTCCTTCGACAGTCTGACGTATCCACGCGGCACCGAATACTCCGGCGGAGTCGCCTAACTGGTTCTTCAGGATGGGTGTGTGCAGTTTGTCGTGAAAAGCATATTTTTTCACCTTCTCGATGCCTTCGGAGTACAGTTCGTCGATATTGGAGAGGCCGCCACCGAGCACAACCGCATCCGGATCGAGTATGGAGATCAGCCCGCCAAGACAACGGCCAAAGTCGTCCAGGAAACGTTCAAACGTTCTCCTGCAGCGCTCTTCACCTGCCCGCGCCTGCGTTACAATTTCATCCATAGACATCCGTTGGCCATATTCACGGAAAAAGGCATTTTCGACACCGGATCCGCTGATGAGTGTCTCAACGCACCCCCGGTTGCCGCAGTAACATTTATCGCCGTCGGGAGTCATAGACTGGTGTCCCCATTCGCCCGCTATCCGGTGCGGACCTTCCCGGACTTCACCGTTGATACAGATTCCGCCACCACAGCCGGTTCCCATGATGACGCCAAAAACCAGTCCGTAGCCCCGGCCTGCTCCCGAGTGGCACTCGGCAAGAGTAAAACAGTCGGCATCGTTGCGAATCTGAACAGGTCGCTCGAGGAGTCGTTCGATATCAGTTTTGAGCGGTTTGCCGATCAGGCAGGTTGAGTTGGCATTGCGGACCAGGTTGGTGGTCGCGTCAAGAGATCCCGGTATGCCGATCCCTACGCTGTAGTTGCTGCCGGGTGGAAGCTGGGCAGCAGCCTCATTGATCATTTTTGTGACTATGAACAAAATGGCATCATATCCATCAGACCGGTTTGTAGATCGGCGCTGTCGCCACAGGAGTGTGCCGTCCGGGGTCAGGAGAATAGCTTCCGTCTTGGTACCGCCCAGATCGATACCGATTGCCGCCGTTTCTGAATGTTGTATGCAGTCAATTTTCATTATGCTATCTTCCCGCGACAAACTCCCATGCCGCCCCAATCCTCCGGACGGTTTCCTCTACTCCGGGCGTCACAACAAATTTCACCGATCCCCGTGGCTTATGTGCCGCCGGAAAGAGCCCTTCTGATCGGTTCGCGATGGCAGTGTCCAGCAACATTCCTAAGTGATTCTGAGCTTCTGCAGAAGTCATTGTTTTAGCGGATGCCCGGAAATCCAGTCACGCAGTGCGGCGTCAATGCGTGACTGCCAGCCAGCGCCACTTGACTTGAAATATTCAACAACATCTGCTGATAAACGCATGGCTGTCGGAATTTTGGTTGTCACTGCTTTTGGTCTGCCGGGCTTGCGCACGACTTTTGCTGATGCAAAGAAGGTTGCCACCTGCACGGGATCGTTCGGATCATACAGATCCGTTTCGGGGGCGTAGCCAATAGCGGCATCAGTTGCAGCTTCTCGTTTTACTTGTTCCCAGTCAGTTTGTGAACTCTTTTTCAAGCCAGGCATGGTACGCCTCCCTTTCGTGTCTGTTGGCTCTACGGAAACTGATAATCCTCTGTTTTTTACCGGGCAACCAGATAACCGTTAGCACTGTCAGCACTTCGGTGACATACGCAAACGTCTGCCGCCTCACTTCTCCATTACGGACGCTTTCAAATTCCAAACGATAACGATTTGACAGGACAAGCCCGGCGTCCACAAAGTCCAGGTGGTGTTTTTCCAGATTCAAAAGCCGCTTTGTTTCGTCCCAAATCATAATTATTGTATATACGATAATGGCATTTGCGTCAAATGAAAAAAGTTTGGAAGTAAATCCACGGAGGGTGCGTCTTACAGAAATAGATGGACAAATACGGGGGAATGCCGCCATGAATCGATTCCTGAATATACTGGAGAGTGCCTACTCCAACATCTCGTCACCCGGCAACGGTGGGCGTTTTATGACCTTGGCCATGACCTGATCAAAAGCTTGAATAGAGCCTTTTGCTGCCATGGTGTTTAAGTACTTATACAGCAGCCAGTGCGGATACTTTCTAGGCAATGGCGGTCATAACGAGCTTTTTTGATTCGTTGTCCATGATATATGACCCTCTCGATTATTCGTACGTTCTCAGTTCCCATCACTCTCGCCCCATTCAAACCCGGTTGAAACAATCTGGCTGATGACGCTGCTCATTAGCGTATTTACTTGACCATACTGGATGCCATTTCTGATGTAATTAAGAGCTTGCTGAACAGCTTCGGCGCCTTCGCTTTTAACAGTATGGAATATAAGTCTGTCAATACCAGCCAGATTTGCAGCGATAATCTGTAGTGCAGTCATCAATATCCGGTTGCCGCCATAGGCTCCGCATTCATTCGGTTTCTTTTTCCGGATGACAGACAAAACCCTTTCTTACAAAGCCAACTCCAGTACATCTATAGCTGAATTCCGCATTATACTTTTCTGCAACCATTGCAAAAATGTCAGTACGTTCAGAAATGCAGTCTTGGTAGGACTCCATCTCGTCGTCGTTTAATTTCAAGCGCTTGAATCCTGGCCACTCTGGCAGTAAAAGTTGAGCCTCTTCCCAGAGCGCTTTGTGTGCTTCAGCAACTTCGCCATGCACCCATAGATAATTACGTGCTTCCATGAGATTATGCATCCAGTCTTTGCATTGCTGGCGGTGTCCTACCGCCTCCGGTTTGCCATCCGGGTGCTCATCATGCCATACAAGCGCCGCAATAGGATCAAAGCCGAGCATATATGTGCTATCGGGGTTATGGCGCAGCCATCTGTAGCGGGAAATGCATTTCTTACAGAGATGTGCCGGTGCGATTGCCGAGCGGATTTCAGGCAGGAATCGGTTTGATAATTCCAGCTCAAGCGATTCGTCATCAAACGGTCCGCTGAAGCCGAACTCAACTTCACCATTCTTCATGATGGTGAGGTGAGGCAACGAGTTGATCTCTCGTTTAAACAGATCAAATTTTAGGTGCGGGTCATCGGGACTGATTTTGTCGAAGATTACGAGAGTTGAACCGGGAAACCCGGACAGCACCTTACTGACACACACTTCAGCAGCTTTCAGATCATTGCTGTGAGCGAAACCTGCCAGCAACATTGACATTGGTTCGTCGCGTCTCAACGGTTCAGGAACAAAGTTCTTCCTTTGCTCCAACTCACCTGAAGTCATGCCTGGAAATAACCCGCTCCGTTCCAGCAGCAGAACCGATGGTTCATACCTGCCGTAAAGATCGGTAATTTTACCGTCATCGGCACAGGAAAAGGCAATCCACCACCTCGGGCTACCGAGTCCGCGCTCCCAATATCCACGTCTCATTACGACAAGACCACACGGGGTCCCATCCGGCATTCGGGCTGGCTCTACAAGCAACGACTGGTAACTTTCAGGATTACCGGCCTCTTCAAGCAAAAAGGTGAAATATTCAAGAATTTCTGTTTTTCCTGCGTATTGTTCTTCCGTCATCGATGCATGATACACCGCCTGTTCTTCAAGTACGTCGCCAATCCAATCAGTATCACCAAGCGCATGAACAAGTGAAAGTCTGATGCAGAGGAGCGCTTCAGGCCCGAAGTCCCCACAGTCTGCAAGCCACTGCAGTTCCGCGGGAGAGAGATCATAATGGTTACCCGAAGAAGTCATAATATTCAGCGCAACGGCAGGTAGGCGAATCATCTCAATACTGTCGAGAGCTGACATGATATTGTGTTCGAGGAAGTCTTTCAAATCGGTGACATAATAGCCCATCGCGGCAAACTTGCGTCCGTTTAAAGAAAAACGGCGAATAATTGTTGTGCGGTTCCCACCTCTATCAAACCATACATATCTGGTCTCAAGACAGTTTCCAACTCGAGTGCGCACCAGTTTCGATGCCTGCCATTCAACAAGCGGCGTATCCTGTTCCCGCAGTTCCTTAAAGGTTTCAAGGCGCAGGTGCTCATCGAGAGCTGATACATAATCAGTAATCACCCCCGAAACGTCCGGTTCTGTGGGATCATCACTCACATCAGCAACCACAATCCCCAATACTTCATCTGAATCAGGATCATTGTGATCTCGACCGGCACCGCACCCGAAACCTTTAGTGAGTGGCTCATCAAAATCACGGAAAAACCAGACACCCTGTTCCGGTATTTTTATACGGAGCAATCCGAGAATCGAGATCCGTTTCCACTCAGAATCCAATGGTTCAAAATAGTTCATAGCAGGCCTCATCACGTTGGCTACATCGTTGGAACTAATGCGCCGACTTCCCATTCTGGAATTTGCGTTTTTACTCAGGCATGGCACAGTTCCCATGGTGTGTAGTCCCGAGATTGTTATGGTTCCTATAATAAAGGCGTACCCCCCCCATCTAGCGACCTATACCTTAAATAAAAGTGTGAAGAGAGAAACATCAATCTTCCCGTCATTCCCTGTTTGACGCCCTCTGTTTATCTGTGTATGATTTTGCAACTTTTTAATTTTAATGAAATTATTAGCAGGAGGAAATTATGGGCGACCAGCTTTATCTGGAGAGATTTGTCTGGTTTGACCATGAAGCTCGCAAAGAGCGATACCCCAATGCAAATACGCTTGGAGAGCATTTCGAGATTTCTTCCAAGACGGCTCAACGCTCCATCGATCACTTCCGCGACCGCCTTCAAGCCCCCTTTGAATATGATAAGTCCCATAAAGGCTATTACTATACTGACCCTACGTTTCAACTCCCCGTTATTCGCATCTCCGAAGAAGAAATTCTGGCGCTTTTAATATCCCGCAAACTTATTACCGAGGCATCAGCAGGATCTCTGGCTGATGAGCTGGGGAGTGTTTCAGCACGACTCGGTTCACTGTTGTATGCCAACCTACCGGGTAAAGCCAGGCCGGAGGATGCTTTCTCCTTCCGTTGGAAGAATATAAATCCCATCGATCCAATGATTTTCAAGGTCGTCACCTCGGCCCTACTGCAGGGCAAACTGCTCGCCTTCTGTTACTACTCACCATCGTCTAAAAACTGTACGATGCGCACGGTTGAACCGCACCACATGGTAAATTACATGGGCAACTGGCACCTGATATCCTACTGCCACCTGCGAAACGACTGGCGAGACTTTGTACTTGGAAGGATGACACTTTGCAGTGTCGAGGGAACAGCCTTCAAAATCCGTGAGAAAGCTGAGTGGCAGCCGTATCTTCAGAACACCTTTGGCATCTTTCAGAACAAGAAGTGCTTTAATGGCTTTAATGTGGTGCTGCGCTTTTCTCCGGAGAGGTCACACTGGATCAAAGGGGAGATGTGGCATGAGGCACAGAGTGAGATAATTCAGGATGACGGTTCATTGGTTCGGACCATTCCGGCATCGCACGAGGCGGAGATAATGATGGAGATCCTCAAGCATGGTTCTCATGTGGAGGTATTGGAACCGGAGTGGTTGCGGGAGAAGGTAATAAACGAAATGAAAGATGCAGTGAATAAATATTGTAAGTAGGACGCTAGATGGGGGAGGTAGCGTTGTATGGTGTGACCATCTTTAAAACTATTCCCGGCACACAGGAAGAAAGATGAAAGAGTAAGAAGACATACGTTGAACTGGGGTATACCTACTATCGCAAGCAGGATTTTGTCAATGAAGCGAAAGCGTATGATTCGCCCTGGAAATCAATCCGGATAATCCAGATGCCATGTAAAATCTGGTGTGGAATATGGAATCACAGCGCAACTACCGGCTGGCGATACCGCTTTATGAAAAAGCGCTTTCACTTGCACCTGAAGATGCTGAGATTATGTAGAAGGATAAAGATGGGGGAGTGCCGTCATGAACCGATTCCTGAAAATTCTGGAGAGTGCCAGAGACAACAAGTGGTGTATGAATCTGTATTGCACTACCTGCGGTGCGACGGAGTTTCGTTCTGCTATGAAGCAGCTTGGTGACGGGCTTGCGGATGAGCTGGCGAGCCTAGATTTGAGCGTCTTGACAGAGATGCCGAATTGGGACGAGACGATTCGCCTGGTGTTGGATGATATCCGCAAGGCAGAGCTTATGGATCGGGTATTGACGGCGTGGTTGCCGCAACTTGACCGGAATATACGGATGGCCGACCTCATCTTGTTTTACTATGTCCGGCGAGGGGCGATAAATGCGCCGATGTCGATTGAGGTGCTTCAGCGATGGCGCGAGAAATGTGTTGAACTTGCGGTGCAAACTGGCAATGAATCGCTAGTGGAAAGTCTCATTTATACACTTGGTGATTTCAGGAAATATCCGGAGTTGGATATGGCGGTTCAAAAATTGGTGGCGCGTGGGGCACGGCGGGTAGAGGCGGCATTGCGGCAGCAGGGATTTGAAATTCCTTCTTTATGAGGTCAGGGAGAGGTGTCGAATATGAAAGCAACATTTAATATCGGAAGATATGCCGTGAAAATTGAGTCATTCTATTTTGAACCGTTATTTTATAACGTGATATGCGCGAACAAAGAGAGATTGAACTCTATTGCTGTAAATGCACATATTGGATTCATCAAGCGGTTGAAAAGTATCTGGCATGACAGGAATTTTAAAATGATCAGTTTACCACCAATAATAGACAATCATACAAATATTGAGCCGTATTTCGGTAATCAGATTATTTTGGCGGCATGGCTAACCTCATCAATTTGCATCCCACATCAGATTGCATGCGGATCACAAGCATTTATTGTCTGGTATCATGATTTAGCAAATGAGATTGATGTCAAAAAAGTTATAGCAAATATTGATTGGGAAGGTATTGCAGAACCTTTTGATTTTTAAAAGTATTTGTTGGTTTTGAGAGGTAGTATAATTTGCATTTAATTTGTACCATTAAATTATCTGATTCGTTCTCAATCTCTGCTTGACTTCCAAAAAGTCCCCTCTCCATGAGGGAGAGGGTCCAGAGTGAGGGGATATGGCAGTCCCTATTCCGGCGACAGTATCAATAATCCCTATGGTGCAGGAAATCCATATTCCGGCAAAAAAATCTACGTTGTACCGTCGAGGTAATTACATGGAAGCCTACAACATTAGTAGAGTCAGCTTCAATACACAGCGCATGTTTCAGGAGAACCCGCCAGAAATATTCAGCGAAAACAAACTGGCGGTGTATCGCGTAGCGTGCCCCACTGGAGCAACGCAGAACGGAGAAATTCATTTTTCCCGCTGGCGGGCAGTACCGTTACCGTATGAGACAATCATATCGACCTGGAAGACGGACTTTGTGATCCGAGAGGATGTGTTCGGATACGAACCAACAATCAAGGAAGGACTGGTGGAGTGGTACCTTAATTTTTCCAATTATGAGCTTTTTACCGACTACGGTGGTCCTCTGTTTGCTCAGGACGAGATGCAGGTAGCAGAGCATCCTGCGCTTGGATCGTTACGAGAGGCACTTTTAAAGCGAGGTGCATCGTGCAGGACAGTCGAAAACGACTATCCAACACCTGTACTCATCCGCAATGTAGAGCGTCGCTGCTCTATTGATACAAAGCCCTGTGAAGAGCGGCCTTACGGACTCTACGGCAGCGAGTTTGCCTGTGCCCGTCCCAATGAGATTAAGAGAGCAGTTACTCCGATCAACCCGCCGACAATTTCAAATATCATCGCTATCGAGGCGCCTGCAGACGGTTGTGGTGCTTATTCTGCAGAGGCAGTTAAATATATTCTCTCCACAGCCTTAACCGGATTTTCTGCAGCAAGGCACGAATCCTTGTCGGTGTGCGGTGCAAAAGAGGTGGCGATTCATACCGGATTCTGGGGTTGCGGTGCCTATGGCGGGAACCGAATACTGATGACAATACTTCAACTGATCGCGGCCAACGTGGGCTCCATCGATCGGTTGGTATTTCATGCCGTAAATAAGCAGGGAGTTGAAGACGTTAAGAAGGCGCTTGATGTTATGAGAAACAGCATAAGATACCCCTCTATTATCCAAGTGGACAACCTCATAGATCAGATTGTAGCTCAGGGATTCGAATGGGGCGAGAGTGATGGGAACTAATCTTGGAATGCGAGTAAAGATCGTAAATCAAATATATGTAAAATAGGAACTTGAGCATGAAGCACGGATTCATAAATATTCAGTTATCAGACGGTAGCATACTTAATGCTGCATTGACCTATTCACGGCCTGAAGCAAATATATGTATGGTTAAAATCGAACATACCCAAATTGGTAGCATTGAAAAACATAGTACGGACTATTTCACGGCGTTGATCCATATAAGAATAGAGCTTGAACCGCAAGGCATCAAACTACTCTGCTGGGGTGCACGCAGAGACGTATGGCCTAAGGGCATACAATTTGACTGGGTTGCAGCGATACTTGCGACCCGTCGTGGCAAAGATTATTACCTTAAAGAAACAAAATCAATATTCGAATATTCCCCACCGGATACAATAGCTTCAGTCGAAGAACAAAAGAAATATTTAGATAAATTGCGGCGGGATGAACGAGAATATCGGTCAAAAAACAACGGAGACCTACCACCAAGGGTTTATTGTCCCCCCTGGCCTTCAAACAATAATACTATACCGGAAGACATTACCTTAAATGTTGGCCCGTTTGCTACGGAGTATCATCAACGGGCATTCGATGTACAAGCCATAGATAAAGCCCGTAGTTTTGTTCTGGTCTCGGTTGTTCCTCTGGCAACTCCGGGCTTTACTCATATATCAGCACATCTGTATTCAAATTATGATGAACCACGATATTTAGGCCCGTTAAGCATTGTGAAAAACTCGTATGTGCTAGAAATTGAGTTCAGCAATAGTAAATACTTGCAAACAGAACTGTTCAGTTCTGGTCTTACTCATAACCCCGATAATAGGACATTTGAGTATTCAGAACCGGAACAATTAAATAGCATGGCTTATATGCATGGTGAAGCTGAAGCATCATCTTCGATCGAAGAACGGATATGACAAGATTTGCAATAACTGACATTCACGGTGGTAACCTTACCTTTCAGGCTCTGCTGCGAAAAATAGACTTTCGCCGTCAGGACTCGTTATTTCTCCTCGGTGATTATGTCGATCGCGGTCCTGATAGCATGGGAGTGCTTGAAACCATATGCTGCCTAAAAGAAGCAGGTTACGATGTCCGACCTATACGGGGCAACCACGATGAAATGCTCCTGAGAACGATAATGAACGACCATGATGAGTATTCTGAAGAGTATTTTGATGTTTGGGGGCGAGACACGCTGGAAAGTATTAATGTTGATGTATCTGGGCGACCCTTATCTAAATATGAACTGTTTCAGGCGAATGATCCACAGGTGCAGATGCTATTTCCTGCCAGGTACCTCGATCTCCTTGAATCCATGCCATATATTCTAATTGAGCCAGATTTTGTATTTGTTCATGCCGGGCTGAATATGAGTTTCCATGATCCAGTCAATGATTCAGATCCTATTGAAATGCTATGGTGCGCTAGTGGCAATGAAGATAAGCGAAAACTAGGGGGGCGACAGCTTGTTGTCGGGCATATAATTACTAACCTTAATACCATCAGGAAATCGGTAAATTCGGATTGTATTTGCCTTGATAACGGCGCATTTACGCAAGCCCATCCTGAAAAGGGGAACCTTGTTGCGCTTAACCTCGACACAAAGGAACTGATTATTCAGCCATGGTGTGATGGCGAGGCATATGACTAACGGGTACTTATGGATTAGAGATGATTTTCATGATTCTGATTATGACTGGGGAAAACCATAGTTTGCGGATATACTTGGCAAAATGAATCTGTTTTTAACAATAACCGTATTTTTCTGGATACAGGAGCCTGCACCGGTCGCTATCTTTCTGCTTGTGACGAACAATATGGACGGCTTAACATTTTTAGTTTTACCGGCCCGTAATTCCGCTGTTTGAAGGAGTTACCAGTGAGATATCTACCAACACATCACTTATATAGGTAACCGCTTGCCTGAATAAACACCTTTTCAAACAGGTTATATAAAAATCGAACCTTAAGGAGTACCTAATAACAATGGAAGAGAACTTTAAACGATGGCTTGTCAATCGCGGATATTCGGAAACTGGGGCTGCAAATAGTTATTCAAGGGCTATACTCATTATGTCAGAGCACTATTCCAAGGAAACTGGAATTCCAACTGATATCTATGCGATCACTGACCAAGCTAAAATTAGTCAAATCGCGCATGAATATAGCCAAGCGGGTAAATTTTCTGTATTTGGTTATGAACAGCATGGACGTTTCAGAGCAGCTATTTCAAGATACTCAGAGTTCTATGTCCACAATAACGACACTTTTGACGTTGCAGAAAGTTCAGATACAGACAAGGCGGTTTCGTTGATTGTGCCTAGTGTCGCTCAAACTAATTTTGCATATGAACGTGATCTTCAAACGACGCTATGTGCCCAAATATCCGAGTTATTTCCTGAGTATAAGATTTTTGGCGATTTCAACTTGGGTGTTGAGTATTCAATTGGTGGTAAGCGTATAGATGTCCTCCTTGAGCACTTGGTAACTAAAGACCTATTAGTTATCGAACTGAAATCTGGAATGGCTGACAATAAGGTTTTCGGGCAAATAGCAATGTATATTGGATTGTTACAAAAACAGTTTCCGGACAAAAACATCAATGGTGTAATTGTTGCTGGTTCCATCGACGATGGCTTACGGTTTGCTTGTGAAATTTCAAATCGTATTTCACTTAAAATATACAGAATGAGTATTGAGCTTGAAAACGTATAGCGGCGGGTAAGACTTTCATCGTGAAAGTGGAGAGAATGTTCAACAAGGCTTACGACATTCCCTAAAACCCTGCAGTTTAAAGCCATGCACTAAGAACGATAGAGGCAGATACAGATGTACCGATTTCGATATCTCGATGTATCCAATTCAGGGCCTTTCGATAGAGAGCAATCGCTCTATTTTTCGGGAGGGTCTTCCCTTATTAATGCTGATAATGGGTCGGGAAAAACCACTATCGTTAATACACTTCGTCGTGAGTTCGGACGGGCGACTATTTCGGAATTGGGCAGAGAAAATATTGAAATATTAAATAATTTCATCTTTTTTGACGGTGAAGTCCGAACACCATACGGTGGTGCCCCATGGGATCAATTGGTATCACTTATGTCTTTTTGCTGGGAATTCTCCACCAACCTCAGAAATTTTGAAAGTGACTTGACGAAGAACATTCGTCAGTTGCTTGCAGCCAAGATCGAAAGCCAATCCTCAAAATTTTCTGTGAGGGTCACTGCACCAGAACAATTACATGCGAGTGTCAGTTATGACGGAGTAATAAATGTTACTGCCAACGGTGAAGAAAATATAAATGATTGCTTTCAAGCAATGGGAGAGAGGTTGGTTCTATATCTTTCGATTAATGACGCTGTGCGGAAACAGCTATCGCTAGATGTACCTTTTGTTGTCGATTCTCAACTCTATGGACTTGATCAATGGCTTTTTCAGCCCTGTTTTCAGTTCATCAAAGGGGTAAGTGAGCAAGTGATTGTTCTTGAAAATTCTCCAATAGTGAACGCTTTGAGTATAAAGGCAAATTATCGGCTTAATTATCATCAGATGACTGGAAAATCGACTATTGAAAAATGTGCCTAAAGCCGCTTCACCGCTTAACATAATAGACTATGCTAAATTTCTACGTCATTGGTACATCAAAAATCAACTTAACGAATTGAGACTTTATGCGGTGTCTATCCACAGCGGAACCATCTCATAAACTGTTGCTGAACTAAACCGCACCCGCTCTGCTCCCATTTGGATTTTTCGCTCTGCTTTTGACTCTGGTTATCTTCTACGAATATCATCAAAAGAAGAAATGAACTCACCTAGACCACCACACATATCTCTCATCATACTGGCATTACTACCGGTCATCACTCTTACATGGTCTGCCTTCTCCGCACCCTGCATCGAGATCGGTTTCTTTTGGACATCTGTTGTGACGGCTCTTTCAGCTTCTTTTTACGCTTGGTGCAATAGTGACCGAATGGGTCAGAGTGGTATGTTGCTGATTTATTCCATGGTCGCGTGTGCCATAACCCTGGCGGTGACCTCGGTTGTGGATATTGCCAACTTTTCGCTGTTGGGCAAGCAGCATGACGCTCAGACAGGTTTTTTACTTGGCAGCTTGATCGCCTTCAGTACCGTTGCCTGGATTGCATTCCGTTGCAGGAAACAATTTCCGGATTCATTGTCATGGGGAACGTTGCTGGTATTATTGACAATCATAGACTATAGCTCCACATATATCGACACACTCGAACAGCAATATGCCGATATGATCCCGGTTATGGCGCAGATCGTCATTTTGGCTGCATCTATACTGCTTTGCCGTTATAAGGCCAACCTCTCGGACAGTCAGCATATTGCGGTTTTTGCCGTTGTCGCATTATTTATCGAATTTTATACTCCTTCGGTAAAGGAAAACCATGTCGCAGGACTGATGGTCGCCCGGTTGGCATTACTGGCGGGTGTACTGTTTTTTGCCAGACGAAGTGCAGCGGCACAAACTGCCAGCATCTCAAGCATGTTGTTCCTCTATTTTGGTGTTACCGATGAAGTTTGGAGCACAACGAGTATTCTGGCTACCTTGGTATTCTCTGTTTTTGTCTATACCTGGTGCGCCTCAAAAGAAGCGATTTTTCAAAAGCAGACGTTGTCAGTGCCGTTCCGCCAAGTCATTGCTGTCTGCATCGCCATTGTTTCATTATCAATAACCGCCACTTGGTTCACGCTGTCGTATGATATCCTGGCAGAAAATCACAGTCCCGTAAACACACTCGTACTGTTAAAAAAAACGCCTCTCTGGCCCGGAGATGCCGCTTTTGTCCGTATGGCTATGCAGGATGAATCTCTCTGGCCTGATGATATCGGTGATGTATCCTCTAACACGCTGAGTCTCAATGACTATCTGGAAGCGATCCGACCAACTGCTGACCAATTCAGCTCCATAGGCGACAGCAAAGATCATCGCAGTGAATCCCTCGGTTTTGATGGTGAAGGCTTCGGAATCAAATGGATACCGGATAAAAACGGGATGGTTCTTGCCAGGGTCAATAGCAATTCTCCGGCCGGAATAAGTGGTCTCGGCAGAGGAGATCGGGTCGTAACCATAAACGGCAAGCACGTAAATGAAATCTACAGCCATGCTGCATGGGAAAAACTACTGGATGAACGGCAGTCCGGAAAAGCTGTCTCGATGAATATAGTGACGCACCGTCGGAAAATGCGCACTATTTCAATGAAGATGGGCATAAATCATCAGGACCCTCCACAAAGCAGCATCATAACCACACTGAGCGGGAATAAAGTTGGCTACATTTATCTGGAGAGTTTTACCGTTTTCCAATTCGAAAATATGGCAGAACATTTTGAAGCATTCAAAAGCGCCGGAATCCATGATCTTGTGCTTGATCTTCGCTATAATAGCGGTGGGATAGTGGACAAAGCTGCAGAGCTTGCAAATTTTATTGGAGGTGAAGCAGCAAACGGGAAACTGTTTATCAGATGGGAACGTTCCCAGCGGTATGAAGATGATACATCGGGGCAACGGGTTTTTGAATGTCTTCCTGAATCCATACAGACACGCCGGTTGGTTGTATTGACGACTGAAGACACCTGTTCCGCAAGTGAGGCGATTATAAACGGTCTACGCCCGTATCTGCCGGTCTACACTGTCGGGACAACGACATGCGGTAAGCCGTACGGCATTAGTCCTGTGGAATTCGGCGACAAAATACTGTATCCAGTCACAGCCAGACTGCTGAACAGTCGTGGAGAGGGACACTATATTAACGGTATTCGGGCGGACTTTATTGTTAAGGATGACCTGACTCATCAACTTGGTGATCCGAAAGAGGGTATGCTGAAGAAGGCACTGGAAGTGTTGGAAAAAGGGGAGAACCTTCCATGAAGAGAAGTCGCGTAGGGTCAAGTCGGGTCAGGCTTGCAAGATTGCAAGTTGCACTATTATGGGAATCAACACCAAAACCGGTGGGCTATAAATCCTGCCGATAGCATCCGCAATTACCAATATTGACTACAGGTTCTGTGGCAAGCTATCTGAAGCATACATATAATCTTGCCAATTTTCTGGTGTAGATATACAGTGATCGCCATGAATAATAGAGATTTCAGCATAGCGCGTAACTTCAAGAAACTTGTCCAGCAGCGGGTAACCCCCCTTGATGTACGGGTATTCGGCTCCCGTGCTCGTGGTGATGCTTCGGCGGATTCTGACCTCGACGTTTTCGTTGTTGTTGAAGACGCCACCCGTGAAATTGAAAAATATGTCAGTGATTGCGCCTGGGAAGCTGGCTTTGAGCAGGATGTAGTTATCGTGCCGGTTGTCGTCAGCCAGAACAAAATCAAGGGAATCCTCAAGGAATCAGTCTTTATTCTGAACGTGTATCGTGAAGGCGTGACGGTATGACCGAAATTAGACCGATAGCGGAAGAATTTGTAGCAGGAGTTAAAAAACACCTGAGCCAGAATACCACTCCATCCCTTGTATGAACAGTTGCCCTCCATGAAGGCCCGTTATATCTCACTGCCAGCTTGTTTTGAATGCGGAAATATGTCCATAGCGGGATTACCCCGCTAACGTCGAAATATCCAGCACATAACAGTTCATAACTCGTGCAACCGTGTTAATCTATTTGTTGCTTCATACTGAAAGTTGACTCTTGGTGGACTGGCCCTTGACTTAAGACCAATTTGACAACCGCCTAAAAACAAAGTAATAATTCCTTAAAAGGAGACCATGTATATGAAAGCCACATCCAAACAACAAATAAATACGAAACCATTGAAAACGCCCAAACAAATCCGAAATAATGTAACAGATTTGTCCGTATATCTTGCTGAACGTGAGCGGCAGCGACAATCCTTGGTACATAGCTTGAAAGGCAAATTCAGCGATATGAAATTCAGCAGTGATGATCTTATCAAACAACGTCGGGCAGAAACCATGCTGGAGGGACACTGATGCAGTATGTATTTGACGCCTGTGCCTTGCTTGCTTTTTTGAGGGGAGAAGAGGGGGCGGACAAGATTGAAACGCTACTTCTTGACAATAATAATCGTTGCTCGGCGCACGCGGTCAATCTGTGTGAGGTCTATTTTAACCTTGTACGGGAGTATGGTGAAACTACGGCCCGCGCCGCAATGCAGAATTTCAAGGATATTGGTGTGTTGCCGGTGGACGATATGTCGGAGCCATTCTGGCAAGATGCTGGGAATCTCAAAGCAACAGTCAAGCGTATCTCGCTTGCGGATTGCTTTGGACTTGTAACCGCCCGAAATTTCAAATCCCCCTTTGTAACCTCTGACCACCATGAGCTTGAAGCGGTATCGCAACATTTTCCGGAAATTGAGATTATGTTTTTCAGGTAATTGGTTAAAGGCAGAAGAACTGACTCCCGCCCCATATTCATACCACAAAGAAAAAGAGGGACGTCCCATATTATAGCCTGGTCTGCTCCCACAACCCGATCATATACTGCCGAGGGCATGCGGGCGGGGATTCGTTCTTCTGCAACGGCACGTGCCATAATCTGTTACCTCCGATGTCCCGGATGGTAGCAATATGGCGCCAAATGACAACAAAATTTACCTCACCTGACCCGATGCGCGCCGATTACCCTCTATTCCACGCTATCTTTCCGCCACGAACTCCCGTGCCACCCGAATCCTCCGGACAGTCTCCTCCACCCCGAGTGTCACCACAATTTCCCCGATACCGGGAGCTTGTGTGCCACCAGACAGTGCTATTCTGACCGGCTGCCCCACCTGCCCCATCTTCCAGCTGTTCTCGCTGCAGACCTCTTTGAACAGGGCATCAACTGCGGTGACATCGGTAGCTGATGACGATGAAAGTTTCGCTATTACCGCGGCGAAAACCGCCATTAGCAGCTCCTTATCAAACTTTGTCAGAGCGGCGTCATCATATGAGACCGGAGCGTTGTAGTAGAACAGTGCCCGCCCGGCCATCTCCTCCAGCGTCTGGGCACGCTCCTGCAGGGTTTTGACAACCGCGACCAGATCCGGTCCATTGAGCGTTGTCACCTCCCGGGTCGAAAGATGCGGCAGCAGGAGTTCGGCCAGGCGTTCCGGTTCGCTGTTTTTGATATAATGGGCATTCAGCCAGTTCAGTTTTTCCGTATTGAAGACCGAGGCCGAGCGCCCTACGTTGCCGATATCAAATTTCTGAATCATCTCCTCGAGGCTGAAAATCTCGTCGTCACCGTGGCTCCATCCCAACCGGACCAGATAGTTGAGCAGTGCCTCCGGCAGGTAACCCATGTCGCGATACAAGATGACGCTGGTGGCGCCATGTCGCTTTGAGAGGCGCGCTTTATCGGCACCGAGGATCATCGGGACGTGGGCGAACTGCGGCACCGGAAAACCAAGAGCTTCATAGAGTTGAACCTGACGCGGGGTGTTATTGACGTGGTCGTCGCCCCGAATGACGGTGGTTATATGCATGGTGGCATCATCGATCACCACGCAGAAATTGTACGTCGGTGTGCCGTCGGTGCGCTGGATTATCAGATCGTCAAGCTCTTCATTCGGGAACGTAATGGTCCCCTTTATCAGGTCATCAAAGCTCGTCACCCCGCCATGCGGTGCCCGAAAGCGGATAACGTACGGCTGACCATCAGGCTGAACGGCACGATCACGGCAGGTGCCGTCATACTTCGGTTTGCGCCCCTCGGCCATCGCCAGGTTCCGTTTTGCATCCAGTTCTTCAGCGGTGCAGTAGCATTTGTACGCTTTGCCGGCATCAACCAGCTTTTGCACATATTCCTTATAGAGCGGAAAGTAATCCGATTGAAAGAATGGCCCCTCGTCCCAATCAAGCCCGAGCCACTTCATCCCTTCCATGATGGCATCGACCGACTCTTGCGTGGAACGTTCCACATCGGTGTCTTCAATGCGCAGGATGAACGTGCCGCCTTGATGCCTGGCCAGCAGCCAGTTAAAAAGTGCGGTGCGGGCACCGCCGACGTGGAGATAGCCGGTGGGGCTGGGGGCAAAACGGACGCGAAGCTCGGACATGGTGGTGACTCCTTTTGCGTGGCTCAAACTGCTCTGATTTTTGTCAGCCGCGACTATATCATTCCCGACTTCTCCTAAAAAGCATTTTCTGATCGGCAGTCACTGCTTTTGCTTTGACAAAACAGTGTTCCGCCATGTTACTATGCAGCCAAAATGCCGTCATGGAGGTTTTGCGTGCAGACCATTGATTCCCTGATCCGAGAAAGTTGCCAGAAGTATAGCGACCAGCCGGCGCTCAGTACCAAAATTGCCGGGGCGTGGCAGATTATGACCTACGGCACGTTGTGGGAACTGTCTGATCGCGTTGCGGCCGGCATGATCAAAAGCGGGTTCAAGAATGGCGACCATGCTGCACTGCTGGCGCCTTCATCACCGCAATGGGTTGCGGCCTATCTCGGCATTCTCAAAGCGGGTGGAGTTGTCGTCCCTGTCGACAAGGAGCTGAAAGCTGCCGAACTGCGGCATATCCTGACCGATTGTGATGCCCGCTTCGTGTTTACCGCCCCACCCTGCCTTGACCTTGTTCTTGAAATTTTCAATGATCTACCGGCGTTGGATACTATCGTGACGCTTACTCCACCTGCTGCTGATGATAATTCCCAGGTCGTACAGGTGTTGGATCTGCTGATTGAGGAGTGGCGTGAGCTTGTGACGACCGTGGAACTGCCGGCGGAGCGACGTGCCACGATGGAGACACTTGCCCGTCAGGCATACCGCCTGGTCTCGCCACCCGGTTCTGATGCGGGAGTAAAAGCAGATACGACAGATCCATTTGATCCGGCCAAGAGACTCCGCAGCAAACTGAGACGCAGAGGGAAGCTTCTCCCGTTGGGCACCCTCTGCCATAATGCACCGCTCCCGGAAAAACCGCGCAACCCGAACGACACCGCAGTCATTCTGTATACTTCAGGCACAACCGGACGCTCCAAAGGCGCCATGCTCAGCCACGCCAATATTGTTTCCAACATCAAGGGTGCAGCCGCCCACTTCAGTCTCGACAGGAGCATTCACACGCTCTCTTTTCTGCCGATTAATCATGTTTTTGAACAGGTGTGCGGCGTTCTTCTGCCTCTCTCGCTCGGAGGGAAGGTTACCTTCTGTGAATCGCTGAAAAAACTCGGAGAAAATCTGGCGGAGGTCAAGCCGACCTTTTTCCTTGCCGTTCCGGTGGTGTACCGGATGATCCTCGACCGGGTTCTGAAGAATATAAACTCAAAAAAACTGGCTCAACTGCTCTTTTCACTGCCGATCACGCGATCGATCGTTACGTCGAAAGTACGCCAGACATTCGGTTCCGGTACTATTTTCATCAGTGGTGGTGCAGCGCTTGACCCCGCCATTGCCAGGGGGATGACTGAGTTCGGATTGTCAATCTATCAGGGATACGGGATCACCGAAACCTCCCCGATTATCAGTGCGGAACAGCCGGGAGGGAAACGGCTCGGTACTATCGGACGTCTGCTTGATCAGGTTCAAGTCCGGATTGATGCGCCAAACGATGAAGGGGTAGGGGAGATTATCGTCAAAGGGCCGAATGTCATGCAGGGATATTACAAGAACCCGCAGGCCACCGCAGAGGTCCTTGTCGATGGCTGGTATCGCACCGGTGACCTCGGCATTCTCAGCTCTGATGGTTTTTTAACCATCAGCGGGAGGGTAAAAAACCTGATCGTCACCCCCAACGGCAAGAATGTCTATCCGGAGGAGGTGGAAAACGAACTGCTCAAAAGCCCATACATCGCGGAGGTCATGGTTTACGGCCATCGTGTCGGCACATCCGAGGAGATTCACGCCATTATCTTCCCGGAACAGGAAGCGATTGATACACAATGCCGTATTGATGGCAACTGCCCGATGAGTGAGGCCGATGTCGAGGCGCTGCTGCGGGTGGAAGTGCAGAAAGCGTGCAACAGCCTGGCCGATTACAAGCGGGTGCGCAAGTTCACCATCAGGGAAGACGAATTTCCGAAAACAACAACCCGCAAGATCAAGCGCTTTGCCGTGGAAGCAAGTATTTCAACGGGGCATTAATTACTCTGTGCATTCGCTTAAGCAGGTCATGGCAACGGCACCGTTGCAAAGCAGCATCTGGCGCCTCATCGTAACCCCCCCGCTTTCAGGAGCGGAGAATATGGCCATCGATGAGGCGCTGCTGCGTTCATTCGATCCTGCGGTCTCCCTTCCGGTTCTGCGCGTCTACGGCTGGAATCCTCCAGCGCTGTCACTCGGAAGATATCAGAAAGCTGCCGATATACTTGATCTGGAACGCTGCCGGAATGACGGTGTCTCAGTCATGCGGCGGGTAACCGGCGGCGGGGTCATCTACCATGCAGATGAGCTGACGTATTCACTTGTCTGTGCACCGGGACAGATTCCGCCGACATTATCAATTAAAGACTCTTTTCGTGTGCTGACCGGTTTTCTGCTCCGTTTCTACCGTGCGTTGGGTCTTGTCGCACTTTATGCGGTTGATTCCGTCCCTGAAGGGACTCGCCTTGGCGAGCGGACTGCGTTCTGCTTTGCCGGTAAGGAGAGTTTTGATATCCTCGCGAATGGTCTTAAGATCGGCGGTAACGCCCAGCGCCGTTTGAAAGAGGTGATCTTTCAGCATGGCTCGATTCCCCTGCTCAATCGTGCCGCAACCGGTTTGAGGTACATGCGCGATCAGGCTCCCGAACATGCAGGTGGTGCGGTAAGCCTTGCTGAATGTAGAGTGAATATGGATTGGAACAGTCTCATACCTGTTCTTGCAAGCGCATTCAGCGACCATTTTAATGCCGTATTTCAGAGAGATTCATTGTCACAGCGGGAGCAGGCAGATATGGAGTCGTTGTGTGCCGGTAAGTACCGTGCGGACCTTTGGAACCTGGAAGGGGTAGCGGCATGAATATTCAGCGGAAACCGGAGTGGCTGCGCAAGAAGGTCAACCCCGGTGACCAGAGTGAAATGAGGCAGTTGCTCGGTGAACTGCGCTTGAATACGGTCTGCCAGCAGGCGCTCTGCCCCAATATTTCGGAGTGCTTCTCCTGCGGTCAGGCCACCTTTCTCATCCTCGGGAGGAGCTGTACCCGCCTCTGCAGCTTCTGTAATGTGGAGAAAACCGTGCCGCTGCCGGTTGATGGTGATGAGCCGGCGCGGGTTGCCGAAGCGGTTGCCCGTCTGAAACTCTCCCACGTTGTCATCACAAGCCCGACCCGCGACGATCTGCCGGATGGCGGCGCAGCGCTCTACGCCGCCACAGTGGCAGCGATCCGCAACTCCTCGCCGACTACGCGGGTTGAGCTTCTGATTCCGGATTTCCAGGGGTCTGTGTCAAGCCTGGCAGCGGTTGTGGCTGCAGAGCCGGACATCATCGCCCACAACGTTGAAACGGTGCCGCGGCTCTACCATATCCGCAGCGGCGCAGCGTATGACCGCTCGCTTGAGGTGCTGCGGGTCTGCGCCGCAATGGCTCCGGAGATCAGGACTAAATCCGGTATCATGCTCGGGATGGGGGAGAGCGAAGCGGAGGTGCTGCAGGTCTTGTCGGATCTGCGCGGTGTAGGATGTGCCTATCTCAGCATCGGCCAGTATCTGGCACCCGGCCGGAGGCATTACCAGGTGCAGGAGTACGTCCCGCCGGAGCGGTTCGAGTGGTTGCGGTCAGGGGCACTGGATTTGGGGTTCAGTCACGTGGAAAGCGGCCCGTATGTGCGCAGTTCGTACCATGCGGGAAAATATTTTACGTGTGGCGGTTAAAAGGCCAATCTATGGGGCTCTGTGAATCGTGCGTCAGCCATGGCATTTCACGCCTTCCCCTTCAGCTTGTAAACATACGCCAGTACCTCGGCAACGGCTGCATAGAGCGCTTCCGGGATCGGCTCGTTTTCCTCGACCTGGTCATACAACTCACGTGCCAGGAAGCGGTTTTCCACCAGGGTAATACTGTGTTCACGGGCGATTTTTTTGATCGCCTCCGCCATAATATCCATACCTTTGGCAAGAACAACCGGAGCAACCATCTTCTGACGATCATATTTAAGCGCAATAGCAAAGTGAGTCGGGTTGGTAATGACAACATCGGCCAGCGGAATAATCTTAGTCATTCGCCGGCGAGCCATCTGGTACTGCATCTTTCTGATTTTTCCTTTTATTTCCGGATTGCCGTCTGACTCCTTATGCTCATCCTTTACCTCCTGCTTGGTCATTTTAAGTTTTTCAATGTACTGCCATTTGACATACAGCATGTCCAACAGGCCGAGAACGATCATGATGCCACAAGTATGGATAACGATCTTGAATGCAATGTGACCGACAAAGTCGAATATTGTCTGAATATCTGCTTCTGCCAGAAAGGTGATATTCTGCATTTCGTCCCGCACTACGCCGTATGCGATCCAGGCAACGACCATGAGCTTGAGAAGCGACTTAAGCATCTCAACCAGGGCATCCTTGTTGAAAAGCCTGCCGAAACCGCTCAGGGGATTCAGTTTGTCGAAGCTGAGTTTCAGGCGGGATGTCTGAAATTCAAACCTCCCGTTGTCCTGAATAAGTTTGGACACTACTGCCGTGACTATGATTGTTAAAACCAGGGGGGCAAGCAGGAGCACAATGGTGCCGAACAACTTGACCAGCAGCGCGTACAGGTTTGCTTCGGTAATCTGGAAACTGCCCATGGTCGACAGAATTTTCGACGTACTCTGTTTGAGGCCGTCCATCATGAAGCTGCCGAAAATATACAGACTGATGATACCGGTGAGCAGAGTGAGTGATGACGTCAGCATCTGGCTCATCGGCGGCGGGCTGTCTTCTCGCGACTTCTCCAGCCGCTTGCTGGTCGGTTGTTCGGTTTTTGAGTGTTTATCTGAATCGTCAGCCGTAGGTCATCCCCCCTTTGTCATGAGGTGGAAGAGCGCATTAATTTGAGCAGACAGTTGCCCGAAGGAGACTTCCAGAACATGAATAAATATCGTCAGAGTCATGCCGAGAATCACCAGGCCGAGTCCGACGTTGAGCGGCAGACTGATCATAAAAATATTCATCTGTGGAAAAGCGCGGGCCATGATGCCAAGCGCAACTGTGGTAAGGAGGAGTGCCACCATAACCGGGGCGGCCAGGCGTATGCCGATGATAAAAATATCTGCCGTGCGCATAACGAGAAAATTTACCAGTTCGCCGCTCAAACGCCACCCGCCGAGCGGAATAACGGTAAAGCTGTCCATAATCGCCCGGATAAAGAGGTGGTGAATATTAAGGGACAGGAACATGAGTGTCGCAAACAGCGTCTGAACAACCGACATGATCTGGACTTGAGTACCTCGGGAGGGATCAAGTATTGATGAGATGGTCAGCCCCATCTGCATACCGATGATCTGGCCGCTGAATTCGACCGCCGCAAAAATTATCTGGGTGATGAATGCCAACGTCAGACCGATCATAACTTCACTGAATGCCAGCAAGGCCAGGCTGAAAGCATCAGACGGCATCTCTGGCAGTGCGACCGAGAGCGTCGGGAAGCAGACAAGCGTGATCATGAGGACGATGAGCCCCTTAATGCGGGTTGGTACAATCTTTCCGCCGAAAACCGGCAGTGCGGCAAAAATTCCGGCCACGCGACTTAATACCAGCATAAAAAATATGACTTCTCGGGGAGATGGAAAGGGGAGTAGCGGAAACATGGGAGGCTAACGCCTCATGGTGGCAATAAACGAGTAGATCTCGCGGGTAAAGTCGCTCATGTAGGTCATCATCCAGGGGAAGAAAATGATCATGGCAACCATGACCGCGATGATTTTCGGGGCGAAGGCGAGTGTTGCCTCGTTAATAGAGGTGACAGCCTGAAAGATACTGATAATAAGACCGATAACCAGGCTGGCAAGCAGAAGCGGGGCGGCCAGCAGCAAAGTGACTTCAAAGCTGCGGCGGGCGAGTTGTACGACTAATTCGGGAGTCATTAATATTCACCTAGCCAAAGCTTTTTACCAGTGAGCTTATAACCAGCCCCCAGCCGTCAACAAGCACAAAGAGGAGAATTTTAAACGGGAGCGAAATCATGACCGGCGGCAGCATCATCATGCCCATCGACATCAGGACTGACGCCACGACCATGTCAACGACGATAAAAGGGATATAGATCAGAAATCCTATCTGAAATGCGGTGCGCAGTTCGGAAATCATAAAAGCCGGAATGATGGTCAGGGTTGGAATTTCTTCGGCATTCCTTGGTCTCTGGAGTTTTGAAAGACTCACAAAGAGTGCCAGATCTTTTTCACGGGTCTGGGAAAGCATGAACATGCGTACCGGCCTGACTGCCCGTTCCATCGCCTGATCCTGACTGATCAACTGAGCCTTCCATGGTTGGTAGGCTTCCTTGTTGATCTGCTGCCAGACCGGCGTCATGATGAAGAACGTCAAAAACATCGATAACGCCAGAATAATCTGATTTGAAGGCGCAGCCTGTGTACCCATTGCTGTACGTAGAAACGACAGCACCACCGAGATGCGGGTAAACGAGGTGGTCATAATCAACAGACCGGGTGCAAGCGACAAGATCGTCAACAGCAGGAAAATCTGAACCGTAACGGCCACATCATTAGGTTTACTGGCGGTGCCGACCCCGATGCTCAGTGATGGCAGCGGAACCGGCGCAGAATAGGCCACGGCACCGGCCGCCAGCAGCAGTCCTGTCAGAATGAGAATCAAAGCGCGTTTCGTGATCTGCCTGGTTGTCGTGTTGGTTGTCATGATGTCTGTCTCATGCGCGCCAGGAGTGTTGCAAAGCGGCTCTGCTCCGGCTTCTCTTCAATAATTTCTATCTCTTCCAGCATATTTATCTGCTTGATAAGGGTCAGGCCGCTGTCGCTGCTGGAAAGCAGCAGGTACTCACCACCGACTTCTACCAGCAGCAGAGCCTTCTTCGGCCCGAAATACCGTGTTTCTACGAGGCGAATATGCTTTGAAAGCAGTTGTTGTCCAATTGGCAAACCTTTCATCAGTTTGCCTGAAAAATGCCAGGTAACGAGAATGAGGCCGACAACAAGAGCCAGGGCTGCAATCATCTGCAGAAAACTTGCGAGAAAGCTGAATTCAGGCACGGAGCTCTCGGCAGCAGACACAATGGAAGGAAGGATGATTACAAGTGCGGAGACCGCACGTTTCACAAAATTTTCTCCACCCGCTCATTTGGAGCAACAATATCAACGAGGCGAACACCGAATTTTTCATTGATAACGACCGCTTCTCCGCGAGCCACCAGCTTGGAATTGACAAAAATATCCAGCGGTTCGCCAGCAAGCTTGGTTAATTCGACCACTGCACCCTGGTTCAGCTGCAGAATATCCTTGACCAGCAGTTTTGTTCTCCCCAGTTCCACACTTACCTGTAGCGGGATATCAAGGATAAAGTCGAGATTTTTCCGGTCAAGCGTCGCGTCATTTGCTTCAGGTATATCACTCACTACTGCCCCCTATCGTTGCAAATCTTACTGATCTGGACTGCCTTGTTGCCATGCTTGATGCCCGGTATGCCGAAATATTTTGGTATTCCCTCGACTTTGACTATCATGTCACTCGAACAGGTTTTGTCAAGCACGATGGTATCTCCCGGAGCAAGATCGAGCAGTTCGCGCAGAGTGATGTAGGCGTTTCCCATTTCAACGGTAGTTTCCAGCGGTGCTTCCATTATTTCCGTTGAAAGCCGGGACGACCAGAGCGGGTCGACTGCCATCAGATCGAATTGCATGCCGGTTTTGAGCTTGTCCCGGATCGGATCGACGGTCATGTACGGCACGGCAAACATCATATTGCCGGAGATGTCACCAGCCAGAATTTTGAGCGTCATCGTTACTATCTGGTATTCCGGAGGAACTATATTAAGCAGGCGCGGATTGGTTTCCATCCGGAGCAGGTTCATGCGGGTGTGACAGAGAGGAGCCCAGGCTTTTTCAAAATCCTGCAGGATATCAAGAACCAGCCTTTCCATCAATTTCAGCTCTATCAAGGTAAACATACGATTGGCACTTGGAGGTTTCGCGCTACCGGAGCCACCGAGGAGACTGTCAACCAGAGACAGTACCAGGTTATTGTCAAGGGATATCAGGGCGGCACCCTTGAGAGGTTCAATTTTAAAAATACCCATACAAACAGGGGTTGGCAGAGTTTGAAGGAAATCATCGAATTTATAGGCGCGGGCAGTGACTTTTTTTATATCAACTGCTTTACGCAGGCGGTTTGAAAAATTGACCCGGTAGGTACGGATAAAACTATCATAAATAATATCTAAATTCGGGGTTGACCCCTTCTGGGAGTCCGCGTTAATCAGGTCGTACGTTAAAACAGCACCCTCTGCCTTTGTGAGTTCCTTTTCGGGCTCAATTCTACCCTCAAAAACAGCATTAAGCAGTGCTTCAATTTCGGCTTTTGTAAGTATTTTTTCCATCGCAGCCATTCGGTTCCTATTGAACCACGAAATCAGTGAAATATACCTTCGCAATCTTGCCGGGAGGTATGTTCTTGTTTATTGCCGTCAATATTTCATCCTTAAGGGTATTTTTCCCTTGAACATCCTGAATATCCTGAAGAGTTTTTGCACTGAGGAGAATCAGTAATGAATCACGGATAGGCGCGAGGCGCGCATCAAGTTCAGCTTTGATGGCGGGACTGACCATTTCAAGTTCAATCTTAACCTTGAGATAGCGTAATTCCTGGCCGTCATAAATATTCACGATAAATGGATCGAGCGGAAATATGTTGGCAGACGGCCCGGCGACTGCTCCTGGAGCCGCTGCACCGGGGCCGCCCGCTGCCGGTGCTCCATGACCGCCTGCGGCGGCGGGTGCGGCGGCGCCATGGCCGCCTTCTGCCTGAGCGGCAGCACCCTCTTTTTGTGTCTTAGTATCCCCTCTGCCAAACATCATAAAGGCAACAACACCCAGAATCAGGGCAACAGCGACCGCTGCACCGATAATGATGAGCTTCTTTTTTTTGCCGTCATCTTCAACTTCTACTTCTGCCGCTGCCTGGTCTTCTTTGGCCATATCATCCCCCGCGAATGGATAATGAATTCAATGGATTAAATTATAGATGCACTATGTAAAACGATTTCACCGTTTTTGCAACTATTTAAACGGGGACGGAGGCATGTCCCGGGTTACCGGACCACGCCTCCGCCTGCATTTCCTGAGATCAGATGGATTATCGCTTGAGGTTCAAAACTTCCTGCGTCATTTCGTCTGCTGTCGTGATCGTTTTTGAATTGGCTGAATATGCCCGCTGCGTCTGGATCATTTTGACGAATTCACTGGCAAGGTCGACGTTGCTCAATTCAAGGTTGCTGGAGATGATCTTTTCGGTTGAGCCATTCGGTTTGCCAAATACCGGCGTTCCGGAGCCTCCGGTAACAACACCGGTATCGCGGTAAAGCGATCCACCTAATTTAACCATACCGGGAGGATTTGGTACTTTCGCTGTTCCCACGGTGACACTCGGTGTTGTCGCAATTGGTGGCTGGCCATTGCCGTTATAGAATACGGTTGCGCTGTTGCCGAGGTTGTCTGCATAGAGCAGGCTCATTTCTCCCATAGTGCTGACACTGATTACTTTCTGAAAATTGAGAGTATTTGCTCCCGAAGTATACGTTGGTGTAAATACAATCGGATTGCCTGCGGAATCAAGCACGTTATAGTTGTCTGGCGTGATCAGGGCTGAACCGAGTGGATTGCTGCCATTATCCAGACGGAAGGCGCCCGCACGGGTATAATAGGCGTTGGTAGGTGTTACAGGGCCCGTCATTGTACCCGGCGCTGCTACGGCAAAGAAGTCATTACCCTGAATGGCGAGGTCGGTTGGTGATGTTGTCGTTTCCATTGAACTTTGGGAAAATATGGTATCCACTTTCTGAATCTGTACGCCATGGCCGATTTGGCCGACAGGGATGTTACCGATCGTCGTTGAAAGGACATCCGAGAACAGCATGCGGGACCCTTTGAAGCCGATTGTATTGACGTTGGCGATATTATTGCCGATTACGCTCATTCCTTCTGCCTGATTAAGTAAGCCACTGACACCGGTAAACATAGTAGATGTAAGACTCATGGTGATGCCTCCTGTATTTTGGTTTTTGAGTTTTTTGTGAAGCGAGTCAGTCGGACATCGCTTCAGGGCTTCCTCAAGGAGGGCCGGCCCGGTAAATTCCAGTTAAATAATGACTGCTGAATCAATGTTTGTAAATACGTTGCCACGCATCTGCGCTTTATCGAGGGCGGTTACTACCGTGCGATTTTTGACACTGACTACCAGTGCCGAATCACCCATCATCACCAGAGACTCTTTGCCACCTTTTTGAGCCACACTGGTTACCGCTCCTTCGAGATTTGCAAGGTCTGCGGCTGAAAACGTTATGTTTCGCGCCCGTAGTCGATCCTGAGCGTGCTGAGAGAACTTGACCCCCTGTGCGGGAAGTTTTTGATCAAGAATCTGGGCAAACGGTGAATTAGCCGTTTCACCTGATGCCGGCTTCTGTTGCCGCAGGCGTTCGGTCCTGCCCGGCTGAACCGGATTTGGAATAAAAATCTGATCTACCATGGCTTGTTACACCCCCATACTGATAACATCACCCAAATCCACGGAAGTCGCCCCGATTGAGAGTTGCGGTGTACTGCCGGAAAGATTAACGCCATCAACCTTCCCTGTGGTGTATGTCGTTGCGGGCAGAACTTTACCATTGGCATCTGTGGCGCTGACGGTAAATGTGTATGCCCCGGCGGGAAGTAATGCGCCGCTGGTATCACGGCCATCCCAGGAAAAGACTTTGTCACCCGCTGTACTTGACCCAAGCGCTGCGGTGCGGACCATTTTACCCGATGCGTCCAGGATTGAGACCTGAGTTGTTGCTGTCGGAAGCGAAAGAGTAAACTCCAGAGGAGATGGAGTGCTGCCATCAAAAGAAGTAGAATTACCATTTGCCTTAACATCTTTACCAATGAATGACACCGCTGTCAGGCTTATGGAGTTATTCTGCGCCTTGAGCATGTTATTCAACGCGGTGTTGCTATTGTACGACTGTTCAACCAGAGACAGTTGCGAGAGCTGATTAAGCATGGCACTCGGATCTTGCGGTTTTAAAGGATCCTGGTATTGCAGCTGGGCAATAAACAACTTCATGAAATCATCCTTGTTCATTCCCATCGATTTTTTCATGGCTGCCTGCGTTGCAGCTGTATCTGTTGATGCTGTTACTGTGCTTACCATTGTTCTTCACCTCACTTTCAATAGTGAATATCGAGCATCGACTGCCCTTGGCGTCCCTGCTGTACCGCCGGACCGGGCGGACGATCCGCCTGTGCGGTGTTGTAACCGCGTGGTGATGTCCAAAACTGCTGCTGCTGTTGATACTGTTGCTGCTGTTTTGCCAGTTCACGCCAGGCATTCTGATTCTGCCCCTGGTTTCCGGATCCTTTTCCTCCGGTGGTAACATCAAATGATTCCATCGTTATGTTCTGACGCGCCAGTGATTCCTTAAGAGCATCGGCATGCTGCACGATAGCATCACGAACGGATCTGCTCTCGGTTACTATTTCTATTGAAAGTTTTTCCCCCTGGAGATTCAGGTTCATTTTTATTTCGCCAAGGGTATCGGGCGAAAGAGTCAACGTTATCTGCTGTTTCCCCGGCTTAATCTCATGCCGCTCAAATTGCTCTTTGACCTGCGGCATAACCTTTTCCGCAATATCCTGCCGAAGCGGTTCCCCCTGGGCAGGTCTGGTCATTACTGCCGACACTTTCTGCTGTTCCACTACCAGTTGCCCCGGCATATTCTGCGTCGTATCCGGGTTGTCATAGTCACCATCCGACTCTCCCCCACTGCTTGAACTCTCCGAACCTACCGTTGAGGAACCGTCAGATGCCTCCATCCCGGGCATTGAAGCCTCTCTGACACTGATCAAGTCAACTCCCTTATCCGATTGCGGATCAGTACTGTGACGCTGTGTGATCGAGAGTGCTTCGTGGATGGTTTTATCCGTAGAAACAGGTGCTACTGCTGCAGTGACAGCCATCAGTTGAGGTTCAGGGTGCTGGATCTCCAAATCCACCCCCAATGGGAGGGCAAAAGAAGTGGCAAGTGACTGTGCCACTGCTGATACCACAGCCGTCGGTGCAGCTGCTACCGGTTCTGTTTTGGTCGGCAATACGTCACCAACTACGGTTCGAGCCGCTTCCGGTTGCTGCTGCTTCTGCACATTAACCGGTTCTGTTGCCTTGGTGACATTCTGTAATCTGTCAGCAGGAAGTGGTGCTGATACGACCGTTGCCGGTGCAGCTGCTACCGGTTCTGTTTTGGTCGGCAATACGTCACCAACTACGGTTCGAGCCGCTTCCGGTTGCTGCTGCTTCCGCACATTAACCGGTTCTGTTGCCTTGGCGACATTCTGTAACCTGTCAACAGGAAGTGGTGCTGATACGACCGTTGCCGGTGCAACTGCTACCGGTTCTGTTTTGGTCGGCAATACGTCACCAACTACGGTTCGAGCCGCTTCCGGTTGCTGCTGCTTCCGCACATTAACCGGTTCTGTTGCCTTGGCGACATTCTGTAACCTGTCAACAGGAAGTGGTTCGCCGGACGTTACTGCCGGATCAGTTATTTTGGCAGACTGTTCTATTGTCATGGTTGCGTTCTGCTGCATGTCATCAGGAAGTGCTATCTGTTTGTTGTCTGCCGTCGAAATGCCAGGCTGTATATACCCAGCCAGGGTCAACTGTACTGTTACATTGAAAAAATCAAAGTTTTTACTACCTTCGGTCTGCGGCTGTTCCGCTTGATCTTGTTCTGCCGGAGTTTTCTTTTGCGCCACCAATTTCGCCCCGCTCAACAGCCCGGCAAAATCGCTTCCGCTTTGCAGCGCACCCTCTATTGTTGCAATGTCCACTGTTGGTGCATCTCGAGCGGTAAACGGCATGGCAGCCGGTATTGAAGCTATGTTCATTTGTCCATTATTCATTAGTTTTCACCTCCTTTCTCTTTAGATTTTTTATGGAGTGGACAGTGCTTGTCCATAAAATTGAGCTTATCTCCCCTGCATATTGTCGCTAATCCACTTTATGAGCCTCGGTTGGCTGATAAAAGGCGCCAGCTTCGCAACCGTCTTGGTGTCCAGTCTGCTCAGGAGAATAAGAGCCATATCTTCTTTTAGTGAATCAATCATCTTGCCGGCCTGTTCACTCTTCATGGTTTTAAACAGCTTAACCATTTTTGTGATCTTTTCATCCTGCATTTTCTTTTGTGCTTCAGACTGTGCTTTCAGAGTATCATCCAGTCTCTTTTTGCTCTCTTCAAGAGCTTTTACCTGAGCTTCCAGCTTATCGCTCAGTTTTTTCAGTTCCTGCTCTTTTGCCGCAAGGGCGGCCTCTTTCTCGGCTAACTGCTGCCGTCGGGCATCCTGAAGGGCTTTTTCTTCACGAGCGGCTCGCGTGGCATTAATCGGCTGCGGACTCGTCGATGCGCTATCTCTGCCCACCTCGGCAGCAGCTTTCGCACCGGTTTCATTCTGAACGGCAGCAGTAGCGAAAACTGCAGGCATCGAATACAGTGCCAGAAGGACACCCACCACCGATAAGAGGGCTGTTACCAGTTTTTTTTTCTGAGTCACGTCGCTTTATCCTTCTTTTGGATGGATATTTCGTCGAGAAAATTCCGCTCCTTGGTTGCAATCACCTGCCGAAACTCAACAGCTTTTTTCTCTTTTAATGACTCAAGTACTTTCTTTTCCTTGCTTGCTTCAAGCAAGTCGGATCTTTTTTCATTCATAACCAGGTCAAGCTGTTCGATCTGTTCGCCATACTGTTTTATCTCTTCGCGCTTACGGGAAAAAAAATCCAGATAGAGCCGCATGTCATCAATACACCCTATATCCTTCTGGCACCGCTGGTATTCCTGTGACAACAGCTCAACCAACTCCTCTTCCCTCCGCAGCTCCTGTTGAGCATGATCAAGGACCTGTTTTGCCACCGCAAACTCCTGTTTACGCAGCTTTTCCATCTCGCGTCGATAGATGAGTACCTGTTCCAGCTCAAAAGTTATTACAGCCATCTCATGATACTCCCTGAAAATCACTGAAATCAGGATTCAAACATTACCTTTAAATCCTGCACCGCTTCTTCCAGCATGACCGGATAATGAACGGACTGTTTCATAAATTGCTGCATCTGATCGATATGCTCTACAGCATAATCTATACCACGGTTGCTCCCCTTTTTATAGGCCCCGATATTTATCAGATCCTCTGACTGACGGTATGTCGCGAGTACCTCTTTGAACCGGGAAGCTACTTTCAGGTGTTCATCTGAAGCCACATCTGTCATGACACGACTGGCGCTCGCAAGGACATCGATTGGTGGATATATGGCGCGCGCTGCCAGATCACGCGATAACACAATGTGCCCGTCCAGAATACTGCGCATGGCATCGGAAATAGGTTCATTGAAATCGTCGCCTTCCACGAGCACCGTATAGAGAGCGGTGATGCTCCCTTCAGGAAAATTACCGGTCCGCTCGAGTAATTTCGGGAGCGCTGCAAAAACGGATGGAGTATACCCTTTTGTTGTCGGAGGCTCGCCGATAGCAAGACCAACTTCACGCATCGCCATTGCGAAACGGGTTGCAGAATCCATCATTAACAGAACTTTTTTACCCTGATTTTTAAAATATTCCGCAATTGTTGTCGCTATGTATGCACCGCGCATCCTCACAAGAGGTGGTTGATCTGACGTCGCCACGACCACTACAGACTTTTTAAGTCCCTGCTCCTGTAAATCCTTTTCAATAAATTCACGAAGTTCCCGTCCCCGCTCACCAATAAGGGCAATAACGTTAACATCGGCTTCAGTATAGCGGGCGATCATTCCCAGCAAGGTGGATTTACCGACACCGGACCCGGCCATTATACCGACCCGCTGGCCCTGTCCGCAGGTCAGGAGGCCGTTTATACTGCGAATACCAAGGTCAAGCGGTTTCCGGATCGGCGGGCGGGACATCGGATTCACCGGCAGGGCATAGATCGGATATTCTTCCTCAACATGGATCGGCCCTTTATCATCAATCGGCTTGCCAAGTCCGTCGATAACACGACCCAGCATGTTTGGTCCCACACCGAGCGAAGCGTTATCGCGGCGGACCGAGATCAGACTGTCAAGCCCGACTCCGCGTAGCTCGCCAAGCGGCATGAGAAGCGTCTTATTATTACGAAAACCGACTACTTCGGCTGGAATCGGATCTCCTTCCAGCGGTTTAATTTCGCAAATAGCGCCGACGGAGGTATCGGGACAGTACCCCTCTATCACCAGACCGACGACCTGGGTAACTTTGCCATGCAGCCTTATCGGCTTTGCAGCCTCAAGTCTCGCGCGGTATTTTTCCAGATTGATTTTTATCTCAGACATGACATGTTAATGCTCCTCAACAGCAGTGGTTCTTTGTTCAAGGAGGCTTCGGTAGAGATGCTCCAATTGTCCGTCCAGTGAAGCGTCAATAGTCCCCATCTCGGTATCAACAAGACAGAAGCCGGCTGCAACCGAAGGATCCGGTTTAATCGACAGGTGTTCATTAAGCAGTTCCTTGAGGAGCAATTCATCACGTCCTGAGGTAACCAGCAGATAGTCATCCGGATTTATGCGCACGGTAATTTCCTGACGAGCTGACAGATCAGCGATGGCATTTTGGACAACACCGGCCAGAATAGTTCGATTCTGGGCCACTTCATTAATAATCACCTTACGGGCGACGAGCATGATCAGGTTGACTATTTCGTCCTCTGACTCCCGAAAAATTTTATCACGCAAATTATGTATGGTCTCACTTGAGGCGCGTAATGCCCTGAAAACATTGATCAGGCCACGCTCAGCGAGATCCTTGCCCTCTTTCAGGCCGTTACTGAATGCCTCCGCTATGCGTTGGTCAAGCTCTACCTCAGTAATTTCAACAAGAGGGGGTCCTTCATCAACCGGCTCAACCACAACCGCCGCCTGAGACGAACCGATTATATCAAGCGGGACAAAACCACTGGAACTTTCGGCTCTTTGAATTCCAGGTGCAATTACGTCACACTCTTCCATAATTCTGAAGCTGTATTCTGTAAGTTCTGAACTTTTGTTGTCAGCCAATTTTATGACTTTAGACGAGGACATCGTCACTTCCCTTGCCACCGCCAAGAACTACTTTCCCCTCTTCCTCCATTTTGCGGACAATTTTGATGATTTCGCCCTGCGCTTTTTCGACATCGGAAAGCCGTACCGGCCCCATGACCTCCAGATCTTCTTTAATCATATCTGCCGCACGGCTGGAGATGTTTCTGAAAATTTTCTCCTTAACCTCGTCGGGAGACGTTTTCATGGCCAGGGTCAAGGTATCATTGGACACTTCACGCATTACCGACTGAATACTCCGATCGTCGAGAGCGAAAATATCCTCAAAGGTAAAGAGATGCTTGCGAATTACTTCGGATAACGGAGGACTCATGACATCAAGCTTATCAAGGATCTGTTTTTCCCTGGAGCGGTCAAAGTAGTTGAACATATCGACAACCTTATCAACGCCGCCGATATTAAACCGTTGTGTCGCGCCCATGGACTTGAGTTCACGTTTCATGGCTTCGTCAAGCTCTTTGATGATTTCCGGTGATATCTGATCAACATCTGCTATCCGGAGCACGACGTCAGCCTGAAGTTCAATGGGAAGAAGGCTGATAATTTCAGATGTCTGCTTTGATTTAAGTTTCGCAAGGATGACGGCAATGGTCTGAGGGTGTTCCTGTGAAAGAAAGTTGGCAAGAGTTTTTGAATCAATATTTGCCATAACATCAGAGATATTGACATAACTGGAGACTTGCAGCTCGGACATCAGTGTCCCGGCTTTTTCCGCTCCAAGGGTGCTCTCAAGAAGCTTCATCACGAAATCATCGCCGTGAGAGAACATGCCTGCCCCGGGGCCGATCACGGCAGTAAACTCGTTAACGACACCCGTGACGGTCTCCTGGGAGATGTGGCCAAGAGAACACATGCTTTTACTGATTTTTTTTATTTCAGTATCATCAAGATGCTCGAAAACCTTAGCGGTCGCCTCATTTCCTAGGTAGAGCAGCAATATGGCGGCTTTTTCTGAACCTGTCATGGCATCCCTTTTCCTGTATTACATGCGAGAGAGTAGCGTCCTACCTGTCCTCGGAGACCCAGCTTTGAAGGATCTGGGCCACCTGGTAGGGGTCTTTTTTGACCTGCTCAATCAAATTCTGTTGTTCGATTGCATATGACGAAAGTGCGCCTTGTTCCGTTGCTGCCGTCAGTTGCTCACCACCAGGCCCGATCCCTTCAAAACTTTCAAGTATCGGGGTTTTTCCCATACGAAGCGTGGTAAGTAGCGGCCGAATGACAAACATGATCAGCACCAGAAAACTGATTCCGATCATCAGGTTCTTTGCGAGAGTCAAAACGAACGGATTTGTCCACCAGGTGGCAGTTTCTGTCGCTCCGGACTCGCCAGTCTCCTGGAACGGGATATTTTGTACACTCAGCTGGTCTCCTCGCTCCGTGTTAAAGCCGACCGCACTTTTTACCAGCGTTTCAATTTTCTGCAGTTCATCCGGCGACCGGGGTGAATATTTGGCCTTTGCAGTCTGCCCTTCTTTAACCGCTGCCGGTGCTTCATATTTACCATCAACCAGCACAGCAATAGATATTTTACTGAGGGCTCCCACCGGCTCGATAATTTTTGCTGTTGAACGGCTTACTTCATAGTTGAGGGTTTCATCGTTTTTGGAACCGCCACCAGATGTTGCGCCACCTGCGGGAGCGGTGCGGCCGAGATTCGTCTGAACTCCCGGTACGCCTGAACTGCTGGTCGTTGACGAGCCTTTCTCTTCTGTCCGCTGCTCACTGCGAACAGCAATAGATTCAGGATCAAACTTTTCTTCAAGCCGCTCAACCTGCTTAAAGTCAAATGACGCAGTGACACGTGCAACAGACCTGCCGCCGCCTACTATCCTGTCAAGCAGCGATTGAAGGCGTTCTTCAATATTTTTTTCATACATCCGCTGAGTTTCCTGCATAGCCGAGGTCATACGTGTCGTTGGATCGCTGCTCCCCCCTTTGCTGAGGATTTTGCCGCGACTGTCAAGAATGGTTACATGCTCGGGATCCATCCCCTCGATTGAAGATGAAACCAGATGAACAACGCCTTGCACCTCTGAATCTTTCAGCGCGCGGTTTGATTTCATTTTGAGGACGATCGAAGCGGTTGCAGGTTTTTCATTGTCCTTAAAAAGGGACTTCTCCGGAATAACCAGATGCACCCGCGCCTGTTCGACTCCGGTCAACTGTGCAATCGTTCGTGAAAGTTCACCCTGAAGCGCCCGCTGGTAATTGAGTTTTTGAACAAACTCGGTCATACCGAAGTTTTTCCGGTCAAAAATTTCGAATCCGACGCCGCCACCCTGTGGAATACCTTCTGAAGCGAGTGTAAGGCGCAGTTCGTATACTTTGTCAGACGGCACAAGAATTCCCTTGCCATCAGCCGTAATCTGGTAGGGGGTCTTGGAATCTTTCATTTTTTTAACAATTTCCCCGGCGTCTTCCGAAGTCAGGTTGGTAAAAAGCGGTCGGTATTCAGTGCGGTTTGCAACGAATATCAGCACAGCAAACGCAACTGCTGAGATGAAAGCCACGGCAGCAATCAGCATCTGTTTACCCGGAGAAAGCGCGAGAAAAGGCTCTATGAGTCTACGGATTCCTTCTGGCATGGGCGGCGTCTATCCTCCTTTCGAATAATTGCTACATAACCTCAACTACACGTTCATGCCTTCCTAAACCTGCATTCGCATAACTTCCTGGTAAGCTTCAAGCGCCTTATTACGTACCTGAGACATAAACTGAAACGCAATGCTCGACTTCTCAACAGCAATCATAACTTCATGAAGGTTTTTATTCTCTCCGCTTGCCAGTCCCTGAATAGCCTTATCTGACTGCACTTGTATATCATTAACTTTTGACACAAGTTCACTGAAAAATTTGCCGGCTCCTTCAACCGTTGAAGAAGAACTGATCTTGCTTAATTCCGGAAAAGCCTTCGACATCCCAAATCCGCTCCCAATACTTGCAATTTCCATTGTCGTGCCCTCGCGATTTTTTATTCTGCGCCTGTTTTATGGATTACTGACCGCTACCGACCAATTTCGAGTGTCTTTAGAGCCATACTTTTTGCGGCCTGAACAGCTGTAACATTTGCTTCATACGCGCGCGTAGCACCGATCATATCTGCCATTTCCTCGACTGTGTTGACGTTTGGCATGGCTACATATCCTTGAGCATTTGCGTCAGGATGTCCCGGGTCATACTGGAGTCGCGATGGGCTTTGATCTTCTACAATTTGAGTTACTTCAACTTTACGAACCTGCTGCGCGGTTGCGGCATCAAGAGCGCGGTTAAAGTGGCTTTCAAGCGGAGTCGCCGAAAAAATAGCATCTTTCCGTTTGTATGGACCACCCTCCGGAGTCCTTGTCGCATTGGCATTGGCAAGGTTGCTTGAAATAAGATTCATTCGGGTTCGCCCGGCAGAAAGAGCCGAAGAACTGACATCCATAGCAGTGAAAAAGTCCATTTATTTCCCCTCCCTAATGGCAGACCGCAGCCCTTCGAATTTCTTTGTCAGCAATTGTACCGATGCGTTAAACATGATCTGGTTTTCGGACATTTTCCCCATTTCATTTTCAAGCTCCACCGCGTTGCCGTCTCTGCCGGGAGTTTTTGCAGGTGTTTCGATGATTTTCCCGGTAACGGACTGCACGGCTGCTCCTGCGCCACGGACGGGAATATGTCTTTCATGTGGCATTGTATGCGACCGATGGCCGCTGGAACTGTTTTTAAGGGCACTCTGCAGCTCATTATCAAAAGCGAGGTTTTTGGGAATGAAGTTAGGGGTTTCTGCATTGGCAATATTGGAGGCGATCAAATTCTGATTTTTTGCTCTCAGGTCAACACTTTTGCCAAGGAGGTTGATGGTATTACTGAAAATGCCTTCAATTTGCATACTTGACTCCTTTAGAAGCGCGAAATGGAGGTTCTGAACATACTGAAAAACCACTTCCTGGACAGGGAACCGAGTACAAGCAAATACCGTACCAATTAAAAAATATTGTGAAATGATTGAGTTGCTGCAGACGTCTGTGCAGCCGGGGCTGGTTTTTAGATGAAAATGGCGTAAGAAACATGCCATTATTTTGACCAGGTCAAAATAATGACTGATGGTGTCGTGTAATTACGGGCGAATGCCCCCTGTTTCAAGTGACGTCAGTGATTGCCGGGCAAGTTTTTGCCAGTCGGGGTCTTTGCCGTTTTTGGCAAGTTGTTCGAAAATACCTTTTGCCTGCTGAGTATTCCCTTCCTGAAGGTTAATCTGGCCGGTTTTATAGAGGAACTCTTCATTGCGCTTATTGTCCGGCAATTTGAGAGCAGCTTCATACAGCTTCAAGGCTCCTTTTCGATCACCGAGATTCTCTTTGGCAGAACCGGCAACAAAGTATGCGTCCGGCATCAGACGCGGATCACGCCCCGAGGGTGACGCCAGAAAAAGTTCCATTGACTTTGCCGCCTGTGCATAGAGCTGAAGAGCCCAAAGCGATCGTCCAAGTTGATAATAACTCTCAGTACGCTGAGCACGCTCTCCTTTGTTGAGCAATCCAATAAGTGTATCTTTGGCTTGCTGGTATTTTTCAGAAGAGAAATAAAGTGAGCCGAGTCGTTCATTCATTGCCCGTGTTTGCCGGTCTGCAGGGTAACTGCTCATAAACGTCTTCAGAGTTTTTTCTGCCGTCGCCAGGTCTCCGATCAGCTCTGCGTTGTCAGCGATACTGATATACAATTCCGGCGCCAGAGAAGCCGCCCAGGATCGGTCAACAAGCGCGGTCAATAGTTTGACCAGTTCTATCGGGCGCCCTACCTCATTGTAGGCACGGGTAACAGTAGCCAAAAACCGTGGTTGCCCGACACAACTCGCAAGGTATTCGCGCTGTTCATCCATAAAGCGTACAAGTGCAGCCGGGTCTTTGTTCCAGTCGGTATTCCGATAGACTTCGGCAACCAGAACCTCCCGGATCGTCCTTACGACTGCGCCATACACTCCGCGCGGAAATTTACGCTGGAATGCTGTAATCAGCTGCAGGGATTCTCCCGCTTCGCCATGAATTGACTCCAGCAGGACATATTTAAAGTGCGCTTCCTCGCGAATATCCAGATCACTACTCTGGAGGGAGACGCTGAGGTAGACAGCACTGATCGGTCGATAATTCCATGGGTCAGATTGAAGAAAATCGTTGTCCGCAAGACGCATCACAGCCATTTTACCGGCTTTAGTATTTTTAAAATCAAGAGCGACATTCTGGTAGATAGCGTGGCCATCCTGCTCATGCCCCTGGCGGGTAAAAATATCGCCAAGCCGAACGAGTAAGGCCGGAGTGAAGGTTTTGTCCGCTAAACGTGCAACTAATCCGGCAAGCAATGAACGGGCCTGGCTCAGCTCTCCATTCCGGGCAATGCTGTCACCGTAATAAAAAGTTACACCGGGATTTAATTCAAGGTAGGCCGGCCAAAGTTTTTCAGCCTCACGAAAAGCGGCCAACGCTTGTGGGTACTTCTGTAATTTATACCACGTCTCACCGAGTCGGTAGAGCGACAGCGAGCGGATCTGTGTCGGACGGCCTGAAAAACGGACAAACAACTCCTCTGCCTCGGTTAAACGTCCTTTGTAAAGAGCAGACTCCGCAGCAGCAAAATCTTTTTGATCAGTTTCGGAAAGAAAACTCTTCAAGATGAGTCGATCTGTTGGAGTGAAAGGAATTTCTGACTTCAGCGGCGGATCAAAGTCCCTCACCAGTTTTTCAACACCGCTCCATATTCTTTCACGCCCACTCACATAATGCTTAGGCAGGCCGGGCTTAAACGGAGTACCGACATCAAGCGTTATGGCGCTTATGTCTGTGCGCGACAAGTCGCGCCAGCCAGCTGTTTGAGAAATCTGGAAGGTAATCAGCAGGCTGTCGCCCCTTTTTTGTAGCACTAATCCGCCGATGTTTTTGTCTGAATACCGTCTGAATTTTTTAAACAAAACCGAGTCCGTATCCTTTATAACGAGACGCAGGCGATTGCCGGGAATTGCGGCAAGTGTGTATTCAGGCGGTTCAGCAAGCCGGACAGTAAGGCGGGTATATTCCTTTTTTGCCCGTATTTCGATCCGGTAAAGCTGGTTAGGAATTGAGGCTGAGGCGAAACCGGGGAGTAAATTCAAGGCAAGCACAAACAGCAGAACAGCACCGGGATATCCCGGTCGCAGTCGAGTTTTGATATATTGTAAAGCCGGAGATTGAGCCATTATCAGACCCGCATTATGAGACTGGTTCTATTTTGCAGTAGCGGCGTACTTTTGCAACCACTTCATCTGCGTTGAAGGGCTTTATGATGATATCACGGGCCCCGTATTTAAGGGCTTTCAAGACGGCTGTCCGTGTCCAGCACTCAGCGCTCATGATAATCGGAGGTGGAAAATCCTGGCGCATGGCGTGTACTTTAATGCAGACAGCAAGCTCTCGATCATCGGCATCATGTGAGCCAATAATGGCCAATTTTACATTTCGTCCGGCAAACAACTCTTTTAAATCCGCGTTAAGCGTGCCTTCAGCGATCTGGAATCCAGTGAATGCGAGCAGTTCAACAATCTGCTGGCGCAGATCGGTGTCGTCTTCAAGCACAACGATGCTTTCAATACCACTATCCGCAGTAGAGTCGGCCTCCGGATCATCCTCTTCAATGTTCCTCGCCTCATGATGGGTAGAGACGTCCTCAACATCAACAGCTTTTTCATCTCCAGTCGCTTCCCCAACGGTACTTTGAGGGTCAAACAGATTCCCCAGAAAAGTCGGGATAAGCACATCAAGGTGCTCCATCTCCTGGCCAGGCAGCTCAATTTTTGAGCGGAACATCAGATAGTCGCCATCCGGAAGCGGTTGATCCGGACTTAATTCATCATTTTCCGAATCATATCTCTTGGGGGGGAGCAGTTTAAAGCCGACTTTGTTGGGGAGCTTCGCCAGGAATGCGGTATTAAGGGCCGCGTTAACCATATTGCCAATCTCTGCAAAAGCATCGATGTCATCATTTTCGACGATGGAAAGACGTTTTTTCTCCTGAATCCGCCCCGGAGGAATTCCGAGCAGGATACTGCTCATAACAATAGCGTCCCGCAAAGTGAACACCAGATAGAACTGGCCCTCATAGGGTTCTGATGAGTTTACTCCCAGGATAAAGCAGATGTCTTCGAGCCCGCCGCAGTACGAGCTTTTACTGGTCAAAGACGACTCAGAAAGAGTGAAAGACAGTTCCTGCCCCAGGAGCGTACCGCACTCTCCGCCCGCCTGATTCAGAGCCGTCTTCAGGATCCCGTATAGCGTTGCATAGCCATCCATCAGATAGCGCCTTCCTTAAGAGTAAGTCCGACGAGCGTGGCTGATGAATCATCAACCATCAGAATGTTAGCCATAAGACCTGCCCTTTTGTGTGTGAAATCCGCTGGATATTCAGAGTGTCATGTGGTCTGCCCGGGGATTATAACTGATTTTTCCGTCAGTGCAACCGTGGAGTGATGCTGCTCAAATAAATGTCACCATCCAGCGATCCCGGTTTCAGAAAATAATCTTGACCCGGCTGCCGATCTGAAAGGCATTTTCAAGAGACCGGTTCATCCCCGGGTTAATGATGTATTGAAAATCAGGCTGAATGGAGAGCCAGGGTCGAAGCTCGGCCCGGTAGGTCAGCTCAATGGCCGTCTCCGTATGATCCACCGGGACACGTTCGACGTTTTCACTGTACTCCATGAACTTTCCACCGTTTCTGGAGCTTGCCACAGCAAGGCCGATACTGTCCCGATCCCGCCCGGTGATGAGACCGGTATAGTTAAGCCCGGCACCCCAGTACCGTGCTATCTGATTCCGGTGATCATCTGCCCGGCCGAGCTGGACAAAGCCCCCCAGTCCCTGCCCGTCGCCATTTTCAGCAAAGAGGGTTTTTTCGGCGATGAAATAGAATCCGTGATTCTCATCATTTTGCTGCCCATCGAAGCTTTCAACGTGAGCCGTGTGCAGCCAGGCTCCGGCGCCGATCTTGAAGTATTCTTTTCCTCCCGACTGCCCGGCCGATAGTCCCGCCTCGACGGCGGCGAAGACACCGTCATCTTTTTTGAGGATAATCGCCGTGCGCTTCGGATGGTCAGGGTCACCCGGCACGCCGTCATAGAGCGCAGCCATAACGTAGTTCGTTTCAGTCGGCTTAATTTTCAGCCTGCCACCCAGGGCGGTGGTGCAAAAGATGGAAGGACCAACTTGGGAAATGTCAGGGGAGATTCCGAAGGAGCTGTTGATGAACAATGAAGCATATTCGAGAGCATCGAACTCGCTGTTAAAGTCGTGCAAACCGGCAAGAATCGAGATTCGACCATCGTTAAACTTGTGCTCGTACCAGGCCTCATAGAGCTTGACAGCATGATTGGCCTCTATGTTGCTGCTGACCTGAACATCGCCGACGATCTCGGTCATGAAGGGATTGGAACCAAAGTTACCAAGGAAATAAAGGAACAAAGTGCCATTCTGCCACCAGCCAGCCTTGTCCGTATCCATCTTGAACGTTACATCCATATTTCCGAGGATGGTTCCGTCTCTCCTGGCCCCGCCGTGGCTATTGTAGAGAAAATCTGTCGTCAGGACCGCCTCTGTAGTGATCCCTTTCTGCTCCAGCGCAGGTTTCAACCCGGCCCGGTCGCCGGGCAGGTAATTGTCAGCGGCATACATGTTTCCCGTCGCCGCCACATAAATTGCCAGACATACCACCAGTATTCTGATCATTGCGTCTCTCCTTTAACGGAAAGTCGTCAGGGTCAAGGGTAGTTTTTATTTCCCCTTGACCCTGCTTTTCCTGCTCCTGATTTTTACAACTTAAACTGCCGTACCAACCGTTGCAGCTCTTCTGCATTGTAACTTAACTGCGCCGCTGCTGTAGCTGATTCATGCGCACCCTGTGATGTCTGCTGCACCACTTCGGTGATCTGCTGCATGTTGCTGGAAATCTCGCTGGTCGTGGCGGTCTGCTCTTCGGCGGCGGTGGCAATCTGATTGATCTGCATGGCAACATCATTAACCTGCGCCAGAATATCCTGTAACGCCTGCCCTGATTTTGCCGCTTCCTCGGTACCGGCTTCCACCTGCTGAACACCCTGCTCCATGGCGGCGACGGCTCCCTTGGTTTCTTTCTGGATAGTCTTGATCATTACGCCGATTTCTTTGGTGGCGCGGGTGGTACGCTCGGCCAGGGCGCGAACTTCATCGGCAACAACAGCAAAACCACGCCCCTGTTCTCCGGCACGGGCTGCTTCAATGGCGGCATTAAGCGCCAACAGGTTGGTCTGATCGGCTATGTCTTCAATCGTGCCGATAATCGCACCGATCTGATCACTTCTGGCACCCAGGCTTTCCACCGTTCTGGCGGATTCCTGTACTTTCGCGGCAATCTGTCCCATGACGGCAACGGTTTTTCCAACAACCATGCCGCCGTTGCTGGCTGCCTGCGAGGCACGCTGTGCACCTTCCGCCGCCATCTGGCAGTTCTGGGCAATATCACCTGATGTGGCCGACATCTCTTCACCAGCGGTAGCAACGGTGCCAGCCTGGGCCGCCACTTCTTCGGCACCGGTGGCGATATGCTCAGCAGTGGCCTGAAGCTGTGCGGATGCAGCGGCAATCTGCGTGGATGTGTTGGAGACCTGGCTGATCATGGATCGCAGATTTTGCGCCATAATCCGGAACGATTCACTCAAATCGCCTATTTCATCCGATGATGTATGGGCAATCTGAACAGTAAGGTCACCATCGGCTATTTTGCGCGCAACAGCGACCAGCGGTATAATCGGCCCCGTGATGCTGCGTACGAGGAGAAATGCACACAGTATGGAGATGAGGACCGCTGCAATCAGAAGCCCTAGCACGATAATTTCGCCCTGCATGGCGCTCTCATCTGCAGCCTTGCCTGACTTTTCCACCTCTTTACTCTGGTATTCGATCATCTTGTCAATGGCAGTAAAGTAAGCAGACTGGGTTTTACGAACAGTGGTTAAAAGCTCAGTGCGGGCTTTTTCTTTGTCGTTTGCTTCAATCAGGTCGATGATTGTTTTCAGCGATCCAAGAAATGCCGTGCGGGCCTCAATAACCTCTTTCAGTAATGCTTTGCCGGTGTCGCCCTGCACAACCTTGCTAAGTTCCTCAATCCGTTTGCCGATCAGCTCTCTGGCATCAATAATTCGCTGGTTTTCTTTTTTAATTTCCTCTTTATCATCAAGGATAATGATGTTTCGCAGTGCCCGTGCAACTATATTGATGTTGCTCTTCATGTCATTGAGCATCACCGTCTTCGGGTATTTATCCTCCACCAGAACCGTGACCAGGGAATCAAGCTGGCTCATTTTGGTAATCGAATAACCACCGACGACCAGCATCAACAGCACAATAATTGCAAAACCCAGCCCCAGGCGAACGCCAATTTTCAGATTATTCATGTTTGTTTCTCCTTTTATTGTGTGGTCTCTGAATTTGGCGGTGCCGATCAGTGCCTCGAAATTTCTTCCAGATTACTGGCGATAACCGTAGCGGTTGCTGCCTGTTCTTCTGATGCCGTCGCGATCTGTGCAATCATATTTTTTATTTCGTCGATGGATTGAACAATTGAATTCAAGGAATTTTCCGCATTATGGGAAAGTGCTTCTCCTTTTTCCGCTTCGTTTTTACCCCGCTCAATCGACTCAACCGCCAGCTGTGTACCTTTTTGAATTTCAGTGACCATGGTGCTGATCTGCTTGGTTGATAATGTGGTTCGCTCAGCCAGACGCCGAACCTCGTCAGCGACAACGGCAAAGCCGCGACCCTGCTCACCGGCTCGTGCCGCTTCAATGGCCGCATTCAAGGCCAGTAGATTGGTCTGATCGGCTATTTCGTTGATGACATTAACAAATTCACCGATTTTTTCCGACGTAGCCCCCAGATTACCGACGATAATGGCAGACGAGCGAATAACTTCCGCCACTTTCTGCATCTCCTGGACCGCCTGATTAACAACCTTTTGTCCTTCATAGGCATTAACTGACACCTGAGCCGCCGAGTCAGAAGCATTGTTTGTATTACCGGCAACTTCGTTGACGGTCATGCTCATCTCTTCCATGGCGGTGGCAATCTGATGAATCCGCTCCTCCAGATAATTTTTCCGCTCTATGTCCTTATACTGCTGATCCTTCACCAGCTTCTCGGCAGTGATGTCAATCCAGCAGGCCATATAACAGAGCACTTTGCTGCTGTCACTGCTGTCCCAGATCGGATAGGCAGTTGTTTTGAGCGTAATGGAGCCGATGGGGATTTCGGCCGTACGGGGGAGATCCGTGCGGGGATTTGAAAGGAATCGTTTCACGCGCCCCGGATCCTTATGAAACAGATGAATGCTGTTATTGAAGGCATTGCCGACATCAGCACCCCGCAACCCGGCATTCAGCTCGGATCGAAACCTCTGCAGCAGCTCTTTTGCCCGGGTGTTCATATAAAAAATTTTGTTCTCCGGAGTGGCATCACAGAGCATGACAATGTTGTCCACATTATCGATAATCTGCATCAGTTTTTTTATTTCCGCATCTTTTTCAAGCAACGCAATTTTATTGTTATTTCCGAAAAACCCCATGTTTCGCCCCCCCGTTAAAGTGTATGTCCAGGATGCTACCACAGATTATCAAATTTACATCCCCCGAAATAACGTATTCCCGGCCTGTTTTTGGGTTTCATGCTTTTCATCAATTGAATGATATATCTCTTCCATAACCTTTTCAGCGTCATCGATATTATAAGCCACAATATTTTTCAGATGGGTGTAGGAATCAAGATCCATCTTTTCAAAGGTAAATGCCATGCCGTTTTTAATAACCCTGCTGACACGACCATCGAAACCCACGCTTATTTCAGGATCAGCTCCCGTTAGTGCAATGGTGATACTAACAGGCTCATTCATCTGCAAGCGTTCATCCGTGACAAGAAACATGCCGCTCATGCTCAAGTTTTCAACGTCTCCGGAAAAACGACGGACACCAGTCTGAATATGTGCGGCTACTCTGAAACTGACCCGGGAAAATTTTCTTGTTTCCATTACAGCCCCCGCTAATAGTAAGTTTGAAGCTATTTCTACTTTGTCACATTAGTCTCACATCAACTCCCTACTGCCACATCCCCACTCCCAACCTCCCCCCGCTGGAGGGAGGAGATTAAGTGCTTATCCGTAAATAATATGTACTTTCTGTAGCAATTCTGATATTATCTCCT
>JBMOEI010000041.1:0-45816 GCA_049318985.1 Desulfuromonadaceae bacterium
GAGCAATTGATTATCAGAGTGTCAAGAACACCCTGAACAAGCACCTGGAAACCACCGAGCTCAGTGATGATCCGGAGCCACAGTTGCCACTGGAACATGTCAACATCCGTGGAGAGACTTACTACGAAACCTGTGGAGGTGCTTCATGATGCTCTCCCAGACAATTGACAAGTTGCACCGGCTTAAACTCTCGGCGATGGCCCAGGCCTTCGAGGATCAGTCCCGCCAGACCGTCTATGGCGAACTTGCCTTCGAAGAACGCTTTGGTCTGCTTGTGGATCGGGAGATGGCTGAACGTGACAATCGGAAACTGACTACATTACTGAAAGGGGCGAAACTACGCTTCCCCCAGGCATGTCCCGAAGATATAGACTTCCGCACAGCACGAGGACTCTCCCGAGAGGCGATACTCTCGTTGTGTCAAAACGGCTGGGTGACCAACCGGCAGAACGTTATCATTACTGGCCCCACTGGGGCCGGTAAAACCTTCGTAGCGTGTGCGTTAGCCGCCAGCGCCTGCCGTGCCGGACTCAGTGGTCATTATCTTCGACTGCCTCGACTGCTCCAGGAACTGCATGTTGCCAAAGCAGATGGCAGCTACGGGAAAGTGCTGACTCGCCTCGCCAAGTATGCTGTACTGGTAATTGATGACTGGGGGTTGGCAAAACTGACTGAGCGCGAGCGCCGAGACCTTCTTGAAATATTGGAGGATCGATACGACCTCAAGTCAACCATTGTCTCCAGTCAGATTCCCATTGAAAAATGGCATGACCTTATCGGTGACCCGACAATAGCAGACGCTGTGCTTGATCGACTGGTCCACAATGCACATCAAATAACATTCTCAATGAAAGGAGATTCTATGCGGAAACTGCTGTCAAAGAAGACCTGAATTGGACACCTGAAACCACGGCACACGGCAGGAAGAATTGGAGAAAAACAGTGTCCAGTAATTTCCGGATTCACTGTCCAGTCAAAACCGGATTCACTGTCCAGAAAAAACGGATTGCGCACCGGCAGGGAGTTCCGCAGGGTGGAAGGATAAAGTAGTCGTATAATGAAAGAAAATGAGACCAATCAGTTTCTTGCTGTCAGTTTCTTGCTTGCCACATTTCCAATCATTGAGTACATTGATGTCACTGCAATCACTGGAGGCACTCAAATGGCTAGTATTACTGTTAGAAATATTGATGAATCATTGGGGAATATTCCGGGGACATAATACCTATTAAATCGTGACTTTTTCTGACAACACTTTACCTTCCCGCAATGGCTCGCATTTCCCGCATAGTTGTCCCAGGAGTATAACTGCGAATAAACGTTATTACGTAGGTACTGGGGACTCTATTTCAATGCATCAATAAACGGCAACAGATCAAGATACAACGTCCTGAATCCCTCTGGTGGAGGCAATGGTTCACCTGGGTAGGCATACTCAATCCCCCGTCGTCTGTAATATTCTGAAACGTCGTAGTCGGTATCTGGATCATAGAGAACATCAACAGTTACAACCCGGACCCCTGATTTCTGGGCAATCTCGGTAGCTATGAATCTTCCGTGATGTCATAGTAGGGACATCAATGATAAGTTTGACTTAGGGATTTTTGTTTGTTATCGTCCTCGTGGAGGTTATTCATGTCTGCTATAACATTTGATACATTAAAATTTGTTGAACGGCTTGAAAAAGCCGGGGTTTCGCGCGAGCAGGCTACTGCCTTTGCTGACGCGCAGAAAGAGGCTTTTTCAGAAGCCCTTGACGGTTCCTTGGCCTCGAAAATTGATATTGAGGCTGTCCGCGCCGATATCGGTAAAATAGATGCCCGAGTATCAGGCGAACTTTTGCTCGTAAAGTGGATGCTCGGCGTTATCATCGCCATATCAGTTGCAAATTTTGCTAAACAATTCTTTTAAGCTTCATATTCAACGTACGTGGGGAGTTCCGGTGGACAGGATACATAACTCAAATTAAAATATACTTACCCCATAATTCATCATGGTCATGTCTCCTCAAATTCATATTGATTTACAGCAAATTGGCTCTTTATATGGAATTTAATCTTTCGGGGGGAGTTCCGGGGACAGGGAGTTCCGGGGACAGGATACATAACTGCCAAATAAATTCATTCCGATTTACTGTCCAAATTTAGTAGGCCGCTCTACATCTCCATAATCACCGGCAGAATCACCGGTCGCCGCTCAATGGTCTTTTTACAGAAGCGCCGCAGCGCCTGGCGGACAGCGGTTTTTACTTCGTCAGCATCGCAGCGCATTTCAGTGTTAATCTCCTCCAGTGCAAACGCCACCACACTGCGAGCTTCTTCGAGATACTCCTGACTTTCATCCTCGAAGACAAAGCCGCGCGACACGATATCGGGACCGTAAATAACGGCACCGGTAGTCATGTTGAGTCCGATGATAACGACAATCATGCCGTCTTCCGAGAGATGCTTGCGGTCCCGCAGTACCATCCTGCCGACATCGCCCACCCCTTTGCCATCGACAAAAACCCTGCCTGATTCGATATGCTCAACTATCGCCGCGGTCTCGGCGTAAAAGGAAACCACCTCGCCGTTGGTCGCGAGGATGCAGCGTTCTTCAGGGATGCCGACTTTCTCGGCCAGTTGAATATGTTTGACGAGATGGCGGTACTCACCGTGAATCGGAATGAAGAAGCGCGGCTGCACGGTGTTGAGCATCAATTTCAGCTCTTCCTGACTGGCGTGACCGGAGACGTGTACTTCGGAGACCCGCTCATGAAAAACTTCAGCGCCGCGACGGTAGAGATGGTTGATCAGCTCCGAGATGGTCCGCTCATTGCCGGGAATAACGCGGGAAGAGAGGATTACGGTATCGCCCTTTTCCAGTTTGATCTGCTTGTGGTCGTCCATGGCGATGCGGGTCAGGGCGCTCATCGGTTCGCCCTGACTGCCGGTGGAGATGATGCAGACCTGTTCCGGCGGCAGATGCGGCAGTTCCCGCAGATCCATCAGATCTGCATCGGCAATTGTCAGATAGCCCAGGTCACGGGCGATCTGGACATTTTTCAGCATCGAACGGCCGTTCAGGAGGATCTTGCGGCCGCAGCGTGTGGCAACGTCGGCGACCTGCTGGACGCGGTGGATACTGCTGGAGAACGTTGCCACAATAATCCGGCCCGGGCATTTGGGGAACATGTCGGCAAACGCTTCACCGACATATTTTTCCGAGAGGGTGTACCCTTCGCGCTCGACGTTGGTGGAATCGGACAGCAGCGCCAGAACACCCGCCTCACCGTAGCGCGACAGGCTCGCCAGGTCGGTTAGTTGGCCGTCTACCGGGGTGTGATCAATCTTGAAATCGCCGGTATGAATGACGACCCCTTCCGGACAGGTTATTGCCAGAGCACAGCCATCAACTATGGAATGAGCCACGCGCAGGAACTCGACCTGAAAAGAGCCTATTGCCACGGTCTCGCGAGGGACCACGGTGATCAGTTCGACGGCACCGTCCAGTTTGTACTCCTCAAGCTTGGCGGTAACGAGACCGAGTGTCAGGGCAGTGCCGTAGACCGGAACATTGAGCTCCTGCAGGACAAAGGGGAGGGCGCCGATGTGGTCTTCGTGACCGTGCGTCAGGCAGATGGCCCGCACCTGTTCCGAACGTTCCCGAAGCCAGGTGATGTCAGGGATGACATAGTCGATGCCGAGCATGTCAGGGGAGGGGAACATCAGGCCGCAATCGACGATCATAATATCGTCGCCATACTGGTAGGCCATCATGTTCATGCCGATTTCGCCCAAACCGCCGAGGGCGACTATCTGCAGTGCCGAGTGTGATTCTGCTGCATCCATAGGTTATCTTTCCTGTTGCAGGGGTACCAGCGCGGCAATCTTTTTATCGCATTTTTCGATCCAGGTCATACCGGGTGTAACCAGCCAGTGATCAGCGTAGAAGGAACTTCGCAGGGAACGATACGCAATCAGGGCGCGGTTCACATCTCCGAGGCGCTCATTGATTTCGCCGATCTGCCATAACTTTACCGCCGCCTTTTCAATGGTCGGGTGGTACGGAATATACATATGCAGTGCCGCTTCGTACCCGGCAACCGCACCGGTAAAATCACCTTTCCGGAAGGCTTCCTCACCCAGGCTGAATTGGCTGCTCATGCGCCACCAGGTTCCCGCAAGGAACAGCAGCAGGCTGATGAGGCAGATGACGATACCGTTGGCGATGATATTTTTCAGCTGCTCGTTCATGTCGTTACCTGCCGTGAAAAAAGCCGGGTATAAAGGTGAGCAGGACACCCAATGCAAAAATGATAACTCCGCAGAGGACAACAAATGCTGCTCCGATGTCAAATGGGCGTTTCAGCCGGTGTGCCGCCGGCAATCCCCAGATCATGCCGCCCAGCCCGGCAATAATGAGTGCGATATACTGATAGCCGATAGTCATTTAATGCTCCAGAACCGATTCAATCTGTCTCCGTACATGTTCCATCATCCAGCTTTCAGCTTCACTCCTGCGGAGGGCTGAAGGGAACATCACCGGAGGGTGCAAGGTGATGCTGATATTACCGCTGTACAACCTCATCCGGTTGGCAGGATTTATCCTGGCACTGCCATTGATGGTGACCGGGATGACCGGTACCTCCGCCTTGCGCGCAAGCACGAATCCGCCCCGCTTGAACGGCAGCAGGTTGCCGTCCGTCGTGCGGGTTCCTTCCGGAAACAGGACGACGCTTTTACCCTGGCGGATCGTTGCCGCAGCCGCGTCGAGACTCTGCAGCGCTTTACGGCCATCGCCGCGATCAAGCGGGATATACCCTCCCCGGCGCATGGAATGGCCGAACAGCGGAATATCAAAGAGCTCTTTCTTGGCGATCCAGTAAAAACGGCGCGGCATGGCGGCCAGAAGCGACAGAATATCGAAGTTGCTCTGATGGTTGCTCATAAAGATCACCGGACCATCCGGGAGACGTTCACTTCCGCTGACCGTTACGTTGACCCCGTTCAACGCCAGCATCAGCCGTGCCCAGAGACGGGCGTGCCAGGCATGAGCGCGCCCGCTCCCGTCAAACAACGTCGAAAGAAAAGAACTGGCTGAAAACAGGACAGTCAGAGGAATAAAAACTGTCAGATAGAGGTATGCGCGAAGCATCACCCTACTCCAATGAGGTGCGGGAGCGTTTTTTATCTGACACAATGCGTTTTTCTGTGAGGCGGTTTTCTTTCGCTCTTTTCGGCACACGTGTGGCGATCCGCTTTTTGATGATGTGCTCACGACGTACCAGTGCTCGTCGCAGGCGCTCCATGGCAACTTCACGGTTTTGGAACTGGCTGCGATTCTCCGATGCCCGGGCAACGATTCCGGTCGGCAGATGGCGGATGCGTACCGCCGAATCGGTGGTATTGCGGTGTTGGCCCCCCGGACCGGAACCACGGTAAAATTCTGTTTTTATGTCGGCTTCATGTATTTCAATCACGGTTGAATCTACCCTTCAGCCTTCAAATCCCGCGCCATCAGCTCAATTACCGCCTGCCGCGCCGGTTTGTTCTCATGCAGGATCTGATAGGTCTTCTCCACGATCGGCATTTCGACCCCAAGCTTACGGGAGAGCTGGTAGACAGATGCGGCGCTCTTGACCCCTTCTGCGACCATACGCATCTCGGCAAGAATATCGGTCAGATTCATGCCCTGACCAAGCTTGAAACCGACGGTGCGGTTGCGGGAAAGATCGCCGGTGCAGGTTAAAACCAGATCACCCATACCGGCTAAACCGGCAAAGGTGGCGGTCTGCGCCCCCATGGCCTGTCCGAGGCGGTTCATTTCAGCAAGGCCCCGGGTAATCAGGGCGGCACGGGCGTTGTGGCCGAAACCGAGGCCGTCGCAGATTCCGGCGGCAATGGCGATGACATTTTTAACGGCTCCGCCCAGTTCGACACCGATTACGTCGCTATTGGTATAGACCCGCAGACAGGGACAGCTGAAAGCGGCCTGAACCTGCCTGGAAGCAGCAGCATTCCGGGACGCGGCGACGATCAGGGAGGGAAGTTCCTGAGCGACTTCACGGGCAAAGGTTGGACCGGAGAGCGCCACATAGCGGGCCAGCGCATCGTCGCCAAGGAGCTCTCCGCATATCTGGGACACCGTCTGGAGGGTGTCCAGTTCAATCCCTTTTGAGGCATTGGCAATAATCATGTCAGGGGCAATATGGGGAGCCAGCTGTTTCAGCACGCCGCGCATTACTTGAACCGGCGTCACCAGGAGCACGATGCTCCGTCCGTGCACTGCTTCTTCGAGATCCCCTGTGCATGCCAGCGTCGGGTGCAGGTTGATTCCGGGGAGATAGAGCGAGTTGGTACGGCTGGTATTAATTTCTGCGACAAGTTCCGGCTCATATGCCCAGAGAACCGTATCATTACCGTTAGCCGCCAGCCGTCCGGCTAATGCGGTTCCCCAGCTGCCACCACCGATAACGGCAATCCGGTCGATCTCTCCCGTTCCTCCAGTTGTCGTTTCATTCATCGAAGTCATCGTCATCAAACCCCTCCTCCAGACGCGGATCATACCCTTCTGCCAATGTCTGCCGGGCAGCATCCACACTGTCCAGAATTAAACGCCGCACGAACGGGTGACGGGAATCGGGTAAAAAATTGCCGACAAGGCTTAATGCTGTTGCCAGTGTTTTTTGGACCGCGCTTTCGTCGCTCTCGATCTGCTGGAGGTAATCGGCAGCCAGCAGCAGCCGCTTGATGATATCGGCGCGCCTCGGTGCTATCAGCGTGTCACAGCAGAGCGATATCTCCCCCTCCAGGAGCTCCGGCGATACAGATTCCGGTCCGCCGTCTGCTTCTAAAGCTGAGAAACGATCGGCTGTATCATAGAGTGCCGTTTCGGTAAGGAGCCACCCCTCAAGGCCCGGTTCATCAAGCAGGTCGTTGCCGGTTGCAACATATCCCGGAATTTTTTCCACAATATCTTCAAGATAGTTGAGTTTGAAACGGGGAATGTATGCTTCCGGTTTGAGAGCATCGGGGCGGAAGAGGCGCATATCAACGTAGAAATCAGGCGGCAGGTAAAAACCCCCTTCGCGGCTGCGGTGGAGCGCGTCCCGAAGCGATGCAAGGGCATACAGGGAATCCACAGGCATCAGCATCTCGCCGCCGGCCACATCTTTCAAAATATGGCCATACTCTTTTTCATCTTTCATGCGGTAGCTGATCGCATTCAGCAGACCGTCACTCTCGCCGGTCAGGATCAGCATCGCGGCAAAGGCCCGGTTATCAAGGCGCCAGGAGAACCAGAGGGTTCGTGATCCGTAAAAATCAACGGGCCCGGCGAATACTTCATGAAACGGGAGCGGTTGCTGGAGGGTCTGCGGCAGTTCGAGCGGTTCACGTACGCCGATGAATGAGAGGCGCAGGATATTACGCCGGACAAGTTCAGGCAGATCTCCCGCAAGGCGGGATTCCGCACGCTGAAGAACATCGAGGGCATAGCCGCTGCGTGCCCGTCCCAATGATTGAATCGCTTCACGGACGATCTCCTGCTTCTCAAAGGTGAGCAGAATTTCCAACAGCGCCACGGCTTCGGCTGAAGCCTTTTCAGAAAGGCGTTGCATCATCTTCACGCGAAACTCGTCGGCAACGTCCAGAAAGCTGTCGATAAAGCGGACAAGGCCGCGTTCGTTATCATTCAGACAGTCGTCAACAAAACCTTCAAGAGTGGGGGAACCATAGCCTGTCATAGCGGCGAAGGGTGGGGCAGTAACGTCGATTCCGCTTTCGTGAAGCAGATCCAGGAGGGCCAGTTTGCCGTCTTCTTCCAGATCCGTGCGCTGCAACGTGATCTGGATCAGTTGATCCATCCAGGCAGAGGCGTCGAAGAAATCAAGCATACAGGTATAACGATACAGGGCAGTACCGTTCTGCTCACGCCAGAGCTTGCGAACCAGCGGCGAAAGCGCACGCTTGCCGGATTTCTGCAGGCGTCGGCCGATCCGCTCCATCTGTTCGCCGGTCAGGTCGTCCCGCTTGAGAAAATCGAGCAGACGGTTAATACGGCGCCGTTCCCGCAGTGTTGTGTCTATTTTAAGGGGGAGAGTCATGTTTTTGGTCGCCTTCATATCTTTCGAACCAGCGGAGGGACTTTATCACACGAACCTTTTGAAGGCAATCATGTCTACAAATAAGTTACAAGACAGGCCTGCCGATTATTTTCGAGAGCAGAACGATAGCGTCTCCGGTGTCGATAACGCCATTTGGTACTGATACACCATTTACGACGGGAGCTACATCAAGCAGGGTTATCTGCTCCGTCGTCGGCGTTACATTTCCGATTCCGACCTGAAGTGCAAGAAGTGCATCGGCTATCGTAAGGATTATGCTGACCCGGTTATTCACCGTTACTGAGACAGTGTCGGATTGTTTGACGTTTCCGGCACTGTCCATGGCCTTTGCCATCAAAGTATAGCTGCCGTTACCGACAGATGTCGTGTCCCAATTGAACGTATAAGGTGCCTCGTTGCCGGCAAAGAGGAGTGCTCCGTTACGGTAAAATTCCACCATGCTCACGCTGATGTTATCATTCGCGGCGGCTGTCATCGCAACGGTGCCGCTTACTGCTGTATTCACGGCGGGAGAGCTGAGAGAAACAGAGGGAGGAACTGTCTCAAGAACAGCGACAATATTGGAATAGTCGCTTTCGAGCCCGGTTGTGTTATAGGCGGTAACGGCAAAATAGTGTGTCCGGCTGAGATCAAGGCCACTGATGGTTGCCGTTGTGTGGTTGCGCACATCGACAGGTGATGCACCTTCAACAGCACCGATGCCATCAAACGGCAGTGAGGAGGAGTCCGCTCGATAGTACACCTTGTAACCGCCCAGATCCGGTTCACAGTTGGCGTTCCATGAGAGTGTCACCGTTTCTGCAAAACAGGTAGCTTGTCCCGCCATGAAAATCAGGGTCATGACGAGAAATATGAGTGCTTTTGGCTTGAAGTTTAGGCTACACATAAATCCCCCAAAAAAGCAAAAAACCGGGTCGTCGACACCAGTACGGTAATTCGGCGACCCGGCTATCTCTGAGAGACCCTGTAGGTTTTCCGTCCCATCCTCGCGGATGGTTTAGTATTTTCGTGTACCAAAAATTTGACTCTGTCTACACGGTGTATCGAGGTTTGTCAAGCCACTATTTTAATTAAAATTAAAACGTGCTTAAAAAATACGTTTCATGGCTCTACCCACCCTTTTGCCCTCTCTAGGGCTCTACTCCAGTAATAGCGCAGTTCTCCGGCTTCTCCTCGCCCCATGGCCGGAATAAAGGTCCGTTCCGCCTGCCAGAACCGGCTGATCTCATCGCGGTCCCGCCAATAGCCGATTGCCAGACCGGCCAGATATGCCGCCCCGAGCGCTGTCGTCTCCCGCACCTGCGGCCGCACGACCGGAACGCCGAGCAGGTCGGCCTGAAACTGCATCAGCAGGTCATTATCAGTAGCCCCGCCATCCACCCGCAGTTCGGTCAACGGAGTGCCGGTGTCCTTTTCCATTGATTCCAGCAGATCGGCACTCTGAAAGGCGATGCTTTCCAGGGTGGCCCGTGCAAGGTGTCCTGCTGTTGTACCGCGTGTGATGCCGAGTATGGCGCCGCGGGCGTACGGGTCCCAGTGGGGGGCTCCGAGGCCGGTGAAGGCGGGAACGAGGTAGACGCCTCCATTATCAGGAACCGCAGCGGCGAGTGCTTCGATCTCGCCGGAAGAGCGAATGATGCCGAGGCCATCCCGCAGCCACTGCACCGCCGCACCGGCGGAGAAAACGCTTCCTTCGAGGGCGTAGTCAGTCTCCCCTCCGAGCCGGCAGGCAACGGTGGAGATGAGATTCTGTCCGGATGTGACCGGTCGCCCGCCGGTATGCATCAGCATGAAACAGCCGGTTCCGTAGGTGTTCTTGACCATGCCTGGGCGGTCGCAGAGCTGGCCGAACAGTGCCGCCTGCTGGTCGCCGGCAATGCCGGCAATCGGTATCCGTGAAGCGAAAAAACGGGCTGCGGTTTCGCCGTAGACAGCGCTGGAATCGACCACTTCAGGCAGAACTGCTGCCGGGATTCTCAGCAGTTCCAACAGTTCCGGATCCCAGGTGCCGGTGTGGATATTGAACAACAGCGTCCGTGAAGCGTTGCTGGCATCAGTCAGATGCCGCTCCCACCCCGTCAGGTTCCAGACGAGCCAGGAATCGATTGTGCCGAAGGCCAGTTCTCCCGCTTCTGCCCTCGCGCGAGCACCCGGCACATGGTCAAGAATCCAGGCCAGCTTTGTACCTGAGAAATAGGGGTCGAGCAGCAGTCCGGTCCGGGCGCGAAAGAGCGGTTCACGCCCCTGGCTCCTTAGAAGATCACACTCACCGGCGGTGCGCCGGTCCTGCCAGACAATAGCGTTGTGGATCGGTTTTCCGGTTCGGCGATCCCAGACGACCGTTGTTTCGCGCTGGTTGGTGATGCCGATGGCAGCAATATCAGCGGCGGTCGCACCCGCCCGGGCAACGGCCTCGACAGCCACACCAAGCTGTGAAGCCCAGATCTCCCCGGCGTCATGCTCGACAAGGCCGGGTTGGGGAAATATCTGGCGGAATTCCTTCCGGGCAGTGCCGCGAATAGTGCCGTCATGGTCAAACACGAGGGCGCGAGAGCTGGTAGTCCCCTGGTCAAGGGCGAGGATGAAACTCATTGTCCATAACCTCCGTAATCTCCGGTTTTTTGTTGTTCCTGTCTGCCCATAGGCGGAGGGATGGGCGTGCGATTATTCACGGCAAAGACCTCGATACCGGCCTTGGTCTCCAGCGGGCAGACATTTTCGCAGATGCCGCAGCCGTTACAGATCTCTTCAACCAGATACGGTTCCTTGACCATTCGTGACACGCCATTAAGTCCGACTACCGCCATCGAACGGGAGCGGATCGCTTTGTCCGGGATCGGGCAGTGCTCTTCACAGACAATACAGTCAATCTTGCGGGCAAAGGGGATGCAGTGGTTCTTATCGAAGACAGCTTTGCCGATCACTTCCCGCTTTTTTGCCTCCACCGGAAGGGCGGGGATGGCCCCGGTCGGACAGACCTGACCGCAGAGGGTGCAGTTGTACTCGCAATAGCCGAGTCGCGGAATGACCTGAGGGGTAAAAATACCCGCAACTCCGGCCTGGTAGGTCGCCGGATAGAGCGCGTTTTTCAGGCAGACCTTCATACATTCGCCACAGCGGACGCATTTTTTCAGAAAGTCATTCTCACTCTGCACCCCTGGCGGTCGCAGCAATCGCGACTCTTTTTCGGGTGAACGGAAACGTGCCGGGAGTGCCAGCAGCAATCCCCCGGCAAAGCCGCCGAGCAGCAATCGCCGCTCCGGAAGGAACGGCCCGGTGAAGTCCGGTTTTGTTCGGGGGCGGAATGATATCCTGCCGTGGGGGCATCCTCGTTGGCACTCCATACAGAGTGAGCACTTTTCTTTGCGCAGAGCATCCCGATCAAAACCGGTCGGACAGAGCTCGCGGCACTGTCCGCAATCACTGCACAATCCGCCGGGTGCCCGGTCGAACAGGGAAAATCGTCCCAGCCAGCCGAGCAGCGTCCCGAGTGGGCAGAGGTTCCGGCACCAGTTGCGGGTTTCATAGCGTTCCAGGGCGATAATGCCGAGAAGGATGGCAGCAGAAAGGAGCGCCAGGGGATACATCGTGTCGCGAAAGGGGAGCAGGTTGTCGCGGATCAGGGCGTAGGCCGGCGCCACTGCATCGCGCCGCTCGCCAATGGTTCGATACAGTCCAATCCACCCCTCTCTGGCTGCGATACCGAACAGTGGATAGAGAAAAAAAGTCAGACCGCGCAGCAGAATGGCGATCGGGTCGAACAAACCGCTCAGGTTGAGGTTGACCAGTGATGCCGAGAGCAGCGGGAGCAGCAGCCAGTATTTGGTGTTGCCCTTGAGCGCCCGGAGCGGGGCGCTCTTGCCGATTCGAGAGGTTACGAGATCGAGAATGGTCCCGAGCGGGCAGATCCAGCCGCAAAAAAAACGGCCGAGAAAAAGTGTCGCCACGGCCATCAGCAGCGCCGGTAATAACAGCCACGTCCATGATTTTGCTGCCAGCAGATAGCTGATGAGAACCAGTGGATTGGCCCGAAAGAATGAGTTGACCGCTGCATTGATTTCGTCCCGGCCACGGTATTCAGTCTGAACGAACAGGAACAGAAAAAGAGCAAGGAAGAGTAGCTGGCAGATACGGGCAGGAGTGAATTTCACCGTCTACGCCTTGACAACCTTGATTTTGTCAAGGTTCATTTCGCCGATGCCCCGTTTGTAGGCGGCAACGGTCACCGGGATATCGGCCGGTTTCATGCCGAACAGGGTTGTTGCATAGGCGTCCGCAGCAACGATGTCGGTAGAGGCGATTACCTTGTTAAGCACCTTGACGTCGGCACTATTGCCACCCTGCGGGCCGTGGGCCGTCAGTATGCGGGTTGCGTCGATGATGGTAAGGTGGCTCTTGAAATGCGCGTTAAGATCTGCAAGGGCAACATCAATATTCCGATGGATATAGCCCCTGCTGCCTCCCATGATGCCCATGATATTCTTCAACCCGAGTGTCAGTTTTGAGAGCCCGTGGTGCTTGGCCACCGGAACATTGATATAGACATTGGCCTGGAGCGCCTCATCATACAACTCCCACTCCTTGAGGAACTGACCATTCAGCGTGACTTTTTTGAACCGTTCCGTTTCAATCTGCTTGCACTCAACACCCCTCATACCTTTCAGGATACCCTCAATACCGCTGTTGACGTAACAGCGACGCGAGTCGTTGCAGGTGTTATCGAATACCTTGACCTTTTTTGCCCCCGCAGCCAGGCACTCCTCCACGACCGCCCGAACCACCAGCGGGTGGGTATTGGCGGCAAGATCGCTGGAGCGATCCCAACCCATGTTCGGCTTTACCACGACGACATCGCCCGGCTTGACAAACCTGCTCATTCCGCCGACGGCATTGATCGCTTTTCGGGTGATTGCCGGATAATCGGTGCCTTCCGCCACAGCCACCAGAGACTGTTCACGGGCAGCGAAAACATCTTTAACCAGAACAGGGCCGAGTAATACAGCACTGCCGGTAGCCTTGATAAACGTTCGTCTGTCCATGTAATCCTCCTGAGCACTTGTGGGAAAAAAGGTTTGTGCCCCGAATTGTACTCTTCCGGATGGATATTTCAAGCGCTCTCACACATATAAAAAATTGAGCGGTTTTTCAGGTTGCGTGGCAGGTATATTTGCACTACCATGCCACCACATTTTTCAGCCCGTAACAATAAATTTCTCCAGGTTGTACCCTAATAATTCCATAGCGAGGAGTAACCGAAATAATGGAAGAACAACTTCAGGCAACACCGATCTGCAGCAGGCATCGCGACTTACATGCCCTGATGGCCCCGTTTGGCGGGTGGGATATGCCGATTCAGTACGAGGGTATTATCGCCGAACACTCCTGGTGCCGCACCGGGGCTTCACTCTTTGATATCTGCCATATGGGTGAGTTCATTTTTCAGGGGGATTTTGAGAACGGCGGGCTGGAGGATGTCTTCACTTTTTCCGTGAAAACGATCCCCCCCGGTCGTTCACGCTACGGTTTTCTGCTCAACGAGCAGGGAGGCATCATTGACGACCTGATTGTGTTTCGCTTAGCCGTGGATAAAGTCATGATCGTGGTTAATGCCGCCACGGCTCCCAAGGACTTTGCCGCTATCAAGGGGCGCTTGAAGGGTGGCCTGTTCACTGACATTACTGCTGCTACCGGCAAACTGGATCTTCAGGGACCGCTGTCGCGCGATGTTATGGTTGCATTCTTCGGAGAAGCGGTTGCCGCGATCCCTTATTTCAAATTTATCACGATGAATATTCTCGGTGTTGAAGCGATTGTCAGCCGTACCGGCTACACCGGTGAGCTGGGATATGAAATATTCATACCGGCGGAAAAAGTCTGCGGGTTGTGGGACCTGCTGCTGACGGACGAACGGGTCAAACCGGCCGGACTCGGCGCACGCGACGTGCTGCGCCTTGAAGTCGGCTATTCACTCTACGGCAGTGATATCGATGAGGAGACCACGCCTCTTGAAGCGGGTCTGGAGGGGTTCGTCAATTTCGAAAAATCCTTTGTCGGCAGGGAAGCGTTACTGAGCCTGAAAAAACAGGGTGTCGCACGCAAAAAAGTGGCCTTTGAAGTCGCCGGTCGCCGGTCGCCGCGCCACCATTATGATATCTGTTCGGCAGGGAAGGTCGTCGGAAATGTGACCAGCGGTGTATTTTCGCCGATTCTCGGCAGGGGCATCGGAATCGGCTTTGTCACGCCGGAAAATGTTGCAATCGGTACGCCGCTGACTATAAGCCACGAGAGGGTCAGCATGGAAGCGACGGTCTGCGAGCTGCCGTTTTTTAAGGATGGCTCTGTACGCAGCTGAAACTAAAAGCTTGGAACGCGGATCAAATCTGAAAAGGCTGGAAAAGGCTGATTTATAAGTAATAAAATCCGTTTTTATCCGTTAAATCTGCTTTTCCGCGTTCTATTTTCTTTGAATGTTGTTTTTATCTCAATTAACAAGGAACAGGGAGGAATGAAAATGAGCATGTATTTCACCAAAGAACACGAGTGGGTAAAAGTAGCGGGAAACGTAGGAACTATAGGCATCAGCGATCACGCTGCACACGAGCTGGGCGATATTACCTTCGTGGAACTGCCGAAGATCGGTGCGGTTGTCACACAGTTCGGCGTACTCGGCAGCATTGAATCGGTTAAGGCTGCCAGCGATATTTTTTCACCGTTGTCCGGCAAGGTAACCAAGGTAAATGATGCGCTGGAGACCGCCCCGGAGGTCGTCAACGAAAGCGCTGAAGATGCCGCCTGGATGGCTCAGATTGAAATCGCCGATGAGACGGAGCTGAAGAATCTCATGACGCAGGAGCAGTATACCGACTATTTAAAAACATTGTAGGGAGAAATATACCATGAACGACAGCCATTACTGTCCCCATACGCCGGAGGAGATTGCAGAAATGCTCGCCGTTATCGGCGTGGCCAGTGTTGAAGAACTTTTCGCACCAATTCCCGCAGAATTAAGGGCCAGGACGCTTAACATCCCTCCCGGCATGTCCGAATTTGAAACATTCAGCAGAATGCAGGAGATCGCCGGAGAAAACAGTCAGGGAATGACTCATTACATCGGCGGCGGATTTTACGATCACATCATCCCCTCTGTCGTTGACCATCTTGCCAACCGCTCCGAATTCTACACCGCCTACACTCCGTATCAGCCCGAATGCTCGCAGGGAACGCTGCAGGCGCTTTTTGAATACCAGACCGCTATCTGTCGCCTGACCGGACTTGATGTCTCCAACGCCTCGCTGTACGACGGCGGCACCGCCTGCGCCGAAGCGGCGATGATGGCGTTGCGTGTGACCGGTCGGAACAAAATAGTTCTTGACGGCTGTGTCAGTCCGTTCTCCCGGGAGGTGTTGAAAACCTATCTCTTCAATCTGGATGTCGAGATCGTTGAAATTACACCCCTTGACGGCCTGCTCGACCGGAGCGCGCTTGGTGCCGCACTGGATGACACTGTCGCTGCGGTGCTGATTCAGAACCCCAACTTCTTCGGCAGTATCGAAGATTTCAGCGCCCTTGCGGAGCAGGTTCATGGCGTCGGGGCACTACTGATCGGTTCGGTCTATCCGATATCGCTCGGCATACTGAAGTCCCCCGGTGAGATGGGCATTGATATCGCTGTGGGTGACGGCCAGAGCCTCGGTAACCCGCTCTCTTTCGGCGGCCCTTCGTTCGGTTTCATCGCTGCCACAAAGAAATATATCCGTAACATGCCGGGGCGTATTGTCGGTGAGACCGTGGACCGGAACGGTAAGCGCGGCTTTGTCCTGACGCTGCAGGCCCGTGAACAGCATATCAAACGCCACAAGGCCACCTCGAACATCTGCAGCAATCAGGGCCTCTGCGCCCTGCGCGGTCTGATTTTCCTCTCCTCAGTAGGCAAAGAGGGGCTTGCCGATCTGGCCCGCTTGAACCGCGACAAGGCAGAATATGCCAAGTCTTTATTGACAGGAATTCCTGGCGTATCTCTGCTCCAATCCTCTGTTACCTTCAACGAATTCACCCTGGTTGTGCCGAAAAATGCTGCAGATGTCGTTGCCGCTCTGCTTGAAAAGGGCATTGCTGCCGGTGTGCCGCTCGGTCACTATTACCCGGGGTTGGAGAACTGCCTGGTGGTGACGGTGACCGAGAAGCGGACGAAGAAGGAAATTGAGCGCCTGGTGGATGTCCTGAAGAGTGAGCTTGAAGATGTGAAGTTCTGAAAAATACATCAAATTTGGTGTTGCATGAATATGGATTTCACGGTAGAATTTTACGAGACTGAAACAGGAAATTGTCCTGTTCGGGATTTCCTGGAAGAGATTGGCTATCAAGCGTAAAATAATGATGAAAACCAATTTTGACGCATATCTTGATGAACAGAAGAGAGATCCCGTTTTTGCCGCTCTCTTTGAACAAGCCGGCGAGGCATGGGATGTCGCTATGCAAATTACTGCTCTGCGTAAAAAAGCCGGATTATCCCAGAAAGAACTTGCCAGACTTCTTAAAACGTCCCAGCAGCAAATTAGTAGACTTGAATCAAGCGGATATGAAGGACATTCCCTCAGTATGTTGCGGCGCGTTGCCGAAGCGCTCCATGCAAGGGTACGAGTTGTCTTTGAGCCATTTTCTGATGAAACTGGTTTGCATGTTGCGGAAGGTGGAACGGCGTATGGGCTTGAGAAACAGTCTGATGACGTATAACGCTATTTGAACGGGGTATGCTGCTATTCTCTACTAACACCCACTCCTTCCATGAAAGAGCTCACCACATGCAACCAGCCGTAATTCTCGACCTCCAGATAGAATTTCTCACCGAACCACCGGTTTCGTTATAAGGAGTTTGTTGGTGCGGCCTGCGGGGGCGAGCTTGCAGAGATTGAAAGCGTTTTTTATGGTAGAAAATCTTGTTGAGGCTGGTTGAGGTTTGAGATGCTTGCTGAATGGGAGCCGATATGTTCTGTAGGAAATATACTGTCACAAAAATTCACAGCAACCGGATTTTCAGTCAGCCAGAATTACTGAAAAGTGATGAAAAACCGTCTTGGCAAGGATGGCAGTCAGTCGGTTACAAGTTGTAACCGACCGAAAATCCCTGCTGCTGATGGTAAAAACTTCTTCACTGATGTCGCCACTGCCGTAACGCTGTTACGGCTGGTGCAGTCAGTTCCAAGCCCGAAAGCGGAGCGGTTCTACGTCTGGGATGTGCAGGCTGGGTTTCGGTGTGGTTGTTGGCGATTTATGGTAAGAAAGTGACTGCGGGTGGTTGAAATTTGGGGGATTGGACGGATGGGCGCTGATTTGTTCTGTAGGAAATGGTTGACTTGGAGTTAAATATACTGTTACCGGAATTCTCCGCATGCAATTTTATTTACATGCCCAAAACTGATAACGCAAGTAAGAGAATCAATTGAATCACGCCGCAAATCACATTATTAATTTTTTGGAGATCAACGTGAAAAAAATGGCTTCTATCCTTTTTTGCATAACTCTGCTCACCGGATGCAGGAACGCATATATTGATATTCAAAAATACAGTTCTGTTGATTTATCTGAAAAAAGCATCACAGTCCTCAAAGGCGGCTCAGGCATTCATGGCGAAATAAAAAAATGTCTATTAGCCAACGATTGGAAAATGTTCATTGATACCGGTCCCAGCGTTACAAAAGGTAACGTTGGTGACGATACATATTTGGAGCAACGCACCACATTTCATACAAAATATCGATTGGAACTTAGGTCAAGTCAGACTGAGACTTGCCTTGATTTTACTCCTAAATACAATTTTGATATATCACTTATCAATAATCAAACAGGTGGTGAAGTATTCACTGTGTCTGGAAAAGAATGCGAAGCTGATATTGCCACTAAATTTTGTAATTACTTAAATAATAAGTCAGAATAACAGGTCATTGTCACGAGCCAATAGTTATGAACGATGGTCCAACCAGGCAGAAGCAGCGGCCTAAAACCGCCGCTGTTCTCCCAAGCCGTTTTTCGCAATCGAAGAGGAAAAATGAGCAAGTTTATGGAGTCTTATAGAGTCTGGCTTGCAATATTGCACGTTGCACAACTATAGAAATCAACACCAAAACCGGTGGGCAATAAATTCTGCCCACCCTGCAAAATCAAGCCAAACCAGGTCTTTATGAGTGTGCATGAGCAGGAATTATTCCGACGATACTCGGCGTTGCGAGTGAGAACCAGGATAAAAACCAGCCAATTCCGAACGTTCGGAAATTTAGTGAACATACTGATACTGATACTATCTTTATAACCCCTGAAAAGGAGAAAAATCATGCAACTGATCTACGAACAATCCACTCCCGGCCGTCGCGGCGTCAAACTGCCGGCATCTGATGTTCCTGCTGCTTCAGCACTGCCAGACACTCTGCTGCGTGCGGAAAAGGCCGGTCTGGCCGAAGTTTCCGAGCTCGACCTGGTGCGGCATTTTACCAACCTGTCCCGTCGCAACTTTTCGGTAGACACCAACTTCTACCCGCTCGGTTCCTGCACCATGAAGTACAATGCCAAGGTGCTGGAGAACTCGGCAGCCCTGTTTGCACCCTTCCACCCGATGACGGCACTCCTGCCGGGTGGCACTGAGTTCTGCCAGGGAACACTCGGAATGCTGTATGATCTGGGGCAGCTGCTGGCTGACATCACCGGCATGGATGAGGTCACCACCCAGCCGCTGGCCGGTGCCCACGGCGAAATGACCGGCATCCTGCTGATTGCCGCCTACCACGCGGCAAAGGGGAACAAAGCAAAAAAGAAATATGTGGTTGTCCCTGACTCATCGCACGGTACCAATCCCGCCTCGGCGGCAATTGCCGGGTACGAAATTATCACCGTTCCGACTGCGCCGTATGGCGATATGGATCTTGAGTTATTTAAAAAGGCGATGAGCGACGAAGTTGCGGCGATTATGATGACCTGCCCCAATACCCTTGGCCTGTTCAACCCCCATATCAAGGAGATCAGCGATATTGCTCATAGTTTTGATGCGTTGATGTACTACGACGGCGCCAACCTGAACGCCATTATGGGCAAGGTGAAGCCGGGTGATGTCGGTTTCGACGTCATTCACGTCAATCTGCACAAGACGTTCGGAACCCCTCATGGCGGCGGCGGACCCGGTTCAGGTCCGGTAGGCGTCAAAAAGGCACTGATTCCGTTTCTCCCGCAACCGCGCATCGTCATGGATGGTGAGGGTAAGCTGCTTCTGGAAACAGCCAACCCGGGAACAATCGGCCGCACTGCCAATTTCTTCGGCAACTTCGGGGTGATGGCCAAGGCGTATGCCTACATAATCATGCTCGGCCGTGAAGGGTTGATACAGGTGTCGGAGCAGGCGGTGCTGAATGCCAATTACATCAAGGAACAACTTAAAGGGTATTACGATCTCCCCTATGACATGACCTGCATGCATGAGGTCGTCTTTTCCGCATCGAAACAGCTGGAGCATGGCGTTCATGCCATCGATATTGCCAAATTCCTGATCGACAGGGGATACCATCCGCCAACGGTCTACTTTCCGATGATCGTCAAGGAAGCAATTATGATAGAACCGACCGAAACGGAGAGCAAAGCGACTATGGACGCCTTTATCGAGGTGATGATCGAAACGGCCAGAACTGCGGAGAGCAATCCGCAGGCGCTTCATGATGCTCCGCTGACAATGCCGATTTCACGGCTGGATGAGACCAAGGCGGCGAGGGAGCAGAATGTCTGCTGCGTGGGATAGATAGTTTCAAGAATGCGGGCTTATGTGAAAGGTTTGCCGTTCGACTTTTTCGATTGTGATGAGGGAGGCTGTTGTGCCGGAACTTCCGGAAGTTGAAGTAACCCGCCGCCGGCTTGAACGGGAATTGATTGGCAGGCGCTTTACGCAGGTGGCAGTGCGCGTAACAAAGCTGAGGCTTCCGGTTCCTGCAGCACTTACGGAGATACTTCCGGGATTGACTTTGCGGGCTATTACCCGGCGTGGCAAGTACCTGCTGTTCGACTGCGGCAGCGGCTGGTTGATGGTACATCTCGGGATGACCGGTTTTTTGCGGCTGCTCACCGGTGCCATGCCGCCGGATAAACATGATCATCTCGATTTTCTCTTTGATGACGGTCACCTGCTCCGTTTTCATGATCCTCGCAAATTCGGTATCGTTACCTGGTTTACCGGCGATCCCCGGCGGCAGCCGCTGTTGTCGGAGATCGGTCCGGAACCGTTGACGGGGGCTTTTAATGGCGAATATCTCTTTGAGGCTTCCAGAGGGCGGAAAGTTTCGGTCAAGCAGTTGATCATGAACAGCGCCGTGGTTGCCGGAGTGGGGAATATCTATGCCAACGAGGCGTTGTTCCGTGCCGGCATTCGTCCGGATCGTGCCGCCGGGACGCTGACGGTGCAGGAATGCACTCTGCTGGCGACGGTTATCCGTGCCGTCCTTGAAGAGTCAATCGGTGCCGGAAGTACCTGCCTGGTGGCTGAGGCAACGGTCGCCTATCATCCGCTCAACCTTAAGGTTTACGGGCGGGGAGGATCTGTCTGTTCCGGTTGCGGGAATCCGCTTGACGAGATCCGGCTCGGTAACCGGAGCACCGTTTTTTGCCGCAGGTGCCAAAAATGAGCTGTGATGGAGACATTCCCGCCTTTCTCCCACGAATCCGCATCAGATAAACCCTTGCGGTACATCGGCCTGATATGCTACTTTCTACGCCCCTTAATCTACATATTCCATCCTTCAGGAGCTACCACTAATGGCTGAAAAAAACCACACTCTGGAGAAAAACAAGGCGATTGAGCTGGCACTTGGCCAGATCGAAAAACAGTTTGGTAAAGGCGCTATCATGCGGCTCGGAAATGATGAGGCGCTTCCGGGTGTCGAGGCGATTTCTACCGGTTCCATCTCTCTCGACATGGCTCTCGGAGTCGGCGGTGTCCCGCGTGGCCGGGTGATTGAAATATATGGCCCTGAATCCTCGGGAAAAACAACACTGGCGCTGCACATTGTCGCTGAAGCGCAGAAAACAGGCGGGATCGCCGCTTTTATCGATGCCGAGCACGCTCTTGACATCGGCTATGCCCGCAAGCTTGGAGTTAAAACCGATGACCTGCTGGTATCGCAACCGGACACCGGCGAACAGGCGCTGGAAATCACAGAAACTCTGGTCAGAAGCGGTGCAATTGATGTTCTGGTGGTTGACTCGGTCGCGGCTCTTGTGCCCAAGGCCGAGATAGAGGGCGATATGGGCGATTCCCATATGGGGCTGCAGGCCCGTCTGATGTCTCAGGCGCTGCGCAAGTTGACCGGCATAATCAGCAAGTCGAACTGCTGTGTTATTTTCATCAATCAGATCCGTATGAAGATCGGCGTCATGTTCGGTAATCCTGAGACGACCACTGGCGGCAACGCGCTCAAATTCTACGCTTCGGTGCGTATGGATATCCGCAAGATCGCCACTCTGAAGCAGGGTGATCAGATCATCGGTTCCCGTACCCGCGTCAAGGTTGTCAAGAACAAGGTTGCTCCCCCGTTTAAAGAGGTCGAGTTCGATATACTCTACGGTGAAGGTATTTCGCGCACCGGTGATGTTCTTGACCTGGCGGTAGATAAAAACATCGTAGAAAAGAGCGGTGCCTGGTACTCCTACGGCAAGGAGCGGATCGGTCAGGGGCGTGAGAATTCCCGTACCTGGTTGACCGAGCATCCGGAGACGCTGGCTGAGATTGAAAGCAAGCTGATGGATCTGCTGAAACCTGCTCCTGTTGCAGATAAAGTCTGATTTTTTCTGACCGGTCTGACACGTACGACCCGTCTGCAAACTTGAGGTAGTGCCATGGATCTGAACGAAATACTCACCATCGCGTTTAAGGCCAAAGGTTCTGATATTCATGTCAAAACCGGCTTACCGCCCATTGTCAGGATCGACGGTCGTCTGCACCCGATTCCCAACGCTCCGCGCCTGTCGCCTGATTTTGTTTCCAATACTGCCAACGCGATGATGAATGATCGTCAGCGGCGTATGTTTGAGGAAAATTATGAAGTCGATCTTGCGTACGCCGTGCCTGGTCTGGGGCGTTTCAGAGTCAGTGTCTACCGCCAGCGCGGCACGGTGGCGATGGTATTTCGTACAATTGCTTTTATCATTCCGACACTGGAGGGGCTTAATCTCCCCCCAGTGATTCAGAAAGTCTGCAAGGAGGAACGCGGCCTGATTCTGGTGACCGGAACGACCGGGTCGGGCAAGTCCAGCACTCTGGCAGCCATGATTGACGCGATCAATCAATCCCGTACCTGTAACATCATCACTATTGAAGACCCGGTCGAGTTTCTGCATCGTGATAACAAGAGCATCATCAGTCAACGTGAGATCGGCACCGATACCCATACCTTTGCGGCGGCTCTTAAGGGCGCACTCCGCCAGGACCCGGATGTCATTCTGGTTGGAGAAATGCGCGATTATGAAACCGTTGAAACAGCTATGACGGCAGCCGAGACCGGGCATCTGGTCATGTCGACACTTCATACCATGGATGCGGCCGAAACCATTAACCGGATCATCGGAGTATTCCCGCCGTATCATCAGCGCCAGGTGAGGATACAGCTGGCCAGTATTGTCAAGGCGGTTATTTCCCAGAGACTGGTGCCAAGGGCAGATGGTAAGGGGCGAGTGCCGGCAGTAGAGGTTCTGCTGGCTTCGGCGAGGGTCAGGGAGTGTATCGATGACAAGGATAAAACCAAGCAGTTAAACGATGCAATTTCACAGGGGTATGTCACATACGGTATGCAGAGTTTTGATCAGTCGCTGATGAGACTTTATTCAAGCAAGCTGATTACCTATGAAGAGGCGTTGCGGCAGAGTTCCAATCCGGATGATTTTGCCCTTAAAGTTTCCGGCATTTCATCAACCTCTGATGCTTCCTGGGATGATTTTGATAATACGCCCGAGGACCCTGCCGCCGGGCTGGAGAAGATAGAAGTTGAAAAGTACTGAGCCGTTAGCGTCTGACAAGGTCTACCCGTATGCCGTGCGGTTACTGACCGGTCGGGACTACACGATTGCCGGAATTCGGCAAAAGCTTGCGTTGCGGCAGATTGACGGGCAGGATAGTGATGCTGCGATTCTCCGTCTGCAGCGTGAAGGGTGGCTTGATGACCATCGTTTTGCCGCGCGTTTTGCTGAATCCGCGCTTGCCTCCGGTCGTTTTTACGGAGTCCGTCTCCGTATGGAGATGCGCCGCAAAGGGTTTCCCGCAGATGTCGTGGATGAAATCCTTGCACCTCTTCTGACGGAGAGCGATGAATTTTCCGAGGTCAGGTCGGCGGCAGAGCGACGTTCCCCCGGATTTTCCTATTCTGCGGCTAACGATCGCGACAGACGCCGGATGGTCGGATTTCTGCAACGGCGAGGATTCGGGATTTCCGCGATAATGCGGGCGTTGCGGGCTGAAGAATAAATTATTTTGAGAGGACTTTATGACAGGTACAGAAATTCGGGCACGTTTTCTTCAGTATTTTGCTGATCGTGGTCACACGGTGGTTCCAAGCTCGGGGATTCTCCCCAAAAATGATCCGACCCTGATGTTTGCCAACGCCGGTATGAACCAGTTTAAGGACTGTTTTCTCGGTCTGGAGGATCGGGGCTACTACCGGGCGGCAAGTTCACAAAAATGTGTCCGGGCGGGGGGGAAGCATAATGACCTTGAAAACGTCGGTCGGACGGCACGGCATCATACCTTTTTTGAAATGCTGGGCAATTTTTCCTTTGGTGATTATTTTAAGAAAGAGGCGATCGCCTATGCCTGGGAGTTCCTGACGGTCGAGTTAAAGCTGGACAAAAGTCGCTTGTATGTAACTGTTTACACCGATGATGACGAAGCGGCCGATATCTGGCATTTCCAGGAGGGCATTCCGCGTGAGCGGATTTTCCGCTTCGGCGAAAAAGACAACTTCTGGTCAATGGGAGACACCGGTCCCTGCGGGCCGTGCAGTGAAATTTTCTACGATCAGGGGGCCGAGATAGGGTGTGACCGCCCGGACTGCAACGTTGGCTGCGATTGTGATCGCTACATGGAGATCTGGAACAACGTCTTCATGCAGTTTAACCGCTCAAGTGACGGCACACTGACACCGCTGCCGAAACCATCGGTCGATACCGGCATGGGGTTGGAGCGCGTGTCAGCCGTCATGCAGGGAGTCACCTCAAACTACGACATCGATATTCTGCAGGGGATTATCCGGCATATAGAGCGGTTGACCGGGAAAAAATACGGTACTGATGAGAAGGACAATGTTTCGATGCGGGTTATTGCCGATCATGCCCGGGCCGTGACGTTCCTGATCTGTGACGGCGCGCTTCCTTCCAATGAAGGCCGCGGGTATGTACTGCGGCGTATCATGCGCCGGGCCGCCCGTCATGCCAAGATGCTCGGCTGCGCCGAACCGATGCTGTTCACTATGGTTGATGCGGTGCGCGAAGTCATGGGCGATGCCTATCCGGAGCTGCAGGAGCGGGAAGAGTATATCAAGAAGGTTGTGCTGGCTGAAGAGCAGCGCTTTATTGAGACACTGGATCGTGGCCTGGCGATTCTCAACGACGAGGTTGCCGTTCTGCTCGGTGCCGGTAAAAGCGTGATTCCCGGAGAGGTCCTGTTCAAGCTGTATGATACCTATGGTTTTCCGACTGACCTGACAGCCGATATCGTCGAGAGTGAAGGGTTTACCATTGATGAAGCCGGCTTTGAAGCCTGCATGGAGCGTCAGAGAGCACAGGCCCGTGAACATTGGAAAGGATCCGGTGAGGAGGGGATTGCCCGGATTTACAAGGAGCTTCACACCAGTGGCGTACGCGGACGGTTTGCCGGCTATGACGAAATGTCGACCTACGCGCCGGTATTGGCTATTATCCGGGATGGTGTCCCTGTTGAAACCGCCGGTGCGGGAGATTCTGTTGCGGTGATAACTGAGAAAACCCCCTTTTACGGTGATTCCGGTGGCCAGAAAGGTGACAGCGGCACCATTTCAACCGGCACTGCCCACCTTGTGGTCGATACTGCAAGCCGCCCCTTTATCGACATGGTTGTTCACCATGCCGTTGTCAAAGAAGGGGTCCTCAAGGTTGGAGATGCGGCAGACCTGAAAGTGGCACACGCGGAGCGTGACGCCACCTGCCGCAACCACACTGCGACACATCTCCTGCAGAGCGCTCTGCGTCAGGTGTTGGGTGATCATGTCAAACAGGCCGGTTCGCTCGTTTCGCAGGGGCGGCTCCGTTTCGACTTTACCCATTTTTCTGCGGTGATTGATAGTGAGCTTCGCCAGGTAGAGACCATTGTCAACCGGTTTGTAATGGCGAACGATCAGGTCATAACCCGCGAGATGAATATTGCTGAAGCGATCGATGCCGGTGCCACGGCGCTCTTCGATGAAAAGTACGGAGATTCTGTCCGTGTTGTCACGGTCGGCGATGTCAGTATGGAGCTGTGCGGCGGGACCCATGTGCGTGCCGCCGGAGATATCGGACTGTTCAAAATTGCTTCTGAAGCGGGCATTGCTGCGGGAGTGCGACGTATTGAGGCATTGACCGGTTTCGGGGCTCTTGATTTTGTCCGCCAGATGGAGGACGAACAGCGGGAAATAGCGGCATTACTTAAATCTGATGCAGGCAATTCACGTGACAGAGTTGAAAAGTTGCTGGCCCGTCAGAGGGAGTTGCTTCGGGAAATAGAAGTATTGCATGCAAAACTGAATGTCGCCGCTTCCGGTGATTTGATGACACAGACTGTTGAGTTGCACGGAGTCAAGCTGCTCGCCGTACGGGTAGAGGTTGAGGATATCAAGGCGCTGAGGGATCTTTCGGACACACTGAAGGATCGTATCGGCACCGGGGTGATCGCTCTTGGTGCCGATATTGCAGGTAAAGCAAATCTCCTTGTTGCGGTGACGAAAGAACTGAGTACTACAATCAAGGCTGGTGACATCATCAAACAGATTGCGCCGCTCATTGGCGGCAGTGGTGGTGGCAAGCCGGAACTTGCTCAGGCTGGTGGAAGTCAACCGGACAAGATTGCGTATGCGTTGGCATCTGTTGCTGCACTTATTGCCGACGCTAATAATTAAGAGAATATCCAGGGAGTCATCATGCCGGATCAGCTCTCACATACCAGGAACAGTAGTTCGCGAGCGTTGCTGGCAACTGTTTTAGTTGTTGATGACGAGCCGGTTATTCGTGAAATGTGTCAACGGGTTCTCAAAAATTACAGGGTTCTGCAGGCCGGCACCTGTGAGGATGCACTCCTGATATTCGAAACGGAGCAGGTTGATCTGATTCTTACAGATATTCAGATGCCGGGGAGGTCAGGAATTGACCTTCTCAAGCAGGTGAAAAGTTTAGATCCAACTGCAGTTGTGATCATAATGACCGGATTTTCAGATAAAGAGATCATACTGAATGCTCTCAAAGAAGATGCGGATGATTTTATCAACAAACCGCTTAATTTTCTGCAGATGGAAACCGCTATTGAAAAAGCACTGGAAAGAAAAACACTGAAAGAAGAGTTGACTGATATCAGGCACTCTGACGACTTGAAAAATGTATTTCTTTCGCTGATATCGCATAAACTCCGCACCCCGATCACCGGTATTTCACTCTTGCTGCAGAATCTGACGTCAGGAATGTTTAATCCGGAGGATCCTATTTTTCAGGATAGTATTTCTATGGCCATCGAGGAGACGCGCTATCTTGACCAATTGATTGCTGATCTGCTTGCATTCAGCCAGGTAATGTCGAGCAGTTCCAATGTCAGCAAGAGTCCAAATGATTTGAATGAAATTGTTGCTGATGTACTGATGCAGTGCCGGGAGGAGCATGGTAATTTTGATGTTGAACTTGAAACCGCCCCGCGTGCTCTCCCCCCTGTGATGCTTGATGCGTCAAAAATCCGCTTCGTACTGTATCAGGTGATAGATAATGCGTTCAAGTTCTCCGGTGAGCTGGGCCACGTCTCTATCAGGATCGGAAGCCACGCTGATTCTGTCTTCATCGTTGTTTCAGACTCTGGAATAGGTATTCCCGAATCAGAAATAGCCAAGGTGTTTGAAAAATTTTATCAGATCGACCCTGATAACACCGGTCAGATACGAGGGTTCGGGTTGGGGCTGTTCTATGCCCGTGATTTTGTCAGACAGCATGGCGGGAGCATCAGTCTCACCAGTGAAGCTGGTTTAGGTACGACGGTAACGATAAGTCTGCCTCTGAATTGATGAAGAGTGAAGAGTGAAGAGTGATTTCAGGTGCAAGGATTTAGAATGAAACAGTTGATCGAAAAAGCGAATACGCTGATGGAGGCCTTACCGTATATTCGGCGTTTTGCGGGAAAAACCTTTGTTATTAAATACGGTGGGCATGCCATGGCGGACGAAAAGCTTAAAGAGTCGTTTGCACTCGATGTCGTTCTGCTCAAGTCATTGGGGATCAATACCGTTATCGTTCACGGCGGCGGACCGCAGATCAATGATACCTTGAAACAGTACGGCATAGTCTCCGAGTTTGTGCGCGGCATGCGCGTCACCGACAGAGAAACGATGCAGGTCGTCGAAATGGTGCTGGCGGGCCAGGTTAACAAAGAGGTCGTCGGCTACCTCAATCAGCATGGCGGACGTGCAGTGGGACTGTCCGGTAAAGATGGTACCCTGCTGTTGGCGAAGAAGTTGCTGCAGGAAGTTAAAAACGATGATGGTTCCATTAGTATGGTCGATATCGGTTACGTCGGCGATGTGATCAAAGTCAACACCGACCTGATCAGTACATTGGAACAGGGGAAATATATTCCGGTTATTGCGCCGATCGGTGTCGGGCCGGAAGGGGAGAGTTACAATATTAACGCTGACCTTGTTGCCGGTAGAGTTGCGGCGGCACTGAATGCCGAAAAACTGATCCTGCTGACCGATATCAACGGCGTTAAGGACACCGGCGGCAATCTTCTGGCAAGCCTGACCGTGCCGGAACTGCACCGCCTGATCGAGGAAGAGGCTATCACCGGCGGTATGATACCCAAGGTTATCTGCTGTGCTGAAGCCCTTAATGAAGGGGTCAAAAAAGCACATATCATCGATGGTCGCATGGAGCATGCCGTGCTGCTGGAGATATTTACCGACGTCGGTATCGGAACGGAGATCGTCACGTAGCAGGGGGGAGAGGTTGCGAGTAAACTTTATTAACCTTTCTGTATCTTCAAACGATCCAGCGCTATTCTGACTTTTAACTCCAAGCGGTCACATTGTTCATTGTTCAGTATACTGTCAAACTCAGACTGATAAATCAAAGCACTGGTTACCTTACCATCGTAAGACATATTCAGCATATGTACGCCGAGACAGCCCAGCTTATCACCCTCTTCAGTTGAAACCGTTGATAATGGTACGTTCATCTGCTTTGCCAGATCGGTTACATATGATTTAATCATTATTGTACTCCTTTTTGTGCGTGATTTTCGCGCAGGAGCAAAATATAATAATAAAACTTCTAATGAACAAGAAAATAATTACAACAGTGTAATCCCATTTCTTGTAGAACTCCTACCTCAGCCCCAGTATAACCGTGCCGGCCGTTATTGCCAGTTGAGACATAATTGTGGTGATGTCTTTAATAGTGCGCATCCAGGCGACCTTCTCGAATTTCTGCGGTACTACTATGACATCGCCCGAGGCGACGTTCTCGCCCATAAATCCTTTTCCGAACAGTGAACTCAATGATGAGTACTGCGGCCTACTGAAGATCGAACCGTCGGCCCGGACGACATAAATATCGTCCTCACTGCTGTCATTGGTAATGCCGCCGGCAAGACCCAGATAGCGCTCCACGGAACTTCCTTCCATGGAAACAAAGCTGGTGGGGTTGTAAACGCGACCGAGTACCGAAACGGAGTTGTTACGATGCGGCACCTCCAGTACATCGCCCCCCATCGCCTCGATATCGTAGGGTGAGTTGACAAAACGGTCGAGCGAGTCGAGACGAATCACCATACGCCCTTCGGCTTTACCTGCCTTGAGCAGTTGCAGACTGCGCCGCACCCCTTCGAGAGTCGCCCTGGCCGAAGCCAGTTCCTCCTGGCTGCTGGCGGTGGCTGCCAGTTCAGTAGCCTTGCCGTTGATCTCAATTTCGGCCTGGGTGACGAATTCATCCATGCGCTTCTGCTGCAGTTCCCGTACCGATGTTCTGGTAAATTTTGATCCGTACAGGTAGGCCTTCGAAGTGAAGCCGCCGGCTCTCCGGATAACGGCGCTAAGCCTCTCTCCTTTGAAAACAGGGTAGCTGCCGGGGAACATGAATTCTCCCCTGAGGGTCACGTAACGATCATTTTCATCCGACCAGTTGGGTATTTTGCGTACTGTCAACTCGTCGTAATGCTCGAGCAGAATATTATGTTGCGGGTTGTCTTTGAGGACTTCGCCCAGGTCAATTGCGATCGGGTAGCTGGTAACCGAGGTGGTGGATTTTTTAAGACGGTTGATCTCGGCATCTTTCAGATAGGCGGTTATTTTGGTGTTGCCGGCAAACATCAGCAGGTCGCGAACACGCATGTTGTTGAAAAGACGATAGTCGCCAGGTTTCTGTACTTCCCCGGAAACGCGTACTTTGGGCATCTCTTCCATCTCCCAGCGGGAGAAAATTCGCACCGTATCAAACTCCTGCAGCTCAAGGTTGTGAACGGGGTTTTTGGCCAGTGCTTCGGTGACGTTAAAGTAAAGTACCTCGGGATGCAGGTCGGGGGGGAAAAGCCGGACGATTTGACCTGCTCCGGTATAGTATTCGGGGAGCAGGTTGTCTTGTGAGAGTATCTGTTCAACGCGCATGCCGGGTTTGTGGGCATAGCCGCCGGGACGGAGGACGTAGCCTTCCAGTCGTACCTGGTCGCGCACGGTCAAGTCGATCGGCATTATTTTCACGATATCCATATCACGAAGCTGAATGCCGGAAATTCTGGCTTCGAATTCCTTGCCGGAAATTTTTGGATCAAAGCTGAAATCTTCTATCAGCTTCTTGTCGTTGGCGATAACACGCGAAAGCTGAATCCGCTGCAGGTAGCTCGATGGCGGTACACCACCCGCCATGTCGAACAATTCTTTCAGACTGGCCTCTTTCAGTAACTCGTAAATCCCCGGCTTTCTGATATTGCCGCCAATTCCAACCAGATTCCCGTGGATAGGGACATGAATGGTATCCCCCTGCTGGAGGCGGATATCGCGACTTTTGTCCCCTTTGAGAAAAAAATCATATAAATCGAATGTTTCAATGATTTTGCCGTCACGGATAACCTGAATGGCTCTCAGTGTGCCGTCCTTTGTCGGTCCACCGGCGGCGGCGAGAGCGCTGATCAGAGTAGACAGGGAAGAAACATTATAATCACCGGGGGATTTGACTTCTCCTACCAGATAGACCTTGATCAGGCGTAGTTTGCCCATGGTGATATTGAGCTGGAAGTCGCGGAAGACCCTGGCGATTTGTCCTTTCAAAAACGCTGGAAGCTGACCGAAGGCGATACCGGCAACTTTGACGGCGCCGATTTTCGGAAGTACGATTTCGCCGTTACGGTTGACTTCCACCTCATAGGTGCCATCAATGCTTCCCCACAGGGTAATTGAGAGCCGGTCTCCGTTGCCGAGCAGGTAGTCGGGGCCAACCGGAACATCCGTAAGTGCAGCAAACCCTTGGGCCTCCGGGCGGAAAAAGCTGTAGCCGAACTGGCGCAAGGCGCCGACCGTGAACGGCTGGGGACGGGACAAAGCTGAATCATCGCTGGCGGATGCCAGTTTTTCGAAGGCTGATATTTCAGTTATCTCGGCGGAGGTAGGCTGCGGCTGCCCGGCTGCGCCAGGTTTGCCATCCCTGGTCAGTGCCTGTGCGGCAAAGTCGGAGGTGGGAAGCGGTGCCAGACCTTTTTCGCCAATGACTGGAGGAAGCCCTGCCTGAGGGCCATTTGTAGTCGCCGTCAACGGTGAAAGAACTGATGTGCCACCGGCAGCAGGAGCACCGATAACTGCGGGAGCCGGAGCACCGAGAGCAGGCATGCCGCCGGAGATGCCTGCGGCAGAGAAGCCGGAGGCGGCAGGAGCTGTTGCCCCCCCCGCGATGGCGGGTCCCTCGGCATGAACCGGCAGCACCGGTATAAGTACCAGCAACAAAACCATTAGTTTATACGCAAAAATGTCACTGCTCTGTCTCATAATTCATCTCCAATCATCAACTCAAGCGCAGGCGCTGCTTTTTTGTGAATCGGCACGATATCATAATTTTAACGGACAAGTACAGCGCATAAAAAAATGACATCTTTCAAAAGCGTCGCGGTGAGGGCATCGTAGAGTCGCGTTCGGGAGAATTAATCGTCCGACTGATGGGATTGGTCTTTGACGGGAAGTCTGGACAACAGCTCAGGTGTGTAAAGACATGTTACTGTTACGTCAGAGCATGGAGTACCTTACCAGCCACCCTGTTGATGACATGATTCCGCGGCAATCCGGGAACCGGAGGTGGTTGACGGGTGCCGAGCAGGTTGAGCTCTTCCAGAATCCTGGCATCCTTGCTGATTCTGAGCCCTTTTTTGAACGTCTTGATGGCATATTCCTTCTTATTGGCAATAAGATAGATGCGGCCAAGATGCAAGTAATGTTCTACGATGTGTGGGTTCGAACCTATTGCCTTGAGGCACAATTCAATACCTCTTCTAATCTGTCCTGATTCCTTGGCCAGAATATAGCCTGTTAGTGAGAGCATTTCCGGAGAGCCGGAATGATGAGAATTGTTTTGACTCATAATCTGTTCCTTGTATGATAAGTAATATCGGATTGATTAAATATAAATGCCTGCTTACGGAAAACATAACGTATCTACTCTCTGCATTATACCGAATATTAAGAAAATTACAACCTGGAGAAATATTTATGTCACGATTATTCATCTCTGTTACTGCGTATCTCCTGCTGGCCGCCTGCAGCACTGTTCCGGTGACCGGACGCTCGCAGCTCAACCTGATTCCCGGCTCATCAATGCTCTCCATGAGCGCCCAGCAGTACGGGACCTTTCTCAAGGAAAACAAACTGAGCCAGAATCAGCAGCAGATTGCTACGGTCAAGCGGGTTGGTGCGCGGATTCAGGATGCTGTTGAGCGTTATTTTGCGTCAAGCGGCCTGCAGAATTATCTGAAAAAATATAATTGGGAATTTAATCTGGTTGAAGACAAACAGGTCAACGCCTGGTGCATGCCGGGGGGGAAAGTGGTCGTCTATACCGGTATCATGCCGATAGCACGTGATGATGCGGGGCTGGCGGTGGTAATGGGGCATGAGATCGCCCATGCAATTGCCGAACATGGCAATGAACGGATGAGTCAGGGGCTGCTTGCCCAGTTAGGCGGGACAGCACTTGCAACGGCTCTTTCCACACAACCGGATGCTACGCGGCAACTCTGGATGTCTGTCTACGGTGTCGGCGCTCAGTATGGAGCGTTGATGCCGTACGGTCGGATGCAGGAAAGCGAGGCGGATCATCTTGGCCTGGTTTTTATGACGATGGCCGGGTATGATCCGAACGGTGCCGTTGCGTTCTGGGAACGGATGGCTGCACAAAAAGGGGGGAAAGCGCCGCCGGAGTTTCTCAGTACCCACCCTGCAGACGCTACGCGGATTGCCAACATCAAACAGCTGGTTCCAGAGGTGCTTGCAAAATACCGAAAATAATCATTGTGCCATAAAGAGCGGCATCGTTGACGCCGGGATGATGCCCGCCTGCTCGGCCCGCTGTAGCAGGCATGTTATCGCTCTGATGCCTTCATCACCAAGGTCGGTTGAAAAGTCATTGACGTACAGCCCGATGTGGGCGGCGCAGACTTCCGGGCTCATCTCCTGGGCATGCTTGCCAATATAGCGGGCCGCCTCATCGGGGTGAGACCGGGCATATGCGACCCCCGCCTTTAGTGCCCGCTCAACCGCAGCAATTGTCTCTGCCCCCAGTGACCGTCGAGCTACAATACCGCCGAGCGGTATCGGCAGTCCGGTCTCTCCCTCCCACCACTCTCCCAGATCAAGCAGCTTGTGGAGGCTGAAGCCATGGTAGGTGAAGCGCGATTCGTGGATGATCAGCCCTGCATCGACGCTGCCGCTCAGCACCGCATCCATGATTTCATTAAAGGGCATGATGATAAAAGTATCCAACGCCGGATCAAACAGCCGCAGCAGGAGGAACGCCGTGGTGTAACGACCCGGTACGGCAATGGTCTTACCGCGCAGTGAGGACGGATCACATTTTTCAGAGGCCACCAGCAGCGGCCCGCAGCCGCGACCGAGAGCGCTGCCGGAGCGAAGCAGGGCATATTCGTCACGAATATGCCCCAATGCGTGATAGGAAACCTTGCTGATGTCCAGTTCACCGACACCCGCAAGTTGATTGAGAGTCTCAACATCCTCGAGTCGCTCCCGGTAGGCAAGTCCGCCGGATTCTATCAGACCGTGTACCAGAGGATAGAACATGAAGGTGTCGTTGGGACAGGGGGAGAAGCCGAGGGTAAGTTCTTTGATCGTCATGTCACCGCTCCAGAATAAAGGTTACCGGTCCGTCATTTACCAGCGACACCTGCATATCCGCCTGAAAAATGCCGGTTGCCACCGGCAGGCCAATGCGTCCGGCTGATTCGACAAAGTAGTCATAGAGCCTCTTGCCTTCGTCCGCAACTGCTGCGGTATCGAATGAGGGTCGCCTTCCTTTTGCACAGTTGCCGGCCAGGGTAAACTGGGAGACTACCAGCAGAGCGCCGCCAATATCAACTACAGACCGGTTCATTTTGCCCTCCTCATCGGAAAAAATCCGCAGACCGGAGATTTTATCCACCAGCCAATCTGCCTGTGTCTCGGCATCACCTTTTTCTATGCCAAGCAAAATCATGATCCCCTGGCTGATCTGGCCGACAACGATATCCCCGACACGTACCGAGGCCGATGAAACACGCTGGATAACTGCTTTCACGTTAGATATCCCATGGCACCCTTACGGAGATGCCTCGTCCAGAATTTCACGTACTCTTTTCATAAGTGTCGCAGGCATAACCGGTTTACTGATAAAGGGGAGGCTGAAATCTACGGCAATCTTTCCTCCCATGATTTCATTAGTATAGCCGCTGATAAAACATGCCTTGATACCGGGACGTAATTCACGGATCTCTTCCCATGCCTGCTTTCCGGTCATCTTCGGCATAATGGCATCCAGTATGACCAGGTCAATCTCATCACGATGTTTTTTAAAAATTTCTACCGCTTCAGCTCCGCTAAAAGCCTGAAAAACCCTGTAACCGCTTGATTCAAGGTAGTTAGTGGTCATTTCAATGAGCATTTCATCATCTTCTGCCAGCAAAATTGTTTCAGTACCACAGAGTGAGTTCTCTTCAGTTTCTGCCACCGGAGCATTCGCGACTATAGTATCCTCGCATAGTGGCAGATAAAGGGAGAATGTCGTTCCTACTCCCGGTTGGCTGCTGCAATCGATAAAGCCTTTGTGCTGGGCTATAATGCCGTGGATTATGGAAAGGCCGAGGCCGGTTCCCTTCCCTTTTTCCTTGGTAGTAAAGAACGGCTCGAAAATCCGTAGAACAGTTTCCTTGCCCATTCCGTCTCCGCTGTCGCGTACCTGGATTAAAGCGTAATTTCCCGGGCTTCCGTACCCACAACGGGCGGTAAAGCTGCTGTTCAGCACTGTGGAAGTGATGCTGATGGCCAGTTTTCCGCCCATCGGCATGGCATCACGGGCGTTAGTTGCCAGATTCATGAGAACTTGCTGAATCTGTGAACGGTCAATAAACGTGTAGAGCGATGAGGAGCTATATGTCGTGACCAGTTCGATATCCTCGCCGATTACTCGCTTCAGTAAAAAATTATTTTCAGCTGCAAGCTGATTTATATCAATCTGTTCCAAGTTGAAGTTTTGCTTCCGGCTGAACGCAAGCAGCCCTTTGGTAAGTTCTGCAGCCCTTTCCGACGCTTTCAGAATATGGGAGGCGTTATCGTGCGCCTTGCCGGCGGGAAGCTGTACCATGAGCAACCCTCCATACCCCATTATCACCGAAAGAAGATTGTTGAAATCATGGGCAACGCCACCTGCAAGCAGCCCTATGGCTTCCATTTTCTGAGACTGCCGCAACTGCTCTCCGAGGAGGTCGTACTCTTCCTGGATTCGTACCCGTTCGGTAATTTCCTGTTCCAGTAGGGTGGTCTGTTCTTCCAGGCTCAGCTGGACAGCCTGACGCTCTTCAATCTCCTCTTCCAGTTCAGCAGTTTTTTCCTGCAGCTCATCGTTAACAATCTGCTTTTCTGCAATTCCGGCTTTAAGGAGTGTCGTCTGCTCATGGAGATTGTTATATGATTTAACCAAACGCCTCAGACCGGTGTATGTCACGCCAAAAAGAATTCCGATAAGAACCACCAGTCTGGTGATGATACCTGTTATCTGTGTGCGCAGTAGCCCCTTGATGTGCCGGTCATTTGTGTAAAGAACAATTCTGCCAATGATTTTGTCGTTATGCGTGATGTCGGTGCTTACTTTTTGTGCCCCTGATTCAGCCAGTTTGCGGTGGGATGGATTGTCTCGATTCCAGTTTTCGACACTGCCGTCGGTCGCTTCAATTTTCCCGGCGAAGATGCTCCCGGCCTCATCCAGAACAAGTGCAGCAGAAATTGTAGCGGCCTTGAGTTCAAACAGGAGGTCGTTTTCAACTTCCGTTCGATTCATATTCCAGAGCGGGTAGCCCAGATTATGCGCAAGCCGGTCACCAGCCAGTTTTGTCTCAGCGGCAAGCTTCAGCTTCTCCGTACGCTGCACAGTGATAATATCAACAGCGCTCCAGCCACCAAGGACAATTATGATAGTAAGCATTAGTGACGTAAGTATCTGTCTGGAAATGGTGTGCATTCCTTACACCCTCACCAACTCATACTTTCTACTCCCCAGCCCGATCTTTTCGCCATGTTCCAACTGTACCTCCCATGGAATTTCCGGTGAGCAACCACGGAATTTGTCGCCGCCAGGTTCGTGGCCGGTCTTCAGGGCAGAGCCTTCATTGCCCCTGGCACCGTTAACCAGATCAGCACAGGCCTGGTCGATCGCGATCGGATCGGTCGAGGAGCAGATGCCGATATCGTTGACGATCGGTGCGTCTGAATGGCCGTAGCAGTCGCAGGCGGGGGAAACCTGGGTGATGAAGTTGATGTAGACCACTTTGCCTTCCTTACCGGTCAGCGCTCCTTTGGCGTATTCGGCCATCTTGCGCATGACCATGTCGGCGGCACCACTCCACTGAACGTTGATCGCCTTGACCGGACAGACGGTGATGCAGCGGGAGCAGCCTACACATTTTTTGGGGTCAATGTACGCTTTTTCTTTGATGAACGAAATAGCGTCATGGGCACAGGAGCGGGGGCAGATGCCGCAGCCGATACAGCTGTTCTGCGCTACTACGGGAGCAACCGCTGAGTGCTGCACCAGTTTCCCCCTGCGGCTGGCGCACCCCATGCCGATGTTTTTAAGCGCACCGCCGAAGCCGGTCAGTTCGTGGCATTTGAAATGGGTCATGGCGACGATCGAGTCAGCCTCGATAATTTCAGTGCCGATGTAGGCTTTTTTCAGTAATTCACCGTCAACGGCAACCTCGGTCTCAGTGACTCCGCGCAGGCCGTCGCTGATGACCAGCGGTGCACCAACGCAGGCGTAGGCGAAGCCGTTTTCAATGGCGCAGGTTAATGCTGATACCGCTTCCTTGCGCTGACCGGGATAGAGCGTGGAAGAGTCGGTCAGAAACGGCAGTGCACCGAGCTTTTTTATCTCCTCAACGACGCGCCGGGCAAAGACCGGGCGGAGGTAGGCATGATTCCCTTTTTCACCGAAATGGATCTTAATCGCCGTCAGATCACCGGCAGCAATAGTCTGAGGTAGCCCTGCAATTGTCAGCAGCTTGGCTATTTTGTCAAACAGATTTTCCTGCTGTCCGGTACGCATGTCACTAAAAAAGACTTTAGACATCGGATTTCTCCTTTAAAGGTGAGTTTTTTGACAACCGTCAAGTAATTTACCCAAAAGACGGTATACTGTTCCTAACATAAATAATGAAAAAACTCATCACATGAGTTTAATCGCACAACCACAAAAAGGAGAACAGACATGAGCATGTTTTGTAACCAATGCGAGCAGGCAGCAAACGGAACCGGTTGTAACATCGTTGGTGTATGCGGTAAAAACCCCGAAGTTTCAGCACTGCAGGATCACCTGATGTACGGCCTGAAAAGCCTGGCGCTGTATGCTGACAAGCTGGGGCGCAATGCCGAGATTGATCGCTTTACCATTGAAGGGCTCTTTTCCACAGTCACCAACGTAGATTTTGACGCAGCACGTATCGGCGGCATGATCAAGCAGTGCTATGATCTGAAAGAGAAGGCCAAAGCCGCTGCCGGCGTGACTCTCTCCGGTCCGGTCGCCGATTGGAAACCGGCTGCTGACCTGGCCGGCATGTCCGCACAGGGAGAAACACACGGCCTCAGCACTCTGCATGTCAACGAGGATATCCGTTCCATCATCGAAATTCTGCTCCTCGGGCTTAAAGGTATGGCCGCCTATATGGATCACGCCATGATTCATGGCAGAAGCGACGATGAAGTCATGGCCTTTTTCCAGAAGGCGCTGGCAGCAACGACTGATGTCAATCTGGGACTGATGGATTACGTCGGTCTTTCCATGGAGTGCGGAAAACAGAACCTGACCGTCATGGGGCTTCTCAATGCCGCCAACACCGATGCGTACGGTCATCCGGTCCCGACCGCTGTACAGCTTGGCACCAAGGCAGGCAAAGCCATTCTCGTTACCGGCCACGACCTGAAGATGCTGGAAGAGTTGCTCAAACAGACCGAGGGTAAGGGGATCAACATCTACACCCACGGCGAAATGCTGCCGGCTCACGGCTACCCCGGCCTGAAAAAATACACCCATCTGGTCGGAAACTTCGGCGGTGCATGGCAGGATCAGGCGAAAGAATTCCTGCACTTCCCCGGCGCAATCATTTTCAATACCAACTGCATTCAAAAGCCGTCGGACAGCTACAAGGACCGCCTCTATACCTGGGGTCTGGTTGCCTGGCCTGATGTAAAGCACGTGGACGGCTGGGATTTCTCTGCAGTCATCAACAAGGCTCTTGAACTCCCTGGGCTGCCTGAAAATCCGGGTCAGGAAATTTTGACCGGCTTTGGCCACAACGCGGTGCTGGGCGTCGCTGACAAGGTTATTGCCGCTGTCAAGTCCGGCGATATCAAGCACTTCTTCCTGATCGGCGGCTGCGACGGCGCTAAATCGGGCCGTAACTACTACACAGAATTTGCTGAGAAGCTCCCCAAGGATACGGTCATCCTGACGCTGGCCTGCGGCAAGTACCGCTTCAACAAGATGGACTTCGGCGATATCGGCGGAATTCCGCGTCTGCTTGATGTCGGTCAGTGCAACGATGCCTATTCTGCAATTCAGATCGCCGTAGCACTGGCGGGTGCCTTCGAGTGCGGCGTCAACGACCTTCCACTCTCGATGATCCTCTCCTGGTATGAGCAGAAGGCGGTTGTTATCCTGCTGACCCTGTTCCATCTCGGTATCAAGAACATCAAGCTCGGACCGTCACTGCCGGCTTTCATCACCCCGAATGTCCTCAACTTCCTGGTTGAGAACTTCAACATCGCGCCGATTACTACGGTCGAAGCTGATATGAAGGAAATTCTTGGCTAGTCGTCTGACTGCATACCGCTGAACCACAAAGCGCCCCCGTCGGAAATTCCGGCGGGGGCGCTTTGTCACGTATGTTTTCAAATGTCCATACGCATATTTTGAAAACGTAAATTTTCTACCAAGGTCCGAGTGTCTTCGTGTATACTGCCAAGCTGAGAAAAAAATGCCGGAATATATTTGCTATCTGTACTGCTGATACGGTACATAGGGCGCTGCTATGAAATTTCATCAAATACAGTATACTCAGTTTTTTCTTTGGGCTGTTTCCATGCTTAGCGTGCTCGTATTATGCACTCCCCCGGTATATGCTGATGTCAGGGAAGATGCTGAATCTGCTGTGTTACGTCTGCGTCAAAATAATACTGCCCAGAAGTTTTCTGATGATATGAAAAGTCTGGATCTCGTTTTTGAGGTTGCCGGACGCTACTATTTGAATAACAGCTTCGATACTGCCGACAAATTTTATCTGCTGGCACTCCAGAAATCGCAGATTATTGATTCATTGATCAAAGAACTTGAAACCGCGCAATTGGCTGAAATTCCTGACGTACTGCCCCCCTCTGATCCGACCCCGTTTGCTGAACAAGCAGTGCCTGGCACCGATAAAATTGTTGGTACCAAGGGTGTTTATACGGTTGTTAAATCCGATACGGTTCGGCTTGTCGCCGCAAAGCTCGGGGTTACCCAGCAACATCTTCGCAGTGTTAATGGACTTGATGCAAAGGCGTCTCTTAAAGTCGGGCAGAAGCTTGCATATAATAATCGGAAAATAATTCCCCAGCTGATGCGGGACGGCATTGTTGTTAATATTGCTGACCGGACCCTCTATTATTTTCAGCGGGGGACTCTTGTTACGTCACTTCCCGTAGCTGTGGGATCAGCAACAAAAAATGAGAAATACGTGTGGCAAACTCCGGTCGGAAAATTCAAAATCACCGGTAAAGTTAAAGACCCTACCTGGACAGTTCCTCCCTCGATTCAGACGGAAATGGAGGAAAAGGGAAAGGAGGTTGTCACCTCAGTGCCTCCTGGACCGGAGAACCCTCTTGGCAAATATGCCATTAAAACCTCAATTCCAGGCATTATGATTCATAGTACTACCAGGCCGTCGTCAATTTACAGTTTTTCCAGTCATGGCTGTATCAGGCTTTCCCCGGACCAGATGGAGGAGTTTTTCCCGCAGATAAAGGTGAATACCAGAGGGGAGATTGTGTATAAGCCGGTCAAGCTGGCGGTGACGGATGATGGGCGTGTTTACTTGGAGGTACACAACGACATCTACAAAAAGAGTGCAGGTCTTGTCGAAGAAGCCCGCCACCTGGTAGAGAAGCAGAAGCTCTCTGATCTGGTGGACTGGGAAAAATTTAAATCGGTGGTAAATCAGAAACACGGCATTGCCGAGGATATTTCGTTGTAACCTTCTTAATCATACGTTGTTGGTTCCGTTCCTTTTATAAAACATTCCATAACTGCTCCGGTGGAACCCTCTTTCGCCAGTTTGCCGGTGCGCGGATTTATCAGAACAAATGAAACATTTTCCGGTGCAGCAAAATCTTCAGCTGGCAACGATAAAATTGCTTTCTGCATGAAATCTCCCCAGATTGGCGCTGCAGCCTGACCACCACTTCCGCCTGCCCCCAGTGAACGCTCCTGATCGTATCCGACCCACACTCCTGTCACTAATTGCGGAATATAGCCGATAAACCAGGCATCTTTTGCGCCGTTGGTTGTGCCGGTCTTTCCCGCTACCGGTCTGCCGATGATGGATGCACGGTGTCCGGTACCACTGGAGACGACGCTCTGCATCAGATTAGTTATAACGTATGCAGTTTCAGGAGAAATTACCGGAACCGGCACAGGGGGGGGCGTCGTCTCAAGAGTCGTGCCATCGGTGTCAGTGACTCTTGTAATGAAATATTGCGGTGTCAATACCCCGTTGTTAGCAAAAACAGCGTACGCAGATGTTAATTCAAATGGGGAGACTGAAGCTGCTCCGAGTGCCAGAGCCAGATTAGCCGGTATCGGCGACGTGAAGCCGAGTTTTTTTGCGTACTCTGCGGTATACGGAGCTCCTATCTGTTCCATGATTTTTACGCTGACAATATTTATGGAATAGGTCAGTGCCTCACGCATGGTCACCGGTCCACGGAATTCATGGTCATAGTTTTGCGGCTTCCAGAGGCCACCTGCGCCATCCGGGTATTCGACCGGTGCATCTTCGATGATCGCTGCCGGGGTGAGACCTTTGTCAAGGGCGGCTGCATAGATTATCGGTTTGAAAGCTGAACCGGCGTTGCGCTTTGCCTGAATGGCGCGATTGAACTGACTCTTTTTGAAGTCGTACCCTCCCACCATGGCCTTTATACCGCCGCTGCGAGGGTCTATGGCTACCAGTGCTGCCTGGACCTCCGGAGTTTGATCAAGCGCAAACTGGGCGCCCTCCTTGTTGCTCTCGGGAGAAACCACTGAAACTTCAATGACAGAACCGAGTGTCAGCCCCTTGCTGCCTTTCTCCGGTTTTCCGTAGCGGTTGGTCATGCCGACTTTGCCTGCCCAGGACATGTTTTTGCGGGAGAGAATACCGCTCCGCTCTCCTACTCTCACCAGAGCATCACCCTTGCCGGGGTCAAAACCGACCACAACACCTTGATAGGTCTCACCGGTTTTAAGTGTAGCGGAGTCAATTGTATCCTCGACTTTGCCGCAGAAACTCTCAACTTCTGATTCACCCAGATACTTTGCCGGCCCGCGGAATCCCTGGCGCTTGTCCACATCTTTAAGCCCCTTGCGGAGGGCGTCATACGCTGCCCGCTGCATGGCGGCATTCATTGTGGTATAGATCTTCAGCCCACCTTTGTAGAGCTGGTCTTCTCCATATTTCTGTTCTAATTGAATCCGTAAATACTCAAGAAAATAAGCGGACTGTTCATTATTTACTTTTTTCATCGGTTGCAGAACAATTGGGGTGCTTTTGGCATGCTCCGCCTCAACCGGCGTAATGTAGCCCTCCCTGGTCATCCTCTCAAGGACATACCCTTGCCGTTCACGGGCTTTGTCAAGATGCTTGATCGGGGAATATGTGTTAGGGGCCTTCGGCAGGCCGGCAAGCATGGAGATTTCTGCCAGATTGAGTTGCTCGACATTCTTGCCGAAATAGGTTTCTGCCGCAGCCTGGACTCCATATGAACCGCTGCCGAGATATATCTGGTTCAAGTACAGATAAAGAATTTCGTCTTTAGAGAGTCGCTCTTCCATTCTTTTGGCAAGGATAGCCTCCTTGATTTTACGGGAAAACTTTTTCTCCGGGGATAGCAGCATTGATTTTGCCACCTGCTGGGTGATTGTGGAGGCGCCCTCTTTCTTACTCATGGAAATGATGTTTTTAATGGCCGCCCGAACAATGCCGAAATAATCAATGCCTTTATGGGAATAAAAATTTGCATCTTCAGCTGAGACGAAAGCCTGAATCAATTTCCTCGGCATCTTGTTGACCGGTACAACGATACGGCGTTCCAGATAAAATTCACCGACCAGAGTACCGTCATCGCCAAAAACCTGTGAAACGATGGGTGGCTTGTAGTCGGTCAGTCGATCAACCCGGGGAAGTTTGGCCATCAGATAAAACACGTAACCGGAAATGCCAAGAAGAGCAACAACGGCGAGGGTACCCGTAAAGAGAAGCACCGTTGACCAGATACTGTTATGTGCGACGCGGGATGGCAGCTTGCTTTCCATGTTACAAACCTTCCTGGATATCTGAATGGGACTGCTGCCGTCATTACGTTTCGGCTGCAGCAAAATAGCATATCATTTCAGTAATTCAAACATATTCAGCTGCGGGAATACGTGGTAGAAGAAGGTGATATTGTCATCAACAGTAAAAAAATGTGCTGTTAATCGTCGAATTATGGTACTACGTTCATGTGTCGTTTTTTTAAATTTATGGTCTTGGGGAGAGGTATATGTGCGGCATTGTTGGATACATTGGTGTGCAGCAGGCAACGGCAATTATTCTGGAAGGACTTAAAAAACTTGAGTATCGGGGCTATGATTCTGCCGGAATAGCCACGCTGTCGAATAACGAGTCCGCCACGCGCAGAAGTCAGGGGAAGCTGGTTAATCTTGAAAAGATCCTCAGGGATGAGCCTCTTTACGGAACTATCGGTATCGGCCATACCCGTTGGGCAACTCATGGCAGACCTTCTGAAATTAATGCCCATCCGCACAAAGCCGGTCCGATTATTGTCGTACATAACGGCATCATAGAAAATTATCTGCAGCTCAAAGAGCATTTAAAGAAGGCCGGTCACATATTCAAGAGTGAAACAGACACTGAAGTTATAGCGCACCTTGTCGAAGAATCATTAAAAACGGAGCCCGATTTTGAAAGGGCGGTAAGAACGTCGTTAGTTCAATTACGCGGGGCATATGCGGTCTGTATCCTTAACGAGAAGGAACCTGACTGCCTGATCGCTGCCAAATTTGGTTCTCCGATGGTCGTGGGGCTTGGGCAGGATGAATTTTTCGTCGCATCTGATATCCCGCCCATTCTGGCCTATACCCGCGAAATGGTGTTCATGGAGGACGGTGAACTGGTTGTTTTCCGGGAAGGGACAGCCTGCTTTTCGACTATTGCAGGTGCCGCTCTGGATAAAAAAGCACGCCATATTGACTGGACTCCCATGATGGCCGAAAAAGGGGGCTACCGGCATTTCATGCTGAAGGAAATTTATGAGCAGCCTCGTGCGGTACGCGACACAATTGCCGGCCGATTACTGGAAGGTGAGGGGGACGTTTACCTGGAAGACCTGCAGTTCAGTGATCGTCAACTTGCGGCAATAAAGCGAATTGTCATCATCGCCTGCGGTACCTCCTGGCATGCTGCTCTGGTCGGCAAATTCTACATTGAGGGGCTGTGCCGAATTCCGGTGGAAGTTGACATAGCATCAGAATTCCGTTATCGCAACCCGGTTGTTGATGAACATACGTTGGCGATTGTTATCTCGCAATCGGGTGAAACGGCAGATACTCTGGCGGCCCTGCGAGAGGCAAAATCACGCGGTGCTTTGAATATCGCCATCTGCAATGTGGTTGACTCATCCATTGCCCGGGAGTCATCCGGGGTTATTTATACCCACGCCGGTCCGGAGATTGGTGTTGCTTCAACCAAGGCATTTGTTACCCAGTTAACCGCTCTGTATCTATTTACGATCCGATTGGGGCGTGCTAACTGTTCGATTGATGTTGCCCATGGCCAGCGTATGATAGCAGCGCTTAAAAAAGTTCCGGGATTGCTGGAAGTGGCGCTGGAACTGAATGAATATACGGAAAAAGTGGCAAAAAAATATATGACCGCCCGTGATTTTCTCTATCTCGGCCGGGGTAAAAACTTTCCGATCGCCCTCGAAGGCGCGCTCAAATTAAAGGAAATCTCCTACATCCATGCAGAGGGATACCCTGCCGGCGAGATGAAGCATGGTCCCATTGCCCTGATTGATGAGGATGTGCCGGTTGTTGTTCTGGTACCCAAAGGGAGCACATACGAAAAAACGCTTTCCAACATGGAGGAGGTTATCGCCCGTAGTGGCCGGGTGATTGCCATCTGTTCTGCCGGTGACGAAGAGATGCATGCCCGGGTGGAGACAACGATCGAAATTCCGCATCTTGATGAAGACCTCGATCCATTGCTGCTCTCTGTGCCACTGCAGTTGCTGGCCTATCACATAGCCGTGTTAAAGGGAACTGACGTTGATCAACCGAGGAACCTCGCTAAAAGCGTTACTGTCGAGTAGAAATGATAGTGCGTATTAAAGGGCGTGTTGTCCAATATTTCAGACACATTTTTAAGCCCGGAACCGAATATCATATCGATATGATGGTGCAGGCTATCTTCTGGATAGCAGGAGTTTCCATCATAGCCATCCTGGCATTCGCGGCGCTCGCTGTTCATCTGATAACTGCACACGAGGTGAAGCGGAACGCTCTGTTAGAGGCTGTAAAAGTAGGTCGGTCGCTGTTTGAACAACAAAAATATATCCTGACTTCCATCGGAAGTGAAGGTAAATACTATTTCCACATTGATAAGACAAACATCCCCGTAATCGATAATTATATTCGTTTCCAACTACACAACTTCGATATTCTCAAAATAAAAATCTATTCTCCCTCCAGCGAGATAATCTACAGCTCCGACCGGAAGATCATAGGTAAAACTGATAATGAGAACCACAGGTTGAAAAGGGCACTGGCAGGAGAAGTTGATTCCCATATAGCGAAGAAAGACACGATGCTTGACCTGGCAGAGGAGGCTAAATTCAATGTTTCCGTAGTTGAGACGTATATGCCTATCAGTGTGGGAAATGATGTTATTGGTGTTTTTGAACTCTACACAGATGTTACAAGCTACAGTCAGGAGATATTCCAAACCGTAGCTGCTACGGTCTTCTGTCTGACCATTATCCTGCTTTCAATATTTGCCGGTGCGTATCAGGTGCTGCGAAAGGTAATAAAGCTTCTCAGGGATTCACAACAGGAACTTGCTGATAATGTGATGCAATTACGGACTGCGCTGACCAATGTAAAGCAGCTTGAGGGGATAATTCCAATTTGCTCCTGGTGCAAAAAAATTCGTGACGATAAAGAAAGCTGGCACCAGATGGAAAATTACATATCAACCCACTCTGAAGCTAAATTCAGTCACGGAGTTTGCCCCGAATGTTATGAAAGAGAAGTGCTTGAGATTATGGCAAAAGCATCTTAATAAATTTTCCATTTGACAGTATCGAATTAGATGTGTTAGAAAGCGAGTCCCTTTTGGCAGCAGTTTTGCTTTTGGGGTTGCTCTTTTAAAAAGTCAGTTATTTGAAAAAAGATTGTCTTAGCGA
>JBMOEI010000042.1:0-45471 GCA_049318985.1 Desulfuromonadaceae bacterium
AAGCTCTTCTGGACAGCGATCTGGCCATTGGAAAAAAACAGTTCGGCATCAAGGTACTGCCGACTATATTTATCATTGATAAAGGCGGAATCCTGAGGGAGAAACTGATCGGAGTCGTTGATAACCGCAAGCTGGAGAGTTTGATTCTCCGCTATCTCTGAAGTGATTGGAGGCAAAACGATGTGTATGAATAAACAGATACTGATAACTCTGGCATTTTTCAGCACTCTCTGGGGTGTCTTTGCCGGAGCGGAGCAGGCGCCACAGCATAAGAAGATCCAGCAGAACAAGGTCTCGGTGGAAGCACCTGCTGACTGCGCTTTATGCGGCATGAATCGCACCAAGTTCAATTATAGCCGTGCCATCGTTACGTTCGAAGACGGCAGCAGAACGGGAACCTGCAGTGTCAACTGCGCCCACGATGCAGTATCCGGGAATGCTGGGAAAAAAGTCAGGAGGATCCAGGTTGCCGATTACGGCACAAAACAGCTTCTTGATGCTAAAACTGCTGTCTGGGTGGTGGGGGGGAAAAAGAGCGGGGTCATGAGTCCGGTTGCCAAATGGGCGTTTGCGAAGAAGAAAGCCGCCGAGAAGTATGTCGGTGAGTTTGGCGGTAGGATCACCGGTTTTGACGATGCCTGGAAGGCTTCAGCGGGATCGTGATCATGCGTATGAGCTATTCATCTCTCTATCTGGGCTTTACCGGACTGCTTCTGGCAGTTGTATGCGGTTTCGGTGCTCACTCTCGCTGTGCGGTGGCGGCCTCAGTTCCCGCACTTGAGCGCATGTCGCACCAGGTCAAAAGTCTTGAATTAACGGATCTCTGCCTGTTCAGTGAAGCCAGTTATACTCGTAACCTTGCCATGACCGACCGCTTTACCCCGTTTCAGGATTCTCCCCTGACTTTTGAACATTTTCCGACCGGAGCGGTGGCTGGGCCTCCCGCTCACTTGATACGGCCATGAAAGACGCACTCGAACGTCAACGGCATATCCTCAACTTCACCATAGCCTCGCTGCTGCGCCGCAAGGGGAAGAACGGCTCGCTGCTGGCGGTCTACACGCTGATTGTTTTTGTCCTGGCATCGGTGCTATTTTTCAGCCACGCACTCAAACGCGAGGCGGCGGCGGTACTCAAAGATACGCCGGAGATCATCGTCCAGCGCACGTTAACCGGGCGCTACCAGCCGATCCCGCTCACCTATGCCGACAGGATCAAGGAGGTTCGCGGTGTAATGTCGGTGCAGCCGCGTCTCTGGGGCTATTACTATGATGCCAATTTTCTGGCCAACTATACGCTGGTGGTGCCCCGGGAAGAGTCACCCGAGCCGGGCACGATCGACATTGGCAGCGGTATCTCCAAACTCCGCGAGGCTTTTCCGGGCGATATCATCAGCTTTACCGGTGCTGACGGTAAGCCGCGCAGCTTCACCATCCGCAAGATCCTTTCGGAAGAATCCCAGCTGATCAGCAATGACCTGATTCTCATCTCGGAGAATGACTACCGGGATTTCTCCGGCATACCTGCTGATCAGGCCACCGACCTGGTGCTGAAAGTGCGTAATGCCAAGGAGTACAGCACCATAGCCGAAAAAATAACCCGGCTGATTCCTGACAGTCGCCCGATCATCCGTACGGAAATTTTACGGACGTATGATGCCGTGTTCAGCTGGCGTTCCGGCCTGGTTATCGTCATCTTCAGCGCTGCCGCCCTGGCATTCGTCATTTTTGCCTGGGATAAGGCGACCGGGCTCTCTGCCGAGGAACGCAAAGAGATCGGTATTCTGAAAGCGGTGGGGTGGGAAACATCCGATGTATTGCAGATGAAATTCTGGGAAGGACTGGCGGTATCTCTTACCGCTTTTCTGCTCGGCATCATTCTGGCGTATGCTCATGTATTTTTCGCATCTTCTTTTGTTTTCGCTCCGGTACTGAAAGGGTGGTCAACACTGTATCCCACCTTCAGGCTGGTACCGTTCGTTAACTTCGGCCATGTGGCTGCCATATTCTTTCTGACGGTGGTGCCGTATACCGTGACCACGATCATTCCGTCCTGGCGGACGGCAACCATCGATCCTGACGCGGTCATGCGCTGAAAAGGAAGACCATGATATCAGCGAGCGAAATCAGCAAAACATTCAACGCCGGGAAACCCAATGAGTTCACTGCGGTCAGGGACGTGTCGGTTACCATCGACTTTCACAAAGTAACCATCCTCAAGGGACCGAGCGGATCGGGTAAAACCACGCTGCTGGGGCTTGTCGGCTGTATGTCGCGTCCGACCACCGGGAGGATTTTTCTTGATGAGCGGGAAATTACCAGTCTGCCGGAGCGCTTTCTGACCGATATCCGACGCCGTACCTTCGGGTTTATCTTCCAGCAGTTCAATCTCATCAGAGGATTGACGGTACTGGACAATGTCATGATTCCGGCCTATCCCTCCAGCGAGCCGCTCTCACAGATCAAAAAACGGGCGCTGGAGACGCTGGCTCTCTTCAACCTGGAGCATAAGGCAGCGGCAAAAATTGAATGGCTTTCCGGTGGTGAGGCGCAGCGCACGGCGATTGCCCGGGCACTGATCAACAACCCGTCGATTGTCATCGCAGATGAACCGACCGCCCATCTTGATACCCGACTCTCCAACGAGTTCATGGGTATCATGCGACAGCTCAAGGATGACGGCAAGACGATCATCCTCTCCAGTCATGATCCGATTGTCTATGACTGCGATCTTGCCGACAGTGTCGTGGAAATGCGGGATGGCAGCATTGTTTCAGCCGGACCGAAGAGATGATCCTTCATCCGAGCATACTGTCGCTGTTCGTAGCCTCGCTGCTGACAAGTCTCATGGTACTTTACTCGTCTGTATATGGCGTGCAGATCCTGCGCTACTGGGATATCAGGAGCGGCAGCGAACTGCAGCTGAATCTGGAGCGGAAGACGTATCTGATCTCCACCATTGTCAGCTATTTTCTGGGTTTTCAATTGGTGTCGCTGTTCCTGTTCATTTTTACCGCCGACAGCATCTGCGGCCTGTTTGTCGGAGCCATGTGTGCCGTGGGTACTCTGACGGTAAACCCTTTCGGCTACCCGACGCTGGTGCTTAAAATCATCACGTTTCTCTTGGCCGGTTTCTGGCTGATACTGAATCATGCCGACAGGCTTGGCTATGACTACCCGTTGATCAAAAGCAAATATCTCCTGCTGCTGGTCATGGCGCCAGTTATCCTGACAGAAGCGATTCTGCAAGGGGTGTACTTCCTCGGCTTGAAGCCGGATATCATTACCTCTTGTTGCGGCAGTCTGTTCAGTCCGGCCAGTCGCAGCATAGCCGCCGAGGTTGCTAATGCACCGCCGTTTCCGACCCTGGCGCTGTTTTACGGGTCGTCACTGGCCACGATTCTGGGGGGGCTCTGGTTCCTGATGCGAGGGAGCGGGGGAGGGTTGTTCGCTCTGCTCAACGTAACGCAGCTGGCCGTGGCTCTGGTGGCGACGATTTCGGTGATCTCGCTCTATATTTATCAGATGCCGTCGCATCACTGTCCCTTCTGCATTCTGCAGAAAGAATACTATTTTATCGGTTACCCGATTTATATCGCCATATTGACGGCCTCCATCTGCGGTTTCGGAGCCGGGTGGCTGCATCGCTACCGCCGCATCGAGAGTCTGGCTGAAGAACTGCCGGGGCTGTGCAGAACGCTGACAAAAATATCCATCGCAGCCATAATCTTCCTCGTGGTAATTGCCAGCGGCTTTATTCAACTGACAAGCTTTACCATGCGTTGAAAGTATCGTCCCGTTTACGGAGACCTAATCAGCAGTATCTGAAAGGAGTTCACATGAAAGTTGTTGCATTGCTGGGGAGTCCCCGGCCCAAAGGAAACAGCGCCACACTTGCCAGGCGCTTTCTCGCCAAAGCCGAAGCGCTGGGGCATAAACCGATTGTTCATGAACTGGGAGCGTTAACCTACAAAGGGTGCGCCGGTTGTTATGCCTGCAAGACCACGCGCGAGGATTGCGTGCTGCGCGATGATCTCACCCATGTACTGGCCGACGTGGCCGCAGCCGATGTCCTGGTGTTGTCCACTCCGGTCTATTTCGGTGATGTCACCAGCCAGCTCAAGGGCTTCATCGACCGGACGTTTTCCTATCTCGGACCGGAATACCGTACCTCGGCAACGCCGAGTCGCCTGACCGCCGGAAAAAAACTGGTTTTTATTCAGACGCAAGGGAACCCTGAAGAGACTGCGTTTGCCGACATATTTCCGAAATATGCCGCGTTTCTCAAACGCAACAGTTTTGCCGAAGCGCATCTGATCCGCGCCCGGGGGGTGTCATCGCCCGATGATGTAATCAAACATGAAGCGTATCTTACACATGTCGATGCTGTTGCCGTTGAAGTGCTTGGCACTCCAACGACACCTGCCGGTGATCAGCAGGTCACCTGGTAATAAAGCGGATCAAGGAACAGAGTATGTCAGTTATGACAGTGGCACAGATTCGGGAGCGTTTTGACAACGATGTGGAGCGTTTCTCCGATCTCAATAAAGGGCACCAGGCTGCGGTGGATTCCGTTGTGGCGCTTGAGCTGATTTCGACGGCAGCACTGGCTGTAACTCCGCAGGCGGAGTCGCTCCTCGATGTGGGGTGCGGGGCCGGAAACTGGAGTGTCAAATTCCTTTCAAAAAAGGCGGGGCTTGCCGTCACGTTGCTCGATCTGGCTCCCGCCATGCTGGGGCGTGCCCGCGAACGTGTGATTCAGGCCGGTGCCTCAAAAGTCACAGTCGTGGAAAGTGACGTCAGAGAAGCACGTTTTGATAGTACATTTGATGTCATAGTTGCTGCTGCGGTACTCCATCACCTGCGGGAAGAGCACGAGTGGCTGGCGGTTTTTTCGAAGTTTCATGAAATTCTCAATCCGGGTGGTTCGCTCTGGATTTACGATCTGGTGGATCACGAGCTGCCTGAAGTAACCGCTCTTATGAAAGACAGCCATGGCCGACACCTGGAATTGATCGGTGGTTCGTCATTTCGCAGCGAGATATTTGGTAATATTGACCGGGAGGATACACCGCGCCCGCTTTCGTTTCAGCTGGATCTGCTACGCAAAGCCGGGTTCGAGCGGGTTGATGTCCTTCACAAACATAGCCGGTTTGCCGCCTTTGGCGCGCGGAAAGAACCAACAAGGAGGAGTATATGAGCCAGCGACCTTCAACAGTCAATTGCAGTATCAGTACGTGCGGGTGTTCCGGTGGTGGAGCAACTGCAAGCGGCCCTTTCAAAGTGCAGTGGCAGGGAGCGCAGAAAAATGTCCTCTCCGGAGACATTGATGGTCATGTGGACTTGAAACAACTTGCCGAACTCGACAGTCTCTATGGTCTGGGACCGTTGGAAAAAGTAACGGGTGAGGTAACCATTCTCGATTCCAAGCCGTTTGTGGCCAGAGTTCAGGAAGATGGCACCCTTTCCGTGGAAAACAGCTTTGACAACCGGGCCTGTTTTCTTGTCTATTCCCAGGTGGAGCGTTGGCAACGAGTCTCGCTGCCGGAAGATATCATTGACGAAAAAACACTGGAGCACGAACTACCGGAACTGGTCGCCCAATACGGCATAGACCCGGAGGTTCCGTTTCCGTTTCTGCTCAAGGGGCTACCGGATCGGGTAGTGTTTCATGTGCTCAATAAAACCGACAATGAAACTCATTCACCTGACCTGCACGAAAAAGCTAAAATCAAGTACACCATAGAGGATACCGGAATTGAAGTCATCGGATTTCACTCCACCAGCCATCGCGGTATCTTTACACCGGGACACAGTTCGATCCATATTCACCTGAAAAGCGAAGACGGCACACTGTCCGGTCATGTTGACGCACTTACCTTCCCACAGGGTCTTGATCTGTATCTGCCGGTGGTATGATCAGACCCATGGAAAATTATCAGAAAAACTGCTTGACAACCGTTGTTACGATAAAGTATAAACTATAAAAAACGTAGGAATAATATAATAATAACTTACCGGACAACCGGAGGTTCACATCGGACAATGATGAGGATCTCCGGTTTTTTTGTTCCGGACTAATGGGAGGTGTTAAATGGCGGAGTTGCGTGTTGCGGTGGCAAGCACCGATGGAATTACCGTTAATGAGCATTTTGGCAGGGCTAAAAAATTCTACATCTACGAAGTGACAGAAGAAGGGGTCTCCCGGCTTGTTGAAGAGCGGGCAATAGTGCCGCAGGCAGCGGATGCTCCAGAGTTGGCGCATGGATCTGATGGTACTGTAGAGCAATTGACGGATGTGAATGCGGTACTGGTCTCCCAGATCGGTCCCGGCGCCGAGAGTTCGTTGACGCGCAAGGGAGTGCGCTCGTTTGCCCTGGGAGGACCGGTTGATAAGGCTCTCTCGTCCTATGGACGTCGGCATAAGCTGCTGAATACCAAGATTCCCGGAATGCCGGCAGGATATTCGGCGGAGAAAAGGTGCGGCTGCTCTTCGAAAGGGAAGGGCGGCTGCAAGTAATCCGCTGAAAAGCACGGTTGCGCATGTAAGAACTGCGCATTGATATCCGGTTGTTTCGGGATGGAAGGTCCTCATGCCGCTGATTGCAATTGCTTCTGCCGACGGAATAATCATTGACAGTATCAGTAAGGCACCGGGTGTGTTCCTGTTGTACCGGTTTGACGACCAGGGGTGCTGGCAGCAGACAGAACGGAGAACTGTTCCGCGCAGCCCATCCTGTCAACATTTGCCACTCGTGACTCAGGCGGTGGCGCTCCTGTTGGCTGATGTTGACGTTATTCTTGCTGCTCACGTTTCAAAAGGTACCGTTGACTTCATGCGTACACGCGGGATCATGATTATCGCAGTTCGCGACAGTCTTGAGCAGGCACTTGAATCTTACAGTCGAAGAGGAAAGCTGCTGGATACCCTGTTGGCCCATACCCGCAGAAGCGCCGGTCGCCCGGTTGCCCCATACACTAATTCACCAGAAAAGAGGTAAACCGATGTCACTACATGGCGAGACCATGACTTCCAAAGAACGAAGCGTTGCCGCGCTTACCGGTAAACCGTATGACCGTATTCCGGTCAATCTGCTCATCAGCGATCATGCCGCCAGAGTCATTGGCGTGTCGGTGGGGGATTATAACCAATCTGCGCAGTTGCTGGCTCAGGGGCAAATCGAAGCCTGGCGCAGATACGGTGCGGACAATGTTAACACCGGTCCAGGATTAACCGGCATTGCTGAGGCAATTGGTAGCAAAGTTGCGTTTCCGGACAGCACGCCGTACTTTATTGAGAACATTGTCAAGACGGAGCAGGATCTTGACCGTCTCACCACTCCGGATCCGGAAAAGGCTGGTCGCCTGCCGCTGTTCCTTGAGGCAGCGACCCTTGTTCTTAAAGAAGTTGGAGATCAGGTTGGTCTGGCAATGACCACTTCAGGCCCTTTTACCACAGCGGCGGCTCTGCGCGGAACTGACACGTTCCTGCGTGATCTGCATAAGAATCCGCAGTTTGCCCATCGTCTGCTGCGCCTGGCAACGGACAGTATCCTCCGCTTTGCCGCAGCGGCGATTGGCGTCGGCGCGCGCATCGGACTTGCCGATCCGACGGCATCCGGAACCATGATCAGCCCGAAGCAGTTTCGTCAATTTGCCCTGCCATATCTCAACGAGGTGACAGCAGGCATTACGCAGTTGTCCGGCTTTGCGCCGTCGCTGCATATTTGCGGCAATACCAGTAAAATATGGCCAGAAATGGCTGATACCGGCGTGTCGGTACTCAGCCTCGACGATGCCGTTGATCTTGAAGCGGCCAAAATTGCCGTGGGGAACCGGGTGGCGCTGCTGGGTAACATCCGTCCGACCGCTGCCATGTATCACGGTACCCCCGATGATGTTCGTGCCAACGCCCGGGAATGCCTGGCCAAGGCATGGGATACTCCCAAAGGGTATATACTCGGTCTCGGCTGCGGTCTGCCGATTGATACACCACCGGAAAATATCCATGCCCTGGTCCAGGCGGCCCGTGATCTCGGGCGGTGGCCGCTCGATCCGGTGCGGTTTGTCTGATTTTCCCCGGTTCGCCGACGGTGTTCCGCACGCAGCCTGCAGACGAGAGACTTATTGATGCCGACGTACGCTGACCGGAATGATAAATGGCTGTTGACCCTGACAGTCATGCTCGGAACGATGATGAACGCCATCGACTCCAGTATCGTCAATGTTGCCATGCCCTACATGCGCGGCAATCTGGGGGCCTCGGTGGAGGAAATTTCCTGGGTGGCCACCGGTTATATCCTGGCAAACGTCATCATTACCCCGTTGACCGCCATGATCTGCACTCGTTTCGGGCGGAGGAATTTTTACCTGTTTTCAGTGGTTTTTTTTACCCTGACCTCACTCCTCTGCGGTCTGGCCGGAACATTGCCGCTGCTGGTAGTCGCCCGCATTTTTCAGGGGATCTCCGGTGGTGCACTTGCCCCACTGTCGCAATCAATTATCCGTGAGCGTTTTGAACCGCATGAGCAGGGTACGGCCATGGGTATCTTCGGTCTGGGAGTGGTTATTGGTCCTGCATTCGGTCCCACCCTGGGGGGGTGGCTGGTCGATAATTTCTCCTGGCCGGCAATTTTTTTCATTAATATCCCTTTGGGAATCGTCAATATCCTGATGGTCATGCGCTATCTCCACGATCCCCCGTATCTGAAGCGGGAAAAATGCAACATTGATGTTATCGGCATAACCCTGTTAATCATTGGTCTGGGCGCCCTGCAGCTGATGCTGGAGCAGGGGGGGCGTAATGACTGGTTCGATTCCGGGTTTGTACTGTCGCTGCTGCTGCTTTCGCTCGGTGGGCTGGCCCTTTTTGTCTGGCGGGAACTGACTATTGCCTGGCCGGCTGTTGATCTGACGCTTCTGAACGACCGTAATTTTGCCGCCGGAGTCACTATCAGCGGCATGCTCGGCATGGGGCTGTTTGCCAGCATGTTCCTACTGCCGATGTTCATGCAGCAGCTGTTGCGCTACCCGGCACTTGATGCCGGCTTGACCCTGATACCGCGCAGTATCGCCATGGGGCTGACCCTGCCGGTGGCCGGGTCACTGTACAACCGGCTCGGTCCCAGATTCCTGGTAACATCAGGACTGCTGCTTTCGTCTGCCTCCTTTTTTCTCATGACCCGGATCTCCCTTGAGGTCGGCTATTGGGATCTGTTTCTGGTTCAGGCGCTTCAGGGAATAGGGTTCGGTATGACCTTTGTATCGGTCAGTACCACTGCACTTGCGACCGTGGAGCGATCTCGCATGATGGCGGCAAGCGGTCTTTACAACGTGTTCCGTCAGGTATTCGGCAGTATCGGTATTGCAATTGCTGCAACGATATATGTGCGTGGGCAGAGTGCCCAGCGACCGCATCTGACCGCCGACATCTCGCCATACTCCCCGCAGGCGCTTCGCTGGCTTGAGCAGGTTACCGCCGTGATGCACCGGAAAGGCGCCGATATCGCAGCCGCAAAAAGCAAGGCGCTCCTGCTGCTTGACGGTCTGGTGAACCGGCAAGCGGCTATGCTGTCGTTCAATCACGTATACTTGCTGCTCTCACTGCTGTTTCTGGCGACCCTGCCGCTTGTGCTGCTGCTGCGCAAGTCGGGGAAACCGCCGGAAACCGTCAGCGTGGCTGCCGACTGAGGAGATACGATGCCGCAGTACGTTGTAACTATTGAGAGAATGGTAGCCTGTGCCGGTCTGGTTATCGGGCGCCGAGTAGCGGAGCTTCTCGCCATACCCTGTCTTGATCAGGAAATATTGACCAGGGCGGCACGGCAGCTGAAGCAGGATGAACAGGAGCTTGCCGGGAGGGATGAACGGCTGCTGTCGTTCGGCCGGAAACTGCTTGCCGCCTTCAGCGCCGGTTCCCCCGACACGGAGTATGCACCGCCGCCGTTTCCGTTTCCGGAGGATGACGAACTGTTTGCCGCTGAAAAAAAGGTAATTCTCGATGCGGTGCATGTCTCAGGCGCTGTCATAATCGGCCATGGTGGCGGGGCTATTCTGCAGGAACTGCCGAAGGCAGTCCGGATATTCTGTCACGCCCCTCTGGAGTACCGCACCCGCCGCCTTATGAAGATTTACCACCTTGACGATGAACGGGCCGCGCGGCTGGCCGTGACTGAGCAGGACCGGGCCCGCGAGCGCTATCTCCGGTCGGTGACCGGAAGGAACTGGCAGGATATGGATCAATATGACCTCTGTATTGATACTTCGAAGATTGAAATAGAGAAAGCCGCAGACATCATCGCCGGAGTTGCTCGACACAAACATACTCTGTACGGGGGAGAGTTACGTTGAAGTTCCGTCTCGGCTCTGTGCAAATTACCGTTTCTGTTGCTGAAATCGCCATCTGGCTGAGCCTGGTGGCCGGTCTTGCCTTGTCTGTTATAGCGCAGCTTAAAATCTGTTCTGCCTGCAGTGAAACCGCCCAGTACCGGATTTTGGGCCTGGAATTCGGCTGGGTCGGCATCGCCTGGTTCGGGATGCTGATCATTTTGCAGCTGCTGAAGCAACGCTCTGTATCGCTTCGGATTATTGTCCCGCTCGCGCTGTTCGCTTCGGCAGGGGCCGAATGCCACTTCATGTGGATCCAAAAGTTTGAAATCGGGCAGTGGTGCCCGATCTGTCTCAGCATTGCCGCTGCCATCTCACTTGCCTGCAGCGCCACGTTGTGGGACGTCTGGACAAAGAAACAGGTTCAAGGAGCATTCATGAAATCTCGATCAAAGTTTATACTCTGTGCCGCGCTTGCCCTGATCCTGGGACTGGGCGGGTCACTCCTCGGAACCGGCAATGAATCCCGGGCTGCCGCTGCGGATCTTTTTCTGGGAAAGAGCAGCAGTCAGACGACCGTGTATGTTGTCAGCGACTGGTTCTGCCCGGTCTGCCGCAAGCTGGAGCCGGAAATCGATCGTCTGATTCCGGAGTTAGCGAAAAGCGTACGGCTCGGATTTGTTGATTTTCCCATTCATAAAGAAACACTAAACTTTACTCCGTACAATCTGCAGTTTCTCACCTATGAAAAGGAGAAGTACCCGGCTCTGCGCAAGGTGCTGGCAGAATTAGCCCTGAAGACGAAGAAACCGACCGACGCCGAGGTGCAGAACGCCATCGCCCCGCTTGGCGTCAAACTCCGGGAAATCAGTTATGCCGATACTCTGTCCGGCATGCAGGCAAATATGACCTTCTACCAGAGCAACAAAATTAAATCGACCCCTGCGGTGGTTATCAGCAATGCCAAAACCGGGAAATCAAAAACTCTGGTGGGAGAGAAACAGATTACTGAGGCGGCTATTAAGGCCGCTATAGCCGACGTGGAGAAATAGGAATAAGCCAGGGGTGACTCATGACTCAACAACTGAATACAGGTGAAACAGTGACCTCGCACGAACGGATTGCCGCTTTGTTGGCCGGTGGACCGGTAGACCGTGTGCCATGTCATCCGTTTATTGGAGATCATGCCGCCCGCGTGCTGGGGATTCCGGTGGGCGAATATCATCGCTCGGCGGAAAAAATGGCGGCAGCCCAGATAGCCGCTTGGCGCACCTACGGTCATGACTGGGTCGGGGTCGGTCCGGTCCTGGGCATTGCGGAAGTACTTGGCAGCACGGTGGTGTATTCTGACAATGCAGCTCCGTATTTTGATGTGCATGCGCTTGATCATAATGCCGATCTGGAACGGTTGCACCTCCCTGACCCCGGAGATCCGCGCATCGCTCTATATCTGGATGCTGTGCGCATTATCAAAGATGAGATCGGACATCTGGTGCCGGTGGCACTTAACGTCCGTTCGCCGTTCAGCACGGCGGCCAATTTGCGCGGTACCGAACAGCTGTTGCGGGATATCGTCATTAATCCCTCATATGCCCATCAATTACTGCAGTTTGCGCTCGAGGCTACGCTTCGGGTCATTGAAGCTGCCCGCCCACTCGGCATAACCTTTGGCACGTCTGATCCGGTTGCTTCGGGGAGTCTGATCAGTCCTCGCCATTACCGGGAATTTGCCCAGCCCTATGAAAAGGTGCTTATTGAGACCATGAACGATGCGGGTCGCTATCCGGCAATCCTGCATATTTGTGGAAATACCCGGAAAATATGGACTGCAATGGCTGATACCGGTGCAGGATTCCTGTCACTTGACGACGTGGTCGATCTGGCAGCGGCAAAAGAAGCAGTTGGTGACCGGGTAGTCATTGTCGGCAATGTCAAACCAACTGAAAGTATGTATCTCGGTGATCCGTATGCGGTAAGAACAGATGCTCTGGAATGTCTGCGCAAAGCAGCCGATAGTCCGAAAGGTTTCATGCTGGCTGTTGGGTGCGGTATGCCGATACCGGCTCCACCGGCCAACGTGCATGCCTTGATGGATTTTGCTAGGCAGACCCGTGAATATATGAAAGGGGTAGGAACTGACAATGAACCGTGAAGACATCAGAGAGGTAATTGACCGCATTGACACTGAAATCATTGATCTGCTTGACGTACGGTCACATTTTGATATTGAGGCAGAAAAGCCATCGTTCCTTGACGAACTGGCTGCTGTGATTGAATCACAACAAATCTCACTATGGGGGATTGCCGACATCAGCGGTCTGCACCCGTTGGCGGAATTCTATCCACGGGCCCTGTCTCTCGCTTTCGCATATGAGTCATCGTTTCAGAAGTATGATGAAGCAGCTTATTACCAACTGACGCTTGATGTTAAAGAAGCCTTTGAACCTAAGTTTGACGCTGTAGTTGCCTATCTCAAGGAGCGTAATATCAACCATTATGTGGTGCCGGCAAAACTGAAGGATCCGGAGAACTATATTCCCGAGTTTCCTCATCGTCTGGCTGCTGTGCAAGCCGGGCTTGGATGGGTTGGTAAGAGCAGTATGCTGATTACACCAGAGTATGGCCCACGGGTCAGGCTGGCAACCATACTTCTCGCCGATGATGTTGAAGCTGATACTCCTTTTGCCGGGAATGGCTGTGGATCATGCAGTGTCTGCTTCGACGCCTGTCAAAACAATGCGTTAAAAAATGTGCCATGGAATCAGTCGGTTTCCCGAAATGAGCAGATTACTCCTGCCGTTTGCAGTAAAAAACGTGAAGAATCCATTCCGGTGCTGGGGAGAAAATATGCCTGCGGGCACTGTCTGCTCGATTGCCCGATTGGTGCCGGAGGCTTTACCGAAATATCAGCTTCATAGTTTCAATAGATAAAAATGTTTTGCCCGCTGTTTTTTTATTGACAAATAAGTTTTAAAACTATATTTAAAATACATATTGTTTGTAGATTTTTTTATACATAGATGCTCACCAGAAACCTGGAGGCCAAGACCTAAATCTTGGCCTTTTTTGTTTTTTGTACCGGCATCAATGAGACCCTACAGGAGGTAGTGCGCATGAAGTTCAGGAAACAAGGGATGTTGACCGCGGCTCTGCTGCTGGCATTGGCTGGTAGTGCAGGTGCCGCATCAAAGGTACCCAGTATCGAACTGGTGGAGGTGAAAGGTGGCACGTATCAGCAGGGTGATACCTTCAATGTTGGTGGCGAAGATGAGAAGCCGGTTCACAAAGTGACGGTAAAAGATTTTTTCATCGGTAAGTACGAGGTGACGCAAGAACAATGGAAAGCCGTTGTCAAAAAGAACCCTTCCCGTTTTATCGGCGACAAATTGCCGGTAGACAGTGTGTCATGGGATGAAGCGCAGGATTTTATAAAAAAACTGAACAAAAAAACCGGTAAAAAATATCGCCTGCCGACCGAGTCGGAGTGGGAATATGCCGCTCGCAGCGGTGGTAAGGAAGAGCTGTATGCCGGAACCAGTAAAGGTTTGAACAAGGAAACCAAGGAAAACGAGTTGGCTGAATTTGCCTGGTACGATGTGACCAGCGAAGAAAAGACCCATGAAGTCGGCACCAAAAAACCGAACGGACTCGGAATTCATGACTTGAGCGGTAACGTCTGGGAATGGGTACAGGATCGCTTCGGCAATGAATATTACGGAAAAAGCCCGGAAGAGAATCCCCAGGGGCCTGATACGGGCGGGGACCGGGTACGGCGCGGCGGCAGCTGGTCAAGCTCAGAGCGTGGCGTTCGGGTAACCTTCCGCTACGGCGATTTCCCCGACGCCAAAAAGGATTTCGTCGGATTCCGGCTGGCATTGTCGCCGGAAGATCCAAACGCGAAGCCGCTGGTCAAGACTAAGAAGAAATAATCAGCAGCAGGAAGATCACATAAGAAAAGTACAGCAGTGCTGACCGGAAAACTGGAGGCTGAGGGGTAACTCTTGGCCTCTGTTTTTTTACATCAATATCCGTGACTGGCAACCCAGAGCGAAAATTCAACTCAAAGGAGAAGAGTCATGAACAAAAAATTATTAGTGGGAAGTTTCGTTTTACTGGCAGCAGTTGTAGGATCGGTGGCGGTTTTTGGCAGTGGAGTTCAGGCGGCTCCTCAGAAAGAACTGTTTGAGATCAAGTCGATCACCTACAAAAATTGCGCCCTTGCTCCGTGGCTGGTTACGGACCGTCTCGGCTATTTTGCCGAAGAGGGGATAAAAATCACGTATACCGGAGAGACTCAGCCGGCACTGGTGATACCGTCGATCATCAAAGGCAACAACGATGTTGCCAGCGCACACCCGAACACCCTTGCTGCGGCTAGATCCGGCGGTGCCCAGTTGATCGGTGTGGTACGCGGCGGCATTGAACCGGCACCGAGCATTGATCCCAAATTCCGCCATATGTGGTTCTTTGTCAACCCGGCCAAGCATCCTAACGTCAAAACCTTTGCTGATTTAAAGAACATCCCCGGCAAACTGAAAGTTGCGAGCAGTTCCAAAAATATCTGCACGGACTTCACCATCAACAAACTTGCGGACAAGTACGGAATCCCGCGCGATAAATTCGAATGGGTCAGTATGCCCGATATTCAGGGGATCCAGGCGCTGCGCCAGAAATTGCTCGATGTCGGTACTGCCCATCCACCGTTTTTCAAAGGGAATATTGACGCCGGAGCCATCAAGATAGCCGATTCGTCCGAAACCGGTCTGGGGGAGACGATCGGACTGACGTACTATTATTTCAGGGAAGATTTTGTCAAGCAGCATCCCAAGGAAGTCGCCGGTTTTGTCCGGGCAATCAAGAAGGGACAACGCTGGGCCAATGCCAATCCGGAAAAAACTGCCAAATGGGTTGAAGAGGTTATCGGTGTACCGGTAACCGGCAATCATTATTATGCTGAAGACGCCACCATAAATACGGCTCAGAACGATGTCTGGATCAAGGATCTTGAAGATAACAAGGTCATCCCCAAAGGTAAGGTAACCTCGGCATCATTGGTAACAACCCAGTTCGTGGCAGCGGGTAATGATGACAAGGCCTATCAGGACAAGTTGAAAAAACAGAAGAACGGTACGAAGAAAAAAATCTGATTCGCTGTGAGGTGATGCGATTTTACCGCATCAGTGACGGTGACGGTTTGCAGTCGTTGACGTCCACCTCCCCACTTGTTGTAACGCAACCTGATATCCATGGAGGTGAGGTATGAAGCCGGATTTTATTCGGAGTACGTTTGATGGGGCATATAAGATGGTTAAACGGTTTATGACAGGCGACACTACTGAACGGAATAACCTGCAGCCTGACCACCATTCGGGAGATCATAAGAATTCATCCCGTTTGCCGTGCGGTGATGCGGATATTCAGGGGGAAATCCTCGGCATTCATCGAGATTGGATGCCACTGCTTGGGCGCTGGTATTAAAAGGATATATGAGAAGGAGAGAGACTCTGCATGCAACTTCAGTTGCCCAATATGATAATAGGTTTATTCCTCCTTTCCGGAGTATCCGGCATGCTCGGATTGGGAGTGGCCTTTGCAGCCCTTCCTTTTCTTGGTTTTTACTTCACTGATCTGGTACACCAGGTTCAACCTCTCTGCCTGTTACTGAATGGCATTACTGCACTCTTTGCCGTATTCGGTTTTGCCGAAAGCGGTGGACTTGAGTGGCGAAAGGCCGGTCTGCTTGCATTGGTGACGACCGTTGCGGCACCACTCGGTTCCCTCTTGGTACAGCGGCTTGATGCTACTTATGTGTGGTACGTCTATTTTGTTGCGGTTGTTTTTCTCGCCTGGCGCCTCTGGCATCCCGTTGCACCGCGAGAAACGGGGCAGGAACATTTTACCCTGGCGCTGGTACTTGCTTTTCCCATTGCCCTGTTGAGCGGTCTGCTGGGGGTCGGGCCCGGTTTTTTACTGATGCCCACGTTGATATTGCTCGGTTTTGAAACCAAGCGGGCCGCCGGCATCAATGCACTGGCAGTAACACCCCCTTCATTCAGTGCGCTCATTCCCCATCTCGCCACGGCAAGACTCGATCCGTCAGTGGCAATTCCCTTGATTGTTGCCGGTGCGATCGGGTCTTTTCTCGGTGCCCGTTACTCAAGCCGCCTGTTGTCGGGAGTGCGCATCAAACAGATTTTTGGCGGGTTGATTGTGGTAATGACGCTGGTCAAAGTGTCCACACTGTATCGGTAGCCGGACTGTGAATCAAGGGTACTGCGATGCAGTTGTTTTCGGGAAGAAACAGTGCTACTGTCGCCTCCGGTGTTAGCTTGTAATTACAACATCCCGAGGATATATCCATGGCGTATCAAAAGGCAGAAGTCACCACCATCCCATCGGCACAGGCGGTTCTGGAGCTCATTCTTTCCGAGTATCTGCACACGTCTGCCGGTGGTATGAGTCAGCTCATGGAGCGGGAGCTGTGTCTGCCGATAACGGAGAGCGCGCTTCACCTCTTCCGGTTTAACGCTTTTCACTATATTGATGTGACTATTGACGAATTTGTTGAAGGTATACCGGTCTATTTTTCGGCAACAGTCGGGATGTCGTCCCGAGGCGGCTGTGAAGCGTTTCTGATGTGCCAGACAAATCTGGATGAACCGGATTATGCGTACTGGGAGTTTCGGGATTATCTCAAAAGCCTTTCAGAGGGAGGAAGCATCGGTACGTTCAGGATGCACGAGGGGAGTCCGGGTGATGACAAACCGGTTACCGCTCTGCGCTACGAGTACCGGTTTCCGGTTCCGGAAGATGGAGCTGTTTCCCGAAATGTCATTGAAAGCGTACTGTCACGATTTCTTAACGACGTTTTTCACGCAGCAACCGGGTATTTCGGGATGTTTTTCTACCTTCGCCCTACTCAACCGCATCAGGTGAAAACGGGCGACTCATCAAACTCAGTGCGTTCGGAGACCAGCACTACTGCACGAGTAATCCCCTTTCCTCTTAATCGTAGAAACAGGTCATGATAAACGTAAGGAAGAGCAACGTATGAGAGTCGCTGTGGTTGGAGCGGGAGCTGTCGGACTTTATTTTGGCGCCAAGTTGCAGAGAGCCGGACATGAGGTCCGTTTCCTGGTGAGACGCGATTATGAAGCTCTTGCTGCTTATGGTCTGTCGGTTACATCTCCTGAAGGAAATTTCCATCTTGAGCAGGTACAGGGATTTCGTACTTCAACTGAAATTGGCACCGTTGATCTGGTGTTGGTAGCAATCAAGACCGTAGATAATAGTCGCCTGGTTGAACTGGTTGCACCTCTGATGGGGAGCGAAACTCTGGTACTGACGGTACAAAACGGACTCGGTAATGAAGATTTGCTGGCCGACGCGTTTGGCCCAGACCGGATTCTGGGTGGCATTGCGATAATCGCTGTACACCGTGGAGAACCTGGCGTCGTTCACCATCATGCCCATGGCTCGATTCGATTCGGTGAGTTTGCCGGCGGCATAACCGACCGGACTTCCACTCTTGCGGACACCTTCAGCAGATCCGGAATTCCGTGCGATGTGGTAGCAGACTTTCGTAAAATACGTTGGGAAAAACTGGTCTGGAATATAACCTTCAACGGTCTCTGCACTGTTACCGGTAAAACTCCCGGCCAAATTCTGAGCCATGTCGATGGGTATCGTTTGGCTACCGGGCTCATGAGGGAGGTTATCGCCGGGGCCAATAGCCAAAATCTTACAGAGTTGCTTCAGCCGGATGCATTCATCGACTCTATAGTTGCCAATACTTTAATGCATACCGCAGACTACCGGCCTAGCATGGCCATCGATCGACAGGAAGGACGGCCGCTCGAGTTGAACGCTATTTACCGGATTCCTCTTGAATTTGCCGCCGAAAGAGGGTGTGAAATGGTCCGGGTCAGGATGCTGCACGACCTGCTTGCGGTTGGAGAAACAAATTCTGAATGAGAATACACTTTTTCTTGACAAAATTGACAGAATAGTATAAATAGTCTATATATATTGTAGTTAATTTTAGTTGTTCGTTATGCTTACCAGATAAACTGGAGGCCGGGGAGTATAAACCCCGGCTTTTTTCATTTGTAAAATGCGGTCATGAAATAGAATCTTCGCTTGGTTTTCTGCAGGCAGCAGATCTGCCGACATAAACAATTAAAAGGAGCCTCGATTATGCCAATTGTCAACATTGATGTTGCATCCAAACTGTCCAAAGAACAGAAAGCAGCACTGGTCAAGGGAATAACCTCAACAATCACAGAAGTAACCAAAGCTCCTGATCAGGCGGTTACGATCATCATTAATGAAGTCAGCCACGATAATATTGCCAAAGCCGGTGTCTTGTTTTCGGATCGTACCTGAGACTGACTGCAGCTCAAAGGGAGGAGCGCGCAGATGAGAACCAGAACCTTACTGGCCGGAATATTAATCGTTACGACCTTGACTGCTCCGGTTGCTTTGGCACTGCCGGAGCCGGAATACAAGGCAAAAGTGGTGAAAGTCCGGGAAACAGTGCGGTCGGCAACAGTTCCGGATAAGGCAGTCGGCGTGTCTGAACCTATTATCGAGCTGCAGTTTATACCGATCAAGGGCGGTCGATTCATGATGGGCAATGCGTTCAACGAGGGCGACAACGACGAATTACCGCTTCATGAGGTCACCATATCTGATTTCTTACTTGGCAAGACAGCTGTCACCAAGGGGCAGTTCCGCCAGTTTGTCACATCTTCCGGATATCGGACTGATGCTGAAAAGGGTGACGGCTGTTATGTCGAGAAGAATGATGTCTGGAATTATGATCCGGCGACTAACTGGCGCAATCCCGGATTCTACCAGGAAGAGAGTCATCCGGTTGTATGCGTGTCATGGCAAGATGCCACGGCATACGCCGAGTGGCTCTCGAAAAAACACGGCAGACACTATCGGTTGCCGACCGAGGCCGAATGGGAATATGCCGCCCGCAGCGGCGGACAGAAGGAGCGCTTTGCCGGATTCAGTGATCCGAAGCAGTTCAGCCGTTACGGCAACTTCTGCGACAGGAACTGTTCCGCCGAGTGGCGGACCTCCGATCAGGATGACCGCTTCAAGTATACATCACCGGTGGGAAGCTTCCTGCCGAACGGCTTGGGATTGTATGACATGGTCGGTAATGTCTGGCAATGGACGTCCGACTATTACGGAGAACGGTATTACCGCGAGAGCTCCAAAAAATGGCCGCTGGACACACTCTATGGCGGTGAACAGCGGCGGGACCAAGCCCGTATCAATCCGCAAGGGCCTGTTGAGGGTAAGTACCGTACCCTGCGCGGAGGGTCATGGAACTCGGCCCTGATTGATGCCCGCTCATCACAGCGCTTGCGCAACAAGCCTGAGTACCGCCGCAGTTACATCGGTTTCCGTCTGGCAGTATCCCCATAGTCCAGCAGTATGAACGAGGCGCATTGCGCACGTATGACACAAAGCCAAGCCACACAGACTCAGACATATAATTCAGAAATGCTCCGGATCTGCTGTGCCGTCTGCTTTCTCTGTTTTTTCGGCGCCTACATGCGGATTCCGGTTTTTCCACTGTTTGTCGCCTCACTCGGTGCGGATGCGGTTCAGGTGGGTCTGCTGAACGCCCTTTTTCTGCTGATGGCAGGGCTTCTCTGTGTGCCGGCGGGCATATTTTCCGATCGGGTAGGAAAGAGGATTCCCATTCTGGCAGGAATTCTGATCCTCGGCAGCTCATCGCTACTGATGTACGTCAGCAGCGGCATTTCCCAACTGGTTGTCATCTGTGCTCTGGCGGGAATCGGGACGGCGGTTTTCGCCCCACCGCTCATGTCGTACGTTGCCGATATCACTCCTCCTGCGCGACTGGGGAGCGCTTTCGGCTGGTATACCACCTGCCTGTATGGCGGGATGACCGTCGGTCCGGCCATTGGAGGCGTACTTGGACGTACTATGGGGTTCCGCCCGGTATTTCTGCTCGCTGGAGTGCTGGTGCTGGCACTCTTTCCGGTCGTATATTTTTTTATGCAGCCTCCGCCGGTCGGTTGTGACAGAGCCGTCCGTCCGCAGGTGACTGTGTCCTTTGTTATAACTACCCTGCGCAACCGAAGACTTGCCGTCTGTCTCGGGACCATGCTCGGGAGCTGCATCGGTTACGGCATGTTTATCACTTATATGCCGCTGTATGCCCGCACTCTGGGGCTCGATCCTGCACAGATCGGCCTTGTTTTTGCTGCACAGGCGCTCGCCAATGCCCTGTCACGGCTCCCCTTCGGGCGACTGGGCGACCGTCTGGGTGACCGGAGTATGCTTGTCGTGCTCGGCCTGTCCGGTTTCTGTCTGTCACTGCTGCTGCTCGGGTGTGCCAGGTCCCTCGGCATGCTGCTCTGCGGTGCGGTGCTGTTCGGAATTGCCCTGGGTGTTGCCTTTACCGCTCTTGTGGCGCTGACTGCTGAAGCTGCCCCCCGTGAGTTGCGGGGGCTTGCCCTCGGCTTCTACAACAGTTGCCTGTACCTTGGTATGATGCTCAGTTCCGCAGGAATGGGGTTCCTTATCCGCCTCCATGGCTATGCTGCGGCATTTTATCTCTGTGCTGCCATCAGTCTGCTGGTAGCGCTGCTCTTTTATGCCTGCTATCGTCGCCCGGCGGCTGAGGATCGGCTGAGCGCCGTATGTAGCGCTGAATCATGATCACAGCCGGGAGTTCCGACACAGCCTCTGCCCGGAGCGGAGTGCTGTACGCGCTGATTGCCTACACAACCTGGGGTGCCACACCGCTCTATTTCAAAAGCCTCGCCGGAGTCAAACCGCTGGAGGTGCTGGCGCACCGTATCGTCTGGTCAGTGGCGCTGCTGCTGATCTTAACCGTTACCATGCGCAGTTTTGGCCGGATCAGGCAGGTTTTCCGGCAGCCCCGCCTGGTCGCGACGCTTGCCCTGACGACACTGCTGATAACCAGCAACTGGCCGGTGTACATCTATGCAGTCCAACAGGGCGAAGTCCTTCAGACCAGCCTGGGGTATTTCATCAATCCGTTGATATCAGTGCTGCTGGGATGTCTCTGCCTGGGAGAAAAGCTGCGCCCGCTGCAATGGCTCAGCATCCTGCTGGCGACTGCCGGCGTAGCCGTCATGTCGCATGCTATCGGTCATCTTCCGTGGATTTCGCTGTTTCTGGCGGTCAGTTTTGCCCTGTACGGTTACCTGCGCAAGTGCGCACCCGTTGCTCCGCTTGAAGGTCTGGCCGTGGAAACAGTGCTGGTATTCGTTCCGGCGCTCTGTTATCTGCTGTATCGGAGTTGGAGCGGGGAGGGGGGCTTCCTGGTCGGCAGCATGAAACTGAATCTGCTGCTGCCGTTTGCCGGACCGGTTACGACGCTGCCGCTGCTGCTCTTTGCCGCTGCGACTCAGCGGCTGCGGCTGGTGACGGTCGGATTGATGCAGTATATCTCACCGACGCTGCAGTTCCTGCTGGCGGTAGTGGTGTTCCACGAACCGTTCGACAGGTCACGGTTGATCAGCTTTATGTTGATCTGGAGTGGCTTGGCTCTGTTTGCGGGGGAAACGCTGTTCCGACTGTTGCGTACTCCGCAAGATGCTTCGCAGGAGGCAGGAACGAAGTGAGCCTGAAAGACGAAATGACGCTGGCTGAAATAAAAACACCGTAAGGACTTATTAGTTATGCAAAATAGTATTGCCGCTCTCTTCCCGGATGAACAAGCCATTCCGGATGCCTATCGAATCGCGGAGCCGATCCGTCAGGATTATTACCTGATCGATGGAGAGCTGCGCCAGTGGCGCGGTCCATTGCAGGAAATTCATTCACCGGTACAAGTAAGAAGCGTTGAAACCTCCGTGCGCACTCTGATCGGTTCGGCGCCACTGCTTGACGAAGCCGCCGCACTTGATGCGCTTGACATTGCTGTGAACGCCTACAGCAGCGGTCGCGGAGTCTGGCCGACCATGACAGTCGGGGAACGCATCCGCTGCGTCCAGAACTTCACGGCGCTGATCAGGGAAAAGAAAGAACAGGTCGTCAAGTTGCTCATGTGGGAGATCGGTAAATCGGTCAGGGAGGCCACGGCCGAATTCGACCGTGCCCTGGCCTATATCCGCGACACCCTTGAAGCGCTGAAGGAGCTGGACCGTCAGTCATCGCGCTTTGTCATCCAGCAGGGGATCATCGGTCAGATCCGCCGCGCCCCTCTTGGAGTGGTGCTCTGTATGGGACCGTACAACTTTCCGCTCTATGAAACCTTTACGACTCTCATTCCGGCGCTTGTCATGGGCAATACCATTCTGCTCAAGCCTCCCCGTTTTGGTATTCTGGTGTTCCAGCCGCTTCTGGAGGCGTTTCGTGACTCATTCCCTCAGGGCGTCGTCACAACGGTATACGGTGTCGGTGAGGCCGTGATTCCCCCACTGCTGGCCTCGGGACAGGTGGATATCCTCGGTTTCATCGGCACCCATAAAGTCGCCGATGCACTGCGCGCCATTCATCCCCGTCCACATCGCCTTCGCTGCGTACTTGGTCTGGATGCGAAGAATCCGGCTATTATCCTCCCTGACGCCGATTTGCATCAGGCGGTACAGGAGTGTATACGCGGCAGTCTGACCTACAACGGCCAGCGCTGTACGGCGCTGAAGATCATGTTCGTGCACCGCAGTATTGCCGAAAGGTTCATTGCTGCCATGGCCGAGGGGATTGCTGCCCTCACATGCGGCATGCCCTGGGATGACGGCGTCACCATCACACCGCTGCCGGAGCCGGAAAAACCGGTTTATCTGCAGGGTCTGGTAGCAGATGCCTGTGCGCGGGGCGCCCGGGTGGTGAATCCGGGCGGCGGCTGCGTCAGCGGATCGTTGGTCTACCCGGCACTGCTCTATCCGGTTTCCTCCGCCATGCGGGTCTACCATGAGGAACAGTTCGGCCCGGTCATTCCGGTGGTGCCTTTTGACGACCTCAGCGAAGCAATTGATTATGTGGTCTCCTCGCCGTACGGCCAGCAGGCCAGTATTTTCGGCAAAGACAGCGAGCAGATGGCCCAACTGGTGGACGCCCTGGTTAACCAGGTCTGCCGGATCAACATCAACAGCCAGTGTCAGCGCAGCCCCGACAGTTTTCCCTTCAATGGCCGCAAAAACTCAGCAGAAGGGACCCAGTCGGTGGCCGACGCCCTGCGTATCTTCTCGATCCGCATCGTTGTGGCGGCTCGAGAAACAGAGCAGAACCGGGACATAATCAATACCATCGTCAAGGAGCGCAAATCCCACTTCCTGACCACGGATTTCATACTTTGACGACAGGCGGCATAGCCATGACCATAACCGATACCTCGACCCTGCCGTTTAATGCGGGCATTCTGGGCAATAGCTTTATTCAACTCAAACCGGGAGAGCCATATCCTGATGAAAGCGGCTGGTGGCTGCTGCTGAGAAAAAGTGCCTTGCTGGTGCGTGTTGTGGCAGAGGAACAGGCCCTGTTGGAGGGAGGCCTGCCGCCGTGGGTGTCCGTCAAGGGGGACGCTACCGTTGTCGGACTGTGGCAGGGGCGTCCGCTGCGGGTGCAGTGCCTTGATGACACCTTTACAGTTCCGGATGGTTATGACCTGATGCCGTTCCAGGGTGTTGACGCCCTGCTGGATCTGCAGCTTTCGACCCTGGCCGGCCTGGGGGCTCAGATTCTTCATTGGCAGCGTTTCAGCCGCTACTGTTCCGGCTGTGCAACTGAGTTGGAGCCGATCCAGGGTACCTGGGGAAAACGCTGCCCAACGTGTAAAGCGGAGCATTTCCCCCATATCCACCCCTGCGTAATTGTGCTGATTCGTGATCATGACCGTTTTCTGCTGGTTCGCAACGTAACGTGGCCGGAAGGGCGCTTCAGCCTGGTGGCCGGGTTTCTTGATCTGGGCGAATCGCTGGAAGAGTGTGTATGCCGGGAAATCCGTGAAGAAGCAGGTGTTGAAGTGCGCAACATCCGCTATGTCGGGAGTCAGGCCTGGCCGTTTCCCAGTCAGTTGATGGTCGGCTTTACCGCTGATTACGCAGGTGGCGAACCGCGTGCCGACGGAGTGGAGGTGGCCGAAACCGCCTGGTTTACCAGTGAGACGCTGCCGTACACGCCGTTGAATATCCGCAGCATATCCCGCTGGATCATGCAGCAGTACGGCCAACCGCTAAATTAATCAATACGGGAGTGTAACATGTCTAATGCAGCCATAGAATCATTGCCGGTCGAAGTCCGGGAAAAATACCAGCGGCTCCGTACGAATGTGACGGAACTGGACAGTTGTGTCGTCGCTTTTTCCGGAGGCGTCGATTCGACCTTCCTGTTTGCCGTTGCCGCCGATGTTCTGGGCGCGCGTGCGCTGGCGGTTACCGCAACCTCTCACACCTACCCGGAACGTGAGCTGCAGGAAGCACGCACTCTGGCCGGGCAGATCGGCGGCCGCCACCGGGAAATCGTTTCCGAAGAGCTGGATATTCCGGAGTTTCGCCATAATCCGCCCAACCGCTGCTACCACTGCAAAAAGGAACTGTTCGGCAAACTGCGCGTCATTGCCGACCTGGAGGGGCTGCAGTACGTCGTCGATGGCGCCAATGTGGATGACCAGAGCGACCACCGTCCAGGCCGGATTGCCGCTGCCGAACTGGGGGTACGCAGTCCTCTGGAAGAGGCTGGTTTCGGTAAGGATGATATTCGCCTGGTATCGCGGGCGCTGCAACTGCCCACCTGGCAGAAACAGGCGTTTGCCTGCCTTTCCAGCCGCTTTCCCCATGGTGTCGAGATCACGGCAGAGAAACTGGCAATTGTCGAACGGTGCGAAAACCTGCTGTATGATCTTGGTTTCAAGACCTTTCGGGTGCGTGCCCACGGCGATCTGGCCCGCATTGAAGTCGGCCCTGACGAGCTTGTGCGCATTCTGGAAGACGCCAATCGAGACAGGATTTGTAAAGAATTTCAGCAGGCAGGGTTCCGGTATGTGTCGCTGGATCTGGCCGGATATCGCACCGGCAGCATGAATCCGTTGTGACTGGCAGCCGATAAGGAACATGACGATGACCTCTCACTTGTCACCATACCTGCAGGCAACAGCGGTGATCGACTGGAACAATCCGACTGTTCTCAGCCGTGCGCGTAAACTGGCGGCAGGGGAAGTTGATGAAATGGTAATCACCCGCCGCTGCTTCGAATGGGTGCGTGACGAAATTCATCACAGTTACGACTACCGATTGAACCCGGTTACCTGCAGCGCCTCGGTGGTGCTCTCCGCAGGTACCGGTTTCTGTTATGCCAAAAGTCATCTGCTGGCGGCGCTGCTGCGTGCCAACGGTATACCGGCCGGTCTTTGCTATCAGCGGCTGAGCATCAACGAAAAAGGGCCCCCGTTCAGCCTGCATGGCTTGACTGCGGTTCATCTGCGGGACTTCGGCTGGTATCGTATCGACCCGCGCGGCAACAAGAAAGGGTTAGACGCCCGTTTTGAGCCGCCGGTGGAACATCTTGCTTTTCAGGTGCGCCTCGAAGGGGAGGCCGATCTTCCGGATATCTGGGCCGAACCGCGTCCGGACGTGCTGAAGGCGCTGCTGAAGTATCGTAAGTGGGATGATCTCTGGAGACATCTGCCGGATGTGTCTCTTGACTAATAGCGCCTCGTTACCTGTTGTGACCCTTCGAGGGAGCGAAGTGGTGCTACGGCCGCTGTGCGCCGATGATGCGCCGGCTTTGACGGCCGCTGCCGCCGAATCGCGTGAACATTATGGTTTTACCACCGTTCCCGACGGTAGTAATGAGGTGCAGTTGTACCTTGACAAAGCGTTTCGCCAGCAGCGGAAAGGTACCAGGTTGGCTTTTACCATTATGTGGCACGACCGGGTTGTCGGCACCACCAGTTTTTTTGATCTGCAATTCTGGGAGTGGCCTGCGGGAACACCACGACAGCGCGATGACGCTCCGGATGCGGTTGAAATTGGCTACACCTGGCTTGCAGCTTCAGCACAGCGAACTATCGTCAACAGCGAAGCGAAATCACTTCTTCTCCAGCATGCCTTTGAAACCTGGCAGGTTCATCGCCTCTGTTTACGGACTGATGTACGTAACCTACGTTCCTGGCGGGCAATAGAGCGACTTGGCGCTCGTTTTGAAGGGGTACGCCGTGCGGATATGCCGGGGCGCGATGGTTCTGTACGCGATTCGGCAATTTTCGCAATCGTGGCAGCAGAATGGCCTGAAGTAAAAGCTCATCTGGGAACCTTGGTGCATGTTGATGTTGCCAGGGAGTGCTTGAAACACCTGTTTCCCTTCTGACCTGAATATACGGAGGAATTATGACACAATTCAACTACAATCCGTTACTCCCCGGTGGTGGCATTCACCATATTGCGGTGCGCACCACCAATCTGACAGCTTCTCTCAGGCTCTACCTTGTCGTGCTCGGACTGACGGTGGTCAAGGAACATGAAGTGCCGGGTAAGCGTCTGGTGTTGCTTAATACCGGCAACGGTGCCCACATTGAACTTGCCGCGCCGCTTGATTCGGATGCTCCGGACAATATTCCTGAAATGTATCACCCGCTTCAGCATATCGCCCTGAGTACAACAGACGTACATGGAGTTATCGAGCGGGTGCGGACAGCCGGGTATGAGGTGACGGTTGAGCCGCGCGAGGCACGTCTTGGAGAAACAACAATTACGATTGCCTTTTTCAAAGGGGCATCCGGCGAACTTATCGAGCTGTACGGCAGTCAGAAGGAGGAGAAATAATCATGTCAACAGTAACGCCAGCAGTATATGTCAACGAGATACCCAAATGGGGTGAGCCGTATCCACGCATTCTTAACCGTCAGTCGGTGCTTGAAGCACTGGCCGAATACATTCTGCAGGTCAATTACAACGGTTATCATCCCGACCTCCGCAAGGTGCTGGCGGTACGTACCTCCGACCGTACCGCTACCCTTCGACACACAGCTCCGCCGCTGCGCCAGGAGGTTTACTACTTCATCGAAGGGGAGATCTTTCCGCAGGAAGGCACCACGCGGCTGGCAGAGGGGCAGACACCACTACAGCTGGCTGAGGCTCTGCTGGAACAGAATTACGAAAAATTATGGATCTGGGTTGCCTGCGATTTTACCAAAGGTTCCCCACCCGGTTTCCGTAAGCCGTTCGAACTTGACCTGATTTTCGAGGGCTCCGCTGCTCCCAATCCGGAAAAGATTACCCGGAGGAAGGATATTCCGGTCGGAGTTCACCACAGTTTTTTCCTTCCTGATGCGACACCGGTCAATCAAATTCCGGTAGATTTCCAGCCGGATCTGCCGATATCGGAGGTTGTCAGCTATCTTAACAATCTGGTAACTACCGATTTCCGCAATGCACTGCCGGAAGGGGACAACCAGCCGATCTGGGATCTGCCGCTGGTGGGGGTTGCCTCGGCTGATGACCCGCTGTTTGCCCGTTTTCAGGATCCGGAAGTTGTCGGCGCTCAACACCGTCTGCCTCGGGAATGGCTGCCGGGTGCGCAATCGATCGTCTCCGTGTTTCTACCGTTTTCCGAGTATATTTTTAAAAGCTACCGGAAGGAATCACGCTATTCGGCCATCGAATTTTCTTCAGGGAAATGGAACGGTTCCAAGTTTCTCAATGTCATCAGGCGTGGTTTAAGCCGTTTCTTTGTGGAGAGGGGAGGGGAGTCGAATGCGCCGAATATCGACCCCCGCTATGATTCCGACGGCTGGCTGCCGTTCTGGTCTGAGCGTCATGTGGCCTTTGCCGCCGGTGTCGGCACCTTCGGCCTTCAACAAGCGCTGATTACTGAACGGGGCGCCTATGGTAGGGTCTGCAGTGTCATTACCACCCTAAAGCTGACGCCGACGATCCGCCCCTATACGGAAGCCTATGGCTATTGTCTCTATGCCTTTGACGGCAGCTGCACCGCCTGCGCCGACCGCTGCCCCACCGGAGCGGTCAACTCTTCCGGCAAGATAGTGGAGTTATGCAGCAAACATGGCAACAGTGAACATTTCAAAGAGTGGGGGTATGGCTCCTGTGGCCACTGCTCCACTTTTATCCCCTGCTCGCGGGAAATTCCGGCCAAAATAAGAAAAGCGACCGTACATCGGTAAGAATCATTTGTGTTGTGTCAATTTTGTTGTTGACACGCCGATTTTAATGTCATAGAGTAGCATAAAATATCTACTAAATATATAGGCAAGGTTGACTTGATAGCGAGAGACCGAATGAAATTTCATTCGGTCTTTTTTTTTGTTTTTGCAGCACAGACACGCAGGAAAAGGAGAGATCTATGTCAGTTATCAACATCAAACGAAATGAGGTACCGATCCGGGAAAACCGACTCGGGGCGGTCACCGGTTATGTCGGCACGATCGGTGACCTGAATGAAAGGGCTACCGGGTGTGGCGTCGAAAATCGGGAACGCTGCTTTACCCAGGCAAGTGCCTGCTCGTCAGGATGCTGCCAGAATCAACTTGCGAGTATTGCCGATGCGCTGGTGGTAAACCATGCACCGGTCGGCTGCGCCGCCGATTCAGTAGCCGGTAATGTCAACTTCAAGTCAGGTGCCCGTCTTCGCGGCCTCGAGTATACTAATGTCCAGGTTATCAGTACCAACCTGGAGGAGCGGGATACGGTTTTTGGCGCCACAGAAAAACTGCGTGACACGATCCTGCAGGCCTATGAACGCTATAAGCCGAACGCGATTTTCGTCACCGCCTCCTGCGTCTCCGGAATTATCGGCGAGGATATCCAGAGCGTTCTGAACGAACTGAAAGAAGAACTGGATATTCCGCTCGTGCCGGCTTTTTGCGAAGGCTTCAAAACCAAGGTGTGGGCCAGTGGCTTTGACGCTGCCTTTCATGCAGTGTTATATGGGATTGTGGAACCGCCGCGCTTTGAAGCGAAAACCAACAAAGTCAATTTCGTAAATTTTCGCGGCAGCGCGCGCAAAGAGATCATCAACACCTTCGCAAAATTAGGTGTGGAACCGATATTTCTGCTTCAGCACAGCACGGTGGAAGAGATCCGCAGGCTTTCCGAGGCCCGGGCCACTGTGAGTATCTGCGGCACGCTGGGGAGTTATCTCGGTAACGCTCTGGAACAGTATTACAACGTTCCGTACGTCAAGACCGAACAGCCGCACGGTATTACCGGTTACAAAAACTGGCTCCGTTCTTTGGGAACGCTGCTGGATGCCGAAGAGGCTGTGGAGCAGCATATCGCCTCGGAGGACGCGCGTGTCGCTCCCGAGCTTGAAGTACTGCGTGCCAAGTTGAAAGGAAAAACCGCCGTGGTGGGTATGGGACCAAGCTTCGGTCACAACTACACTCGCGTGCTGAGGGAACTGGGAGTTGAGGTGATCTGGGCAGCCACCTGGCATTTTGATCAGAACTATGATCATGGCGAGGTGCCGGAATCAACAAAACGGCTGGCCGAGGTTGACGAAAGCCTTCAGGTCAGCGTTGGTGACCAGCAGAATTATGAAATAGTCAACCTGCTCGGCAAACTGAAGCCGGATATTTATGTCACCCGCCATGGCGGTTCATCGGTCTGGGCCACCAAAATGGGTATCGCCTCCTACATGATCACCGATGAATATGCGGCCTTCGGTTATAACGGTATTCTCAATTTTGGTAATGTCATTCTTGATAAACTGACCAACCGGTCGCTGGCACGAAAACTTGCGGAGCGGATCAAATTACCGTACACCGACTGGTGGATAGAACAGGACAGCTTTTCGCTGCTCCAAGCGGAGGGTTACTAGATGAAGACACAGATTATTGATCAGGTACGCCACGTGTGCACTCTCGGGGGATTACAGTCGGTGCTTGCCATCGATCGCGCCATACCGGTGCTCCACGCCGGCCCGGGGTGCGGGCAGAAGCTGTGGGGAGCAATCGGCTTGCAGAACGGCGGGCAGGGCTCCGGGTATGCGGGGGGGCATACAGTTCCTTGCACCAACGCCACGGAACGGGATGTAGTTTTCGGTGCCGTGGACAAACTTGAGGAGGTTATCGAGAATACGTTCAAGGTGATCGACGCCGACTTCTTTGCCGTACTGACCGGTTGCACCTCCGATATTGTCGGAGATGATGTGGAAAATGTGGTCAGTAAATTCCAGAAACAGGGGAAGGCAATCGTTTGGGCGGAAACCGGCGGTTTCAAAGGCTCCAACTTTCTCGGCCATGAAATGGTCCTGGATGCCATATTCGGCCAGTATCTCACACCTGCTGCTGAAAAGAACCGGGGGCAGGTTAATATCTGGGCCGTGGTTCCGTTTCAGGACCCGTTCTGGACCGGAGTTTACGCCGATTTGGCTGAATTGCTGCGCGCCATCGGACTTAAGCCAAACGTCATTTTTGGACCGGGCGGAGGTATCCGGGCGGTGGATCGGATTCCGGCGGCCGAATTCAACCTGCTGGTTTCCCCCTGGGTTGGCCTGAAAGCGGTTAAGCAACTGGAAGAACGCTTCGGCACCCCGTTCCTGCACTATCCGGTTCTCCCGATTGGCCCAACTGAAACCGGTAAATTTCTCCGCGCCGTGGCTGAATTTGCCGATCTCGATCGCACCGTGGTTGAGGCTTTCATAGCCGAACGGGAGAACCACTACTATCACTTCATCGAGCGGGCTGCAGAAGTGCTGCTCGAGACGCGTTTCCTGCCGCGCCATTTCACCACAGTTACCGATAGCACCTATGGACTGGCGTTGGCCAAATTCCTGGTCAGCGACCTGGGTCTGATTCCGGATCGCCTCTACGTAGTGGATGGCATTCCGGAACATCTGCAGAAGGAGGTGCGGGAGTTTTTCACTGATCTGGGAGAGGGGCTTGGTGCAGAGGTTTCCTTTACTCCTGATGGCGGAGCGGTGCAGAATGAACTCCGTACAACAAAATTCCGTTCCCGGCCGCTGATTCTTGCTTCTGCGTGGGAACGGACACTTGCCAAGGAGTTGAACGGCTTCCTGCTCTCAGTATCCATGCCGGTCAGCGATCGTCTGATTTTTGATCGTTCCTATGTCGGTTATACCGGTGGCCTGCGTCTGGTGGAAGATATCTATTCATCAATTTTGGCCGACTTCCAGTAGGGATACCTGTGTCAGGCGCTCAGGCGCCTGACACAGCCCTATTGGTATCAGGCTTCGTCGCGGCGTGATATCTTCAGCAGCAGCCGGCGCGGCAGCTCTTTTCTCCGTTGAGCGTCACATTAAACCCCTGCTGGTGAAGAAGCTTCTGCAGCAGTTCGGTCTCCGGATACGTTCCCCTGCTGACCAGTTCACCATCCACAAAAGCCAGCGGCAGGCATTCAGTCCCGTCGCGCTCAAGCAGTTCCGCCACGGTTGTATCAGTTTGAAATGCATCCGGTTCTGTGGCGAGACCATAGCGCTGGATGAGCACGCCCGGTGCCTGCTTCTGGATCTGACGCAGCGTATCGTAAATTCTGACCAGTTCCGGGTCGATGTCGGGGCCGCAGACACCGATGGGAGCAGTAAGGGGTGGATCGTAGAGTGAAATCTTCATGGTGATCTCCGGTGGTGCTATTGATCTGAGCTATTTATTGGTACACTGCGGAAAAATATTTGACAATGATTTTTAAAACAACTAGTATCTGTGATTAAATCTATAAATTATGTATGTAATGGTTGACTTGAAAACAAGAGACCGGATAGCAGCATTTCCGGTCTCTTGTTTTTTATTTTTGATCGCATGGGGATTTCCCGTGGCGGCATATTTCAGAAAGTGGAGGATTAACGCATGAAATTTTCAATCAGAATTATTGCTGGTGCGCTGCTGGCAGCTCTCAGCGTAACAGCACTGCCGGTCGTCGCAACAGTTGCAGAGGCGGCAGAACCTAAAACCATCGTTATCGGTACGGGCAACGGTTACAAACCGTACTGCTATCTGGATGAGAAGGGTAATCTAACCGGCTATGAAATTGAGGTACTCAAGGCGGTAAATAAACTGCTTCCCCAGTACAAGTTTGAACTCAACCAACTTGAATTCAAAAATATCCTGCTGAGTCTTGAGGCTAAAAAAGTTGATGTCGGCGCCCACCAGTTCGAGAAGAATGATGACCGGGCCGCCAAATATCTGTTTGGCGACGAGAGCTATACCAACTACATTCTCCATTTGGTTGTTGCCAAAGGGCGAAACGATATCAATTCGCTCAAAGACCTGCATGGGAAAACCATTCAGGTGGGCGCCGGGACCAACTCTGCCTATGTGATCAACAGCTACAACAAGAAAAACAATAACGCCGTCAAGGTTGCCTACGTCAGCGGCAACGACCCGGCCACCACCATCAAGAAGTTGGAGGACGGCATTATCGACGCCACCTTCAGTGTCAAGCGCAATGTAGATTCCTGGAACAAGACCTTCGGTGACCGCATTAAAATAGTCGGCGGGCCGGTCTCCTTTTCCAATACCTATTACATTTTCCGCAAGAGTGACACCGCATTGAAAGCCGATTTTGACAAGGCGCTGGCCCAGTTGAGAAAAGTGGGCACCCTGAAAAAACTGTCACAGCAGGTTCTGGGCGGCGATTACACCGTTAACGAGTAGAACAGCTTCATGTCTCACGCTCTTTTCGATCCGGCGACAGTTTTTGTCTACCTCCCCCGACTGTTGTCCAAACTGCCGGTTACACTGCTGATCGTTGCCGTTGCAACCCTGTTCGGGCTGGTTGCCGGTATGGGGCTGGCATTAATCCGCCTGTTCAAGGTTCCGATTCTGAATCAGGCGGCGATTGTCTATATCTCTTTCATGCGCGGCACGCCGATCATCGTGCAGATGTTTCTGGTATTTTACGGTGTGCCGATGCTGCTGGAACTGATCGGCATTGATATCAACCGTTGGGACAAGCTGTTTTTTGTCGTTTTGACCTACGGTCTGAATACGGCGGCATTCAAGGCGGAGGCCTTTCGCGCGGCACTCAGGAGCGTCCCGGCTGGACAGGCGGAAGCTGCCTATGCCGTGGGGCTGACCCGCTGGCAATGTTTTCGGCGGATCATTATTCCTCAAGCGCTGCTGATCGCTCTTCCGAGTCTCGGTACCGGACTGGCGTCGTTGCTACAGGATACCTCGCTGGCCTACACCCTCGGCGTCATTGACGTCATGGGACAGGTGCAGGCCATCGCCTCCGGTACCAACCGGATGCTGGAAGGTTATGTCGGGGCCGCCATCATCTTCCTGGTCATGGCGGTAGCCATTGAAAAAGGATTCGGCAAGCTCGAAGCCAATCTGTTGCTCAAACGACACCATTGAGGGTCTGAACATGGGTTTTGATGTCTCCTTCTTCCTGGTGGCGCTCAAGGAAGCGATCAAATACACGCCGGTTACCCTGTTTCTGGCTTTTACTTCACTTGCGGCCGGCTGTGTCATTGGTCTGGCGCTGGCGGTTGCCCGTATTTTTCAGGTAAGACTTCTGGCTTCACTTGCCCAGGCCTATGTGGTGCTGATCAAGGGGATCCCGCTGGTGATACTGCTTCTCATGCTATTTCACGGACTGACCCGCATGTTCGATGATAGCGCCAAGGCGCTCCACCTTCTGGTCAGGGCCAAAGATGTCAACATGATATGGATCGCCGCGCTTGCATTGTCACTCTATGCCATTGCGACAATTTCGGAACTGCTGCGCGGAGCATTGCTGTCGGTAGGGAAAGGGCAGTACGAAGCGGCGTACTCGATCGGGCTCACCCGGAGTCAGACATTTTTCCGAGTTATTCTCCCCCAGGCGCTGCCGGTCTCACTGCCGATGCTCTGTAATTCGCTTATCGGCCTGATAAAATGGTCCTCGATTGCGTTTGTCATCTCCTGCGTTGATCTGCTCAATGGCGCCCTGATCGCCGCCACGGATAATTACCGTTTTCTGGAGGCCTATCTGGCCGCCGCTCTGGTCTACTGGGTACTTAATGCATTAATCGAGCAGATCGCTCACCGACTCGAACTGCATCTGCATCGTTTCAGGAAGGAGGCGGCTCATTGATCCGCATACGCAATATTCACAAGGCGTTCGGCAACAATCAGGTGCTCAAGGGGGTTGACCTCACGGTTAACAAAGGTGATGTGCTGGCCATTGTCGGGCCGAGTGGATCCGGCAAAACCACCCTGCTGCGCTGTATCAATTTTCTGGAGCGTGCCGATGCAGGTGATATCACCATCGGCACTTCACAGGTTGCCTTTAAATCAGCCAGCACTAAAGAGATAACCGCCATTCGCAAGCAGACCGCCATGGTTTTTCAGAGCTACAACCTGTTCAATAATATGACCGCCCTGGGCAATGTCATGGAAGGGCTGGTGACAGCCCGCAAAGTGCCGAAAAAAGAGGCCGAGACCATCAGCAGGGTGATGTTGGACAAGGTCGGACTGACCGACAAGCATGACGCCTATCCCTCCCAGCTCTCCGGAGGCCAGCAGCAGCGGGTCGGCATCGCCCGTGCCCTGGCGCTTAACCCGGAAGTGATCCTCTTTGACGAGCCGACTTCGGCGCTCGACCCGGAATTGGTGGGTGAAGTGTTGGCGGTTATCAAGGCGGTTGCCATGGAGCATATTACCATGATCATCGTTACCCACGAGATGTCCTTTGCCCTGGAGGTTGCCAGCCGCGTCATCTTCATGGATGGCGGAGTGGTGGTGGAGGAGGGGGCGCCGCAGGATATATTCTCACGGCCGAAAGAGGAACGGACCCGCCAGTTTCTGCGCCGGATAATTCCTGATTATGAGTATGCCATCTGAAAGAGAGATCCGCTTAATACGTAAAACTCAACGCGATATATTTCTAAGGAGCAGAACCATGCCATACAAGGGCGAGCAGCTCGATTTTGACCGGATCACTGAACGAAGAAACAGCGGCTCAGCCAAATGGGATGATGCCGATGCCCTTTTCGGCGCTGAAGACGTCCTCCCCATGTGGGTGGCCGACATGGATTTTACGGCGCCCCAACCGGTTCTGGATGCCCTGCATGAACGGATCGACCATGGTGTTTTTGGTTATCCCGGCAGTCGGCGCGATGCGATGAACGCATCAGTAACCGGTTGGCTGGCGCGCCGCCATGGCTGGAACGTCGAGCCGGAATGGCTGGCTACCACATCGGGGGTGGTTTCCGGCATTCACCTGGCCGTGCAGAGCTTTACCGAACCGGGTGATGAAGTCATTATTCAGACGCCGGTGTATCACCCGTTTTTTGACTGCATACGAAATCATGGCAGGATTCTGGTGGAGAATCCGCTGGTTCTGGCCGATGGCCGCTACCGCTTCGATCTGGGCGACTTGGAGAAAAAGGCGCGCAGCGCCAAACTGCTGATTCTCTGCAGTCCGCACAATCCGGTCGGTCGGGTCTGGACACGGGTGGAGCTGGAAGCGGTTGCTGCCATTGTTAAACGTCATGATCTGCTTGTGGTTTCTGATGAAATTCATGGCGACCTGCTCTTCCCCCCCCATCGACTGATCCCGTTCGGAACACTGAGCAACATATCACCGGAAAAGGTGGTTACCTTCGTGGCCCCGTCCAAGACATTCAATCTGGCCGGGTTGGCCGCATCCATCGCTATTATTCCCGATCCGGTACTGCGTCGGCGCTTTGTCGACAATCAGAAAACACTCGGGGTGGGCAAATCGAATTTTCTCGGACTGGTGGCGCTGGAAGCAGCCTATCGTCTTGGTGAACCGTGGTTGGAGAGTCTGCTGTTGTATCTGGAGGGGAATGCCCGCCATCTGGTTGAGTATGCCCGGAACAAATGGCCGCAAATTGATGTGGATGTTCCTGAGGGAACTTATCTTGCGTGGCTCGACTGTCGACGCCTTGGGCTGACTGAAGAGGAATTGCACCGGCTGTTTTTCGAATTTGCACGTGTCGGCCTGAATCGCGGTTCACAGTTCGGTAGCCAAGGGCGCGGGTTCATGCGGCTTAATTTTGCTACGCCGCGCGCGACCCTGAATGAAGGTCTGGAGCGGATCACCAGAGCACTTAAGGAGAGAGTATGAGTAAAAGAGTAGAGCAGGCGACGGTCAGGCTTTCCGCAAAACTTAATAGTATCGGTCTTCCTATTACCAGGGCACTGGCGGCCCGGGCTGCCGAAGTATCTGCGGTTAATTTGGCGGGGGGCGTCCCTGATTTTCCCGCTCCGCCAGAATTGAAGGCAGCTGCCGTGGCGGCAATTGAGGGGGATTTCAACCAGTATTCTCTGACACAGGGAGTGAAGGAGTTGCGCAGCGGCATTGCCGAACGTCTGGCTCTGCGGCACGGAGTGAACTTCGATCCGGAGACGGAAATCACCGTGGTGTCAGGAGCTGCGGAAGGGGTGTCGGTTGCCTTTCAGGCGCTGCTTGATCCGGGTGATGAAGTCATCATTCTGGAGCCATCCTTCAGCATCTATGCCCCGGATGTCAATCTCAGCGGTGCCGTACCACGTTTTGTGAGGTTGCGTGAACCGGATTTCCTGATAGAGAAGGATGCTCTTGAGGCGGCTGTTACCGACCGTACCCGGGCCATTCTGATCAATTCCCCCCACAATCCGACCGGTCGGGTCTTCAGCCGTGAGGAACTGGCGATCGTGGCCGACCTGGCACGACGCCATGATCTGCTGGTGGTGACCGATGAGATCTATGATGAGATCGTCTTTAACGGCGATAATCCGCCCCGCATCTGGAATGAGCCGGGACTGCGCGAACGAACGGTCATTGTTAACGGGCTTTCCAAAACCTATTCGATCACCGGTTGGCGTCTGGGGTATGTTGTCGCGCCGCCGGAGCTCACCCGCGGCATCAGGATCGTACATAACTTCCTGACCATGAGCGCGGCGACGCCGCTTCAGCAGGCCGCTGTTCAGGCTGTGGGCCTCCCCCAGAGCTATTACATTGAACTTCGTCAACAGTACCGGAATCGCCGTGACCTGCTCCGTAACGGGTTGGAACGCCTCGGTATCCCGAGTCGGGAACCGGAGGGGGGGTACTTTCTGCTTGCCGATTTCAGCAGTTTCGGCTGGAGTGATGATAAAGCATTGGCCTGGCTGTTGATTGAAACGGCTGGTGTGGCGACGGTGCCGCTCTCCGCCTACCTTGCTCCGGGAAGTGTCAGCTCTGGAGCTTTTCTCCGTTTCGCCTTCTGCAAGCAGGAAGATACACTCCATGAAGCGCTGCGTCGTCTGGAGAATGATACTTCCTGGCGGGAACAGGCTGTCTGAGAAGAGTAAAATTTCAGGTAATAAAGGAGTATTTTGAAAACGTTCGATCCGGTTTCATCAAACCCGCTGTTGAGAGGGACATTTCTCAGATTTCTAACGGCGCGGTTTGCCGCCATCAGCGCGTACCAGATGGTGGCGGTCGCTGTCGGCTGGCAGACGTATGAATTGACCCACCGGGCGCTCGACCTCGGCCTTGTGGGTCTGATTCAGTTTTTCCCGTCCATGCTGCTGGTGCTGGTCGTCGGGTACGCTGCTGATCGTTTTGATCGGCGGCGGCTTGTCGCTTTGGCTCAGGTTGTCGAGGCTGCCGCCGTCATGGTGCTTCTTTGTGCTACTATCGGCGGCTGGGTAAGCCGTGATGTGCTGTTCCTGTTTGTCTTCACGCTTGGCGTCGGTCGTGCCTTTGCGTTCACCACCATTCAGACCCTGCTCCCCGCACTGGTCGATCAGGAGTCGCTGCCGAAAGCGATGGCGATCAACGCTTCGGTTATGCAGGCGGCAATCATTACCGGCCCCATGCTGGGAGGACTCCTCTATGTCGCTGGACCCAGAGTCGTCTACGGGGTCAGCCTTGTCCTGTTTCTCGTTTCATCGCTACTCATATCCGGTCTTACGGTCAGGCGCACCGTCCCGTCGCGTGAACCGGTGAGCCTGGCAACGCTGTTTGCCGGTGTCGCCTACATCAGGAGCAAACCGGTGCTGCTGGGGGCGATATCGTTTGACCTGTTCGCCGTGCTACTCGGCGGTGCGACTGCCCTGCTGCCGATTTATGCCCGGGACATTCTCTTTGCCAGTCCTCTCGGACTTGGTATACTCCGTTCGGCGCCTGCAGTCGGAGCGTTTGCCTCCTCGCTCTACCTGGCCCGCTTCCCGTTGCAGGCCAAAGTCGGAAGAAAAATGTTTACCGCCGTTGCCTGGTTTGGATTGGCGACAATCGTCTTTGCCCTGTCCCGTTCAATGGTCATATCTTTTCTTGCCCTGGTACTGCTCGGCTGGTCCGACATGCTGAGTGTGGTGATCCGCTCTTCACTGGTGCAGCTGGAAACTCCGGATGAAATGAGGGGTCGGGTCAGTGCCGTAAATTCGGTATTTATCGGCGCTTCAAACCAGTTGGGTGAATTCGAATCAGGTGTTACCGCCGCCTGGTTCGGAACGGTTCCGGCTGCAGTCATTGGAGGAGTCGGTACCCTGGTTATTGTTGGTCTCTGGTACGTTCTTTTTCCCCAGTTGGCCCGGCGGGATCAGCTGCTTGAAAAGCGCGACGAAGGAGAAAATATGGCTTCACTCCCTGCAGAAGCATGATTCAGATGCAAAAACATTACTTACACGAGAGGAAGAGTACATGAAAGTGATAGCGATCAACGGCAGCGCCCGCAAGGATGGCAATACTGCCATATCCGCTCTATACCCCGGATCTGCCGACGGCGCTGGAGTCACTGAAAAAACTGGCTGCGTACGATATTGAAAACGTGCTTTGCTATCACGGTGGTGTTTATCGTGGCGATGTCAACCGTCGTATCGCGGCCCTGGCGGATGGCAGGTAGCAGAATGTGGACGGATATGTGAGCGCGTGGAGCAGGTATGAATTCAAGCGGAAAAAGAGGGGTGATATGAATTTTACCACAGCTGTTTTCGATATGGACGGAACCCTGTTTGACAGCGAGCGACTTGCGATCGAATGCTGGCAGACAGCATTCCGTGACATCGGTGTTCTGATCTCCTCAAGTGAACTTGAAGCGGTTATCGGTGTTGACGGGCCTACAACCAGAGCATATCTGAACCGTTATGTGCCGGAGGGAACCGGATTTGAAGAGCTCATGCTCTCAGTCCGCGCTATCAGGCAAGGATGGGTTGCAGAGCATGGACTGACACTGAAACCGGGAGCCGTTGAACTGCTGTCGCTCCTCCATGGACGAGGCGTAAGGATTGGTCTGGCAACAACTACGCATACTGAGCGTACCCTGGATAATCTGCATGGAGCGGGAATTGCCCGGTTCTTTCGGGCGATAGTCTGTGGTGACCAGGTTGCACAGTGCAAGCCACACCCGGAAATTTATCTGAAAGCATTGGCGGAGCTGGAAGCCGATTGTACCGATGCAGTCGCTCTGGAGGATTCGGTTCACGGCATCATTGCTGCCCATGCTGCAGGGATGCGGGTCATCCATATACCAGATATCAAAAAGATCGATGCGGCAACGGAACGTCTGGTGCATCGACAGTTTGAATCGTTCCTGGAATTACACGATGAGATTGCCGGTTAACAAATAATGTTGAAATCACGATTGGAGAAAAACAGATGAAAGCAATTGCCATCAACGGTGGTCCGCGTAAAAAATGGAATACATCCATCCTGCTGAACAGAGCGCTGGAAGGGGCCGCCGCTGGCGGGGCGGAAACGGAAACAGTTCACCTTTACGATCTGAACTTCAAGGGGTGTGTCAGCTGCTTTGCCTGCAAAACCCGTGGCGGCACCAGCTACGGCAGGTGCGGTTACAGGGACGGGTTGTCACCGGTCTTGGAGAAGATCGCTGCGGCTGATATTTTGCTGATCGGCTCGCCGATCTACTTCGGTACGGTGACCGGCGAATTACGCTCTTTTCTGGAGCGGCTCCTGTTCCCCTATGGAACGTACACAGAACCTCCCCGATCGCTATTTCCTGGCACTCTCCGGAGCGGCCTGATCTATACGATGAATGTTTCGGAGGAACAGGCCGGAAATCTGGGATATTTCACGCATCTGGCCAACAATGAGCGGGTGCTGCAGCAGCGTTTCGGTTCGGCCGAGTCACTGTACAGTTTCGATACACTGCAATTTGAAGACTATGCTGTAGTTGAAGCAGACCGCTTCGATCCTGTGCACAAAGCGAAATGTCGCCAAGAGATCTTTCCGGTGGATGTTCAGAAAGCCTTCGAACTGGGAAAGCGGTTGGCAACAGACGTCGAGTAAACGACGACGCAAACGGGGGAATTAACTCATGTCACGCTATCAGCCGGTTACGCCGGTAATAATCGATGAACTGCGCGCCATCGTTGGACGGGATCATGTCCTGACGGGTGAGGCGATACCTGCTTCTGCCGGTCACGATGCCGGTACGCGACGTGATGCCCACTTCTTACCCGAGGTGGTTGCCGCGCCTGCCGATACCGCTCAGGTTGCGGCAATCCTGAAGCTGGCCAACCGGACCCTGGTACCGGTTACGCCACGGGGCGGCGGCACCGGTCTGGCAGGCGGGGCAGTGCCGCTTGCGCGAGGTATCCTGCTCGATTTGGGGCGGCTGGACCGGATTCTGGCCATCGACTACCGCTCGCGCTATGCCGAGGTGCAGCCGGGAGTGAAGACGACCGCTCTCCAGCAGGCTGCCCAGGTACGGGGGTTGCTCTACGCCGGAGACCCCTGCAGCAACGATGATTGTGTCATCGGCGGCAACATCGCCACCAATGCCGGCGGAAACCGGGCCGTCAAATACGGTGTCACCTCCGATCAGGTGCTGGAGCTGGAAGTGGTCACCCCTTTGGGGGAACGTACCGTAGTGGGGAGTCGGCTCAAGAAGAATTCCACCGGCTACAACCTGGTGCGTCTTTTTGCGGGCGCCGAGGGGACGTTGGGGGTTATTACTCGCGCAACGCTGCGTCTCCACCGGTTGGCGCCACATATTCCTGATTTTGTGGTTGTCCTGCCCGACCTGCACTTCGCGATCAGGCTGGTGGGAGCGTTGCGCAATGACCGCGTCATCGATCCCATAGTGCTGGAACTGATTGACCGCCGCACCGCCCAGGCCATGGAGCGCTATCACAACAGCCCGATCTTTGCTGATCCCCTGGGCGATATCCTGGTGGTCCAGTTCGAAGCGCATTCGGAAGCTGAACTCCTGTTGAAGCAGGCTGAACTGGAGCAGGCCGCTCTCCGCTTCGGCGCATTCAGCGTGACGCGCGCCGCCGACAGTGAGGCACTCTGGAGTGCTCGCCGTGCTTGGGGCAAAGCTCTTGAGGTCGAGTTGCCGGTGGCCGCCAGTAGGCTGTCTGGTAGTGCCGGTGGAACATCTGACCCGCTTCATCTCCCGTCTGTAGGAGCTGATTGCCGCATATAATTTCGATTATCGCCTTGCCGGGCATGCCGGAGACGGCAATATGCATCTGCGCATCGTGCCCGAGAGTGTGCCGCTGGCCGAATGGCCGGGTCGTTACAACCAGTTCCGTGAAGAGCTGCACCGGAGCACGTACAGTTTCGGCGGACGTTTGTCGGGTGAGCACGGTATCGGCTACAAGAAAAAGGCCGCTCTTGCCCGGTTGATTGATCCGGTGGAGCTTTCTCTTATGCGTGCCATCAAGCTGGCTTTTGACCCCAACATGATCCTGAACCCGGGCAAGATATTTGATCCCGCGTGAACTGATTCAGTGAAAAGTCCATGCTGTCGACATGCATGTTGTTTTATAGAGGAACCATCTGTGTTCATATGCTATATGCTTCTATGTTCTCGTCACCTCTGGTGAAACATTGAATGGCATCGCCAGATCGCTCTATCTCAGCAGGCGTCTTGGTGTACTGAGGTAACCGGTTTATCCTGGATCACATTCGTTAGAAAGACCACAAATGGGCATTTTCACTCATATTGTACTTAAAATTATGCTACCGATCATGATCCTGATCTTAGTCGGGTTCATTGCGAACAAAAAGCTGAACCTGGACCCCCGAACATTTGCCAAAATTTTCGTTTATATCTTTGTACCGGCTATTTTCTTCACTAAAATTTATTATACAACTGTCCCATTGAAGGAGGTCTGGTTCATACTGGTATATATCATGGCCATACAACTGTTGATGCTGATGATTGCAGCTCTATGTTCGCGCCTGTTCGCCTATTCCCGTGGCAGGAGCGTGGCACTGGGAAATTCGCTCATGTTCTTCAACAGCGGCAATTATGGCCTGCCACTGGCCGACCTGGTGTTCAAAGGCTTACCCAGCACCATGACCGTTCAGATACTGATTATGCTGATTCAGAACGTCACCTCTAACACGTTTGGCATCTTTCGAGCGAGTTCGGCAAACTCCTCCCGTCGTCAATCCATTCGCAACATACTTGAGATGCCGACGCTCTATGTACTTGCTGTGGTGCTGGTAGTGAAATATCTCAGTATTGAAGTGCCGGAGCAGATCCTGGTTCCGCTCAAATACGTTTCGGACGGATTTATCGGGATTGCCTTGATAGCTTTGGGAGTCCAGTTGGCCGAAATTAAACTTGACCTCAGATTCGGCGACGTATTGTTGCCCTGCTGCATCCGCCTGCTGCTGTCGCCGCTGCTCGGATATCTGATCGTATTGGCTTTGGGTGTAAAAGGATTACTGGCGCAGTCCATGGTAATCGGTGTAGCTACGCCTACTGCAGTGAATACTGCAATCCTGGCACTCCAGTACAATAATGAACCTGAATATGCTTCCAGAATAGTCTATTTCACCACTCTGTTCAGCCCGATAAGCCTGTCGCTGGTTATATACTTCGCGACAACCTATCTGTAAATCTGTAGTTACAGATATTGGGCAGAATCTTGTTCACCTCGGCGGGCGAATCGCTTCTGTGCAGATGGGATTGAAAAACGACCCGATCAGCTGATTCCTACTGGAACGGCTGCCTACATTGTCAGCTGACCTCACTTCAGATAAAGAGATCCTATGACTACCCGGTACGATGCCATCATCTTCGATTTCGACTATACCCTGGTAGATTCCTCCCAGGGAGTGGTTGAATGCATCAATTATGCTCTGACCGAGTTACAGTTGCCGCAGGTTCGAGCAGCAGCGGTGCATCGCACCATCGGCCTGCATCTGGACGATGCTTTTGTACAGCTCGCCGGTGAACGGCATGCCGCGCTGCGGGGAGATTTCAGGCGTCACTTCGCCCAACGGGCCGATGAGGTCATGAACGACCTGACACTCCTGTTCGAGACGGTGCCCGATACAGTACAGCACTTGAAAAAGAATGACATACAGCTGGCCATTGTTTCCACAAAGTACCGCTACCGTATCGCTGACTTTCTGCAGCGGGAACATCTGCTGGAAGCGTTTGATGTTATTATCGGCGGCGAAGACGTAGTTCGGCACAAACCGGACCCGGAGGGACTGCTACAGGCGATTGTGCGCTTGAACAGCCCGTTTGATAAAACTCTCTATGTGGGTGACAGCGTGGTGGATGCGGAAGCGGCGCAGCGGGCCGGATTACCTTTTGTAGCAGTGCTTTCCGGTGTGACAGATAGGGGAGAGTTTGATGGGTATCCGGTGCTGGCTGAAGTGGCAAATCTGAGTCAGTTGACCGAATGGCTCATGGAAATTTCTTGATTGCGACAAACCGTTTTGATTTAATCAATGTTTCAAAGGCCTCTTCAACAGTGCCGGGTAATGTGAACGGCAGGATCCTGTGCATTATCAGGGCATCAATAGCCCCGGCACCTATCTGCGCAACCACAACCCCCCGGCAGTCGGAAATCCGTGTCGCGGCCGCCTCAAGAGCGTTGTCATCATGTGTGCCACCTGAACAAGCAGTTTCATTGTCCCGATTCTCCAGGAATTCATAGCCGCTGTCATGCAGGCGATAGATTCTGAAACTCCGAGCTCTGCCGAAATGCTGATCAACGGTGACGCCGTCACTGCTGGCAACTGCAATTTTCACATCCATTAGTGCAACTCCCATCATAGTAAACGGTCTCCCGCCAGGTGCTGCCATGGAGGGAGACCGATGTACCATGTCGCTTGTTATTTCACTGCCAGAGCAATCGCCGCAACTTCTGCCGTTGTCAAGGCCTTCAGTGTGGTAGACCCCATGCCCATAAAATTGGTATTAATTGCGTTCTGGATAGTTGCAGCGGATGTGCCCTTGTGATTAAACGCAGCCACAGAACCGCCGTGGCATGCTGCACATTTGCTGTTGAAGAGGGCAACACCATCCGGCGGTGCCGCTACCGCGTTTACGGTAATGGAGATCGACTTGTGAACCATGGTTGCAGGATTGGCATCTTCCAGCATGAAGGTGACGTTTGCAGTACCGGCGGCTGAAGGTGTTCCGGAAAGAACACCGGTCGCGGAGTTGAGAGACAATCCTGCAGGAATTGGGTCACCCCCCATGGTTGACCATACGTATGGTTTCGTACCATCCTTGGCGGTCAGTGTCTGGCTATAGGCCACGCCTACCGTGGCTGCGGGAAGTGTAGTGATGGTAAATGTCGGTGGAACGTACGCCGAAGTGCCCTTCATTGCAGTGATGATCAGATTCAGTTCCGCATCGGTGAGCGGAAATACTCCTGACGCGCCAAACTCACCCATACCGCCGGTGTCGGCAGCAATTGCCCCTTTGATCTGAGCCAGGGTCGCGTCCTTATGCTGCTGGGCGGCAGAACCGATGGTGGCATGGCAATAGGCGCAATGATCGGCATAGAGCCCCGTTCCGGTAGTGCCGGGGGTAAACACCAGTGTGCTCACATTGATCTGGAGCGCTTTCTGCGCCACCAGAGCCGTGGTGCTTGAATCGGTAACCTTGAAAACCACCGTATAGGATCCGAGTGCGGTAGGTGTTCCGGTGATGTTGCCATCGGAGCTCAATGTCAGCCCCGCCGGCAGATTGCCGGTCACGACAGACCATTTGTAGGGCGCCTTGCCGCCACTGGCGCCAAGGAATGTGGTGTATGCAGCATTCTGCGTTGCTCCCGGCAGAGCCGAATTTTTCAGGACAACGGTACCGCTGTCTGCGACAGGTGTGGAAGAATCGCTGCTGTTGCCGCAACCGGAAAGAGTCACTGCGGTCAGGCACGTCAGGATGAGTGCTGAAATCCATTTTTGCATAGTCATTTATTGTAAGGAGAAATAAAGATATGTAATTGAAGTAATTGAGTTTGTAATTGTGGAACTGTGACTTGTCTTGTAGTTATCTTGTTGTTATCTGTGGTGAATTTCCA
>JBMOEI010000043.1:0-43966 GCA_049318985.1 Desulfuromonadaceae bacterium
TCAATACCGCCATGTCCGGCTATCAGGAGGTTCTGACCGATCCATCCTATAAAGGACAGATGGTGACCATGACCTATCCGCAAATCGGTAACACCGGCATCAACCCGGAAGATATCGAGAGTCGCGGGCTGTTCCTGTCCGGATTTATCGTCAAGGAGTATCTTGACTGTTATTCGAACTGGCGGGCAACAATGAGCCTCGCTGCCTATCTCAAGGAGAACGGCGTGATCGGTATTCAGGGGATTGATACCCGGGCCCTGACCCGTCACCTGCGTGACAAGGGTGCTCAGAACGGCATTATCTCTACTGTTGACCTCGATCATGCCAGTCTGATCGCCAAAGCGAAAGCTCTCCCCAGCATGGTTGGGCTTGATCTTGCCTCCGACGTTTCCTGTGAAAAACCGTACCATTGGTCCGAAGGAGAGTGGGATCTTGCTGACGGGTATCCCCAGGTGGATTCATCTACGCTCAAATACAAGGTTGTCGCCTATGATTTCGGCATCAAATACAATATTTTGCGCTGTCTGGTGAATGCCGGCTGTGATGTGACCGTTGTACCGGCCAATTTTCCGGCAGAAGAGGCGCTTGCCATGAACCCCGATGGCATCTTTCTCAGTAACGGTCCCGGCGACCCGGAGCCTTTGGTTGGCGTACAGGCGGAGATCAGAAAACTTATCGGTAAGAAGCCGATTTTCGGCATCTGTCTCGGTCATCAGCTGCTTGGGCTGGCTCTCGGAGGAAAAACGGTCAAGCTGCCGTTCGGTAATCATGGCTCTAATCTGCCGGTTATGGATATGTCCACGCGCAAGGTTGAAATTACCTCCCAGAATCATGGTTTTGCCGTTGATCTTGATTCTCTCGGTGATACCGCCTGCCTGGGGCATGAGAATCTGAATGACCAGACTGTCGAAGGTATCCGCCACTGCGCTCTGCCGATCTTCTCGGTGCAGCACCATCCGGAAGCATCGCCCGGTCCACATGATTCACAGTATCTGTTCGGGCGTTTTGTTGAGATGATGGAATCCAGCCGGGCATGATTAGGAGGACGCACCATGACAAACCTAAAACGTCACTATCCGGAACCGTATACCTACCAGGAGTATGAAAAGCTTCCTGAGAATGTTCGACTGGAAATCATAGACGGTGTTGTCTACGACCTGGCGGCATCACCTCTGGTTAAGCATCAGGTTATCGTGCTCAAGCTTGCAACTATGTTTGAAAAGTTTTTTACCGGGAAGCCATGCAAACCTTTTGTAGCGCCGCTTGATGTGGTGCTGGATGACATCAACGTTGTCGAACCGGATGTTTTTGTTGTCTGTGATCCGGAGAAGATTACTGAAAAAAATATCAAGGGAGCGCCAGATCTGGTGATAGAAGTTCTTTCGCCGTCAAATATCATCAAAGATCGCCGTACTAAAAAATGGCTCTACGAGCAGCATCGTGTGCAAGAATTCATCATCATCAGTCCCATGGAAGAAAGCGCCGAACGCTACTGGCTGGTTGACGGAAAATATGGTGTGCCGGAACTGTTTAATTGGGACGAAAGTTTTTTTTCCAAGCTGTTTCCGGAACTTTTTTTCGACTTACGGGTAATTTTCGAGAAGGAAAATGTGGTGTCAGAGCCCGAACCAGCCTGGGTAGTACAGGCTCGGCTCACCTATCCTGATATGCCCTGATGGTGATGGACTACGCGAAGCTTCATGCCTCTGGCGAATTGCTGCACCGCGTCCGGGAAGCCTACCGGCGTCTTGCCTCCTGTGACCTCTGTCCGCATAACTGCGGTGTTAACCGTATAAAGGATGAGCGGGGCATCTGCGGGGCAGGCCTGAAACCAAAGATCGCTTCGGCGAATGTACATCGAGGCGAAGAACCGCCGATTTCCGGTACACAGGGTTCAGGAACCATTTTTCTGTCTGGCTGCTCCTTAAAATGTGCGTTCTGCCAGAATTTCCCCATCAGCCATTTTGGTAACGGTCAAGTGATTACCACCAGGGAGCTGGCCGCCCGGATGGTGAAGCTGCAAAAACAGCAGGTTCACAACATCAACTTTGTCACCCCGACTCACTTCCTTCCGCAGATTCTGGCGGCACTCTGGCTGGCAATTCCTCTCGGTTTTTCGTTGCCGATTGTCTGGAACAGCAGCGGTTATGAAAAGATTGATGCGTTGCAACTTCTGGACGGCATTGTGTCTATCTACCTGCCCGACATGAAATATTCTGATGACTCTTCAGCCGTTCAGATATCCACAGCACCTGGTTACTGTGAGATCAACCGCGCGGCGGTTATTGAGATGCTCAGACAGGTCGGACATCTCCAGGTAAATGAAGATGATGTGGCGACCGGCGGCCTGATAGTTCGCCACCTGGTTCTGCCGGGCGACAGAGCGGGATCGTTGGAAGCACTCCCTTGGATTGCCGAAAACCTTGGGGCTGAAACTCATATAGCCCTGATGAGTCAATACTTCCCGGCTCACAGTGCCGTGAAAACAGCGGGGATGGATCGCCCGGTAAACCATGCGGAATATGCTGCTGCTGTTGCGGCTCTCGAAGAAGCGGGCCTGGAAAACGGCTGGGTGCAGGAACTTGACGAAGAGCGTGGAGCAATATGAGGACGATTGTACTTCTGGTTATCTCCAATGTTTTTATGACCTTTGCCTGGTATGCGCACCTGAAGAATTTCAACAACCGGCATTGGTTGATTGCCGTTTTTGTCTCGTGGGGAATTGCGTTCTTTGAGTATCTGGTACAGGTGCCGGCAAACCGGATCGGCTATGCCGGCAGTTTTTCGCTGGCGCAGCTCAAAATTACCCAGGAGGTAATCACGCTCTGCGTTTTTGTCCCCTTTGCGGTATATTACATGGGGGTTCCGCTCAAATGGGACTTTCTCTGGGCTGGTTGCTGTCTCGCCGGAGCGGTCTTTTTTGTGTTCAGGTGACGTTAAATGATTAAGCAGAACAAGATACCTACAGACATATCTGAAAAATTAGCGCTTCTGGAGCCTCTTTTTTCTCGAGATCAGAGGGTCGTTTTTGCCTATATTTTCGGGGGATTGGCGTCGGGTGAGCAAAGACCGTTATCTGATGTTGATATAGCAGTTTATTTAGATAGTTGTGTTGATAAAGCTGAAGTAAAACTCGATATAATTGGCGCGGTATCTGATGTATTGAAGACGGACGAAATTGACCTGGTTATCTTGAATGATGCTTCAATAAGTCTGGTCGGGAGAATTTTACGGAAAAAACGTCTGATAGCAGATAAACAGCCGTTCCTCCGTCATAAGTTTGAGTCGTTGGCGCTTCGGGAATTTTTTGATTTCAGTCGCAAAGAACAGGATATTCTTTATGGGAGGTTTGCCTGATGGTTGATAAAGCGCTTGTTTTTCGTAAAGTTGCCTCCCTCTCGGAATATCAGAAGCAGGTTAGTGAATATTCTGCGCTAACAGTTGAACAGTATCGCGGCGACTGGAAGATTCAGAGGATTGTCGAGCGGACTCTGCAGATGATGATTGAGCTGTGCGCCGATATTGCCAATCATGTCATTTCTGATAACGGGTTGCGCACTCCGGAAACATACGCTGATACTTTCAGAGTTTTGGCTGAAAACAACATTTTGGCTCCGGATAAATTAGCTGTGATGGAAAAGATGTCCAAATTCCGAAATATTGTTGTTCATCAGTATGAAACAGTCGATGCAGAGATAGTGATACTGGTGTTGCGCCGGCATCTTGATGATTTCAGACAATTCAGTGATTCAGTCATTCAATTTATCAATCGGAAATAACGATAACCTCACAAAAAAACGGAAGAAATCAATGACAACAACTAAATCAAAACCGGGCACAGCCAAAAAAAAATCCAAACTCCCCGCTGTTGCGGAGGCGGTTACCAGAGTTGCCCGCACGCACAAGCCCGAAGATATGGACCTGGAGGAGTGGCAGCGGCTTCTGCGCAAGCAGTTTGGTGAGCGGCAGGAGTTCAAGCTGGACAATGTCGGTGGTCACCCGGTTTTTTCCGACTTCCATCTGACCAACCCGGAAAGCGGCAAGACCTATCGTCTGGCCATTCGTGGCGACAAGCCGGGCGATAACTACTGCTCCTGTCCTGATTTCAGTATCAATACTCTGGGGACGTGCAAGCATGTCGAATTTACTCTTGCCAGCCTGAAAAAGAAACGTGGTGTGGTGCGGCAGTTTGAAACCGGCTATCGACCCGGCTATTCCGAAGTCTACCTGAGTTATGATCTCAAACGTGAGGTTCGCTTTCGTCCCGGCGCGGATGCCCCTGCCGGTTTGCTCTCTCTGTCCCGGCGCTATTTTGATGATTTCGGAGTGTTGAAGGAGCGGCGTTTTCAGGATATTAATACTTTTTTGAATGCTCTATCCCGCTGGAAGAGTCATGAAGTGCGCTGCTACGATGATGTAATGACGTTTATCGCCGATCACCAGGATGCGGCGCACAATAAATCTCTGGTCTCAGAATTTCTGCCGCAGGGGATTGACAGCCCAATTTTTGACACCCTTCTCAAGACACAACTGTATCCCTATCAGCGTCAGGGTGCCCTGTTTGCCCTCGCTGCCGGTCGCTGCCTGCTGGGTGACGACATGGGGCTTGGCAAAACCGTTCAGGCCATTGCTGCCGCCGAACTCATGGCCCGCCTGTACAAGATTGAAAAGGTGCTGATAATCTCTCCAACCTCCCTCAAACACCAGTGGAAGAGCGAAATTGACCGCTTTACCAGCCGCAGCGCCGCTGTGATCGAGGGGTTGACGCCGCATCGGAAGTATCTGTACGCCTCGGATTCATTCTTCAAGCTTACCAATTATGAATTGGTGCATCGTGATCTTGAGTTCATTCGCGCCTGGGAGCCGGATCTGATAATTCTGGATGAGGCACAGCGCATCAAAAACTGGAAGACCCGCACCGCCCGGACGGTAAAATCCCTGAAATCTACGTTTGCCATTGTCCTTACCGGCACTCCGCTGGAGAACCGTATTGAAGAGCTCCATTCGCTGATGGAGTTTGTCGATTGCCAGCATTTGGGACCGCTCTACCGTTTTGCGCATAATCATCGTGTCACCGACCAGCATGGTAAGGTTATCGGCTATCGCGATCTCGAAAAAGTGCGAACATCCCTGAAAGACGTAATGATCCGTCGCAAGAAGAGTGAAGTACTGAAACAACTTCCAAGCCGGATTGACAAAAATTTCTTCGTGCCGATGACTGAAGAGCAGATGGCGCTGCATATTGATTTTGCTGATACTGTCATCAGACTGGTGGCAAAGTGGCGGCGGCATCGCTTCCTCTGCGAAGCCGACCAGCGGCGTTTGCAGATGGCGCTCGCCTGTATGCGGATGGTGTCGGATAACACCTGGCTGGTGGACAAGCGCACCCTGCATGGCCCCAAGCTGGAGGAGTTGGAGATTATCCTCCAGGAGATGATGCTGGAGGGGACGGAGAAGGCGGTTGTCTTCAGCCAGTGGCATATCATGACCGATCTGGTGGCAAAGTTGCTGGAGGCCAATGGTATCGGCTATGTTCATTTGAATGGCAGCGTACCTTCAAAAGATCGCAAAGGGCTGATGACCGCATTCCGCGAAGATCCGGCCTGTCGCGTGTTTCTCTCCACCGATGCCGGCGGCGTCGGGCTTAACCTGCAAAGCGGTTCACTGCTGATCAATCTTGATATCCCCTGGAATCCTGCGGTACTGGAACAGCGCATTGCCCGTATCCACCGCATGGGGCAGAAAAAACCGGTGCGGATAATCAACTTCGTCTCCCGAAATTCAATTGAGGAGCGGATTCTTGATCTGCTCAGCTTCAAAAAGTCCCTCTTTGCCGGGGTACTTGACGAAGATGGTGCCGATGTCGTCATGATGGGGCAGACGCAGATGGAACAGTTCATGTCATCTGTTGAGGATGCCACCACCGGTCTGGAAAAGGGCGCACAGCCGTTTGAGGGTGAGGAGCGTGAGGAAGAGGATCAGGCCGTCGATGATGAGACCGAAGTTGTTGCTGAATTCGCTGATGAAGAGGAAAAACAGGCTCCGGTTGTCGATGCGGGACAAAAGGCGCTGAACGATCTGCTGGCAGGGGGCGCACGTTTTCTTATGGATTTAAGCCAGGCGCTCGCGCCGCAAAAGCCGGTTCAAGCTGCGACTGGCGAGAGTATAACTGTGCAACCGCTTGAATCTATCGTTCAGAAATTTATCGGCACAGATGAGTCAAGCGGTAAGCCATGCCTGAAGATTCCGATTCCTGAGCCGGAAGTGGTGAACTCGATTGTATCGGGGTTGCAGCAGCTTTTCAGAAGCTTTTCCGGGGTGAAGTGAGTTAGCCAAACAAGCAAAGTATCGACAACTTGAAACCTATGGTATAGCATGCCAAACATGAAAGCTGCTCTCATATCACATGACCGTTTCAATGATCCTTTTGGAAATCTTGTAGAGATGAAGCTATGGTCGGTTCCGGTCAATGATCATACACTTCATGGGGTCAAATATTCGCTTGTTTACATTGTGAACGGTGTGCGAGTCGTTGGATACGATAACGAGCGAGGCAAGGGCGATCATAAACACATTGAAGGTGCAGAGATTTCATATACGTTTATTGACGTAGATGCTCTTGTTAAAGATTTTCGAATCGATGTTGAAGAGTTTATTAGGAGGCGCTATGAAAGCTAAAAATGTTGCAATGGGTATAAAGTCTCTTCGTGAAGGCCTTGATAATTTTGCAGATACATTTAAGGCCCTTCAACGGGGTGAACAGGTAAAGCCACAGCCGGAAGGTATATATTTTACAGATTTTGAAGCATTTCGCAAAGCCATGACTCCGCAGCGCTACTCGATATTAAAGCTGATCAGAGAGAAGCACCCGGAGTCCATAAGCAGTCTTGCAGTCATTTCAGGCAGGAATATCAAGAATGTTTCCGATGACGTAAAGGCGTTGGTTACTCTTGGTCTTGTGGAAACTTCGCAAAGCGGTCGGAACAAAGCACCTCATCTGAAATATGAAAAAATTACGCTGGAGTTGGCAATGTAGCTTGGGTGGGCAGGGTTTATGGTTCACTACGAAAATCAAATACGATAAACGATCTTTTACAACAAAAGGGTACTGATTCGTTCTCATTCGTCGCTAAAAATCATTGTCTTCCCCAAATGTTTTTATCGGGGAACCAGACTTTAAGGCTGTCACCTTTAGGCTGGCTGTAAACGGTTTGGATGTTTTTTGGGTGCTCGTTGCGGCGTTGCGTGAGAACGGTTAATGTTTGTCACTCCGCAAGAGTTGATGGAAAGGGGATAGTGTTATGTCTTTTGAAGATCCGATAATAGCTGAAGTGAGAGATACGAGAGAGCAGTTGCAGGCTGAGGCCGGAGGGTTTGAAGAATACGTAAAAAAGCTTAAAATGCTTGAGATTAACGATGCTTCGCGTTTGGTGAGCGTCGTTGCCAAACATGACAACTACCCCAAAATTTCACTCTGCGCTGAAAATATTGCTGAATATAGTGGGAAACAATGAAAATCCTTTGGTAAAAATAGACAAAGTGAGAAAAGTTAGTGTGTTATGTTGTGATGAGTATGTTCAAGATTGAAGTTGTGGTTTCTAATCGAAAGTATCAAGGCTGACGGCTATGAGACGACCGATGAGCTGGTTTTCGCGCAGAAGGGTGATATGACGTTGCTGGGTGTGCGCACTCTTGAAGGCTTCAGGGTAATGGTTGACAACATCGGGCATCGGTTGGTGGCTTCGACTACGATTGTGGCGTGGGATGTTTTCTCGTAATCACAGAATAAATGTTCTATTTGGGTGGTTGTACAGAGGAAAAATGCAAAAGCTGAATGAAACCTACATGAAAATCAAACAAATCCTAGGTGAGCAGACTGAACCGCTGGCATCGGTACAGTTGGTGGAAACTTATCGACGCTTTTTGAAACCCAACAAAGTACGAGTCATACTTCTCGCTGAGTCGCATGTCTACACGTACGACGATGACCGCAAGGTTTCCATTCCTCCGATTTCAGTCCTACCGGGATACCCTGAACAATACGCCCGCTTTGTGTATTGCCTTGGTTATGGCGAAAAAAGCCTCACACGGAGCACGATTCATCCTAAACGAGATGGCACGCCTCAATTCTGGAAGATATTCTTCAGTTGCTGCAATCCCGTTTCCTCCCCTGAAGATTTCCGTCCCATCTTAGGACAGACACCTGCCAAGCAGCGATTAGAAAACAAGATCAATATTTTGAAGCGCCATCAAGCACAGGGCGTCTGGCTCGTGGACGCAAGCATCGTTGCACTTTACAAAGACAGCAAGAAAATTCCAAACATGTTCAACGCGTTAGAAGAGTCATGGCGGTCCTACACGCGGGGCATAGTCATTTCGACGCGCCCGGAGCACGTAATCTGTATTGGGAAAGGTGTCGCCAATGTAGTTGAGGCGGATTTGAAAAAACATTTTCTAGGAAGATACACCGTAATATCTCAGCCTAATGCGTTTCTTTCTGCTGAGGAACACATGGAGAACTACAAAACGTATAGTAAAATTTGTTGTAGATGAAATGGCTTTGTGACCTATTATGTCATGCCATTATGATAAGATGAACTCAAAGGCAAATGGAACCAAATTACCTGTTTTCAGTCGGAGTGGGCATGTTAAGTACAAATACGATACCGGCACATTACAAGCAGTTGCAGAACGAGTTAGAAATGCTGATCGTAAAGATACGAGAAACCTTAGCTCTGCGTGTTGAAATGCGCTCCCAGGTAAAAGACTTTTCACAAGTGGAGATTTTGTTTACTAACGCGAAAATTGACCCGCTGGTTTCCAGCGTCAACATATTTGCTTCAAAGGTGCTTAAGGAATTTACTGCCAGCCCCGCTATTGTTAAATCTGCGACAGAAGATCTCAAATATGAATTATTTGCATTTCTGGCCAGGTACAAGGAGCTTTGCAATAAAGGTTTTCCACTGGGATATGAAGATGGGCATGGTTTGCTAATGGCTGTAATTAAGCGCCCTCTTGAGCAAATACTTGATGTGTTTGAAAACATAGTCAAATTTATGAATTCATTGGGCGGTTCTAGTATAGTTGGCAATAACAATCCTAAACTTCATGTAACATTGAACAATGACGCAGAAATCTCTCGTTATTTAATCTGGGTAGATAGGATAAAAAGAACGATGCCCAGTAAAAATGGATTAAGCACACCTCAATATTTTGCTAAAAATCGCAATATATATACGAGCAAAAAAATGGATTCAAAGTTTCCTATTGCAAGTTTCGTGTTTATGGTTTTTGCCGTAGCATTGAATATTGTAGCTACAATCCTTTGTAAGTTGACTAAACCAACTCGATAAGATGAGGAAATAGGGGTCGCGTCTCAACACTATACAAACAAAGAAAAACGAAGTCCCAAGAAGGTTTACGACCTGCTCTAAAACCAGACAGGTCAAAAGCCATGACCGTTATCACGCCGGAGCGTGTGAAAGATGAATGTGAGTTGCCGAGTAGTAACTGAATTTATATCGTGACTTATTGAAGGAATTGACCCAATGAAAATAATGCGGATTTATGTTGATACCTCAGTTATTGGTGGTTGCTTTGATGAGGAATTTGCGGCGGCTTCAAATCATTTGATTGAATATGCGCTATTCGGAAAAATTGTTCTGCTGGTTAGTGATGTTGTACTGCGGGAATTGGAGAATGCACCTGAGTTTGTGCGCGATCTTGTCAGCACCCTGCCGGATAGCTGTATTGAACGGGTATATTCCGACAAAGAATCCTTTGAACTTCGAGATGCATACCTTGAAGCCAAAATTCTCGGTCCTAAATGGCTTGATGATATGACGCACGTGGCAATCGCTACTGTATCTCGGGCTGATGCGATTGTTTCATGGAATTTCAAACACATTGTCAGACTTGATAAAATGAAGGCATATAATCAGGTAAACTTACTGAATGGTTACGGTATTTTGACAATCATTTCTCCGTTGGAGGTTATGACAGATGAAGAATAGTGAAAAAACATTCGACTGTATCGCCTTTAAACGTTCGGCTCAGTTGCAAATTTACGAAGAAATTAAAGAAATGAGCAGACAAGAAGAAATGGCATATTTCCATAACAACGCAGAAACCGGTTCATTGAGGAATTGGTGGTTGCGGCAAAAAAGCCATCCAGCACATGTTTGTCGTTGTGCCGAAGATGGAGCGGCGTATGTGGTAAAGAGCAAAGATTAAGTCTGGTGGGAACGATAAGTCTGTTATGAGATCAGGGTGGTTGGTAGGAAGCTTTTTTAATTTTCTGTTATTAGCTGTATGTGTCCTTCAGTAAAATCGGTTGTACCGGGTGACAATTTTTTTTTGCCGTTATCCGCTTTTATCCCTTTTATCCCTGTTAAATAAAAGGTTTTGCTTTTAATTCCAAAGGCTTTTTAACAGGACCCAAAAGCGAACAGGGCATGCTGTCAAAGTGCGGCAGGATGACGGTTCAGTGCTTGTTTAAAAATTTATTCCCGATTCTGATGCTGATTCCTAAGAGGAAATACTAGTCACCATGCCCACTGAAGAACTGAAAAACAATATCGCCACCTATTGCGCAACCCGCCCGGAGATCGTGGCCTGTTATCTCTTCGGCTCCCGTGCGACCGGTAAAGAACGACCGGGGAGTGATACTGACATTGCCTTTCTTCTGGATGGCACAATTGCTGCTTCCGCCTATTATGACCTGAAAATGGCCTATTACACCGACTTGGAGAGAGTTTTGCGGCTCGATATTCATCCCCTTGTAATGAATGATGCCGGTGAAGTTGTGCTGGGGCAGGTGTTCGGAAAAGGAGAGGTTGTGTATGATAAAGATCCGGAAGTTTTACGAAGTTTTCGACGTCACAAACTGCCGCTGATAGCGGAGTTTTCTTATTATATTGATATGCGCCTGAACAGTCTGCGCAGTCGTTATGGAGGTGAAGCTCGTGGTTGACCGGAATATTCTGGTGGCAAAAGTGACCACTATTGAAAAATGTATCAACAAGGTGAAAGAAAAACGGTCTGCGTCAATCGATGAGTTCATGGTTGATGAAGACAGTCAGGATATCGTCCTGTTCAACCTCATGCAGGCGATTCAGGGATGTGTTGACATGGCCGCTCATATTGTCAGTGATGAAGGATATGGCATGGCCGGCTGCATGAACGATTTCTTTTATCTGTTGCGTGGTCGGAATATCATTTCCGTTTATTTACAGGAAAAATTGATCAGCGCCGTCGGGTTCCGCAATCTTGTCGTTCATGAATATGCCAAACTGAATCTGAATCAGGTATATTATATTGCAACGCATGGTATCGGTGATTTGGAGGAATTTGTTTCAATTGTCGTCAGACGTTTCGCATGAATTTAAAAAACCGGGAGCACGCTCCCTGCCCATAAGGAGAAAAAATGCCGAAAAGAACAGACATCAAAAAGATCCTCATTATTGGCGCCGGCCCGATTGTTATCGGCCAGGCGTGCGAATTTGATTATTCCGGCACTCAAGCCTGCAAGTCATTGAAAGAAGAGGGGTACGAAGTAGTGCTGCTGAACAGTAATCCGGCCACCATTATGACTGACCCCGATTTTGCCGATCGTACCTACATTGAACCGGTAACGCCGGAAATTCTTGCCAGGATAATCGAGAAGGAGCGCCCTGACGCCCTGTTGCCGACCTTGGGTGGCCAGACGGCGCTGAATACTGCCGTGTCCGTAGCTGAGGCGGGGATTCTGGAGAAATTCGGTGTCGAGTTGATCGGCGCCAAACTTCCGGCAATAAAAAAAGCTGAAGACAGAACTCTTTTCAAAGCCGCCATGGAAAAGATCGGTCTGGCCGTGCCAAATTCCGGTCTCGCGCACAACTATGTTGAGGCGATGGAGGTTATTAAAAAAATCGGCTTCCCCGCCATCATTCGCCCTTCCTTCACTCTGGGAGGCAGCGGCGGCGGCATTGCCTACAACCTTGAAGAGTATGAAAAAATGGCGATGGGGGGTATTGATGCCTCGCCGACCGATGAAATCCTGATTGAGGAATCGGTGATCGGCTGGAAAGAGTATGAGCTGGAAGTCATGCGTGACACCGCTGATAACGTCGTGATTATCTGCTCGATTGAAAACTTCGATCCGATGGGGGTGCATACCGGTGACTCAATCACCATTGCTCCGGCACAGACGCTGACCGACAAGGAGTACCAGATCCTGCGTGATGCTTCACTGCTTATTATCCGTGAGATCGGCGTTGATACCGGTGGATCCAATATCCAGTTCGGCATTAATCCGCGAGACGGGCGCCTCGTCGTTATCGAGATGAATCCACGGGTTTCCCGCTCATCGGCCCTGGCGTCAAAAGCGACCGGTTTTCCGATTGCCAAGATTGCCGCCAAACTGGCGGTTGGCTACACCCTTGATGAAGTTACCAATGACATCACCCGAGAAACGCCGGCCTGTTTCGAACCGAGCATTGACTATGTCGTCACAAAAATCCCCCGCTTCACCTTTGAAAAGTTTCCGGCGGCGGACGCAACACTGACGACGCAGATGAAGTCGGTTGGTGAAGTCATGTCAATCGGCCGAACCTTCAAGGAATCATTTCAGAAGGCGATCCGGTCGCTTGAAATCGGCGTGAGCGGCTTCGACTCCCGGATGTTTGAACTCGGCAGCGAAACGAGACGGGCGTTGACCGGCAAGGAACAGCAGCTGCTGCTGGAAAAGCTGCGGGTGCCGAATGCCGACCGGCTCTGGTATGTCGGTGATGCCCTGCGCAGCGGCATGTCTGTCGCCGAAGTTCATAAACATACCGCTATCGATCCCTGGTTTCTGCATAATATCCGCCAGATTATTGAAAAAGAAGATGAGTTGAAATCTCTTACCTTTGCGGAAGTTACATCGGCAATATTACGTGACGCTAAACAGTTCGGCTTTTCTGATAAATTTTTATCGAAACTCTGGAATACCAGTGAGGATGCCGTGCGCGAACTGCGCTGGTCATTAAATGTACGTCCGGTGTACAAACGGGTTGATACCTGTGCCGCCGAGTTTGTTGCCTATACTCCGTACATGTACTCAACATACGAGGAGGAGTGTGAGGCGGCGCCGACTGACCGGAAGAAAATCATGATCCTGGGCGGCGGGCCAAACCGGATCGGGCAGGGGATTGAGTTCGATTACTGCTGTGTCCATGGCGCGTTTGCGCTCGCTGAAGACGGCTATGAAACCATCATGGTCAACTGTAATCCGGAAACGGTTTCAACCGATTATGATACCTCTGATCGTCTTTACTTTGAGCCGCTGACGCTGGAAGATGTTCTGGAAATCGTTGCCGTTGAAAAACCGGTTGGCGTGATTGTCCAGTTCGGTGGCCAAACTCCTCTCAAGCTGGCGGTTGCTCTTGAGAAAGCTGGTGTGCCGATTATCGGAACATCACCGGATGCGATTGACCGTGCCGAAGATCGTGAGCGCTTTCAGGAGATGCTGCACAAACTGAAACTCCTCCAACCGGAGAATGGCACGGCCCGCTCTTTTGAGGAAGCGGAAAAGGTCGTTGACCGCATCGGCTATCCAGTTGTTGTAAGACCTTCATATGTTCTCGGTGGCCGTGCGATGGAGATTGTTTATGACGCGGAAAATCTGCAGCGCTATATGAAAACCGCCGTGCTGGTTTCACCGGAACATCCAATTCTAATCGACAGCTTTCTCGATGAAGCGATTGAGATCGACGTTGATGCCCTCTGTGACGGGGTTGACGTCGTAATCGGTGGCATCATGGAGCATATAGAGGAAGCGGGCATACATTCAGGTGATTCGGCCTGCAGTCTGCCGCCCTATTCGATCAGTCAGGAAATAGTAGCCGAAATACGCCGCCAGACGGTTTTGATGGCGCTTGAGTTGAATGTTATCGGACTGATGAATGTTCAGTATGCCGTCAAGGGAACTGATGTCTATATTCTTGAAGTGAACCCGCGTGCATCCCGAACATCCCCTTTTGTCTCCAAGGCGACCGGGCGCCCGCTTGCCAAAATTGCCGCCCGCGTCATGGCAGGAAAAACTTTGAAAGAGCTCGGAATAATCAGTGATATTATTCCAAAACATATTTCAGTAAAGGAAGCGGTCTTCCCGTTCGTCAAGTTTCCCGGCGTTGATACCTTACTGGGGCCGGAAATGAAATCGACCGGCGAGGTGATGGGAATCGGTGAAACCTTTGCCGAGGCGTTTGCCAAATCACAGCTTGGGGCAAATGTGAAACTGCCGTTATCCGGAAATGTCTTTATCAGTGTGCGTGATGCTGATAAAAAACATGTTGTCACCGCTGCTGAAAAACTGTATAAGTCCGGATTCGGTATACTGGCTACCGGTGGCACGGCACAGTATCTCGAAGACAAGGGCATTCCGGTGCGCCGCGTCAACAAGGTGCTTGAGGGACGGCCTCATATCGTTGATGCCATCAAGAATGGCGACGTGCAACTGGTGCTGAACACCACTCAGGGGGCTCAGGCGGTGGCGGATTCGTTCTCTATCCGGCGAGAGGCTTTGATGCATAATCTCGCATATTATACGACAGTTGCAGGTGCAAAAGCGGTTGCAGACAGTATTATTTCGTTGCAGAAGCAGGAGTTGACGGTCAAACCGATTCAGGATTATCTACTATAACAGGAGCAGATTACTCGATGTCCCATTCCATACCATTAACAAAAGAGAGCTTTGAATCGTTACAGGAAGAGCTTAAGCGGCTGATTCGTGAAGAGCGCCCCAAGGTTATCCAGGATATAGCGGAGGCTCGAGCCCACGGCGATCTCTCTGAAAATGCCGAATATGATGCGGCCAAGAACCGTCAGGGGTTTATTGAAGGACGTATTCAGGAAATAAACGGCAAGCTGGCCCGTGCCCATGTTGTCGATCTTTCCGGCTTGAAGCCGGATAAAGTTGTCTTTGGCTGCACGGTTACCGTGTATGACACTTCATTGGAAGAAGAAGTTACCTATAAAATTGTCGGTGAGGACGAAGCTGACATTAAATTGGGTAAAATTTCCTGTACGTCACCGGTCGGGAAAGCACTGATAGGCCACAAGCTTGATGATTCGGTCAGAGTAATTGTACCGTCAGGAAAAAAAGAGTATGAAATAATCGATATCAAGTACGAGTAGGCGGGTAATACCTCTACGATAAAAGGAGCATGACATGGCCGATAAAATTTCCAAAGAGATGACTTTTTTTGAACTGATGCGCACCTATCCGGAGTCGGTTAAAGTGCTTCAAAAGCACAACCTTGGCTGTGTCGGATGCATGGGAGCGCAGAACGAAAGCCTTGAACAGGGTGCACGGGCACACGGGCTTGATGTTGAAACTCTGCTGGCCGATTTAAATACTGCGATCGGTTAACCGCTTGCCTACTCCTGTTGACTACGGCCCCCATGGATTATTTCCTGGGGGTCGGCCTGTTTTTGCAGAATATCTTCTTCATTGAGGTGCCATGTGGCTCGATCAGTCCAACCTCACGCGTTTACGAACGTTTTTGAAACATTGTCAACCGAGTATCTGCAGGGGAAAGAGGAGGTGCTGCGTCTGTCAGTCATTGCTCTCCTTGTCGGTGGACACATTCTGGTTGAAGATCTGCCCGGACTCGGCAAAACAACCGTGGCTCTGGCGCTTGCCGGAGTTACCGGACTCTCTTTCGGCAGGGTGCAATGCACCAGCGATCTTCTCCCTTCCGATATAACCGGACTCTCGATCTTTAACCGCGAAGCGGGGCATTTCAGCTTTCAGCCAGGTCCGATCTTCAACAATATTGTGCTGCTTGACGAAATTAATCGGGCCATGCCGCGCACGCAGAGCGCCATGCTCGAAGCGATGGAGGAGCGGCGGGTAACGATTGAAGGGGTAACGCACCCTCTGCCTGAGCCCTTCATGGTTTTTGCAACACAGAACCCCGCTGACCAGAGCGGTACCTTCCTGCTTCCGGAGTCGCAACTTGACCGCTTCCTTATTTGCACTGACATCGGCTACCCGGCGGAAGCGCTTGAACGGGAAATTATTGCCGGTGGCGGGATTCGAGAGCGGATGACCGGTATGGTTCCACTGGTGACCTCCACTGAAATTACGGCGGCAAAAAGTGCGGTACAGGCTGTCTATCTCTCCGAAAAGGTTCTTACCTACATACATAGCCTTGTATTGGCAACCAGAGCACACAATTTGATACTGACCGGCCTTTCGACCAGGGCGGCCATCAATCTTGCCCAGGCGGCCAAAGCGGCTGCTTTTTTGGCGGGGCGGGATTATGTTGCGCCGGATGACGTCAAGGACATTGCGGTTGCGGTCTGTTCCCATCGACTCGGCATGCGGAGCGAGATGACAGCCAGTGACAGGGGAGGAGTAGTACGGATGATCATCTCCGGCATAACGCTACCGATGTAATCCCCGCATATCAATAGACGATTTCATTGAAGTAATATTTTAGATCGGTCTGGACATCAGGGAGGTAAGGTGTTGTTCTTAGTGATGTCAGGCTGGGTTTTTGTTGACGTCAATTTATAAAGAATTCCGTAGTATTCTCAGCTCATTCCGAACAGTTTTCAAAAGCTCATTACAATCTGTATCTGGATTCGGAAGAGTTAAAAAATCGGCAGACCGTACAAGCTTTCCTTTCGTAGAGATCCGCTTTTTAACTCCCTCAATGGTAAACTTTTCGCCGTACAATAAACTTTTTACCTGTAACAAAAGATCAACTTCATTCTTTGAATACAATCTTTGTCCTGAACTACTTTTAACCGGCTTTAAAAAAGAAAATTCTGATTCCCAGAAACGAAGAACAGAAGTTCTGACTCCTACAGTTTCGGCAACCTCGCCTATTTTATAAAAAAGCTTATCAGGCAATATTGGAGGCATGAAATAGGTGCCTCACGAATCTATTTTGGTTCAGCATTTATTGCATTTTTTAAAACCTGGCTTGGTTTAAAAGTCAGGATTCTTCGTGCATCAATTGTTATAGTTTCACCGGTTTGCGGGTTACGGCCTCGGCGATCAGCTTTTTGCTTGACAACAAAATTACCGAAGCCGGCAATCTTGATTTTTTCACCGGATTCCAATGTTAACTTAAGAAGTCCAAAAACAGTTTCAACCATTTCGGCTGATTCTTTTTTCGAAAAACCGACTTTCTGATGAATTCGTTCCACGATGTCTGCCTTTGTCATAATTACCTCTATCTTTATCGGTTAATGCACTGATTCAAAAGGAAAAATTTTATAGCACAGGGACTTCTATTACGCAATAGGTTTTATCGTAGTGCCACCTGTAATTTATCAACCAGATTGTCAATAATTTCTTTATGAAGTGCTACTATTTCTTCATCTGCCAACGTGCGTTCGATGGATCGATATCTTATACGTACAGCAATGCTCTTGAAGCCTTCGGGAACACCTTTACCGCGGTAGACATCAAAGATTTGAACCTGCTCAACCTCTTTAGATTTTACTGCCTTGATGCAATCGGTAATTTTCACGGCCGCAAGCCCTTCAGGGATCAATATCGCTATGTCGCGACTGCTGTCGGGAAAGCGGGAAGGGGCCGTAATTATTTTTTTGTTCCGTGACAACTTTACCAGTTTTTCAAAGTCCAGTTCAAAGCAGAATACCGGTTTTTCAATTTCAAAATTTTTCTGTACGGTGGGGTGTAATTCCCCAATAGAACCGATGCAGTCGCGGCCGGCTAAAATACGGCACGACTTGCCGGGATGATAATACGGATCAGTATTGTCAGTTGACCAACTTATTCCTCCAACATCAAGAAATTCAAGAACGGACTCGACAATTCCTTTAATATCATAAAAATCAACCGGTTCGTTGGGGCGACTCCACCCGTCTCCATCACGGGAACCGGTAATAGCGCCAACAATACAAAGCGGTTCGTGCGGCATATCTTCACCTTTTACAGGAAGATAAACGCGCCGTATTTCAAAGAGCTTAAGGTCCATGGAGCGGAAATTAATATTGCGCGCCGTAGTTTCCAGCAGACCTGGCAGCAGGGTGGTTTTCATTACCGACTGCTCGTCAACAAGCGGGTTGGCTAGTTTGATGGCGGTCCGCCTCGGGTCATCGTCATTCAGGAGGAGTTTACCGGCAGCGTCCGGTGCAGTAAAGCTGAAGTTAATAATTTCAGTCATACCACAATTAACAAGTAAATTGCGCACCTGTTTTTCAATTTCCTGGTGCCGTGTCGGTCTGTCTGAAGCGACGCGTGCTATCGGCATCGTTGCGGGTATCTTGTCATACCCGTTCAAACGGGCGATTTCCTCGATAAGATCGATTTCACGCTCAATATCAATACGATACGATGGCGGCAGTACTCCGGTCGTGCCATCATCGCGGTGAGATACCTGGCACTCCAGACGAGTGAGGATATCAAGAATGACATCCCGCTCCAGATTGATTCCAATCAACTCGTTAGCTTTTTCTGGACGGAATACGATAGGCGTGCGCTCACATTTGCCCGGATATCGATCAATTGCCCCATTTGCAAGGACACCGCCAGCTAATTCAACAATCAATGCTGCAGCACGGTCAAGCGCTCGCACAACTCCGTCGATATCAATGCCGCGCTCAAAGCGATGCGACGACTCGGTATGGAGGCCGAGGCGCTTGGCAGTTTTGCGAACGGTTGCCGGCTTGAAAAAAGCGCTTTCAAGAAGAATTGAAGTCGTTGAATTCTCAATCTCCGAGTTCAAGCCCCCCATGACACCAGCCAATGCAACCGGGCGCTCGGCATCACAAATTACAAGATCTGCAGTTGTGAGAGTGCGGAGCTGATTGTCAAGAGTTGTGAACGTTTCACCCTCTACTGCTGCCCGTACAACAATTCGTTTTCCGGAAAGCTGCCGGCAGTCAAAGGCATGCAGCGGTTGGCCCAACTCCATCATTATCAGGTTGGTAATATCAACTACATTGTTGATCGAGCGTATGCCGAGTGCTGCAAGGCGTTTAACCAACCATTGGGGTGACGGTGCAATGGTACATCCGGATATATAGCGTGCTGCGTAACGTGGACAACGTTCAGGATCCTGGATAGTTACTCCGATGATGGAATCGGTCATTTCAGGACCTTCGACCAGAGTAACGTGCGGATATTTGATTTTCAAATCAAGTTTAGCGGCGATGTCGCGCGCTATTCCTATCAGACTCAAACAATCTGAACGGTTGGGAGTGAGCCCAATTTCAAAAATCGTATCTTTCAGTCCAAGTGCCGTAAAAACGGGTGTTCCTAACGGTGCGATCCCGGGTGTCAGAACCAGTATTCCGGCACTTTCTTCAGCGAGACCGAGCTCTTTTTCCGAGCAGAGCATGCCGCATGACTCTTCACCACGGATTTTTGAGCGCTTTATTTTAAAATCACCGGGAAGTGTGGCACCTATCTGGGCCATAGCAACGGTGTCACCCTGCTGAAAATTTTGCGCGCCGCAGACAACGTCAAAAATTTCCTTCCCGTTATTAACCCGGCAGAGCGAAAGTTTATCAGCGTTCGGATGCTGCCGTTTTTCTTCAACCAGAGCCACCACGACATCTTCCAGACCATCACCAAGCTTCTCCATCGACTCAACTTCAAGTCCGAGCATGGTCAATAAGGCCGCAAGTTCATCCGGGTTCGCATCAAAGTCGACAAATTCTTTAAGCCAGTTGTATGTAACGATCATATCAAAGCACCATGAATTGTAATGTATTTAGAACTGTTGAAGAAAGCGGACATCGTTTTCAAATAAGAGGCGCATGTCGGAAATGCCGTATTTCAGCATTGCGATGCGCTCAATACCCATGCCAAAGGCAAAACCGGAGATGTTTTCGGCATCGTACTGAACGTGACGATACACTTCCGGATCAACCATTCCGGCCCCAAGGATTTCAAGCCAGCCGCTGTTTTTACAGACACGGCACCCTTTACCACCGCAAATTACGCACGCGATATCAACTTCTGCCGATGGCTCTGTAAACGGGAAGTAACTCGGTCGGAGGCGGACGCCGGTTTTCTGGCCAAAAAGCTGGTTGGTAAAAACAGTCAGGATGCCTTTAAGATCGCCAAAAGTTACCGTGCTGTCAACCATCAGTCCCTCAATCTGATGAAACATCGGAGAGTGTGTGGCGTCGGAGTCACAACGGTACACTGTGCCGGGTGCTATAATCCGTACCGGTGGTTTTTGCTTGAGCATTGTCCGAATTTGTACCGGAGAGGTATGAGTACGCAATAGAAGGTTGTTTTCGACAAAAAACGTATCCTGCATATCACGGGCTGGATGTTCGGGAGGAAAGTTGAGCGCCTCAAAATTGTACCAGTCATGTTCAATTTCGGGCCCTTCTGCAACGGTAAAGCCGAGTCCGGCAAATATCGAGCAGATTTCCTCAATAACGAGGGATACAGGATGTTTGGTTCCCTTTTGGACACGACGACCGGGGAGTGAAGTGTCGATGCGCTCTGTCTGAAGCCGGGCCGCAATAACACTCTCCTGGGCTGACTCCAGCGCAGAACCGAGCGCAGTCTCTATGTCATCGCGTACCGAATTGACCAACTGCCCGACAACGGGGCGCTCTGCGGCGTCCAGAGTGCCAAGGCCCTTCATCAGCGCCGTTAATTCACCTTTGCGACCAAGCAGGTTGATACGGATTTCCTGCAGGGCCTCTACTGATGACGCTGCAGCAACAGCCTGCAGGGCGCTGTTTTTTAACTTTTCAAGTTGTTCCCGCATATTTGAGTACCTTCGAGAAAAGATTTGTTATGGTAACAGTGACAGCCTGTACAAAAAAGGGAATGGGAGCATATCCCATTCCCTTTCCGTAAATAAACGTACAATGAAACTAGATTCCGGCCTTGGCGAGCGCCGCAATCTGAGCGAATCCATTCGGATCGGTAACTGCGATGTCAGCCAGCACTTTACGATCGATCTGGACATCCGCCTTTTTAAGGCCGAAGATGAACTTGCTGTACGACAGACCATTAATGCGGGAAGCTGCATTAATACGGACGATCCACAGGCTGCGGAAATCACGTTTTTTGACGCGGCGATCGCGGAAGGCATAATTTAAAGCCCGGTCTACCGCTTCTGTCGCGCTGCGGAACAGTTTGCTGCGTGCGCCACGGTAACCTTTAGCCAGTTTCAATACCTTGTTGCGTCTGCGTCTCGCTTTAAAACCCCTTTTAACTCTTGCCATACGTTACTACTCCTTAGCTGCTGAATTGGCCAGATCCATAAGGGGAGACAATTTCCTCATGGTTCGTGGCATTATGCCTCAACTCACATAAAGTGAGCGAATAACTGGTTATTTATACGGAATCAAACGGGCTATGTTTTTCTGATCAACCGCTGCGACCATGGAACCACCACGAAGATTACGCTTACGCTTGCGGCTCATGGGGGTCAGAATATGACTGGTGAAAGCGCATCCACACTTGATGCGGCCGGATGCGGTCTTTTTGAAGCGCTTTGCGGCGCCTCGGTTTGTTTTAATCTTCGGCATGAGAAACTCCTTCTGTAGTTATAAGTAATTACCTGGTCAGGTATTTAGAATTATTTCTTCGGTTTCGGTGCGACGATCATATACATGTTTCGGCCCTCAACACGCGGGTGATTTTCAATAACGCAGACATCCTGCAACTCTTTTGCGACTTTTTCAATAACCGCCCGACCGACATCCATATGAGTTATCTCACGACCGCGAAATACAAGTGTTATCTTTGCCTTGTTGCCTTCTTCAAGAAAACGCTTGACGTTGTTGATTTTAAATTCAAGGTCATGACTATCCGTTTTTGGCCGTAACTTAACCTCTTTAAGCAGAACGTGGACCTGTTTCTTTTTTGCTTCCTGCAGCTTTTTACTCTGCTGATATTTGAACTTTCCGTAGTCCATAATTCTGCAGACGGGTGGCACGGCTGTCGGTGATACTTCAACGAGGTCCAACTGCTGCTGTTCGGCCAGTTCGAGCGCCTGCGAAAGGGAAAGGACACCCAGTGCCTCTCCTGTTGCGCCAATTACGCGAACCTCGGGGACTCTGATGGCCTGATTGATGTTAACGGTCGGTTTTGCTATGACGACACCTCCTGAAAGCTCTGTATTCTCACTGTTATCTGACGTACATCTTATTTGTAGTTTTTACATTCCTCTTGCACAAAGGCCACAAACTCTTCCGGCTTCATAGCTGAAAGGTTCTTACCGTCGCGGTAGCGAGGCATAACCGTACCCTGTTCTACTTCCTTATCGCCGATAACCAGCATATACGGAATTTTCTGCAGCTGGGCCTCACGAATCTTGAAGCTCAACTTTTCATTACGAACATCCCGCTCAACCCGTATACCAGCATTACGCAACTGGCGATATACGTCCTGAGCGTAGGGAATCTGGCTATCCGTGACCGTCACGACTATCGCTTGTACCGGCGAAATCCAGAGCGGGAAGCTACCGGCGAAATGCTCTATAAGAACACCAATGAAACGCTCGATCGAACCGAGGATGACACGATGCACCATAATGGGGCGTTTACGCTCACCATCAGACGCAACATAGGTAAGATCAAAGCGTTCCGGCAGGGTAAAATCGCACTGGATAGTAGCACACTGCCATCTCCTGTCAAGACAATCGCGCAGTTTGATATCTATTTTCGGCCCGTAAAACGCGCCATCACCTTCATTTATCTCATAGGGACGACCGGAATCTTTAAGAGCGGAAAGCAGTGCTGCTGTTGCCTGATCCCAATCGGAATCAGATCCGATTGATTTTTCCGGCCTCGTTGAGAGTTCCATTTCATATTCAAAGCCGAAAATCGCCATCACATCGTTAACGAAGGCAATTACACCCTTGATTTCTGCATCAAGTTGTTCCGGAGTGCAGAGTATATGTGCATCATCCTGGGTAAAGCAGCGAACCCGCATGAGACCGTGAAGTACGCCTGCCCGTTCATGACGATGGACGGTGCCAAGCTCAAAAAACCGGAGCGGAAGGTCGCGATAGCTCCGCAGTTGAGACTTGTAAATCATCATGTGCGAAAGGCAGTTCATCGGTTTTATACCGTAGCTCTGCTCATCCACCTCAGTAAAATACATGTTTTCACGATAATTCTCGTAGTGTCCCGAGCGCTGCCAGAGTTCGCTTTTGAGTATCTGCGGACCGACAACAATATCATAATCCCGCTTCAGATGCTCTTTCCGCTCAAAGTCTTCAAGAACGGTGCGCAACATGGCACCTTTCGGATGCCAGATCGGGAAACCGGCGCCAACTTCGTCCGAAAAGGAAAACAGATCAAGCTCCCTGCCAATTTTACGGTGGTCGCGGCGTTTTGCTTCTTCAAGCCGGTTCAGGTATGCTTCCAGTTCCTTTCTATCAACAAAAGCAGTTCCGTAGATGCGCTGAAGCATCCGGTTCTTTTCATTGCCGCGCCAATAGGCACCGGCTATAGAGAGCAGTTTGAAGGCTTTGATCCGGGAGGTCGAGGGGAGGTGCGGGCCGCGGCAGAGGTCGGAGAATGTCCCCTGGCTGTAGACCGAAACATGATCAACACCAAGATCAGTGATCAGTTCAGTTTTATATGATTCTCCCATGGCTTCAAACATGGTGATCGCATCAGCGCTGGAATACTCGTGCCGTTCTATTTTCTGATCGGCAGCAGCCAGAGTCAGCATCTTTGCTTCAATACGCTCAAGGTCTTCGGGGGTAAACGGCTTCTCCATGTCAAAATCGTAATAAAAGCCGGTTTCAATGGCAGGCCCGATTGTAACCTTGGCCTGCGGGAAGAGCTCCTTTACCGCCTGAGCCATCAGGTGAGATGTCGAGTGACGAATAATTTCAAGTGCTTCAGGACTTTTATCGGTAACTATTTCTACCCGGTCGCCATTGCTCAGGCAGGAAGAAAGATCAACCAGCTGGCCGTTAATCTTTCCGGCCAATGCTGCTTTGGCAAGACCGGCGCCTATTGAGGCGGCGAGATCAAATACGGTGGCACCTTCCTGCAGCTCGCGAGAAGAGTTATCCGGAAGTGTAATTGAAATTGACATAAAGTATCCCTTTGTGTGAGGTCAAACAGAAAAGGCATCGATACATCGATGCCTGCATCCTGCTCGCTTCAACTCCGCTTTATTGATGGTAGGCGCGGACGGTGTCCGCTGACCTCTACCGTGTCAGTCAAGCAGATAACAAGTTGACGTGTCTATCATTGTTTTAATAGCTTGTCAATACCTTTTCCCATGCCTTCAATGGAAAATGGGTGGGTGAATATCTAATGGTGGGGGACGTGAGGAGTCCCTTTTTCAGAAAATAGAGAGTTCTTGAGAAGAGGCTTATCTTATTATATCGACCCGCCCCACAAACTGACGGGATATGTCCAGCCAGATTCCTTTTCAGCTACATACTGCCTGATAACTTTAGTGATTTTATTACCAGTACTAACAACCTTACTACGATCAGGAATAATTTCATTGAGTACCAATTTAATATAGTCATCAGAAAGCATACCACTCCTCAGAGCAGTAAATGCCTTGTGTATCTTGTATTCCATTGCAACCAACAGGGTTTTTGCTTCAGATAAAATGCAGGTACGGAGGGACTTCTTTATGAACGTGCAGGAAAAATGGTGCTTCAGATCAACAGGTACTTTTGCTTGGTAATAATAGTAACCATTATAGCAGGTTAGGTGTTTAGATAAAAACATAGCCTCTAGCTCCTTGGTATACTAAAAAGTATACTTGAAGTTACTAGAGGCTTGAATTAAGTAGTTATATCAGCTACTTATGCTAATTGGCGGAGAGGTAGGGATTCGAACCCTAGGTAACTTGCGCTACACCTGATTTCGAGTCAGGCACCATCGACCACTCGGACACCTCTCCATGCTGGCATAAACTTACTTATGTTTTTATTGGTACAATTATTGGAGCGTCCCTTATAAGCTATTTTTATCTTAAATTCAATACAGGTTTTCAGAACTATAATACTTTACGATTTTTCGGACAGGTATCGGATGGTTTTTGCATCCATTGATTCAGGGGGGGCTTTTAGATGCATCAGGCCTTGTTCGTGTCTTGACACCCCCGGTCTTTTGCGGTAACTTGTCACGTCCTACCACAGGACACCTGACGTTTTCGTCATTATTCCCGAATGTTAAAAAGGTCACTCCGGCATGAAAATTACAGCGGTTATCCCTGCCCGTTATGCATCGGTGCGTTTTCCTGGTAAAGCTCTCGCAGAAATAAACGGGCGTCCGATGATCCAGCATGTCTATGAGCGTGCTACTCAAGCAAAACTGGTGACCCGGGTTATTGTTGCTACTGACGATCCGCGCATAGCTGATGCGATCACTGCTTTTGGCGGTGAGGCAATTATGACATCGACGACCCATGAAACAGGTACCGACCGTCTTGCTGAAGTCGCTGCCGGGTTGTTGGATTCTGACATAATTGTTAATGTTCAGGGTGACGAACCGCTGATTGATCCGGCTATGATTGATCAGGCACTACAGCCGTTTTTGGAAGAGCCTGATCTCCTGATGGGAACCGTCAAAACGCGCATTAAATGTCTGCATGATTTTCTCTCCCCCAATGTGGTCAAGGTGGTGACGAATAACTGCGGTGATGCGCTCTATTTTTCCCGTTCACCACTTCCATTTTTTCGCGATAAATGGAAAGATCTGAAAGATGACTCCTTTTGCTGCGGCAAGTTGCTCTGCTACAAACATGTCGGCATGTACGTCTATCGCCGGGACTTTTTATTGAAATTTGCCGCTATGCCGGCGACGTTTCTGGAAATATCAGAGAAGCTTGAACAGTTGCGCGCACTTGAAAATGGCATCAAAATCAGGGTGGTTGAGACCGAATTCGAGTCGATAGGCGTCGACACGCCGGACGATTTGGTGAAAGCTCAGGAACTGTATCGTAAAATTCATAAATAGAACTCCAACCACCCCTAACCACTTTCACTTTAGGCCCATATTTGGGTCCTCCCTGGCACGGAGAGGGCTTACCATAATCAGGAGCAGTGACCATGAAAACCAAGTTTATTTTTATCACCGGAGGCGTTGTTTCTTCTATCGGCAAGGGGTTGGCTGCCGCTTCGCTGGGGGCTTTGCTGGAAGCTCGCGGATTGCGGGTGACCATGCAGAAGCTCGACCCTTATATCAACGTTGATCCAGGGACGATGTCCCCTTTTCAGCATGGTGAGGTTTTTGTAACCGACGACGGAGCTGAAACCGATCTTGATCTCGGGCATTACGAGCGCTTTACGAGTGCAGTCCTTTCAAAGAAGAGTAATTTTACGACCGGCCAGGTGTATTTTTCCGTTATTACCAAAGAGCGCCGTGGCGATTATCTGGGGGGGACGGTTCAGGTCATCCCTCACATTACCGATGAAATCAAGCTCAAGATCATTGAAAATGCCAAGGGTGCCGATGTGGCGCTTGTCGAGGTTGGCGGGACTGTTGGCGACATCGAATCACTGCCGTTTCTGGAGGCGATTCGTCAGTTCCGCTTTGACCGCGGCCCGGGAAATGCGCTGTACGTTCATGTCACACTTGTTCCCTACATTCGCACTGCCGGAGAGCTGAAAACCAAGCCGACCCAGCATTCAGTCATGGAACTGCGTAAAATCGGTATCCAGCCGGATATTCTGCTCTGCCGCTGCGAACGCGATCTTCCGGAAGATATGAAGAGAAAGATTGCGCTGTTCTGTAACGTCGGCGAAAAAGACGTTATTCCGGTTGTTGACTCCGAACATATTTATGCGGTCCCTCAGGCGCTTAACAAAGAGCATCTTGATGATCAGGTTGTCGAGAAACTGAATATCTGGACCAAGTCACCTGATTTGACCAAATGGCAGGATGTTGTGGAAAAGTTGCGCCATCCCAGCAATGGTGAGGTGCGTATTGCGATTGTCGGTAAATATGTTGACCTGACCGAGTCTTATAAATCACTTGCCGAGGCACTGACTCATGGCGGAATTGCCAACGACACCCGGGTCTCTTTCAAATATCTGGATGCGGAAAAGATTGAGCGAGACGGTGCTGACGGTCATTTTGATGATATTAACGGCATCCTTGTTCCGGGAGGTTTTGGCGAGCGCGGCACGGAAGGGAAGGTTATGGCAATCGAGTATGCCCGCACCCATAAAATTCCCTTCTTCGGTATCTGTCTCGGCATGCAGATGGCGGTAATCGAGTTTGCCCGCAATGTCTGCGGCATAAAGGAAGCCTGTTCGAGTGAGTTTCGTCAGGAAGGGGGCGAGGCGCTCATCCATCTTATGGAAGAACAGAAGGCGGTCAGCAAAAAGGGTGGCACTATGCGCCTGGGTGCTTTTCCCTGTTCTCTTGTCAAGGGAACACTTGCTCATGCTGCGTACAATGAGACCGAAATTTCTGAACGTCACCGCCATCGCTTTGAATTCAATAACGCGTATCGCGAGCAGTTGACAGATAAAGGTCTTATACTCTCAGGAGTGTATAAAGATAAAAATCTTGTTGAAGTGGTGGAAATTTCTGATCATCCCTGGTTCCTGGCCTGCCAGTTCCATCCCGAATTCAAGTCGAAACCACTGGTTCCGCATCCGTTGTTCCGGGCATTTATCGCTGCTTCATTGGTGCAGAGAAACGAGGGGTAGAGGAGTGGGGTGCATTCTGTGAAACGTGAAGGTTTGATTCTTATTCTTTCGGCTCCATCCGGAGCCGGGAAAACATCCCTCTCTCGCGAATTATTCAAGTCATTTCCCGACATGAAGGAGTCTGTCAGTTATACGACACGCGCTCCCCGCACGGGTGAGGTTGATGGCGAAGCGTATCACTTTGTTTCTCGTGCCGAGTTTGAGAACATGGTTCAGGAAGATGCTTTTGCCGAATGGGCCCTGGTTCATGGCAACATGTACGGAACCGCCCTGCGCACCCTTGAAGAGGCACGAAAAAACGGCATCAACCTGGTTCTGGATATCGACTGTCAGGGGGCGTTACACCTGAAAGAGCAGTTTGATGGCGGAGTGTATGTATTTATTCTGCCTCCCAGTATGGACGAACTCCGTCGCCGCCTTGAACACCGCTCGACCGATGCTCAGGAGGTGATTGAGCGCCGTATTGCCCGGGCTGCCGAGGAAATTAAGGAAGCTCGATGGTATGACTATATAATTATTAACGATGACTTTGCTGTTGCGTCTCAGGAATTAGCATCAATAGTGACCGCTCATCGCCGCAAAACCTTCAGGATGCTGGATAAAGTCGGAAAACTGTTTAATTTATGTTGAACGTCGCTGTATAACATTCTGACAATTTGTTAGTCCCTGTACCGCTTCAGGATTTCTCCGTAGGCATCTATCCTCCGGTCACGCAGGAACGGCCAGATACGACGTACCTGTTCACTTCTCGCGCAATCAACCTCTACCATGATAATTTCTTCCTGCTCATGTGACGCAACCCTCAGTATTTCCCCTTGCGGACCGGCGGCAAAACTGCCGCCCCAGAACTGAATACCGACATCAGGCTGTTCCGGAGAAGATTCAAATCCGACCCGGTTGACCGCCAGAAGCGGCAGACCGTTGGCAATTGCATGGCCGCGCTGGACCGTGGCCCAGGCATCATATTGGCGCTGCTGCTCCACGTCAGTATCGCTCCTGTCCCAGCCGATGGCGGTCGGATAGATCAGCAGATCTGCCCCTGCCAATGCCATCATCCGGGCAGCTTCGGGATACCATTGATCCCAGCAGACGAGAACGCCCAGTGAACCGACAGAGGTTTTAATCGGGTTGAAACCGAGGTCGCCAGGGGTGAAATAGAATTTTTCGTAAAAACCGGGGTCGTCAGGAATATGCATTTTACGGTACGTTCCGGCAATAGAGCCGTCTTTCTCAAGCACAACCGCCGTATTGTGGTAGAGACCGGGCGCGCGCCGCTCAAAGAGAGACGCCACAATGACCACACCCAGTTCACCGGCCAGTTTACCCAATGATTCCGTAGACGGTCCAGGGATTGGTTCGGCCAGATCAAACAGGGCAGGGGACTCCACCTGACAGAAATAGGTGGAAGTATGCAGTTCCTGCAGCACGATCAGTTCTGCACCGGACGCTGCTGCCTGGCGGATCATCTGCACCGTTTTGGCGATATTTTCATCATGACTGTCGGTGCACCGCTGTTGAATCAGGGCGGCTTGAAGCATTGTCATACCAACACCCCCTGCGGAAGCTGCATGGTCACGCAGTGGAGTGAACCATGCTGTTCAAGCAGCGGCAGGCAGTCGATGCCGATGATTTCACGACCTGGAAACGCGTGCGTAATGCAGTCGAGAGCAGCGGCATCATTTTCCGGATCACGATACGTCGGCACCAGTACCGCACCGTTGATAATCAGAAAATTGGCGTATGTCGCCGGAAGCCGGTGTGCCTGCTCGTCAAAACGGGCTTTGGGCCAGGGGAGGGGGAGCAGGCGATAGGAGGAACCGTCAGGCGCAGTGAACGCCTGAAGTTCACGTTCCATATGCTTCAGCGGCTCAAAATGCTCATCGAGCGGACTGCTGCATGCCTGGTAGACAATGGTATTGTTCGGGCAGATACGGGCAAGGGTATCGATGTGCGAGTCGGTATCATCACCGGCCAGATAACCGTTGTTAAGCCAGAGTACCCGCTTTGCGCCGACGAGTGAAGCGAGCGCCTGTTCAATTTCGCTCCGGTCCAGCTGTGGGTTGCGGTTCGGTGACAGCAGGCATTCAGACGTCGTCAGGATCGTTCCGAGGCCGTCACTTTCGAGGCTGCCTCCTTCCATAACCAGACCTATCGTATTGAGGTTGGGGCGCAACACGCCCTGCTTTTTCAGCTGCCGGGAAATCTGATTGTCAAGGTTGGCGGGAAACTTGAGTCCCCAGCCGTTAAAACCGAAATCGAGCAGAACCGGTTTGTTGTTGTAATTGACGGTGACGGGGCCGAAGTCACGCGCCCAGGTATCGTTATTCGGGATTTCGCAGACCGTGACTTTCGTCAGATCAACGCAGGCATTGTCAAGATACTCAGCAGCAGAAGCACCATCCGGCGCAGTCAGCAGTACACGTTCAAAGCGGGTTATCTGCCGGATAATATCAACAAAAACCGGGCGGACATCATCCAGCATGTATGCCCAGTCAGTACCTTCATGCGGCCATGCCATCAGCACGCCATCCTGTATTTCCCATTCAGCAGGTAAGCGAGGATTCACAATATATTCTCCAGTAGTAATAGTTATGCAGCGCCGCGACTATAGTACATTTAGCCGCCGCCTTGCAAGACAGGTTTATTGGTGATTGATACAGTAAGGTGTTCTCAGCGCTGAGGGTGCCGGATAAAGTAATTATTTTCAAATTCTCCGGTGGCGTTTTTTACTGAAAATGTGTACGGTGCAGCTTCGTCCTGGCATACATCAATTAATAACTACGATCTGCCGCCGGTAAGAGTTTGAGATCTATAGAAACTGAAATAAATACGACTGGTGTCACTACTTCTCGTAAAACACAACGGTCTGCTCAGGCGGTCTATCCCCTCTTATTGTTCCTGATGCTCTCCGTTCTGTTGCATCTGCTGGTTTGGTCAGGTTATTCGGGTTTTGGGGATTCCCTTTTTATGGCTCTTGGCCGGGCATCACACAATGAAGTAATTGACTGTTTTATCGCAGGTGCCGTTCCCGCTGAATCACAGAGTACCGAAACACCCTCTCTTGCAGGCCCCGGTGTAACCAATACGCATTCGGTCGCTGCCCGTGTGCCATCGTCACCGTTCGAGACACAACCTGCCATCTCCGCTGAAAATTCGAATATGGACACCCCGCCCGCGCCTTCTGTTGAAAAACGGAACGTGGTTGCCGAAGAAGCATCCGTTGTGGATACGCCTCATGACAATGTCGCTCCGGTAATTCCGGCACCGCACACACAAACCTCAGACGCTGTTCAGAACGGATCCCCGGCGACGGCAGTCGCGCGGGAGACGGGCGCTACCGGCACGGCGCCAATTCCGGATATATTTCCCTTTGTAAAGGAACGGCTGACCTTTTCCCTTTATTGGTCCGGTATTCACGTCGGGACGGCAACACTTGAGGCGGTCAGAGGGGAGGTCACCTCCTCCATCACCTCGGTAGTTCATTCCAATGCCGTTATTTCCTCTTTCTACAAGGTTGATGACCGTGCAGAGGCGCGACTGACGAATGGCCGACCGACACTCTTCACTCTTCTCCAGAGCGAGGGGAAACACCGCGGCAACAAGGAGACGATCTTCGAGCCGGAGCGGAACAGGGTGACATACATTAATCACCTGAATAAGAGCCGCCAGGAGCATGATATGAGCGGTCAACTCTTATGGGATGTCATCTCCGGTTTCTATTTTTTGCGCCGTCAACCACTGGAAGTCGGTACGTCGGTTTACATCTCCATGTTTGACAGTAACAAGTTTCATAATGCCGAGGTTAAGGTGTTACGCCGTGAAATGGTGGAGATGGAAGACGGGGGGGAAATTTCCACAATTATTGTGGAACCGATACTTAAAAGTGATGGTCTGTTTCAGAAAAGCGGTGAAATGCTGGTTTGGCTGACAGACGATGAACGGCGGATGCCTGTGCGGATGGAGGCGAAAATAAAAATAGGGCGGGTTACGGCCAGACTGAAGTCGTACGACATTAAAAATGAGCGTTAGAAGAGCCCCCGGCAGCGGTAGCCTCAACACTGTTCTCCCTGCCGGAAGTTCTATCCTTCTCCCTGCCTAAATACGCCCGTTTGACATCAGAATTCTCCATCAGATCGACTGATGAGCCTTCCAGAATAATCTTGCCTGTCTCCAGAACATATCCCCGGTCCGCAAGTTTAAGTGCCGCTCTGGCATTCTGTTCGACCAGCAGAATAGTGGTACCGTGCTCATGTCTGAGCTGATGCAGTACCCGGAATATTTCCTGAAAAACCAGAGGAGCCAGGCCCATGGAGGGCTCGTCCAGAAGTAACAGCTTCGGCTTGGCCATAAGTGCCCTGCCGATTGCCAGCATCTGCTGTTCACCGCCTGACATGGTGCCGGCTAACTGTGTGCGGCGGGTTTGCAGTTGGGGAAAAAGCGTAAATACATGCTCCCTGTCCTCATGGATGGCCGCCTTGTCTTCCCGGCTTCGATAGCGCAGGTATGCACCCAGTTCAAGATTGTCCTCGACGGAGAGTTGCTTAAAGACCTGACGTCCTTCGGGAACCTGGGAAATACCAAGCTTGACAATCCGGTCCGGAGCAAGTTCAGTAACCTGCTGGTTATCGAAGAGTACCTCGCCGGAAGAAGCAGGGGTTACACCGGAAATAGTATTCAGGATGGTAGTCTTGCCGGCTCCATTGGCACCAATCAGGGTCACTATTTCACCTTCTAGAAGACGCAGTGAAACATTTTTGAGAGCATGAACCTTTCCGTAGTGGGTATGTATGTTTTTAAGGCGTAGCATCAGTCTGTATCCCCCAGATATGCAGCAATGACCTCACGGTTTTCCTGAATCTCCTGTGGTGTCCCTTCAGCCAGTTTGCGCCCGAGGTTCAGAACCAGGAGTCGGTCACAGATCTCCATAACCAGATCCATGTCATGTTCGACCAGCACCACCGTAATGCCCAGATCACGGATACGCTGAATCAAACGTGCCAGCCCGAGGGTTTCCCGGCTGTTGAGGCCGGCAGCAGGCTCGTCCATCAGGATAATGCCCGGCTCAACGGCCAGGGCCCGGGCTATTTCAAGTAAACGCCCCTTGCCGAATGAAATATTACCGGCCGTCACATCAGCAAGATCGGATATTCCGGCAAACTCGAGCCATTTAAGGGCTGCCGTGCGAATGTTCAGCTCTTCCTTCCTGCTCCATGGCATACGTAGTGAACAGGCAATGAGCCCGCTCGAGCTCCTGGTATGAAGCCCGACCATTACGTTTTCCAATACCGTCATGCCGCCGAACAGCTCAATGTTCTGAAAGGTGCGTACCATGCCGAGCCGCGCCAGTTTTTCGGGCGGCTGACCGGATACATCAACATTGTTCAGCAGTACGCGTCCGGAACTCTGGGTGTAAATTCCTGAAATTATGTTGAAAAGAGTCGTCTTTCCGGCTCCGTTTGGTCCGATGACGCCGGTGATGTCCCCTTTTTTGATTGAGAAGGAAACATCCTCAAGTGCCGTCACGCCACCGAAAATCTGGGTTATGCCGGAAACTTCAAGCATGTTTGCCCCCTCTCTTTTTCAGCAGCTTCCGCAAAAGGTCCGGCACACCACGTACCAGGCCTCTCGGCATGTACATGACCATCACCATCAGCAGACCACCGTAGATAATGATATCGTAGTCCTGGGCCGCCCGCAGGAACTCAGGCAATAGCGTCAGCAGGGCGGCCCCCAGAAAAGAACCGTAGATACTCCCCAACCCTCCGATGACCACCATCGTCAGCAGTTCAACCGAGAAGTTGAAGCCAAAGGATGCCGGAGAAATGAATGTCATGGTGTGGGCGTAAAGACTGCCGGCAATGGATGAAATCACGGCCGAAAGAGCGAAAATCTGGACCTTGAGCAGACGGGCATTGATTCCCAGAACCTGCGCGGCAACCTCAGAATCGTGAACTGCCCGCAGGGCCCGTCCTATCCGCGAGTTGGCCAGGTTCAGGGTCAGCAGTATCATACCGAGTGTAAAGGACCAGATCAGGTAGAAGTTTTTTTGATCACTGTCAAAGGTCAGACTGCCGATGGCAATATTGGGAATACCGGATAAGCCGGATGGACCGCCGGTCAGTCCGATGGTTTCGTTGAAGGTGATGTACATGATGATTCCCATGCCCAGAGTCGCCATGGCCAGATAATGCCCCTTGAGCTTGAGGATCGGGAAACCGATCAGAAACGCCAGTCCGCCGACAGCGGTCGCAGCCAGCGGCATGGCCAGCCAGGGGTTCCATCCGTAGGTTGCGGTCAGAATGCCTGACAGGTAGGCGCCCAGCCCGAAAAACCCGGCATGGCCGAGGGAAATCTGGCCGGCATACCCCAGGAGAAGGTTAAGACCGATGGCCAGCATGGTATGAATACCGACAAAAACCAGCACATTCATCATATAGCCGCCACTGAAGGCCAGCGGCGCTGCCAGAATCAGGATGGCAAATGCCAGAAATTTGATCAGGTCACGATTCATCGACTAGACCCTCTCGCTCTGGGCTTTGCCGAAAAGCCCCTGTGGCCTTATAAACAGGAGCAGGAGCAGAATGATAAAGGCGATGGCATCCTTATAGCCTGATGAAATCAAGCCGGCTCCCAGTGACTCGAGGACTCCCAGAAGCAGGCCGCCGATCACGGTAGCACCGCCGCTGCTCATACCGCCGATAATGGCGGCACAGAATCCCTTTAATCCGAGCATGACTCCGACATCATAGGCGGTCATGGTCAGGGGGGCGACGATAATGCCGGCCACCGAGCCCATTGCGGAGCTGATAATGAACGAGAACAGGACCATGCGGCGCACATCGATCCCCACGAGGCCTGCGGCACGACGGTTGTAGGCGCATGCCCGCATGGCCTTGCCGCTGATGGTGTGATAAAAATAGAATTTATTGGCCGCAATGATCAGCAGGGTAATGCCCAGTATCCAGATGTGTTGTGGCAGGATCGTAGCGCCGCCGATGGCAATCGGCTCTTCTCCGGAAAAGGGGGGGATGGCGTGGGTATCCTTGCCCCAGAGCAGCATGGAAAGACCGCGGATCAGGATGCTGCCGCCGATGGTAATTATGACCAGATTGATGGGGGTCGGCTGGCGAAGCGGCCGGATAGCTAATCTCTCAAACAGCATGCCTGATGCCGTGGATACAGCAACTGCACAGGGGATGGCCGCCCACAAAGGGAGTTTACAGGTCTCCAGAAACAGGAGCGTCAACATGCCGCCCAGCATGACAAACTCACCCTGGGCAAAGTTTATGATTCCGGTGGCATTATAGATGATTGAAAATCCGATGCCTATCAGTGCATAGATGGCGCCGGTAGACAGGCCGGAAAGGACATACTGGAGAAGTTGATCTAACTGCATTGTACCTCATAAATGTGGGGGCGAACGGCTGTTCGCCCCCACGAAAAATTCATATTTTTGAAGGCTATTTTACAATTACCCAATCCTTGTCTTTTACTTCAACCAGAACAAAGGCATCCTTGCCAAGTCCGGCATGATCCTGTGGCGAATAGGTAAAGGTGCCGCCAATGCCGTGGAACAGTTTGGTCTTCTCCAGCTGATCGCGAATGGCAGCCGGTGAATCAGCGCCATGTTCAAAAGCGTCTTTCAGCAACATGACGGCATCCCAGGCATGTCCGCCAAAGTGATCGCCCTCAGCTTTGAAATGACTCTGGTAATCCTTGACAAAAGCCATCAACGATTTCTTCTGAGGGTCTGAAGCCGGCAGGGCATCGGCAACCAGCACCTTTCCCGACGGCAGCCTGATGCCTTCAGCAGCATCCCCGGCCAGATCTATGAATTTTTTGGATGATACTCCATGGCTCATGTACAGCGGAATTTTCAGGCCGAGCTGTTTTGCGTTTTTGGCAATAACTGCCGGTCCCGGATTGGTACCCCAGCAGATAACCGCATCCGGTTTAATGCCGCGGATTTTGGTAAGCTGCGCAGTCATGTCCGTATCCTTGGGGCCGTAGGTGTCATCGGAGACAATAGAAATTCCGAACCTGGCTGCCTGGGCCTTGAGCTGTTCGCGCCCTGATGAGCCGAATCCGTCAGAAACCGTCAGGATTGAAACCTTGGTAAGTTTCTGCTTCTGAAGCTGTTCATAGATTCTCCCAACCGCCAGAGTATCATTCTGGGCGGTCTTGAAGATCCATTTTTTGAGCGGATCAGTAATTTTTATCCCGGCCGAGCAGGAAATCAGGGGAATCTGCTCTTTCTCGGCGACCGGAATGACAGCCATGGATTCGCCGGTAGTGCTGGGTCCGATGATTGCAACGACCTTGTCATCCTTGATCAGCTTGGTGGCCAGTTGCACCGCTTTGGTGGCGTCGCCCGCAGTGTCATAGACTACCAGTTCAATTTTGCGCCCTTTTATGCCGCCGGCAGCATTAATCTCATCAACGACCATTTTGGCACTGTTACGTTCCGGCTCTCCCAGGAATGCTGCCGGACCGGTAACGGCGAACAGGGCTCCGATCTTTATGGGTGCAGCAGCGCAAACAACTGTTGCAAACACCAAGGTGAACAATGCAGCCATGGATACAATAAATTTAACACGCATGTTGATGACCTCCCTCTCTTGGCTAGTTATATTGATTACTTAAGTAACGCCCAGTCACCTTTGGTAACTCTGACCATCTCGAATGCAGAAAGGTCAAGACCGTTATGATCACTGGGCGACATGGTGAAAATTCCGGAAATACTTACCAGTTTATGGGCCTGCTCAATCCCGCTTCTGATCTGTTCCGGTGAAGAACCGACTTTTTTGATCGCATCGCTGATCAGCAGGAAAGCATCGTAGGAGTAACCGCCAAAGGTGGAGGCCTCAGTACCGTACGCCTTTTTGTACGCCAGATCATATTCCTTAAGAAGTTTACCCTGAAGATCTGATTTTGAGAACGAGTCATAGACTGCCAGTTTGCCAGCCGGCAGCATGACACCTTCTGCGGCCTCGGCACCGGCCAGTTCAATGTATTTCTTGGAAGCAACGCCGTGGCTCATATAAAGCGGGGTCTTGATACCAAGTTGCTTGATGTTTTTCGTGATAACCGCCGGTCCGGGGTTGGTGCCCCAGCAGATGATGGCGTCCGGTTTAATACCGCGAATTTTGGTCAGTTGGGCGGTCATGTCGGTGTCTTTTGGTCCGTAGACTTCATCGGCAACGATGGTAAACCCTTTCTGCGTGGCAATCGCCTTAAGCTGCTCACGACCGGAGGCACCAAAGCCATCCGTGACGGTCAGCAGTGCAATACTCTTCTGTTTCTTACTGGTCATGTAGTTGAGAATTTTTTCAACGGCCACATGGTCATTGGCCGGGGTTTTAAAAACCCAGTGCTTGGCCGGATCAGTAATTTTAATGCCGGCTGCGCAGGAAATCAGCGGGATTTTTTCTTTTTCTACGACAGGAATAACAGCCATGGACTCTCCGGTCGTACTCGGTCCGATAATTACCGATACTTTGTCGTCCTTGATCAGCTTGGTTGCAAGTTGAACAGCCTTGGTGGCATCACCGGTGGTGTCGTAAATAACCGCCTCCAGCTTGACTCCGTTAATCCCCCCCCTATCATTGGTCTCCTTGACCAACAGTTCCAGAGTCTTTTTCTCCGGCTCACCCAGAAAAGAGGCCGGCCCGGTAACCGCAAAGAGTCCACCGATTTTGATGGTGCCGGCTGCAAAGGATACAGTGGTGGTCAGGAGGCAGGCACTCATCAAACAACAAACTGCAATTAATCGTTTCAACATACAAATAGCCTCCCTGAAAATAGTTTACTACATGCTATACAGACGCTCACCCTCAAGTATATGTACACCGCTGCCCGTGAGTGTTTCTATGGCTTTATCGGTATCATCAAAACGGAAGACGATCACGGCGTTGCCACCGGTCCGTTCACCGAAGGCGTACATATATTCAACGTTAATCTGCTTGGAATCGAGGACGTTCAGAATGTGTGACAGCCCACCGGGACGATCAGGTACCTCAACAGCGACCACCTCGGTTTTGTTGACCGTAAATCCACACTCTTTCAAAACAGACTTTGCTTTTTCAACATCGTTGACGATCAGGCGCAGGATACCGAAATCTGATGTATCTGCCAGTGACAATGCGCGAATGTTGATTCCGCCTTCACCAAGGATGCGGGATATCTCTGCCAACCGTCCTGATTTGTTTTCTATAAAAATGGAGATCTGTTCGACTTTCATAAGCTGACTCCCTTATCCACAAACTACGCTGCTATAGTTTGCGGTTGTCTATAACCCTCGTGGCCTTGCCCTCGCTGCGCTGGATGCTTTTCGGTTCAACAAGTCTGGCAGAGCAGGTGATGCCGAGTTTATCCTTGATCTCCTTCTCTATCCGCTTGGCAAGCTTTTGCAGAATCTTGATCTCATCGGAAAAAATATGCTCATCAACCTCAACATGCACTTCCAGCGTATCAAGATTTTCCACTCGATCAATAACAAGCAGATAGTGTGGTTCAACACCTTCAATACCGATCAGGATCGACTCGATCTGGGAGGGGAATACATTAACGCCGCGGATGATGAGCATGTCGTCGGAACGACCGCTCATGCGTGAGATGCGGGCGTGTGTCCGACCACAGATGCATGGTTCATAGGTTATGCTGGTGATATCCCGGGTGCGGTAGCGGATCAGCGGAATCCCCTGTTTTGTGATGGTTGTGATGACCAGTTCACCACGCTCCCCCTCTGGGACGCATTGGCCGGTATCAGGATTTATTATCTCCGGAATGAAATGGTCTTCCCATATATGCAGCCCGCATTTGGCCTCGATACATTCAATGGCAACGCCCGGACCCATAATTTCTGACAGGCCATAGATGTCGATGGCATCAAGATTGAGTTTTGCCTCGATTTCGCTGCGCATCGCCTCTGACCATGGTTCTGCGCCAAAGATTCCAACCTTCAGACGGAGTTCTTTGAAATTTATCCCTTCAACCTTTGCCTCTTCCGCCATAAAAAGGGCATACGAGGGTGTGCAGGTAAGTACCGTTGAGCCAAAATCCTGCATGATCATGATCTGGCGCTTGGTGTTGCCTCCCGAAATCGGAATGACCGATGCACCCAGTCGTTCCGCGCCATAATGTGCTCCAAGGCCCCCGGTGAACAGTCCATATCCGTAGGCGTTGTGGATAATATCGCCTTTGCCTGCTCCGGCAGAGACAAACGAGCGGGCCATCAACTCGGACCAGATATCGATATCCTTGCGGGTATACCCGACAACGGTAGGTTTTCCCGTGGTGCCGCTGGATGCATGAATGCGGACAATTTCCTCCATCGGTACCGCAAAGAGGCCGTAAGGATAGGAATCACGCATGTTCTGCTTGGTGGTGAACGGCAGAAGCTTAAGGTCGTTCAGAGATTTTACATCACCCGGCGTGATACCTGCAGCGGTGAAAACATCCCGGTAAAAAGGGACATGTGTATAAACCCGCTCTAAAACCGCCTGGAGCCGTTTAAGCTGCAGTGCTTCCAGCGCAGGTCGCGGCAGCGTTTCAAACTCCTCATTGAAGTACATAAGCACATAACCTTAATTAAATAGGGGGAATTTTATCCAACCTCGAGGAATGTGTTAAATATCATCTGAATGTCTTCAAGTCAACCCATCACATCAAACTACTTTTATAATGAAAACTCATTCCCATGTTATTCCTTGTGGCAACTACCGAGAATTTCTCGGTAGTTCTAAAAAATGCTGGAGAAACCATGACTGAAAAATGATCCAATGAATGTGTGCTGGAAAAGATACTATCAAACAACATCAAGGTGTGATATATCGTTGATATATACCAAAAAGGAGGCTCACGATGAATAAGACAGCTAAAATATTTCAGAACGGTCGTAGTCAGGCGGTGCGTTTGCCTGCTGAATTCCGGTTTTCTACCCATGAAGTTTTCATTGAGCGTCAAGGTGATTCAGTTATTTTACGGCCTAAGCCAGAGAGTTGGGATGACTTTTTCTCGCAACCTTCAAAGGTACCAACTGATTTTCTTTCTGACAGAAACGATGTCCCACCTGAAACACGGGAGTTGTTTTGATGCGCTATATGCTCGATACCAATATCTGCAGTTACATCCTCAAAAATCATCCTGCTTCAGTAAAGCTGAAATTTGAAGAGGTTGGCGCTGGAAATATATGCATTTCTGCAATTGTACTTGCTGAATTATATTACGGTGCAGCTCGCCACCCTAAAGGCATTGTCATACGGCGAGAAATTGATAACTTTGTATCGAGATTGGTTGTTATTCCCTGGGATGAAAACGCAGCAGATCATTATGGGGCGATCAGGGCCTCGTTGGAAAAAACCGGCACTCTTGTAGGTGCCATGGATATGTTGATAGCTGCACATGCGAGGAGCTGCGGCGCCACACTTGTAACCAACAACCTGAGAGAATTTGACCGAATAAAAGGACTGACGTCGTTAAACTGGGTTTAGCAGCGTGGACTGGTCGGTACGGGAGAACGTGCGAGCCAAATTGCGGTTGATGGTCAAGCGGATTTTGCGCAAGTACAAATATCCACCCGATCAGCAGGAAATAGCCGTGCAGTTACTTCACATCAACACTTTTAATCCCGTCCGGCCGCCAGCTCGGCGGAATTACATGTGATCCCGCCTTTTCTTTGCCCGGCAGCAGCGATCCAAACGTGACAACCATATCTCCAAACCTCTGATTAACCGCATCCATCGCTCTGGTTGCCTCCAGTTTCCTCCGGTCCTCGGCAAACAGCGGTAGTTGCCCGGCTTGATGTTTGAGATTACTGAGACTAATGCCAAGCAGCCTAACTGGTTGCTCCAATTCAACGGTACTGAGGATGCTTATGGCTGCTTTATAGATCTCGTCCGACTGGTTGATGTAGCTTTTTAACGTCACCTGTTTTCCCCGGGAAGAGAAAAAGTCTGCATACCTCACATATAAATGGATTGTCTTCCCTGAGACACCATACCGCCTTGCACGGCTACCAACCATCTCAGAGAGCTGCAGCAGAAACCGCCGGATTTCTGTTGGATCGTCGATATCCCGCTCCAGGGTGCGGCTATGTCCGACACTTTTTACATCGTCCTCCTCGCCGAACTGTATCACCGGCGAGTGATCTATTCCCTGTCCCATCTCCTTCAGTCGTTTGCCGATGATTCCGAACTTACCGGTCAGCCTCGTTTTATCGCATCGACCCAGTTCGCCGCAGGTGTAGATGCTCATCATGTTGAGGTGTCGTTCCATCTTCCTGCCGATACCACACAACTCCTTGATCGGCATACGCTCCAGGACCCGGGTAACATTGTCAGGCTCTATTACCGTCAAGCCGTCCGGTTTTTGCATATCACTTGCCAGTTTGGCCAGGAGTTTGTTGGGGGCAATGCCGATGGAGCAGGTAATGCCGAAACTGTGCCTGATACGGGCTTTGATCCGGTACGCTATGTTGACGGCACTGCCGAAGATTCCGAGAGAGCGGGTGACATCCAGCCAGGATTCGTCAATCGAGAAGGCTTCTACTTCCGGAGTATACGTACGGAAGATGTCGTTAATCTGGGTGGAGGTATAGGTATACTTCCGGTTGTCGCCCACAACTATGATCAACTCCGGGCAGACCCGCTTTCCTTCCCAGATCGCCATTCCGGTTTTGACACCCTTTGCTCTGGCTTCATATGAGCTGGTGGTGATAACCGTCCGTCCGCCACCTCCAACTACGGCGATAGGCTTTCCGCGCAAAGCCGGGTTGGCCGATTGCTCTACCGAGGCAAAAAAGGCATTCATGTCAATGTGAAGTATGGTCCGGGCATCCATCACCGCACCTCAATGCCGTCCAGAATCCAGTTCTGCTCCCTGGTGTCGTAAATTAACTCGTAGAGCGCCTCCCCATCACGGACAGAGAAATGCAGCAGAGTAGTGTCACCGACCCTCTCTTTCCAGAAGTAGCAGGTTTCCTGAATGCTGTGCTTTCGATTATGCCAGTCGAACCAGACCGGCTTGATCTGTCTGTCGGGGGTAAATATGGTGGCGATACGTATTGGCTGTCTAATCCGTTCCATCTGGTCACTCCATCGAACGATACAGGGCGACCACTTTGCCGATTATATCAACCTGCTGATCCGGCGTTACGATGATTGGTGCCATTGCGGGATTGGCCGGCTGCAGGCGGATATGATCCTGCTCTTTGAAGAACCACTTCAAGGTGGCTTCACCATCTACCAGAGCAACAACCATGTCCCTGTTGGCAGCGGTCTGCTGGGGACGGATCAGAGCCAGATCGCCTTCAAAGACACCGGCATTGATCATGGAGTCCCCCTTGACCCGCAAGAAGAAGGCGGCGCCGCTCCGGGCAATATTTCTGTCGATTGACCGGTACTCTTCAATATCTTCGACAGGTGGCGCCGGTACACCGGCTCTGACTACGCCGACAACCGGGAGAAAAACGGAGAACTGATCGTCGCTGTGAATCATCCGTTCGGTGATTTCCGGATAGGATGTTTGCAGAGAGAGCAGTTTTATGCTGCGGGAATTGCCGGGAGTGCGGGTGATGTACCCCTTCTTCTCAAGGGCGGTCAGGTGGCGTATGACGCCGAGGTTGCCAGAGATATTCAGGTGTCCTGCGATCTCCTGCATCGTGGGGGAATAGCTGTGCTGCTTCTGAAAGCTGCTTATAAAATCGTAGACAGTTTTCTGCCGGTCGGTGAGTTGGATCATCTGTGGGCTCCCGTAGTAGTTACTTAATAATAACTATCACCGGCCGGTGGTGGTTGTCAAGTTTTGGATACACCCCTGGACTTCTGCTTGACTCTGCTCCGCAGAGGACGCAGTATGAATGGCATAAAAAGGGGAGGGTGATCAGATGAAACTGTCCACCGGTGTAAGTATAGTGTTTGGAGTTGTTATGATTGTCCTGCTGGTTTCAGCCGTGAGGAATAGAACCGGGAACATTGACAGCAGGTTCAGCATGTACCTGTATCCAAAATTCCAGGCGAAAGGGTGCACGAACTGCCATGATTTTTTCGAGCAAAAACTGAACGGCCTCTCGTTTACTACACACAGGGATCGTAAGGCTGAAAAGTGTGTTGAATGCCACGATCACGACGTGACCGGGTTTGCCCATGCCGACGAATGGTTTGCCCGTCCCGGTTTGTACACTTCGGATATGAATGTGCAGCAGACCTGCGAAACCATCAAGGCTCAGATGCATGCGTCGTTCAAACACAAAGACAAACTTGCCAGAGAGATGACCACGCACCTTTTTGAGAGCCCCCGCGTACTGTGGGGCATTGCCGGAGCCACCCCGAAGAGCGGCACATTACCAGAGGGGAAAAGCGAACATGATCTCATTCAGGGGGGGCTGAAACAGTGGAAAAAAGAGGTCAACGCCTGGATTCAGGGCGGAATGAGGTGTGACTGATATCTATAGCTCTTCCGGAGTAAACGCGACAACGTCATCAATTGAAGCTACTCCCGCCGTCAGCATCACCAAACGGTCAATTCCCAGGGCAATTCCGGCCGAATCCGGCATTGAGCCAAGCGCAGCAAGGAACGGCTCAGGCAGCGGCAACACAGATTGACCGGCACGGCTGCGGACGGCATTGGCTTCCTCAAAGCGGCGACGCTGTTCGAGCGGGTCATTCAGTTCACTGAAGCCGTTCGCTAATTCCAAACCACCGACATACAGTTCAAAGCGTTCAGCAAGATTCCTGCTCTCCGGCTTGACGCGAGCCAGAGCGGCCAATTCGACAGGATAGTCAAGCAGGATAACCGGCGCACCAAAACCTGCGAGAGCCGGTTCAATAACCGATGTCAGTATCTCCTCGTAAAGGCCTTTTTTGAGGCAATCCCGGACATCGCAATCGCCAAAACGCGAAAATGCCTCCTGAACAGTGATACGTTCCCAGGGAGCGAATGGATTGATGGTAACGGTTTTATGCTCGAAACAACGCCTGTCAGGTCGGCACGTCTGTACCACAGACTGCAGCAGCTCTTCACAATCTGCCATCAGTGACTGATAATCGCAGCCGGCACGATACCATTCGAGCATGGTAAATTCGGACAGATGCCGGGAGCCACGTTCGTCCGAGCGCCAGCAGCGGGAGATCTGAAACAATCTCCGGTGACCGGCAGAGAGCAGGCGCTTCATACAAATTTCGGGTGAGGTCTGAAGCTGCCAGGAGGAGGTGGTAATAACCGGATTGATATGCTCTTCAGGGGCGTTGGCAGGAATAAGTAGGGGGGTCTCAACTTCGAGAAACCCCCGCTCCCGGAAAAAATCACGTACTGTTTTCAGTACCTGCGCCCGCAGCCACAAGGCGTCAGAT
>JBMOEI010000044.1:0-43428 GCA_049318985.1 Desulfuromonadaceae bacterium
CAGGATATCACATTTGAGTTAAATACGAAATTTTAAATGATACATGGTACTAGTGCCATTTCAGTGCACCACGATCCTAACCTACCATAGCGGTCTCGGGCCCCGCCGTTATGCAACGTTTCAGCAACCTTTCTTTTCATCAAAGTTGCACTTTCTGTCAGACCATCTGCAGATCGAAGAATCAATTTAAATCGTTGGAGGGGGAAGAACATGAAGGGAAATATCAGTGGAGTGGTTTTGGGAGTGTTGTGCATAGCGGGAGGATTTCTGCACATGGCCGAGGCAGGACAGTACTTTGTATCCATCGGCCATATCGGGGGCCTGCCCTAACTGTTGTACCCACTGTCAATTTATTGATGAGCAATGCGCAGTAAGTCCCTGTCAAAAACAACTTGACAAGCTGTCAAATAAGTCTATCCTGTAATCATAATTTGACTAATTACCAGTCCTGTACTTATTGGTCACACGAGAAATATTTATGCTTATCGGTTACGCTAGGGTTTCTACGGACGATCAGGATCTTTCACTTCAGAATGACGCACTGGTTAAGGCTGGCTGTAACAAGATTTACCGAGATACTGTATCCGGTGCTGTAACAGAACGGGCTGGGCTGACGCAAGTATTTGATATACTTCGGCAAAGTGATACCCTTGTTGTGTGGCGTTTGGACCGCCTAGGTCGGTCTCTAAAGCATCTTATCGCTTTGGTAGATAGATTGGATAAACTTGAAGTTGGACTTTGCTCTTTAACTGAGAATATTGATACTACATCGGCAGGCGGTAAACTGATATTTCACATCTTTGGTGCACTTGCAGAGTTCGAGCGTCACTTAATTAGGGAGAGAACAAGAGCTGGTCTAGCAGCAGCACGCGCGAGAGGTCGCCAGGGTGGGCGCCCTGTCCTTTTGGATAAGCCAAAGAAGGATTTGGCAATTAAACTTTATCAGGAACAACAGCACTCGATAAAAGAGATCTGTGGAATAATGAACATATCAAGGTCGACACTCTATAATTATATCGGAAAAGCTCATACCACTTGACGCTGCACAAGCCATAACATGAGTGATTTATTGGCCGCCGAAAACGTATATTTAAAACCTCAATTTTATGCAATTTTGGCTCTATATTTTACGTTTTTGACTCAAAAATATATATAAAGGGAAATAATTCAGCACAAATAGCTGGTTTTATGAGGCAATATATTTTATTCATTCACCCACTTGCAGACAAAGGGTCTAATAACCCTTTTAATGGCACCCTTTTGTTTTTCTGTATAGAATAAAATCAAAAATCGCTGTCGAAGCCCCGTTATACGGGGCTTTTTGCGTTTTTACGCCGTCTCCCTGTTCTCTAAATCAAAGTTCATTTCCTTAGTTAGCTTTTTGTAAATTTTCTTGACAGCTCTACTGTACATCGCTAGTGTGAAAACGTGCCAAGGTTAAAATTCACATAACAGTTCATGAAAAGCCAAACCCTCTGTGAAGGGGGGACGGAAAGTTACGGATCTTGAAAAAGATAGCCGGGCTGCCACGGGATTATACCGGTGTGCCCGGCTATTTTTTTTTGCAGCATGATTTTCATGCAAATTGCACAAAATACGAGGAGAACAAAAATGGATAAATTAATTAAAAAAGCAATACACTTCGCCATTCTGACCGGTATGACTACTCTCTACGGCTGCGGAGGTGGTGGAGATGACGTTGTTATTCCTGTGATAACAAAAGGGACGGCAAAAATGGTGTTTAGCACCACTCTCCCGGCCGGTTCAGCTGAGCAGTTCGGCACAGTGCAGCTGCTCTTTGAACTTCCGGCCGGTGTGACCGTACCGGCTGACTCCAGCGGTGCCATCGCGAGCGGCCCCGGCGGGGCGTTGATTCTTTCCGGAGAGGCACTGAAGTTTGCCGCGCAGCAGAATGCCGTCACACCTGTCCTCGTGGGGAAATACACTCCGGCCGCCGGGAACCGCAAAGCAACGGTAAACATGGCCATTCTGGTTACACCAAACAACTCCCGCGGCCTCAATTCGGGCGAATTTGCATCTTTGACCTGCGATCTTGTGCCGGGGATAACGATCGATGTGAATGCCTTTACATCGATTAGCGCCGAACTCATCAGCATTACCAACGTACCATTATATGACACTCTTGGCGGAGTAACCGGACCGGCTACGGCCAGCTATGCGGTAACGCTTCAGTATCCCGCTCAGTCCGATATGACCGGAGCCACCTCAGGCCAGGGCTCCCTGTAATACTGCTTCAGTTAAAAATTGGAACACATATCACCTTTTTTGGGGCGCTGCCATGAAACTGCGTACGACACGATCGTCATCCTTGAATTTTATTCTCGCTTCTCTTCTCATGATTCTGCTTTCAGCACCGGCGGTCTGCCTCGCTCTGCCTGACGGGGATGCCGATGGCAACGGTCGGGTCACGGGAGCAGATGCGCTGCTGATCCTGCGGGCCTACATCGGCCTTGATCCGGTCACTCCGCAGATCGCTGCTCATGGCATTATTACGCGCATCGGCCCGGACAACAGGCCTCACCCCGGCAGCAGTCTCTCATTAATTGACCCGCTTCTCGTGCTGCAAAAGGCTATCGGTCTCATCAACTGGGACTTCAGTGATCCGGGGCAGGTCAATCTGGCACCGACCGCCAACGCCGGCAGCAATCAGACGATCACGCTTAATTCCGGTGAAACTTCACGAAGCGTCACCCTGACCGGCAGCGGCAGCGACCCCGACGGTACTATTGCATCCTATCTCTGGAGCGGCTCGCCGCAACCTGCAGCTGTTGCCGCTCCGGGCGTCACCCTTGCTGCCGGTACGTATACTTTTACCCTTGTTGTTACTGACAACCAGGGGGCGCAGAGCGTCGCCTCGCCAGTCACCGTCACCGTCAACGCGCCAGTGCCTCCAGCCAATCAGCCGCCGACCGCCAACGCCGGCATCAATCAGACGATCACACTTAATTCCGGCGAAACCTCACGAAGCGTCACCCTGACCGGCAGCGGCAGCGACCCCGACGGTACTATTGCATCCTATCTCTGGAGCGGCTCGCCGCAGCCTGCAGCTGTTGCCGCTCCGGGCGTCACCCTTGCTGCCGGTACGCATACTTTTACCCTTGTTGTTACCGACAACCTTGGGGCGCAGAGCGTCGCCTCGTCCGTCACCGTTACCGTCAATGCAGCCGTACCGGCCAATCAACTACCGATTGCCAACGCCGGGGCGAATCAGACTATAACCCTGGCTGTCGGGCAGTTATCAGGCAGTGTAACCCTTGACGGAAGCGGTTCGACTGACGGTGATGGTACAATTGCCTCCTACTCCTGGCGCGCCCCGTCTGGAGTAGCAACTCCGGCCGCCGGGCAAATGCCCACTGTCACAGATCTGACTGCTGGCAGTTACACATTTTATCTCACCGTTACTGACAACAAGGGGGGGGTGAGCGCCGAATCACTGCCGGTAACCGTCACCATTAACACGATCAGCAATGCGGCACCTCTGCTGAATGCCATAGGAGCGAAAAGCACTTCGGAAGGGCAGTTGCTCTCCTTTACCATTTCCGGCACCGATACTGATACCTTTGATGTTGCCAATCTGGTGTACAGAGCCTCAGGCCTCCCTGCCGGTGCAAACTTCAATCCTGCAAACAGATTCTTTTCCTGGATTCCGGATTTCAACCAGTCCGGAGTATACGGAGTAACCTTCACGCTCAGCGACGGAAAATCCTCTGCCATAGAAACCGTCAGGATAACTGTAGCCAACACCAACCGACCACCGGTATTGGCCTTTATCGGATCCAAAACGGTTTCCGAGAACTCTGCACTTTCTTTTTCCGTGTCCGCTTCCGACCCGGATACGGCCACTGACAACGATACCCTGACCTACACCGCTAACGGTCTGCCGGCCGGTGCTACGTTCACCGGTCAGGCGTTTGCCTGGACTCCAGGATACGATGCAGCTCCGGGGCCGTATCCGGTGACGTTTACCGCAACTGACAGTCACGCTGCTTCTGCCGGTGAAACGGTCACCATCAGCGTCACCAACAGCAACCGGCCGCCGACACTTGCCGTACAGCAATCTGCCAGCGGCGCTGAAGGCAGTTCGCTGACCTTTACCATAACCGGCGCTTTTGATCCTGATGGTGACACCCTGACCTACAGCGCCACCAATCTCCCGTCCGGTGCTACTGTGAACCCTGCAACCGGCCAGCTTACCTGGTCCGCACCGAGTTTCACCTCTTCCGGAACGTACACGGCCACAATCAGGGTAACCGACACCGGCGGGCAGTTTGCCGAGCAGCCGGTGACTATTACCATTGCGGATGTCAATCAGATCCCGGTTATCAGAACCACCTCGCTTCCGGCAGCGAAGATTGATACTCCCTACACCGGTAAAATCGATGCCTTTGATCCGGACACAGACGGATCAATTACCGGTTACGTTCTTCAGGCCGGCTCTCCTCCCGGTATGACCATCAATGCATCCGGCTCAATGGCCTGGCTACCTGGCGCTGCAGATATCGAAAAAACATATACTTTTACGGTAAAGGCTTCCGATAACAAAGGTGGCACGGTCGACAGCGTACCATATACCATCAAGTTGACAGATACCATCCCTCCGACTGTAACTATTAATGCACCCAAAGAGCTAAATCCCGGCGCTCCTTACACGGTAACGGTTTCTACGCTGGACAATATAGGTGTAGACAAGCTTACCGTATCGATCAATGGAACGATAACAGCATGCCCTGATCCTGCTGTGCTTTGCACCGTTACAGGATCCGTTGATGCGGCAGCAGTGCCAAACAGCAAAATTACTGTGGCGGCAACCGCAACAGACAGAGCTGGCAACTTCTCCAGTGGTTCGGCCGTAATAGCAGTGGCGACGGCCCTTGATACTACAGCACCTGACTCTGTCACTCTCTCGGCACCTTCGGAAGCATCTCCCGGCAGCAGTATAACGTTAAGCGCAGCGGCGACAGATGCTGGAAGCGGAGTTGACCGGTTTGAATTCCACCTGGCTGGCAGCACGACCGCTTTTGCCACTGCCTATCCTGGCAAGCCTGCTGTCAGCTATACAATTCCAGGGGATGCGGCTGCAGGTGCGACAATAGGTTTCGCAGTAACTGTGTTCGATGCCGCCGGTAACAGCGCCGGAGCAACTGCCGCTACGGTGGTAAAGGTCAACGATGCCGTTGATATGGCGCCGACAGTTTCTTTAGCCGTCCAGAAGGCGGAGGTTTATCCGGGTAATCTGCTGCCGGTTACCGTCAAGGTAACTGATGATCGTCAGGTTGTATCCGTTGATATCAACCTTGCGTATAGAAAAGTGGCCGGTTTTGTCACTGCAATTGACCCTGAAAGAAGTATTGAACTCCCGGTCCCTCCGGATGCGATTCCGGGATCTATTCTTCACATCGAGGTGAGGGCCGTTGACAGTTCCGGAAAAGTCACCTCTGCAACCGGCCAGGCAGCAGTAGTTGCTCCGCCGACCCTCGTCGGCGTATTGACCGGAGCAGTGTACGACGACTCCACCGGTCTGCCGCTGGAAGGGGCATCAGCTGTTCTCACCAGAATTGGCAAAGCAGATCAGAGCTCACTCACTGATAATCGCGGCAGGTACTCTTTTGAGGCGGATCAGGGTGCTGTCTCGGTTGTTCTTTCAAAAGCCGGTTACAATCGGGTAGAGCGCCCACAGGTAGCGGTTGTTGCCAATACCGGGACCAGAGTCGCCGATGCCCGGCTTACTCCCGTTCCGGTGGCCGGAACTCCGCTTTCGTCTGCTGTCGGCGGCAAAGTTTCTGCAAACTTCGGCCTGAAAGAGGGGGGAGTTGCCTCAGCGCTGGCAGCGGCAGGGGTTACTGCCCCGGTGGACGGCTCAATTGAAGTGACTATCCCGGCCGGTGCCATTACACGCGATGCAGAGGTCGTCATTACCCAGATAGGCGCGCAGGGCCTTCAGTCGAGGCGTTTACCGCCCGGCTGGTCACCGGTTGCCGCTTTCAGCCTGGCGTTGACCGCCCCCGACCTGAACCTTGCCGAGGAAGCGGGAATTTCACTGCCCAACAGCTTCAACCTCCCTGCCGGAACCCGACTGCCTCTTGTCCAGTGGGATGAACCATCAGCGAGCTGGAGGGCTACAGGGTTTGCCACGGTATCTGCTGACGGCAAAACCGTAGTCGGCACGCTGCCGTCGGTCGGCAACTACGCGCTGGCTGTGCCTGATCCGGGAGTTGCCCTGCCTGCCGCTGCCGGTGCGGTGCTTCCCCCGGCGACGCCTTCGCTTCCCGGCGATCTGACCGCAACGGTCTCCCCTGAACCGCAGATAACCTTTTACAAGCCGGGCATCAAATCAGATGTCGGCTTTACTTTGACCTCAGGCCAGCAACTCCCCAGCGGCACGGTTCTCTGGGCGGTCATTTCAGAGGTGTACGACTTCTTCTCCGGAGAGCGGATCGTGGTCGAGCCGTATCACCAGGAAATAGTGATGTTCGGCTATGGCCTTGGTGGCAACAAGAAACTGGCTGCCGATTTCCAGGTCTCCCCCGGTCAGCCGTTCAACGGCCTGCAGCTTTCTAAAGGGGTTATCACCGTCAAAGCGGTCGTCCCGCCTGAAAATGCCCGGTTGTTCAGCGTCGTCGGCCCGCAAGGCGGTGACGTAAGCTCTCTGTCCGGTGAAACAATCAACTTCCCGGCCGGTGCGGTCTCACAATTTGTTCCTGTTTCACTGATGAAGTTCAACCCGGCTGATAACGGACTGTCACTCCCGACCGGGTTCACCCTGGTAGGCGGTGTCTCCCTGACCGCCGCCGGTACTCCCATTGCCAGGCCGTTGATTCTGTCCGTTCCCAAACCTGTAGATTTTAACATGGCTGCCGGCGGCCTGCTGGTGGTGATGCCGGTGGAGAGCGCCGGTTCGACGCGCTTTGCCGTGGTCGGCAGCGCTGCAGTTGACGAGAATGACACCAACAGAATTGTTTCGATCCTGACTGTTCCGGGTTCACTTTCCGCCCGGTTCCCCGGAATCCTTAAAGACGGCAGAATACTGGTGCTGCAGTCAACATCGAAGCTGGCATATACCGGTGGAACGGTTACCGCTCCGGCAGCACAGCCGTTCAAAGGTGCACAGGTGACGTCCGATTCTACGCCGCTGACAGTGTATTCAACTCCCTCGGGTTTCTATGTTGCGCCGGTCAAACCGGGCCAGTTCACCCTGACGGCGCTAGATCTTGTCACCACCAACAGCGGCGTGACATCAGGTACGGTGCTTGAAGGCACTTTTGCGCCGGCAGATATTGCCATGAAAATTGAGCCGCCGAAGGTACTGGCGATTACTCCGCTTGCCGGGGCGACGGGAGTCCCGCTTGCCGAGCCGGTTAAAATTACTCTGTCCGAGCCGGTGCTTTCTTCATCAGTATCACTCACAAACATCAAGGTTATTGCTGCCGACCTGACGGAAATGACCGGTTCTGTGGAGTTGAGCGGTGATGGCCGGAGCATAACCTTCCGTCATGCCGAGCCGTATGCGCCGAAAACCGTTTACACTGTTTCAGTGAAGAACCTGATTGATCGCTCCGCAACATCCATGGCAGCTGAATTCACTTCAACCTTTACGTCACTCAGCACCGATCCGCCGGTTGCCCCCCCGGCCGGCAGCATTGAAGCGACGATTCCAGGTGTCGGCGGCATGACTACGGTAACCGGGACACAGGGTACCGCCGGGCTGCATGACACGGTGGTGATTGTCAACCTGACTACCGGTGCCCGTAATCCGGTGCTGGTTGAACCGAACGGCGGATTCACAGTCACCTTCGGCGCAACGGTAAAGGACCGTCTGCAGCTTGAGATCACCGGCCAGGCCGGCGCAACGACCAGAGTTGATCTCCCCCGGTTCAGGCAGAACAACCCTGACGGCAGCATTTCCGAAGTCATTACCGGAGCCGGTTCGGTCATGGGTCCGGGGGGGATTGAACTTGAACTCCCTGCCAATGTCCTCCCTGACGGCACCAAAGTTACGCTCAAGTCGGTCAGTGAAGCCGATTTCCCGGTTGCCCTGACTGACGACGCACGAAAAAACTTCAGCTACAGTGGCGGTTTTGAGCTTAACCTCGGCGGAGCTACGCCAACCCGCTATCTCGATATCGGCATTCCGCCCGTCGGTCCGGTCACTGCTGACGACCAGTGGGTACTGGTTCGTGCAATCGATGTTGACGGTGCAAAACAGATGGAAATTGTTGATACAGCACGTATTATTGACGGCAAGATCCGCACCTCATCCCCCCCATGCCCTGGCGTCACTGGCGCCGGCGTCTATGGCCTGCTCAAATCATCCCGGCCGGTAGGGGTCAATAGCGTTCAGATGGCTGCCAACGCGTATGGCCGGAATATTGTCTCAGTCCAACCGGTCTGGGTCTCCCCGAACGTTCCGCTGATTCTGCCGTTCATGTCTCTTGCTGATCTCAATCCTCAGCGGATCTGCCTGCCGGTTCTGAGTGGCAGGGTGTCGGTTGTCCCCAATTCCCAGAAGATTGTCATTCCGGTTGATGACATCCTTACCCTTGATCGTGAAATCGTCATCAGAAATACCAGCAGCTGCATTCCCGGCAGGCCGAACAGTTGCCCGGAGATCCATTTTCCGAGGAACTCCCTTGAATATGCCTACACCGTTGCCGGAAAGCTGACAGACGGCTTCACCGTTGTGGCAAAGGATATTGCCAACACCGCATATCCCTTGAACCGGTTCAAGGTCTCAGCCGGAGAAGTCGGCAGGGTTACGGTTCGTGTCCTGGTTGACTCCGTCAGCATTGCGCTCAGGGAGTTCGAAATAACCAACCTTAAAAGTGCCGTTGTTGATACCTTTCCGATCAAAACCAGTGCATTGGAACTGCCGATGGAGGGTGCGGCTGCGGATACGTTCATCGTAACGGTCTACGATGCCAACGGCGCAACCAGGAACCCGGCATTTACCGTTGCGCCATCCCCCTACGGTCCGGGCAACCTGCTCTTCAAGGCTTTGGACTCAACCATAGATCCAACAGCCGATATGATTCTTGCGTATAACACCACTGTTCCTCCCCCGGCGAACCCCCTTGACATAAATTCAGCGGTGACTGAGCTGAAATTATTGGATTTCGAAACCGGAGCCGAAATCATCATTCCGCTGGCCGAGGTTAAGGCTGGTGGTGTCAGGTTCGCATTCCAGGGGGACAATTCCCATAAATTCGTTCTTGATGTCAAATATAAGGACGGCAAGCACGATTATCAGACCATGCCGGGTTTCCGTATCACGGTCACCAACCGCCAGACCGGCAAAGTACTGACCTCCGTTACTGCCCAATCTCCGCTCAAAGATGAGCCGGTCAACCTGCCGCCGATCAGCGACGACCACCAGCCGCCGCAGCTGATAGCAGGTCCGCCGAGACTTGATGAAGTCGACCCGCGCGGCGTCCTGAGTTTCACCTTTTCAGAACCGATGGATCCGGCAAGCCTCAAGAGCGGTTTTGTCGTCAAAGACAGTAAAGGAAACAAGGTTCAGGGCACCGTACTGGTCAGCAACGGCAACCGGGCTATTACCTTCGTCCCCACCGCACCGTTTAAAATGGGGGAGGAGTACACCCTGACGATTGTGGGCGACGATTCCCTCGGCACAATGCTGGGTGGCGGAGCTCCGCCGATGAAGGACGTTTCCGGTAATTTTATCTCCACCATGCGCTTTTTGATGAAAACATTTGCTCCCCAGGTCAGGGGGTCGCTGGTTATCGGCAATGATGGCCGCCCGCTCGAACCGCTGCGGGATGTTGATTTCCTCAAGAAAAAAGTAGCCGGAAAAGTGCAGACCACCGTTTTTGCTCTGGCCGACGGTAAGGACGGTTACCGGTTGCTGACTATCGATGCCACTGATCCGGAAAAGCCGGAGGAGATCGGTCACTCGATAGGCGGCTATTACAAGCGAAAACTCAAACTCATGACCGGAATCACCGGCCTCAAGCTTACCGGTGGAAACCCGGCTAATCATCCTCTCCCCGACTTCAACGGAGATTTGGCAATAGCTACCTCCATGAATACCATGACCGGCTATCTGTCGTTCTTTGACATCACCGATCACAGGAACCCGCTGCATATCAGCACCAAAACCCTGACGGCAAATCCTGAGCAGCTCTCGGCCTATAGTGAAAACGGTACGATCAAAGCGCTCGGCTTTCCGCGCGGTATCGACGTCATCAAGCATGATACCGGTTATGCAGCGTATACTGCAGTTGGCGAAGTCGGCATCATGGTTGCCGATATCGGCAAGAATATTCCGGAAGTCCCTCCATTCCTGCGTACCAAGGAGATGCTCCATGCCGGTGATTTCCGTGACCTGACCGTCCTGCGTGACCGGGTTCTTGGTGTAGAACTCTACCCGGCAGGCGGCGGGCAGCTGGCAGTCTTCGATCCGAACCTGGCGCTGCTGTCGTCCATGGATCTGACCGACAAACCGCGAAAAATTCTGGCTGTCGAGGCGCTTTCATATGACCGTAACCGTGACGGCACCATAGAACCAACGGAAGTATACGACCTGGCAATCATTGCAGGAGAGAAACAAGTGGTGGTGGTTGATATCACCAACCTTGATGACATGAAGATTGTCAGCGAAATCCAGATGCTCGGCATCACCCGTGAGATTGATTTCGACCGCGATACGTTTAAACTGTTCGCCGTCGGAGACATGACCACTTCAGCCGGAGCCGGTACCGGGATTTCAATTGTGTCGTTGGACGATCCGTTCCGTGCCTACTCCATCGATCTTGATCTTGACGGGGTCGATGACCGGATCGTTTGGAAATACACCTACACTCTTCCGAACGAAGTCATCGGCCTCAAGTTCGACAAGGATCGCGGCCTGCTGTATGCAGCCACCCAGAAGGCGACTTTTCCGCCTCAGGGAGCGCTTGATATCTGGTCGATGTACAGCAGCTGCTCCGACCTGATAGCCGGATATGAAAAGAAAAATGAAACCCAGACCCTCGGCGATCGTTCATCATTGCTGCTGATGGAGAAGGAGGCGCTGCAGAAGGGAATTGCAAAGGGGCTTGACGGGGCTTTTGCCGCATGCGGAGGAGCATCAGTTGCCGGAATAACCATCATTGAGCAGGGGAGCGGCGCCTGCCTCTGGAAAAGCGCCAACCCTGTCGCAGACTGCACCGATAATTACCAACCCGGAAAAAGTGACCACGATTTCGAGCTGTTCACCCCGGTCACGGTAACTCCTGCCGAGCAAAAGTGCATTGCCAAAACACTTGATGAACAGTTCAGAGATCCGACAACAAAAGAACCGGTTGAATTTAAACTTGCCAGCGGCAGAACGATCAGCTTTGCAGATATCACCTTCTTCCCGATGTCCAGGGAAAATTTCGAAAGCGGCGAGCTTGACGCGAACCCTCCGACATCTGTTGCCGGCGATGTAACCGGTGATATGGGGCTCGGACGCCAGCTGCTGCTCCTCAAATGGGTGCTTGAAGGTGAATATGTGAAAGGGGTGCCCGGCTTTAACCTTGAAGGGAAGAAACTCGGCGATATCCTTAACGCGATGAAAACCAAGAAGATCTCGCGGGTTGAAGGCCATGAATGGGCCAATCTCCAGGAGTACAACCTGACCAAATCCAATGCGTTCATCAGAGTACAAGGGGCATCCAAAACCGCTTCATCCTTTAACTCCGGATACATCAAACAGCTTCACGATGCCGGCAAAACCGGTATCCGTTCCGCTGCGGCCCGACTGGCTGCTGATACGGCTGCAAATAAGATGCTGTTGCAGATTGATCGCAAGGATGCCTCCACAATTACGTACGGTGGCATGGTGTACGAAGTGAACGGTTGCCTTGAAATTGATCCGGCTGTGGCTGACGTTTCGCTCTGGACGACAAAACCGTGTACATCCTTTGAGGAGTACGCCCTGGCAGTTGCAGCCAGAACACTCAGGGCAGCAACTCCGCTCACCATATTCACCCGGAGTACCATTGTTGACGAAATAGCCCGCTTTTACTGGACGAAAGCCGATCGTACCGACCGGTTCCGGATAGCGGACGAAGTCGAGGCCGACGCATTTGTGGCCATGACCGACCGCTTTATCAAGAAGGTCAAAACCGACACCCAAACCACGTATGCCTCGGACATCGGCAACGCTCCATATAGCGCTCAGCGCAGTTCAAACCTGACGACTGCCCAGACCAGGACCACCGAAGCCCTGACAAAAGGGAAGCTTCATGTTGTCCCCCACATTTTCAATAAAGGTTTCCGCATTGCCGACGACATTGTTGTCTCACTGTTTGCCGATGACGGCAGCGGAACCCAGACACTGAACCGCGAGCTGCGTCAGACGCTGTCCGGCGGAGAGCATCTCCACCCCGATTATGAAATGGATGCCGGCAAATACAAACTCGATCCTGACGGCAACCGGATACCGGTATTCCAGGTGAAGAATATCGATCAGAACGCCGGTGCCGGCACCCCGCGCGGCATCAACGTCCTTGTTGATATTCCGGAGCGAAAAGTCAATGAGCCGGTGCGTGAAAACAACTACGACGGTTTGTACTACTACATTCTCAACCGTTCGGCTGCTGCTCCTGCTCCCGTACTTCCGGCTACCAAACCGGACTTTCCGCTACCGGACAAAACCAAGCTGCTGGCGCCTGATGCTGTCTGCAAGTCATCGAAACGACTGACTATTACGCAGATAATTCTGTCTGGCGGCCAACCGTTGAGCGGCGACCTGAACCTTTTTACCGGCGAGTCAGTGACGATCCGTCTTGTTGTGCAGAATTTTTCAACTACCGATATAGCTGATGTCTCTGCATGCAGCGGTCTTACCAGGACCTGCTACAGTGTTGGAACTGTCGGGGCCAATGCCACGAAGATCCATGATGTTGTCTTCGTCATCCCATCCGAAAGCGTAGTCGGCGATGCGACCCCTTCGGTCTACTCCTACGAAAGCGGTATCCAGACCGGCGCAACTCAGAGTTTCAACGTATCCTGCGAGCCGTACGTGGTGGCTCCTCCTCCAGACGATCCCAACCCGCCGCTTACGCTGGATGATACTGATGATAAATTGACCCTGATGAGAGAGGGGAAATCGTTTCGCTACTACACCGTGGTCAACCGTCGTACCGGCGCGCCGAAGGTCGGCGCGAATGTAAAGATGGAAATTGAGGGTACAATGTCAGGCCCTGGCGGCTATGGCTATACGACAAGAACCTACAACCTGACCACCAACAGCAGGGGGATGATTGTTTCCCCGCGTGACAACACCTTCGGCCTGCCGCTTGACGGCACACACCCGAACGAGCAGGGTCTGGCGATTCCGTTTGAAGCGGGCATGACCCCCGGCACAATGATTTTCGGCAAGATTGCATCCATTGACGGAGTCTCTTCGACCTGTGTCGAGCCTGTTAAATTTAAGGCAGCTCTCAAGGACCGCGAGTTCTCGCAGAGTTATTCCCGTGGACTTGCCATTAAAGGCACAGTCGGCCTTATCGCAACGGTTGAGGGGAGCGGCGAAGCCGGGATGGAAATTTCAAAAAGCCGCACGCTGCTTGGCGGCAGCACAATTCAGGACGGTGATATCTCGTACAGTTCTACCCTGCAGGTCGGCGGAAAAGCCTCAGTAGAGTTCTCTCTTTATGAGTTTGAAGGCAAGGCGGGTATTGCCGAAGTGGAAGCCAAAGTCGGCGTTGAAACCGGGCGTTCCAAGGTAACGGCGTGGGGCAAGGAGTACACATTCAAGTCTCCGATGACTCCGGCTGACAAATGCGCCTTTGCCATGGCAACCCTGCCGAAACTTGGCGTCAACCCGCTGTTGATAGCTCTTAAAAATGCAGCGCGCACGTCACCGGCTATCTGCGGCAATCTTGATACCTACCTGACCGGCACCTCCACCGAGTTTTCCATGGAGGCAACCAACACGATTAACGCAAACATCGGAATAACCAGTCCGTTGGGCAGAACCGAGAAGGAGCTGGGAGTTGAATTCGGCATCACAGCTTCCGGTTCCTCCAGTGTTAAAGCCACCTACGGATACGGATATGAAAAGAGCCCGGCGGGTGTGCCTGTCAAGAAGTCTATCAAGGAAGGGTACTCTCTGTCAGGCGGTTTTGATCTGTCAGCCGGTCTCACCACTGCGCTAGACAGCCCGTCTCCTGATAAAGAAGAAAAGGATATGCTGACAACCGAACTACTCGGTAATTCGCTCAAGCTAAGCGCATCAGCAACAACGGTAGAAAGCTATGGCGTCAGCTTTGTTACTGACCTCAGTGCACCGACCAAGCCGAGCAGTATCTCCATATCGTACACTCCGCCGAAAGGGTTTGGCTGGAAAGCTGACGCTGCCGGGTACACCACTCCGATTACCGGCGGAAAAACGAGAAAATGGAACTTCACCCTGACCGGCGACTCAATCGAACCTGCCATCCGGGCGCTCTCCAACCTGTCGGCCATTCGTGACAGCAGTGCCGCTGCCGGTCTCGGTCGTCAGTCGCTGCAGCTGGTGCCGACCGTGCTCAATGAGGAGTTGAGGAAATTCCGCAACCTGCTGATGACGACCGATGCGGAATATTCCGTTGAGGAGAGTTACGGCGATGCATTGGATCTCCCGTTTTCCTTCAAGGTCGGTGCACTTGGACTGAAATTCGGCGGCGGTGCTACCGTGAAAAGTGAAAGCAAGGTTTCCTACACCCTGGAGAAAGGGGTCATTGTCAAAGGTCATCCGTATCCGATGCAGAAATACCCGCGCGGATCTCTGCCGGGTCCGGACATGGGGCTGATCAATTCAATCCAGGATTCCTGGAAGATGCTGGCTGATAACAATGCTGCCAACGTCTCCGATGTTATAGCAAATGTTCCCGCCAGCGGCTTGACAACCCTGAAATCGCTCTTTACCGCCACCATGACCATTGACGGATCAAAGGAACCTGCTCCGTTTGAAGCCGGCATCTACTCGTACCGCTTTATGCCGATTGCCGGTCCGGTAAATGAGGCGCGCTATGCACCTGGCGATACCTACGGCCCGGCGGATGCTCCGCACTACGGGATCGGCGGATACCACCAGTTCCTGCCGGACGGCTACACGCTTGCAGCGCAGACCCCGCTTGTCATCGACTACAAGGATGCGGATATTGTCGGTCTTGACGAAAGCAGCCTGGCCATCTACGGCTGGGACAATGACAAGAGCGACTGGAATTATGTCGGCGGCGTTCTCGACATGGCTGCCAACACCGTCACCACAACGGTCAACAGTTTCAAGCTCTATACCCTTGCCCCGGCAATGCCTGCCGGAAAGGTGACATTCACGGTTCAGAATCTCGGTCTCACGGGGGCTGCCGGCAGTCTGACCCAGAAATTCAGGGTAACACTGTCCGGGATTGGGATGAACAACGGCACTGCAGCCCCTGACGGCACCGCTCTGGTTGTGAAGACGCTCTCTCAGGCATCGACTAAAACAATACCGTACGGCAAGATTCTGCTGCCTGACAGCTCCAGAGTCGACTCGACCAGTGTCACGTTAGTCAATGGCCAGGCCGTTATAGACGTTGAATACCCGGCCACCGAGCAGCTGTATTACCCCGGAAGGATTGTCGTGTTCAGCGCCAGGGGTACCGCTTTTGACGAGAAGCTGCTGGAGCGGATCCAGTGATCAGATGGACGGTCGTACTGCTGCTCCTCATGCTTCCGGCACATGCCTGTCCTGATGGGGAGGGGGTAGTCGCCATGGCGGGCGGGGTAGCTGTTTCCACTGCAGAGTTCGACCGTGAGCTGCTCAGGCTGCAGAAAAGCCAGGATCTGTCGCAGGCCCTGCGGGCGATGGACCCTGAGCGGCGGCGGGAAATTCTTGAGGAGTATCTGGACCGGAAACAAATCGTTCTCGGTGCTCTCAAGGAGGGAATCGACAAGGATGCGGCCGTGGCAGCGGAAATAAGGGATGCACAGGACAAAATCCTGCTGGACGCGTATCTGGCCCGGAAGTTGGGAAACAGAATCACGCCAGATGCTGCACGAGAATTTTATGAAAAAAACCGGAACCTGTTTCAACAGTCACCTAAAGTCAAAGCGCGCCATATTCTGCTGAAAACTTCAGGAGAAGCCGATTCGGCGCTGCAGCGGGTGAAGGGTGGCGAGGATTTTTGCACTGTTTCCGAAGCGGTCAGTATTGATCAGGCAACCAGACGAAAATGCGGAGAACTCGGCTGGATCGATCAAGGTGTGATGGTCAGATCGTTTGAGGAGTATCTGTACAGCCTGAAGCCGGGGGGGACCGGCGGTGTTACGGAAACTTCCTACGGCTTCCATCTGGTACAGGTTACGGAACGATCAGAAGGTGAAATCCCGAAATTCGAGGCGGTCAGTAACGTGGTGATGCAGAAACTGAGATTGAAATTGCTGGATGAACTGCGCCTTGAACTGAAGCGGGAATTTCCGGTCAGCATAAAGTAAGCGACAGGTACGGGAGAATGCGATGAATAAAGCCCTTAAATTTATCATGATGCTGTCAGTTATGTTCCAGGTTCTGGGTGGTGCCGCCATTGCGTACGAAGGGCGCCAACTGGCAAGCGAGGATATCATCCTCTACGGAATGGGGCTGAAGGTCGAGCCGGCCATGCAGACAGTTCCCAAAAACATCGCCACCATTGTCTCCGCATACCTTCAGGTGCCGACACTGCCGTCGGGGCAGATCCCTCCGCTCCCTGCCGATGCGACCCTCAAGGGCACGCTGCGCGGCCCCGGTCTCCAGCAGCCGCTTGATCTCGAAGTACCGGCCAATACGCCGTTCAATATCCCTGCGTTTGTCACCCCTGGAACCTACTCGCTGGACAATATCCGCCTGATCAGTGGCGGTGCGGTGCTGCTGCGCGGCGCTCCGGAAAGTGTCACCATAGAAATTATTGAAAAACTGCTGGTTACCCAGGTGACGGCGCGGCCGCTTACTGCAGCAGAGATCCGTGAAAAAGGGATTGTCTACGATAAATCAAATTTCCAGGCGTACAATTTTACCGCAGCTTTTGCCGTTGAACCGGGTAAAGAGATCAAACTCGATCTGCCGCTTCTCCTCCCGACACTTGCTACCACCCGGGATGTATCCGTCCCGCAGGTCGGGCTCGGCGCACTGCCGGAAGCGCAGCTGAAATCTGTCAGCACCATCATTCCCGACAGCCTCAAGCTGGCCCAGACCAGGATTCCAAACCTTACGGTGAGCGGTTTCAGTCTGAAGATGGACAAATACGCTGGCAATGAATTTGTCGTGCCCCCTATCCCCGGTGTGGTGGTCATACCGGGAGATATCGGGTTTCTGAACCAGTATTTCAGCGTCATGCTGATGGTCGGCAACGTTGCTCCGGCCGGTTCCAATCTGGTGGTCAAAGATCTGAAAGCTGAAATATTCCTGCCGCCGGGTAAGGATACTGTGGCCGCAAGCAGTGACGACCCGCTCCGGATGGCAATGACCGAGACCGGCGAAGCGCCGCGCATCAAGGCGATTGTTCAGCCCGGCCCGGACGGCAAGCTTGGCACTGCAGACGACATCGTTTCCCTTGCACCGGGCGAGAGCGGTAATGCCGAATATCTCGTTGAAGGGCGCCGCGAGGGGAGCCACACGGTAGAGATGGAGATCACGGGGGTTCTGCACGGACTCCCCATAGGCCCGGTTACGGTGCGCGGTCGCGCTGCCGGTACGGTGCTGGTGCGCAACCCGACCTTCACCATGACCTTTACCCATCCGGATGTCGTCAATGCCGGTGAAGAGTACACGCTTGACGTCACGGTGACGAACACCTCTGCCGCACCGGCTAACCTGGTGAGCATCAATCTTCATCAGGGGCAGATCGGCGGAGCGGATCTTGTTGACCCGACCAAAGGGAGCCAGGAGATAGAAACCATCATGCCCGGAGATTCGGCCTCGGTAAGTTTCGATCTCCGTTCCAAGGTAAGTGGCACCGTCTTTGCTGCGACCCTTGATTCCGATGAGCATATTTCCGGACGGTTCCAGCTCAAAACATCTGTCGGAGAGCTGGGTATTCCGCTCTCTCCTGATTCTCTCGTGCTGCCGAAGGAATCCCGGTTTCTGCCCAAAACGCTTCGTGATGCGGCGCTCGGGCTGCTCGGCAAGGCGTATTCCGTTGCGACCGCCCCGGCCGCAGCCCTTCCTGCTGACATCAGGCGCTTCGGCAAAAAAATTGTCTGGACTCGCGGCATTGAGGTAGCTCAGGCCGGTTTCCGGCACACTTTAGGTCTGGTGAGGCCCGCCTCGGAGCCACCGGCCGGAGAATCGCTCCCTGATACCGCCCTGCAGCTGCTGTACGATTTCATGGGCAGCGGCTATTCCCGTCTTAACGAACAGTATCCGATTGCTGAAGCACTGAAGTTCGAGCAGGACGATTTCACCGGGTTCGACGAGCTGCGCCGGAAGTCCGTCCGCGGTGATGCTCTTGCTTCGAGTGTGGCGTCTCTGCTTCTCCCTGATCTGCTGAGCATGGGTGGCGGAGAGTTCCAGCGCAACCTTTCTTCCAAAACCGCCTATCGTCCTGCGCAGATTTCGGTACTGCTCGACGGTAATGGCGCTGCGCCTCCGGTCACCATGAAACTTATTGACCCGACCGGCAGAGTTCTTGGTGGTGTTGATGTAAAAGGTAAGCTGTCCAAAGAGATTCCTTTCTCTGATTTCCTCCTCCTGAAGGCGGGGGCGGATGTGCGGGGTGAACTGGCAATTGTTTCACTCCCGTCAGCCGGAGCGCACAAGATCAGGCTGACCGCTCTTCCCGGAGCACTGCCCGGTACGCCGTTCTCCCTCTCAGTTGTTGCTCCTGACAGTAACGGGATGCTGCAACAGCGTGTTTTTTCCGGTGTTACTTCAAACGATCTGCCGACCATCGGACTTCCTTCCGGTTCGCCTGCAACCTTTACCGTTGAATTTGCCGGTGCAATTTCGGCACAACAACCAACGCTGTCCCGGTCTATTCCTGACCCTGCTCCGGCTGTCATCAGCGTCGTGCAGCAGGCTGACGCCGACAAGTTAGTAAACGATTGCGGCATATGGCATTTCGGCAGAGTTGTGGCCGCTCTCTTCAGTGAAGAGGTGACGCCCGCATCGGTGCAGGACAAATTCGCCCGGGCTCTGATTTCTCACTACGGCATGGATGACAATCAGGTGGTAGGGGTTGCCATGCAGCCCGGCAACCGGATCGCCTTCATCGCCCTGCGTGATCCGGTCGGGCCGTTTATCCCCCGTTCGCTCACATTTACCGGCATTGCCGACCGTCCCGGCCAGACTATCAACGGCCAGACCGTACCGGTGACCGCCACCATTGACGACCCGGCTGCGGTCGTATCCGGAGGGGTGCTGAACCCTGACGGCAGCGCACTGGAAGGGGCTGAAGTCCGTCTGTTCCACCAGGTTGAAATCCCATCCGACAATGGCTGCCAGCCATCCTGGTACGGCGTCAGCAGCAAATTCACCAGGACCGGTGCGAAATACGGCTGGGATTATGTTCTCAGGGGTGCTAACAGGATTGTTGCCCTTGATCCTGCCAACAGCGAGTTCAGAGAAATTCTCTTTACACCGGCCCGCAATGGCCAGCGGCTGAATGTCGATATCGTCATGCTGGGCAGGGGTACGCTGCGCGGCAAGATTCTGGGTGAGGACGGCACAACGTTGCTCGACAAGGCGAGCATCAGGGTTACGAGTCTGACCGATGGCAGCCTGTTCGGTTTCACCACCGACGTTACCGGCACATATGCCATTCCCCGGGTTCCGGTTGGTAATTTCCTGGTTGAGGCAGTACATCTGCCGACCAACTCGAAAGTTATCCAGAGTGGCTATATGGCCCAGTCTGGCGGAATTGTGGAGATGAATCTTACTCTGTTCACGGAGCAGTTACGGAAGATAACAATCAGCTACGCCTCAGTGAACGGCCATGTACTTAATTATGACGGAGCTACACCTGCAACCGGTCTCCCTGTCTTCGCCTGGTATCAGGACAGCAGTCAGCCCGGTGTCCGCTGTCCTGAAGTGCCCGGTCCGTTTGGCCCTTTTATTCCGGAAGAGTGCGCCGTTGCCTCTGCTCAGACAGACAGTACGGGGGGGTACTCTTTCCCGGAGATACCGGCCGGTTCGTACCGTATGTACAGTTTCAACCAGGCTACCTTCCAGGAGGGGAGCGCCCGCTTCATTATTGCTAAAAACGATACGGGAACAGTCAACATACTGTTGAACGGCGGGTTTGCTTCGATCAATGGTGTTGTCAAGGATTCCATGGGCAATCCTGTTGCCGGTGCCCAGGTCGGGGGCGGGGTTTCACTTGCCACAACCGCTGCGGACGGAAGTTTCAGGTTGACCGATGTGCCTGTCGGCAGACGGACTCTTGTTGCCGTTTCTCAGGCGCTTGGGGCAAAGGGGGAGGCGACCATTGATATCTCCGTACCTGGAGTTGAATATCCTGCCACAATCCTGCTGGAGGCGCAGGGGGGAGTGCTCGGTACGGTACTCACTCAGACCGGTGCTGCGGCAGCGGGGATTGACGTGTATCTTATTTCCACATGCGGTGGTAACCCTTGTGTTATCGGCACCGGAAAGACCAACGCAACCGGTGCGTATGAAATTAACAATGTGCCGGTCAGCGGCTCCGAATACAAGGTTTCGGCGTTCAGAGCCGACCTGTCTGACGGCAATATAGCCCCGGTCCGGGTTCTCTTTCCCGGCCAGAAGGTACGCACCGACCTGACCTTTAAGGGGGCAGGCGGCACGGTCAAAGGTGGCATCTGGAACGACAACGGCAATACGCCGCTTGCGGGGAAAGTCAGCATCTCGGCGCTGCGGGTTATCTCTGCAAGCGCCGGCGACAGGAAAATCGGTCTCGGATTTGAACATACCCAGCATCTGCAGATCATTGACACCACTATTGAAAACAACCGGTTTACGTTCAACAATGTCATGGTCGGCCGGTTCGTTATTACCGCCGCCGGGCCGTTCAGCCCCGAACCGGTCACCTTTGCGGGAGAAATTACGACCAGTGGTGAGCTGAAGCAGGTTGATATCCGCCTTACGGCAACCAGCGAAGTAGCCGGTATCGTGTATGCTCCCGATGGCGCAACTCCGGTTATCAACGCCCTGGTGAGTTTCAAGTCTGATGAGTTCCGTACCATCTGCAGCGATACAGACCCTATGTCTGCGGTCTCGCAAAGCGGCAATACGGTAACAATCAATATGGATGCCCTCTCCGGTGAGCAGAGCTGTAAAGCAATTCCGCAGGGGATTCAGAATCTGACCACCCGTAGCGATGATCAGGGGCGGTTCAGTTTCCCGCTGGTCAATGCCGGCAAGTTCACCGTAACAGTGGAAGAGTATGCCGGATCCGTTACCACCGGCAGAACCGGCAGCATAACCTCAACAGTGTCGCCGGGCAAAGTCACTGAATTGTCGTTCCGCCTCAACTCACGGGCGCCGGTCAAGGTAACCGTACTGACCTACGCAGGAGTTCCGGTTCCCGGCGCGACGGTCAAGGTTGAACAGGGCAGCAAAATTGGCGACAGCACCCGCCCGACCTACAAAACAGACGCCGGCGGCGTGCTTATGCTTTCAGGTGCCGACGCCCTTGATGAAGGAGTCTTCACCGTTTTTGCCCAAAGCAATGACGGGTTTGATACGGGCGGGCGTATTTCCGGCAAAATCATCGCTGACGGAACCCTGGTTGAGGTTAAGGTGTACCTGTTTGACCATACGGTAACTGTCAAAGGAACAGTGTACCGTCAGGACGGCATCACTCCGGTCAGGAATGCCGAGGTTGCCATTGCCAACAACAGCGGCGACCTGGCGTTTGCCGTTACCAACGCCAATGGCGAATACAGTCAGGATTATATACCGCCGGGTGATCTGCGGATCACCATTTTTGAAGCTGCCACCGGACGGCGCGGTTTTGCAACTGCCACGGCATATATGACAACACCGGTTGTTACAGTGAATGTCAGCGAAATGCCGATCGGCCTTGTCAAAGGTACAATTTACCAGGGTGGAGACCTGCAGCCGCTGGCCCGCTGGATTGTCACCCTGCGTCAGAGCTATCCGTCAGGCCGCAGCCTGTCGCTTCAAGGTACCACCGGCCTTGACGGCAAATTCTCCTTCCCCGGCGTAGCTGCCGGTCCCTTCTCTATCACTGCTTACCGGGAAGGGCAGACCAGCATGAGCGCCTCCGGCAATCTTACCCGTGAAGGGGAGATTATCGACATCCCGATGGTTGCGACACTTGTCAAACCACAATTGGGGAGCATCGTCGGGTGGATTTACCATCCGGACGGGTCGGCTGCGGCCAGCAGCAGGGTCTGTCTGGGCTACTACTGCGGTGAACAGACAACTGCAGACGGTGACGGTAAATTCGAATATCCCGACCGCCCTTTAGGGCGGGAAACAGTTAATGCCTTCAGTCAGAATAGCACGGAGCGTGGAGTTGCTTACGCCAACGTACCGTATGCAGGTGGTACCGGTTACGTGAAAATAGTCATGGAAGGGCTTGGCACCGTTTCAGGTACTGTAGTTGACGGCGGTTCGCCGGTCTCCGGTGCAAAGATCTCAATAACGAAATTTCCGGATGCCGGTTGCGGAAATTATATCTGCGAAGCGTTCACCGGTGCGGACGGCAGATTCAGCTTCCTGAAGGTTCCGGCCGGACCGTTTACGGTTGATGCTGTTGATTCACTCGATCAACAGAAAAAAGGATCTGCCGGAGGCACGCTCAGTCCGGGAGCCACTGCCGATGTTACGGTTGCATTCACCGTCACCGCCACGCTCAGTCTGAAAACTCTGTACGCCAACGGCACGCCTGCACCTGCGGTTGTGGTTGAGCTGAAACGAACCGACGGTTTCGTGCTGTACCGTGAAACCGACCAGAACGGTATTCTTATCTTCAATGCAGTCCCGTACGGCAGTTACGACCTGCTGCTGCAGGATCCTGCCAGTCAGGGGCTGGCAGTCATCAAGGGGCGTCAAATCGCCGGCGACCTCGATCTGACCGGAACACCGATCATTCTGGATGAAGCTCCACCGGGGGTTACCTCAAGTAATCCTCTGCCTGGCGAGATCCGGGTACCTCTCGACCGGATCATTACGGTAACCTTCTCCGAACCGGTCCAGCCAGGAAGTGTTGACACTACTGCAATTGTACTCAGCACGCGTGAAGGCAAGGTCAACGGCACCGTTTCTCTTGACGCTGCAGGGACAGTTGCGACCTTTACCCAGCTGAGCAGCCTGCCCCTGAAGGACGAACGGCAGTACACGCTCAGCGTCAGCGGAGTGAAAGATCTACTCGGTAGAACCATGGTAAAAAACCATCTGGCAACCTTCACCACGGTAGATATCACTCCGCCGTCCATCCTGTCGATTTCACCTGATCCGGCCATACCGACCGGTTTCCCGATGGATGGTGTCGTGCGTGTACTTTACAGCGAGCCGTTCGCTCCGAGCGCTTTTGCCGGCCAGGCGATCACCATGTCCGGTCCTGCCGGGATCATTGATGGTCGTGTAGATACTATCTTCGGCAACACCGGGCTGGTGTTCACCCCTAAATATGCGCTTACGTCGGAAACAACCTACACAATCTCGATTCTGCCGGTGGTCGATCTCTCCGGCAACAGCCGTCCGGCCCAGTCATACACGGTAACGACCACCGACCGGACCGCACCGAAGGTTCTCGGCCTGACTCTCAGCAGTGCAACAGTGATTGAGAACCTTTCCGTCGACGTTGTTCCGACACTTCCGCTCAACAGTGATGTCGCCATGGTTGACTGGTACCTGAACGGCCAGCCGATCCAGGTTTCCAGAATTTCACCGTTCGGGTTCAGTTTCACTGCAGCAGCGCAGTCCGGTAAACCGGGCGACAGGATAACTGTTACCGCGTATGCAACCGATACCTCCGGCAATCGTGGCGCGTTGACTGACAGTTTCAGCAGCACAATCCTGGTGACTGCCGACCAGCCTCCTGCTGTTGTGCTGGGCGTGACCTCGCCGACTGTTGGCGGGACTGTTTTCGGCAACTGTATCAGGGTCACGGTTCAGGTCTCTGCAACTGACGATACCGGCGTTGCCAAAATCGGCTATCAGGCGACAGGCGGAGTCGGACTCAACGACTGCCTCCCGCAGGCTGCAATCCCGCCTGCATCCGGAACCTTCGACTTCCCTGCTCCTCTGCAGACAGCTGCAACGCACGACTTCGCTTTTTATGTGCCGCGCAGTACCGCTCCCGGCGGACTGATTACGGTGAATGCCGTTGCTGTGGATGCCAAGGGCCAACAGGCCGCTGCTGCTCCGCTTGTCATTTCCGTTCTGGATAAAATCAACCCGGCAGTTGCCTTTACCGGCCTTTCCAGCGGGAATACGGTCAAGCCGGGTCAGGTCATAACCGCCGTGGTATCTGCCAGTGACAGCGGCGGCATTACCAGGTTGGTGTTCACTGCCAATGGAGCGATTGTTACGGATCGCATTCTACCGACATCCATGGTGAACAGTGCTGCAACCTTCACCTGGACCGTTCCCGCCTATTTTACTACCAGCGATCAGATACGTCTCGGTGCGACTGCGTATGATGTCGCCGGGAACTTCACTGAAGCGGCATCTGTGGTCATGGCGGTTGCCGATGCGACACCTCCACATGTCACAATCAGAACGCAAGACAACTCACTCAGCATTCACCCGGGACAGCCGGTAACAGTTGTTGTAACGGCAGAGGACAATACCATCCTCAGCAGCATGGCAATCACCGGGAGTGGTGCGTTCAGTTTCAGTGATGCGGCAGTTTTCCCGTCGTCCGGGTTCGCCGAGAAGAGCTTCACGATTAACGTGCCTTCCGGTCTTTCTGATGGGGCCATGTTCACTGTTGCGGCAACCGCCACCGATGCAGCAGGCAATACCAGCGCTCCGGTATCAGTGACACTTTTCGTCGGGTCATTGGCATCTGTCCAACTCCCTGATTCACAACTTCTTGCGGCGGGTGATACTGCAAGTCTTACTGCAACTCTGCTTCAGCCTGCCCCTGCAGGCGGCTTGACGATTGAACTGCTGGCTTCCGGTGCGATTCAGGCGCAGCCGTCAACTCTTGTCTTTGCAGCGGGTGAGAGCTCAAAACCGTTCACTCTTACGGCAGTTGCCGGCGGCATCAGTACTCTTTCCGCACGCATCGCCGGAGCCACGGTCAGCACAATGAATGTCACTGTTCGCGGTGGAGTGGTTGCCGGCACGGCAGTCACTGCAGCCAACACCCCGGTTTCCGGCGCAGAGGTGGTTATCAACGGGATAACCGTCACAGCCGCTGCTGACGGCACCTTTTATGCCGAAGCGATTACCGGCATTAGTGTGACCGTTTCTGCGTATGACACAGCCAACAGGTTGCAGGGTTATTTCACAGGAAACATGAGCCAGTCAAACGGGTACCTGCGTAATATCAGAGTGGTTCTCTCCGAGGCAGGCTCCATCAAGGGGCTGGTAAAGAATGCTGACGGCACTGCAGCGGCAGCAAATGTACAGGTATCAATGCACACCGAGAATGATCAGACTAACGCACTGGACACTTCTTTTACGGCAGCCGGCGGTACTTTTGCCTTCCCGCAGGTACAACTCGGCACGTATGTCCTGATTGCTTCGGACACAGCCGGTAATCGCGGGCGCTCCACCGTTTATCTTACGGTAAGCGGAGCGGAGGTTTCTTCAACGGTGACATTCCTTGGCAAAGGATCCATCAACGGTCTCGTTCGGGATGCCTCCGGTTCGGGTGTGGAAGGCCTGACCATTACGATGAGTAACCGCCACCTCTTTGGCAGTGACAGTTCGACGACAGTCAGTGCCAGTGACGGCACGTTCTCGTTCACCGGTGTAAAAGTCGGCAACTTCTCCCTTTCCGCAACCGACAGCGTCACCGGTTTCGGTGCCTCGACAACAGGTGCGGTATCCACAAACGGCCAGGTCGTCAACTCAACTCTGACACTCTCGGCGTACGGATCGATTGAAGGGCATGTGTACCGTGCCGACGCACTATCACCTGCAGCGGGTGTTACGGTACGAGCCGGAGGGCTGTCAACCACAACCGATCTTCAGGGTTACTACCGGTTTGAAGTGTTGTCCCTGGGCGTAAAAACCGTCACTGTTGACGATGCTTCCGCACGTTCGAAAGCCCAGGCAACGGCAAATATTCAGACGCACAAGGAGAACATCACCGTTACTATCACTCTGAGCGGCACAGCCAACCTCGCCGTCACCGTACGCGACGTTTCTCTTAACCCGGTTGCCGGTGCGGTTCTCAGTCTGAGTGATGGTTACGGATCGCTCGGCGGAACAACCGATGCTACCGGAACAGCAGTTTTCAGTCATGTCATGGCAGGCAACTTCACGGTAAATGCCGGCAATGGAAACCTGCACGGCACTCTGACCGGCACCGTTGCCGATGGTGCTGTGTTGAATATTACGGTGGATGTGGCTGCTGATCCGGCAGCCACTGTTACCGGTAAAGTGCTGTTGCCGGATGGTCTGACGCCGGCAGCGGGTATTACCGTTACCCTGGCCTCACTCGATTGCCGATATGGAGGATATTGCACATCAACCTCCCTTAAAACCGACGGCGATGGCGGCTTTACCTTTGCTTCTCAGAAACTTTACACCTATGACCTTTACGTCCGTGATGCCAACAGCCAGCTGCGGGCCAAGGCGCTTGACCTGATCCTGAATACTGATGGACAGACGCTTGACAGAACCATGACCATGGTCGGTCTGGGCACGGTTGCCGGGCAGGTGCTGATGCCGAACAGCGGCAACGGTGCTGCCAATATGCTGGTAACAGTCCAGGGTAAGAACCCCGATTTCGGGACTACCGCGTCGGTGCGTACCAATGCCGGAGGCTACTACCAGATGGAACGGATACCGGTTGGCACTGTCTTCGTGAATTCCGGTGATATCAGCCAGTTGCTGCTTGGAGAGGCATCGGGAGCACTGTTAGATGATGGTGCGACCCTGACACTTGATATCGCGCTGCTCTCCAACGCGATAACAATGCCGCAGACACTGTATGACGGCAATATTCAGCAATTTGACATACAGGGAGATGGTACTCTCCGCTTCGGTCAGGATAGTGTCTTTTACTCCAGCAATACGGCAGACCAGGGGGGGGCATCGCTTGAAATCGTCTCTGCAGGAGTAACCATCCCATTCCCGAAACTCACCGCCGGCACCAAAGAGATGAGCGGGCAGCAGCTTGTACTGCGTCAGACGACCGCAACTGTTGACGGCCTGGCCGTCACCCGTAAGGTGTACGTCCCCCGGGAAGGGTATTTTGCCCGTTATCTGGAAATTATCGACAATCCGACAGACGTTGCCAAAAGCATCACCACCAAGGTCAAGAGCAGTTTCTCCAACCGCGCGTATGCATACTACTGCTACTCCAGTACCTGTTATGCCGGCCTCTACAGCTTCGCCGCCAACTCGACCTCCAGCGGAGATAACCAGCTCTCTGCCGGAGATTTCTGGGCCGTTATCGATAACACCGTCAATTACAGCTACTACAACTACACCCCGCACCCGACCAAGATTGCGACGGTCTGGGGAGGCGAAGGGGCACAACTGGCTCCGGCAGCGGTCACCTTGTCGCCGTTGCAGAACGGTTCTAATTCTAATACTGCCCTTATCAGAGGCGCATCGATTAATAACAGCTGGGATATTACCATTCAGCCGGGTGAGCGGATTGCGCTCATGCACTTCCTGGTGCAGGAACCGTCCGTTGATGCAGCAAAGGCAGGAGCGCAGCGGCTTGCGCAGCTGCCGCCGGAATCCCTTGCCGGGCTTTCCCAGGATGAACTGCTTGCCATCAGAAACTTCTCCGTGCCGCTGGATGGCAGCAGTACACTGACGGCAATGCCGCCTCTTACCGGCAACATTACGGTCAATCTGAAAGATGGCACCGGTGCGCCGATAGCACAGGTTCTCAGCCTGTCGCTCAAGAGCGGCAACCCGATATATGCAAAATCCTTTACTGCATCTAACCAGTCCGGTAATCCCGCAGCAAGCTTCGTATCAAATCTATACACCGCTTCGCCATCCATCGGCATTCCGCAAGGGCCGTTTACCGTTACTGCCACAAGAACTCTTGGCAGTGTGACCATGCAGCGGAGCGTCCCTGGCGATTTCACCGCCGGTTCTTCGACCGCCACCGTTGATCTGCAGTTCGTGGATTCCGGCAACCTGGGCGGGATGGTCAAGCTTAACAATGGTTCCCCTGTAACCAACGGTACACTGACGGTATTGAATGCATCCGGCGTGCAACTACTGTCTCAACTGGTCACCAACGGCTCTTACGCCATCTCTGTTCTGCCGGTCGGTAACCTGACGGTGAAGCTGTGTGTGCCATGGTCAGTCAATGCGTCTACCTCTGCCGCCAGTTGCAAAACCTCTCCGGCAGCCATTGTTGCCGGCCAGGCCACGACTGCCGATATCACCATGCCTGCGACCGGAACCGTTCGCGGCAGGATGCTGACATGGGAGGGCACTGTGTTGGCTAACCGTCCTGTAACTATTCTGACATCCGGATTCACCCGAAGTATAAATACCGACAGTTCCGGTAATTTCCTGCATACTGAGGTGCCGCCTGGAACATACGAACTAAGCGCCACTGATCCGGCTTCCGGTCTTGTGAAGCGAATCCCTGTCACTGTTGCAGAAGGGGCTGATATAACGCAGGATATCCAGTTTGCCAAGAGCGGCACCATAAAGCTTACTACACTCTTTGCCGACGGCACCGCATTCACGAATAACGCGAATTACGGCACTGTAACTGTTTCCGAGCAGCCGGGTGATGCGGTTACGTACAGCTATAACTATACCCATCCGTATGATACAACATCGACATTCTACAGTGACGCAGCAAACCTCAAGGTGGCTTACTCATATTCAGCCTCACAGCCGAACGGTTATGGAACCACCCTGACTGCCGAAACCATTATCCCCGGTTTTACAACTTCGGGAGGTACAGCTCTCCCTGCAACGCTATCCCTGTCTGCAAACAGAGCAATAAACATGATTCTAACTCCTACCGGTAGCGACGGTCTGCCGGTCAAGAGCGCCAATGTGACCATGCAGGTGGTCGATCCTGCAGACAGTACGAAGATCTGGAGTTCCTGTACCACCGGTACGAGCGGGGTCTGTTACGTTTACAATATCTGGGATACCGGAGCCGGGGTAAAGGTCCGGGCAATGCTGAACGGAACTGTTGCAGCGGAAACTACGGTGAACATCACCAGCACCAGTGTGACGGTCAATCTCCCCATGCCGTTTGATCCGATCATTTTCGCCAGGACGTTGTATGACGGTAATGGCAGCCAGTTTGATGTGCAGGCCAATGGCAGCACCAGATACGGCGCTAACGATGTTTTCCAGCAACGCGCTTCCACCACCCCGGGCGCTATGGCGCTGACCGTCGGCAGTTCGCTCTACTCCGGTCCGACAAACTCTGTAGGTATAGCGGAAGACGGCGCCAGAGAGCTGGTAAGCAAGCAGTACGGCATTGCCGGTCTCAATGTAACCCGTAAGACCTATGTCCCTGCTGAGGGCTATTTTGCCCGCTATCTCGATATCTTAACCAACCCTGGTGCTGTCGACGTAACGGTGAGTCTCTCTATGGACAGCAGATTTTCCTACAACCAGTATAACAACCCGGCCAATAGTGACTTTGCAGTCAGAGTGTCATCTGACCCGGCTATCGCTGATACGACCAGTACAACCAGGTCACTGTCCAGCACTGTCTGGTCGGTCATTGATGATGCCAATCCGGTTGCCGGCAATCCGGCAGTTGCATTTGTCTATGCCGATACAGTAGAACGTGCTCCGTCAGTAGCTGATTTTACAAAATATTCTGACTACTACACGATGTCACGTGTAAGTACTACATTTTCATCAGTTACCATTCCGGCAGGGCAATCAGTGGCGCTCCTCAACTTCCTGGTGCAGCAGGTTACCCTTGATGCGGCTACCGCTTCCGCGAAGCGATTGGCGCAACTCCCGCCGGAAGCTCTTTCCGGTATGTCTGCCGAAGAGCGGCAGATGGTTGTCAACTTTGCGGTTCCTGCTGACGGCGTCAGCACGGTTGCACCGCTGCCTCCATTGAATGGAACAGTAGCCGGAACCATCAAGGATTTTGCCGGCCAGGCTCCGCCATCTTCCTACAGTAATATCTCTGTTACTCTGAAGAGTTCTATCCCTTATTATCCGCGTGAACTGACGGCATATCCGAATTCGACAACCGGAGCCTTTACTTTTGCTGCCTATAACGAAGAAAGTACTTACAGAAGAGTATTACCTATCGCCCCCTTTACGTTGAAAGGGAGTTTAAGAAGCTATTCATTGAGTGTCACCTCCGACCCTGCTGGTGGAACCTTTGTCAATGGTGAGGTCACAGCCCGGCAGGATGTAATCTTTACATCTGCTGCAACGGTTGTGGCAACGCTGACGAAGTTCGATGGCTCACCTGCTCTTGGAGCGCGGGTGTATGTATCCACTTCTTCAGCACCCTACAGCCATGATTTTTCAGCAGACGGCAATGTTTACCGGCGAACTTTCCTTCCTGCCGGGGATTACACGGTAAATGCCGAACTCCCGGCTCCATTGCCTTCCAGCGGCACAACCATACCGATTACCGGCCAATTGACGGTTGTTGCCGGGCAGGAAAACAGCGTTGCGCTCACCTTCCCGCAACTCGGGAGCATCGGCGGTACAGTCAAAAATTACAACGGCCTGCCGGTATCCGGCAATTCTGTGACAATAAAGTCAAAGACCAATACAAACGGGTTCTTCCGTTATGTTGACGCCTACACAGGCAGCAATGGCGGGGCTGCCGGCACCTTCTCCTTCAACGATCTCCCGCCGGACTCCTACGAAGTGCTGGTAAGGGACACTGACAACTGGTTTGATTATTCCTTCACCGTTGCAGTCGCTGCGGGTGAAGCGATAAGCCGTGACTTCCAGTACACCCTGTTTGCCAGCGTTACCGGCAAGGTATCGTTCCGCACCCCCATAGCCGGCACCTATCCGCACTACGCCCATATCGAGATCAGGGAGATCGGTACCGGTCGAGTGGTTACATCTGGCAGTAATAACAATTCAGATACCTTCACAACGAGCAAATTTGCAGCGCCGGACCCCGGCAAGCAGTATGAACTGTACTCCTGGTTAAGCTATACGACTGGCAAGAAAGCCGAGGTGATTTTGCCGCTTGCCGCCATTACCACAGTGAACCAGGTGATCAACGCAGGCACCATCTCCCTGCCGTATGACCAGGGGATTGTGATTGTCGAGGTTAAGGACGGCCTCAACGCCCCCTTCACCAGGCAGGTGCGGGCAGATATTATCGAGCCGGACGGCACGATCCTGACATATACAAATTTCACCGGCAGTTACGACTTCGGCACCATCTCTTCCGGCGAGACATCGCTGAAAGCCAGAGTAACCTATAACGGATCTACGTATGATACTCCGTTCACCCTGGTACCCAACGGAACCGTCACCGCCACGGTGGTCGTACCGGTCTTTGACGGCACCCTGAGCGGCACCGTGTATGCCGCCGACGGCACAACGCCGGTCAGTAATGCAAACTACTCGATCTACCGTGCGGACGGTATTACTCAGGTGCCCTGTTACACCAACACATATTATGGGTATAGCTATTACACCTGCTCCACTGACGCCAACGGCAGTTATACCACCTCAGCGTTCCCGGTGCGTTACGGTGAGCAGTTGAAGATGACCGTCAGCCGGGGGGATATCAGTAATGTGGATTACACCTTCCAGTTCCCGGCCGACACCTCAGCAGCAACCATCTCGCCGGTGCTTCCTCTGTTTGCTGTCTCCGGAACAGTCAAGCGTAACGACGGCACCGTACCGGGCACAGGATCGGTGAGCATGACTGTAAACGACCCTGTTGATACCACGATCCGTGCAACCTTCGGCGGCGGCTACTACGACGGGTCGGGAAATTTCACCATTTTCGGGACCATGGTCGGCGATTACTCAATCACTGCCCAGACCAACAGCGGTGCCATTGCCACTGTATCAGGGGATTTCTCCGCACTGTCAACGGCTCCGAAAACGCTGGAGCTGCTGCTGGAACCCACCGGCAGCATAACCGGATCCGTAACCCGCGGCGGAGCTCCGTTGTGGGCGACTGTGACGTTTAGTGTAACCAGTCTCGGCACCTCCATGGAGGTAAACACCGATTCTGCCGGTGCCTTCTCGATAACGGACGTTCCCTTAGGTCTGTTCACCGCCTCGGCCATGACCTGGGACAGTGGCGAAACAGCCATCTATTCCAACACCGTGAACGGAGAGCTTAGCCAGTCGAACCCGACGGCTGCCGTCAATCTCGAGTTCCTTCTCCCGTCGGGGACTGTATTCGGTACGGTTCTGGACAACTTTGGGTATGCCATGAGGTATGATACTGTTACACTGACCAGGGTCAGCGATGGGACCGTATTCTACCCTTATACCGACAGTAACGGCCACTACCAGCAGAGCAATCTGACTCCGGATGGCTATCTGGTTGAATATCGAGGTTATAACAATAATGATGACAATGTAATCGGCAGCGGCTACGGCATTCTGACGGGTGGCGGATCGCTCAGGCTGGATCTGAATCTGAATCCGGAAGTTTATCTGGGGTACAAAGAACTCAGCGATGCCACCTTCAAATTCGGGATTAGTTCTGACGGAGCACTGGCCTATGGTGGTGATGCGGCTGGCGGCTACAGCAGCCCGTTTGACTATCTTCAGTACCTTTATGAAGGCAGTTTCGGGTCAAATTATTCCGCCTCTTATGGCTGGCTTGACCAGAACGGCCAGCTGCTGCCGCTGCCTGCTGTCATGAGGGGATTGGTCTACAACCGTAAGATCTTTATGCCGTCCGGTGGCGGCTATCTGCGTTATCTGGAGATTGTTGAAAATCCGTCAGCAGTTCCGGTGTCGATTTCACCGGAAGTCTATGGCTCGCTGTCACTACCGGCCAGCGGCGGTTGGAGCTACAGTGTCGACCCGGTTGCGACTGGTGACGGTTATGCCATCGAACAGGCAACCGGTGATCCGCTTATGCCGCAGGTGGGGATGGTGCTGCAGGGTGTCAGTACGGTTGCAGCCCAGGTTCAGTCACTCCTCAAAGCCGATCTGACGACAGTCGACTATCCGGACTGGCACTGGGATACCATTGTACCGGCCGGCGGCAGGGCTTGCATCATGCATTTCATCTTCCAGGGCGGACCGTCGGATACAAATCTGGAAGCCAGAGCCCGGGCATTACGGAATCTGGATGGTAGCGCACTGACAAACCTCGGTGTCGATCCCGATCCACTCTTCGGGCTGACAGTCAGTGAACGGGTCTGTATCAACAACTTCAACGTGCCGCCGGCACCATAAAATGAGGAACCATGCCATGAAACCTACTCTTATGATCGTATTTCTGCTGGTTTTGCTGACAGCTCCACCGTCATGGGCAAATAACCCTGCTGTGCCGGATTTGAGCACAGTGACGCTCCTGTCAGCGGGCGGCACAGCATTAACTGCCGACCAGATAGGTAAAGATCGAACGGTGCTGCTGATCCTGATCAACAAGGGTAACCCTGGCGGCATCAGGATGCTTGATTTTCTGGCGGGGCTGGAGCCGCAGTTCCTTGCAGACCGGCTGCTGGTTGTTGTGGGCGGTGCTGACGAGCGGGTATTCAATGCGATTTCAGGGCAGTATCCCAAGTTGGCGGCCAGCTGGTACCGCGATCCTGAGGGGGCCTTGGCAAATAAGCTGAAACTGTCCGTGACCCCGGCGGTTCTGGGTGTACGCAATACCACCGTTGCCTGGAATCTACTCGGGATTGCCGATGAGGAACTGCTGGAAAAGACCATTCGCGGCTGGCTGAACCGTTAAAGCGCTGATACGGTGTTAAAGGCCTTCACCAGAACATGTACATTGCTCTGCTACACAGTTTCGGTCTTTCGCTGAGCTAACGACAAGGAGGAGAAACCAACATGACCACGCGCATTGAGAAAGATTCCATGGGTGAAATGGCTGTTCCTGCCAATGCCTATTACGGTGCCCAGACCGCACGGGCTCTGCACAATTTTCCGATTTCCGGGTTGAAGCCGCACCCGGCCTTCGTCCGGGCGACGGTGACCATCAAGAAGTGTGCGGCTCAGGCCAATATGTCCACGGGCCGATTGCCTGCCGATATCGGTGCTGCCATCGTGGCCGCTGCGGAGGAGGTTCTGGCCGGCGGGCTGGCCGACCAGTTCGTCGTCGATCCGTTCCAGGCGGGCGCCGGTACCTCGCACAACATGAATATTAATGAGGTGCTTGCCAACCGTGCTCTGGAGCTGTTGGGGCGGGAGCGTGGCGATTTTTCCACCCTGCACCCCAACGACCATGTCAACATGGCTCAATCAACCAATGACGTTATCCCGACCGCCATCCGTCTGGCATCGCTGGAAATGCTCGACCCGCTGCTGGAACAGCTCGAAGGGCTGGAAGTGGCCCTGAACGCCAAGTCAGAGGAGTTTGACCATATCCTCAAGTCGGGACGCACCCATCTGCAGGATGCCGTGCCGATCCGGATGGGACAGGAGTTCGGTGCGTACGCAGCCGCTATCCGTAAAAACCGTGAGGGGCTGGAGTCCTGCATCCCGGCCCTGCTTGAGCTCGGAATCGGCGGCACCGCTGTCGGCACCGGCCTGAATGCCGAACCTGCCTATATCACGGCGATTATTGCCGGGCTGACGACAGCTACCGGCTTTCCGCTGGTAGCAAGTCCGGATCTGTTTGAAGCGATGCAGAACATGGACCCCTTTCTGGCGCTCTCGTCCGGCCTGCGCCGCACTGCGGTCAACCTCGGGCGCATTGCCAACGATCTGCGTCTTCTCGCTTCCGGTCCCCGCACCGGTCTCGATGAAATCACCCTTCCTGCAATCCAGCCCGGCTCATCGATCATGCCGGGTAAGATCAATCCTTCTCTGGCCGAGATGACCAACATGGTCTGTTTTCAGGTGATGGGGTGCGATCAGGCGGTGCTGCTGGCGGCGCAGGCGGGCCAGTTGGAGCTGAATGTCATGATGCCGCTGATCTCCTGGAATCTGACATTTTCGCTGGAACTGCTCAAGAATTGCGTGCAGAAATTTACAGAATCATGTATAAGCGGAATCGTTGCCAACGAAGGTCGCTGTCGTCGCTATCTGGATGAATCTCTCGGTCTGGTAACGGTTCTGGCACCGTACATCGGTTATAACGCCTCGGCAGCTATTGCCAAGGAATCGGTCGCCAGCGGCAGGAGCATCCGGGAAATTGTCCTGGAGCAGAATCTGATGGCCGTGGAAGAGTTGGACACTATCATGCAGCCGGAGCATTTAACTGAACCGGGACTGCCGAAGCAGTAGTTTTTATGTGCACCACCACACACAAAGGAGAATAACAGATGAAAGAAGAAGTCCTGAAAGTTCTTGAGCAGGTACGACCCGGTCTGCAGGCCGATGGCGGCGATGTGGAACTGGTTGAAGTGACGGAAGACGGTATCGTGAAAGTACGTCTGAAAGGTGCCTGCGGCAGTTGCCCTATGTCCACCATGACCCTGAAAATGGGTATCGAACGCGCCATGAAGGCACAGATTCCGGGCGTCAAGGAAGTTGTCGGAGTTTAATTCGTATAGGTGATATTTGCCTCAAACGCCCCTTCAGCACTGCTGACAGGGGCGTTTAATTTTGAGGGAGGCTTTTATGGCAACAATTCGCCCCGGCCGCTACCGGCATTATAAGGGGAGTTTTTACGAAGTACTTGATGTAGCCCGGCACAGTGAGACCGAAGAGGAGCTGGTGGTCTATCGTAAGCTGTACGGTGATCATTCTCTCTGGGTACGACCGCTTGTCATGTTTCTGGAAAACGTGGCTGTTGATGGATGTGAAGTGCCTCGTTTTGAATGGAGTGAAGTGAATAAAACTTGAACTTTTATCCTGATATGTGTCACGCCGACACATTCCATTTCCCCGAAAATACACATATGAAACAAAAAGAGCCCCGTCTACCATGGAGGCAAACGAGGCTGATCTGCTCGAACCTGACCTATTTTGTTTGCTCCACCAACAATGGATCAATCGGCTGATCAGTGAACGACATCCCCATTTGCATACCCATTAATCAGTGTTACACTTGAATCTAACATAAGAGCTTTCAACAATTTGTTTCACTTTCTTTGTCAGACTGGAGGGAACAAATGTGCAAACGATTACTCCTTATCAGTTGCGTCCTATTTGCTGCGCTAACGCTGACGGGCTGCTTCGGACTTATTGCAGTGGGCCCTCAAGATTGCGTCCGTTCTGGTGATTCTATAAGTATGGCCGGCGCAAACGAAACACCTTCAACCAAAGATGAAGTGAAAGAGTTCTGGGGCAAGCCTGACGAAATCATCACGGTCTCAGAAAGCAAGGAAGCCTGGATATACAACAAAAAAGACCTATGGTGTGGACTGATACCCGTAGTTTTCCTGCCGGTGCCTCTTATCCTTCCAGTGGGCGATGGATTTGACCGGATAGAATTCAGGGGCAATGAGGCTACGAGCTTCCATTCAAAAAAACAATACGGTGTCGGAGCTGCTGGTTTCCCCATCCTGCTTGTGGGTGAAATAGGGCAAAAAGATTTTCCTTGTGGGGATAATATGCTTTCGGGACCGAAATACTCCAAGCTTGATAAAATTTCCGATACTGCCGGATTGGTCTATTTTTACCAGCGATATCAGCAAGACCCGACAATTAAGTCTTTCATAATTAAGACTGATAATAAAATCATAGCGCGCCTCTATAGCGGAGGATATTACCCCCACTTCTCAACACCAGGCAAAAGAGAATTCAGTGCATCGTACAAAGCTGGTATTACATACCCCCAATGGGACGTTACGCTTGATATCAAAGCAGGTCAGGCATACTACATAAAAGCTGAATACCTCCCAGGTCCCAACGAGACTCACCTTGTAATTGTGGCTCCTGAGGTTGCTGAAAAAGAAATTGCTGACTGCGAACGGAAAATGAAATTGCTGACTGCAAAATGATGCTGGAACTCGAATGAGCCTTGTTAAGGATACTTTATTCATTTTTTTGCATGGCAGGGGGAGTTTTTCGGGTAGGGGTGGGGTGGGTGCCGGCAAGGGGGATGGACCTTTTCGGAGAGACTGTCATTTCTCATTCGATGGTTTCTGATCTATGCAAATTAAAAGGGCCGCTAGCCTTCTTCTGCTTCTATCTCGGTGCTTGTCATTTGCCGGAATGTGTCCGGCACAGCCATAAGTATAATCGAGCTGGTGGACTGGCCCTGCCCTTTGATGAGGCGTGATTTGTCGAGCATAGTAGCTGAGCTGATCGCCTTCTGCTGAAGGGACGCTTTGAGCAGATTCTCATCGGAAATGGAATCGAGGATTGTTTCCGCCATACGCTCGTGTTTATCCGCGAGACGTTGCTGGATATCTTCCTTCACAGCCATCACCGCCGGTTTCAAAGAGGAGACAGGGATTGCATTAAGCGCGCATCTGTTACGCCATGCCGGAGCGATATTTCTTGAAGAGCAAACCAACAGTAATTTTTATGCCGTTAATCAATTTCTTCGTCACAAAAGCCTCGGAACAACTGCCACATATCTGCGTAAATATTCAGCAAATAAGCTGCGAATCAGCGCCAACACTATCGTTGATTACGTAGTCACACGAAAAAACGGTAATTAACCAATAAATTCAGTAATTTGGCACAAAAAAGGCCGCATCTTTCGATGCGGCCTTTTAGTGTGATCGCTAAAAGCGAATTACTTTGCTTTAGGAGCTTCAGCAGGAGCAGCTTTAGCATCAGCAGCAGGAGCAGCAGCGTCTTTCTTAGGTGCTTTTTTCTTCTTTGCTTTTTTAGCAGGCTTGGCATCAGCAGGCTTGGCATCAGCAGCAGGAGCAGCGGCAGCAGGAGCAGCGGCAGCAGGAGCAGCAGGCTTGGCAGCATCAGCAGCAAATACAACAGCAGAGAAGGAAACAGCTACGAGGGCGGCTACGATTGTGGACAGAACTTTTTTCATTGGTAATACCTCCAAAGGGAATGTGTTTGATTTTTGATATTGCAGGCGCCGTGCCAATTACCGCACAAATCGCAACATGCTGTATTGCATTACTTTTTTAAAAGTGGAAGAATCGAGACCCCGCTATGCCTACCCCATACACTACACGTTCCACCTTATATGAGGTAAAAACCCTTCGCAGTTACGCATGAAGCCTGGCGCTCAAGATTACCGGTAATAACCACGGTACCAATCGACAAAACGGGCAAGACCCTCTTCAATGCTCGTGTCAGGCCGGAAGCCGACTGCATCTGCTAAAGCGGAGACATCCGCATAGGTCACAAATACCTCTCCCGGTTGCATCGGTAGAAAATTTTTCTGCGCATTTTTACCAAGGCACTCTTCCAACACTTCAATAAAACGACCAAGTTGAACCGGTTGGTTGTTGCCTATGTTATACACGCGATAAGGCGCCGAACTTGTTGCCGGATCAGGCTTTTCCGGGCTCCAGGAGGGGTCCGGAACCGGAATATGCTCCATGACCCGCACCACCCCTTCGATAATATCATCAATATAGGTGAAATCACGCTGCATCCGGCCATGGTTATAGACATCGATGGTGCGCCCTTCTAAAATTGCTTTGGTAAAGGAGAAATATGCCATGTCGGGTCGCCCCCAGGGACCGTAAACGGTGAAGAAGCGTAAACCGGTAGTCGGAATGGCAAACAGGTGTGCGTAGGTGTGAGCCATCAGTTCGTTGGATTTTTTGGTGGCTGCGTAGAGTGATACCGGATGGTCAACGGTATGATGCTCGGAAAACGGTACGGTTGCGTTGGCACCGTACACGGAACTTGATGAGGCGTACACGAGATGCTTGACGTTTGTATGGCGACACCCCTCCAGAATATTCAGAAAACCGATCAGATTGCTCTCGACATAGGCATGTGGGTTCTCCAGAGAGTAGCGCACTCCCGCCTGGGCGCCGAGATTGATAACATAGTCAAACTGCCCGGTTTCAAAAAGGCTTTCCACAGAAGAGCGCTCCTCCAGACCGCCACGGACAAAAATAAACCCCTCCAAAGCGGTCAGAATCTTCAGGCGATCTTCTTTCAGGGAGACCGGGTAGTAGTCGTTCAGGTTATCAAAACCGGTAACCTGATGCCCGAGCCGCAGCAGACGCTGCACAAGATGAAAACCGATAAATCCGGCCGCGCCGGTAACAAGTATCTTCATGGGGTTTCCTTTCCAGACTCCTGAATTAAGCTGCTGCGGATCAGCCTCACACCTGTTTTCTTCTGAAGATATACACCGCCGCATCCAACTCCGGCGGCAGCACGAACCGGCTCAACCGGGTATCTTCTGCAAACTCAAAAGATAATTGCAAATTATAGTCATCCCAGTTTCCTGCGGCAAACCGGTGTCTGCTGCTGATAACGATATACATCTGCACCGTTTTCGTCCTGAAGACCTGCTGCTCAAAACCATTGCCGGCCGGCGGCCAGGAACAGATCACTACCTCGGGTGTATACTCACGGAGCGCTTCCTGAGCATTCCGTTTCAGCACGAAGTCCGGATAGCTGACCTCATGTGTCCAGCTATGGTCATCAGTCGCGGTGACGGCAACTCCCCGGTCAATCAGAAACCGTGTTAACGTACCATCCCCCGCTGCTATTTCCAGGCAGGTACGGTTCCCGACCAGCAGGGCAAGTTCCGAAATCAGTTCCCTGGAGTAGAAGCAGTAGATCCCCTTCGGCTGAACAAGCGGCATCAGGAGTCGTCTCTGCCAGAGCAGCGGCCAGACGATGCGGAACCAAAACAGCGACACCGGCTTACGCTCCAGCCCATCGGAAAAAAGGAGCTTCTGGGCAAGGTAGCCATTGATATGGTTAAAACGAATCTTCCCTTTATCAACGCCGGTCGCTTCGGAAATCAGATGCCGTTTTATCATCAGATGCGCCATGCGGGTGCATGCAATCTGCTCCACCAACGCAGCGACTATCTTCGTATCGCCGCGACTGCTGCCAAACTTCTTTTCCAGAAGCCGCTCCGCCTGCAGCATCCGTTTCAGGTGCGTCGGCAGCCCGGAAGAAGAACCGGCGGCGACTACTTCTGCAAGTTCCCGCCGTACGGTATCCCGCAATCCGGGGAATTTTTCACCGAGTTCATCCAGAGATGGCTGCGACTGCAGCCATCTCAGCAGCTTTTCAGGCCGCTCATTACTCATCAGGATGCTGTTTTTTGCTGCTTCTTTGCAAACATCCGTGATACCAGCACAAAGAAAAATGGAATGAATATTAAGTCAATAAAGGTAGCAGAAAGCAAGCCTCCGGTAACTGCGGTACCAATCGCGTTCTGTGCCGCAGCCCCTGCTCCCTTCGTAAGCGCCAGCGGCAGAGTCCCAAAAAAGAACGCCAGCGAAGTCATGATGACCGGGCGGAGTCGAATCTTAACCGCCGACAGAGTTGCATCAACCAGTTCGTGTCCCTCCTTCATCTGCTCCTTGATAAACTGGATTATCAGGATGGCATTTTTGGTGGAAAGCCCCACTGTTGTGAGTAGTCCAATCTGGAGGTATACGTCGTTAGGCAACATCCGCAGCTTTACCGCCATGACCGCACCGACAAGCCCAAGCGGCAGCATCAGCAGATTGACAAAGGGGATGGTCCAGCTCTCGTACAGTGCCGCCACGGAGAGGAATACCACCAGCAGTGAAATAGCATAGAGCGCCGGCGCCTGGGCCCCGGCATTCTTTTCTTCGTAGGAGAGGCCGGTCCACTCATAGCCGATTCCGGTTGGCAACTGGGCAGCCATCTCTTCCATTTCTTTCATCGCCTCACCGGTGCTGATCCCCGGCGCTGCCTGCCCCAACATCTCTACAGACGAAATACCGTTGTAGCGCTCCAAACGGGGTGAGCCGTATTGCCAACGGGGGGATGCAAAGGCTGAAAACGGTACCATGTCGCCGTTTTTGTTGCTCACATACCAACGATATATATCCTCAGGCAGCATCCGGTAGCGGGGATCCGATTGGAGATAGACCTTCTTGACCCGGCCATTCTGGATGAAATCGTTAACGTACGAGCTTCCCCATGCGGTTGAAAGGACGCTGTTGATTTCCGTTAGCGACACACCTTGAGCACCGGCACGCACATCATCGATATCGAGCTTGAACTGAGGCGAATCATCCTGGCCATTCGGTCGTACCGCGATCAGTTTCGGGTTTTTCCGTGCCATTCCCAGCAGTTGATTGCGCGCCTCCATCAATTTTTCATGCCCCAGACCGCCGCGATCCTGCAGTTGCAAGTCAAAGCCGTTCGCTACTCCAAGCTCAAGTACCGCCGGTGGCGCAAAGGCGAATGCCAGACCGTCCCGGAAACCGGAAAAGGCCTTCATGGCCCGACCGGCGATGGCCGCCGCTTTCCGATCCGGGGAGCTGCGCACCTTCCAGTCCTTCAGCTTCACCCATGCCAGCCCCATGTTCTGTCCACGACCGGCAAAGCTGAACCCGGCCACGGTGATTATCCCTTCCACCGCTTGCGACTCTTTTTTCAGAAAGTGCTGTTCCATCTGGCGTATCACCTGGATCGTCCGCTCCTGGGTAGCCCCGGCCGGCAGTTGCACCTGACAGATGATAAAGCCCTGATCCTCATCCGGCAGGAACGAGGTGGGGAGCTTAAGGAAGAAGAACGCCATGGCGGCGACAATAGCGCCGTATATAACCAGGTAGCGCACCGGCTTGCCAAAGGATCGGCCGACGATTCCTTCATAGTTGTGCCGGCAGAATTCAAATGTCCGGTTGAAGTAGCGGAAAAACCAGGTAAACCAGCCGGTCTCGCCGGCATGGTGCCCCTTTGCCACCGGCTTGAGAATGGTGGCGCAGAGCGCCGGAGTCAAAATCATGGCCACCATCACTGAGATAATCATGGCAGAAATGATGGTAATGGAGAACTGACGGTAGATGACACCGGTAGAACCGCCAAAGAAGGCCATCGGGAGAAACACTGCCGTCAGCACGGTCGCGATACCCCAGAGGGCACTGGTAATCTGCCCCATCGACTTGATGGTGGCGTCATGAGGCGACAGACCCTCCTCGGTCATTATCCTCTCAACATTCTCAACCACCACGATGGCATCGTCAACAAGCAGGCCGATAACGATGACCAGGGCGAACATGGTCAGGGTGTTAATGGAGAAACCGCAGGCCGACAGCACGCCCATGGTGCCCAGCAGAACGACCGGCACGGCGATGGTGGGGATCAGGGTGGCCCGAATGTTCTGCAGAAAGAGGAACATTATGACAAAGACCAGGAAGACGGCAATAACCAGGGTGTGGACTACCTCTTCTATCGAGATCTTGACAAACGGGGTGGAGTCATACGGATAGATCACCTTCATGCCGGGAGGGAAAAACTTTGCCAGTTCTGCCATTTTGGCTTTGACCCGGTTACCGGTCTCGACGGCGTTGGCTCCGGCTGCCAACCTTACCGCCATACCGCCGAGCGGTTTCCCATTGTAATATGACTGAATTTCGTAGTTCTCGGTTCCGATCCGGCTTTCGGCCACATCTTTAAGACGTACTGTTGAGCCGTTACTGTTGGTTCGCAGCACTATAGCGTCAAACTGCTCCGTTGTCTGGAGCAGGCTGCGGGCCGTGATGGTCGCGTTCAGCTGTTGTCCCGTACCGGCAGGGAGGCCTCCAAGCTGACCGGCTGAAACCTGGGCATTCTGAGCCTGCATCGCAGCAATCACATCGTTCGTTGTGAGGTGATAGCTGTTCAGTTTGGCCGGATTCACCCAGATACGCATGGCATTCTGGGTGCCGAACAGCATAAGTTCGCCGACACCTTCCACTCGGCTGACGATATCCTGAAGGTTGGAGACCATATAATCGGTCAGAGTGTTGCGGTCCATCGAGCCATCTTCCGAGACAAGGCCGACAATCAGGAGGAAGTTCCTGGTCGATTTTACGACCGAAATTCCCTGGCGCTGTACGATCTGCGGCAGGAGCGGCACTGCCAGCTGCAGCTTGTTCTGTACCTGCACCTGCGCGATATTCGGATCAGTTCCCGCCTTAAAGGTCATCGTGATGGTCACCGAACCCGAAGAGTCACTGGTAGATGACATGTAAATGAGATTGTCGATACCGTTAAGCTTCTGCTCTATCACCTGAGTGACCGTATCCTGGACGGTCTGGGCCGAGGCACCCGGATAGGTGGCATTGATAGCGATCTGCGGCGGTGCAATGGGCGGATACTGGGAGACCGGCAGACTCTTGATCGACAGCAGTCCGACCAGCATGATCATGATGGCGATCACCCAGGCAAAAATCGGGCGATTGATGAAA
>JBMOEI010000045.1:0-42745 GCA_049318985.1 Desulfuromonadaceae bacterium
TAGGTGGGTCAACTAAACGGCGCTGGGTGGGTCAACACATTACCGGTGGTGGCAGGTCAAGGAGGCCGACAGCATCAGAAAGCTGAAGGAGCTGCTGCGGAGCGATTCATCGGATCTGGTGATGGCCATGATCCACAAGTTCCGCGAGACAGATCTGGCAGAAGCCTTTCCGGAGCTGAACGCAAGCCCCAACATCCTGGTGATGACCGACGAGGCGCATCGCTCACAGTACGCCCTGTTGGGGGCCAACCTGGACAAGGCGATTCCCAATTCGGCCCGCATCGGTTACACCGGCACCCCCATCGACAAGACCGAACGGGTCTTTGGCGACTATATCGACAAGTACACCATGCGCCAGGCCATCGAGGATGGCGTGACCCTGGAGATCATCTACGAAGGTCGCACCCATAACGCCGAGGTGGCCGACAAGCCCGGCATGGACAAGGCTTTTGCCGACGTCTTCAGCGACTATAACCTGCAACAGCGGTTGGAGATCCTCGGCTACGGCTCCCGGGATGCCTATCTGGAGGCGGTGCCGACCATCAAGGCCAAAGCAAAGGACATGATTGCCCACTACCTTGAGCACGTTTTCCCCAATGGCTACAAGGCCCAGGTAGTGGCGACCTCCCGCGAGGCGGCGGTACGCTACAAGGCAGCCATCGATACTGCACTGAGTGAGGCTATCGACCGGTTGCATGATGCCAACCCGTTGCATCTCGACCTGGAGCGATTGCAGAAGCTGAAAACGGATGTCATCATCTCCGGCAGCCACAACGATCTACCGCATCTCAAGGAGTTTTCCGACAGTTCCCGTCACGAGCGATCCATCAAGAGCTTCAAGCTCCCCTTTGACGGCGAAGATGAAGGAGTGACCGGCGAGATCGGCATTGTCATCGTCAACAACATGCTGTTGACCGGCTTTGACGCCCCCATCGAGCAGGTAATGTATCTGGACAAGGTGATAATTGCTCATAATCTGCTGCAGGCTATCGCCCGGGTAAACCGGGTCAGCGGCGAAGCCAAGGAGAAGGGGTTCATCGTTGATTATGTCGGTATCGGCCATAACCTGAAAAAAGCCATCGACGTCTATGACGAGAAAGAACAGCAGGAGGTGCTGGATACTCTCAGCTTCCCGGAAGATGAGCTGCGCGAGTTGCAGGCCGATGTCAAGGCGATCATGGACTTGCTTAACACCCATGGCCTCACCGATATGAACGATCACGATGCCTTTTTCGATCTCTTCTACGACGAAGATATCCGTTTTGACTTCATGATCGCCTTCAAGAAGCTGACCCGCAGCCTCGACCTGGTTTTCCCGGCCAAGGAAGCATTGGAATATCTCCCTGTCTACAACGCACTGACAGAGATCAATGTCCTGGCTGGCCGACACCTGGACGACCAGCGCTTGAGCATGAAGGGCATACCGCCGAAGCTCCGGGCACTTACCGACGCCTACCTTGAATCAAAGGGGATCGACCAGAAGATCAAACCGATCTCTATCCTGGATGAGGATTTCGAACGCAACGTTGCCAAGCGTAACCGCACCAAGACCAAGGCGGCTGAGGTGGAACACGCCATCCGTCACCACCTGGATGTGGAACTGGACGACGACCCGGAACTGCAAGCATCATTTGCCGAGATGCTCACAAAAATCCTGGAGGAGTTCCGGAGTAACTGGCAGAAAATCTACGATGAACTGGAAAAACTCCGCCAGCGGATCAAGGATGCGGAAAACGAACCAACCTACGGGCTGCATAAGAAAAAGCAGATGCCTTTTTTCCGGATGTTCCAGCGGGAACTCAATCTGGCAGCCGAGCCTGGCCCTGTCTGGGAAGGACAGGAGGAAGAACGGGTCAGCCTGCTGGTCAACCTGACACAGCAGGTTTTCCTGGTGGTTGAGCGGGAGCTGCGCCTGACCGGATTCTGGGAAAGCATCCCGGCCCGGAACAAGCTGAAGGCTGAGGTTCAGCAGATATTGACCTCACCTGATTTTATCAAGGTGCCGGGAGTTTTCGCCAACCGTGCCCAGATCATCTCCCGGGTGCTGGAACTGGCGGAGAAGAATAACGACCGGATTCTGTACGCGGCCTGAGATGGAACTTCAATACACGATAACCTATTCACAGCGGAAAAAGCTGACCATCACCGTGGAACGTGACCGCTCCATTGTTGTCATGGCGCCGCTCGGTACCTCGCCCGAAAAGATCCGGGATGTTGTCGATTCCAGAAAAATATGGATATACGAGAAACTTCAGCACCCGCAAAAGTATGATCCTGCGCCGAGGAAAGAGTTTGTGTCCGGGGAGACCGTTCTTTACCTGGGGCGCAACTATCGGTTGGAGATACAGAAGGGAACTGAAGAGAGTATCCGTTTCCAGGGCAAGTTCATCGTAACCGGCATCTCGTCTGACCGTGCAGCGAAGTTGTTCAAGGAATGGTATATCGGCAAGGCCAGGAAAAAAATCATTCCGCGAGTACAGCTACATGCTGGCAATCTGGGTGTTCAGGTCAACAAAGTCATGGTGTCGGAGCTTAAATACCGCTGGGGATCATGTACGCCGCACGACAGCCTGAACTTCAACTGGAAGCTCATCAAGGCGCCGATGTTCGTGATGGATTACGTCATCGTCCACGAACTGGCCCACCTGCTGGAGCAAAACCACACGGCCCGGTTCTGGAACATCGTCCAGGTTCAGGCCCCCGGGTATGTGAAGGCAAAAGAATGGCTGAAGCAGCATGGGGATATTCTGGAGAGTGGGTTTTAGACAAAAATAATTAAATTATCGGAGGAGAAAAATGCCAGAATAACATACGCAGACTTTAAGGAAGAATGGCTCAGAGAAGTGTAGCCGTAAAAAAAAGTTGGGTACAAAAAAAAGTCAGATACCGGGAAATAAAGATGAATGCTGAAAAATAAAATGGAATACTATTAACAGCTTCGTTAACCGGGAGGGGTATATGGGGGCGGTAGCAGAGTTTGAACGCGCTATCCTCAAGGAACGACAGGCTGAAGGCATTCGTATCGCCAAGATGAAAGGGGTCTACAAAGGTCGAAAGGCAGCATTGACAGATGAACAAGTTGAAGAAGTCAGAAATAGGGTTAATGCTGGGATTCCGAAGACAAGGATTGCACGAGAGTTCAAATGCTCCCGTGAAACCATCTACAAGAATTTACGATGATAAATTGTTCAAATTCTAAATATCCACCATTGAGTAGTGCTGGTGGTGGCCCCACACCCCTGCGCTTGCGGATTATTAGGAGATGTTAATCATATTTGCACATGCACTCCAGTTGCCATTCACCGTTATAGATCTCGTATTTCCGGGCCTTTGCTGGACAGGATTGATATTCATATCGAGGTTCCGGCAGTTAAATATCGTGACCTTGTGGACCGGAACGACTCGGAAAGTTCAGCGGAGATCGCCAAGCGAGTGGCACGTTCGCGGGAACTGCAGTTGGAGCGCTACAAGGGTACCAAAATTCATTGCAACGCCCAGATGACGCCCCGCTTCATCAAGAAATACTGTGAACTCGACGCCTCCGGCAACCGCATGCTGGAGCTAGTAACCGACCGCCTCGGTTTCTCCGCCCGCACTTATACCCGAATTCTCAAGGTGGCCCGCACTATCGCTGATCTTGACGGCAGCGCGACGATTCATGAGCAGCATATTGCCGAGGCGATTCAGTATCGGAGTTTGGACCGGAAGACGTGCTGAATTCTGGCGAAAATACTAATTGAAAGGTCCTGCAGGTAACGCAAATACTGATGTCCCCGGAATTACCTGTTTGATTATTGAGTTGTCAAACGTATACTTAACCGCAAGGAGAATCGTCTTGGAGCGTATAATCAACATTCATTTGGAACGGCTACCAGAAGGTTTTTATCTGGCAACTTCGAACGAAGTTCAGGGACTGATTGCCCAGGGACGGACAGTTATCGAAACCATGGAAATTGCTCGTGATGTGGTGCGTCGTCTGCTTGAGGCGCAACAGGAGAGGCAACAGTCTGCTTCCGATACGGAAACATCCGATTCTTTTGATATGCCCCTGGTTGTAGGGTTCTGATGGGAAGATTATCCGGTTTCCGCTATCGTGAGATTGTCAAACGACTGAAAAAGTCCGGGTTCATCTTTGATCGTCAGGCTGCGGGAAGTCACGAAAATCTGGTTCTGTGAGGTTACAGGTCGCTATACAACCATTCCCAATCATTCCGGTGATATGCCTGAAGGGACGTTACGTGCCATCCTGCATCAGGCAGGTATATCTCCTGATGTTTTTTTACAAGACTGATTTCTCCATCATCAATAGCCCCCTACAAGTACCTCCCGTTGCCGGTTACATAATTAAGTATCATGTCCCCCGAATTACCGACCCAATTACTAACATCATCGAATAGTTGCAGGAATGAAAAAGATGCCAAGGAAAAGAATATCAATCAAAGGGATTGATGCTACTTGTTGTTTTATAAATGAAAACGCTAAATTCAGTTATCCAATAAATGAAGTAATTAATCAAACTAAGTATATAAAATGTGCCGAATTTCAGGTTGCAGTTACTTCCAGGTTACAGTCAATTTTTGCAGTCATGAAAGCTTTCGTATTTTTTTAAGGCACAGCCAAGGCACAGATAAGGCACAGACTTGACTAAATTGGTGGGAAATACAAATTTGGTGGGTAGTAATACGTTGAGAGAAAAGTCTGTAGACCCGCATAAAATAAGGGCCAGGTACTTGACCTGGCCCGGTATTTTTTTGGAGCGGGAAACGGGATTCGGATCAGAAAAAAAATTTGCATAACAAATATATTACTCATAACCACATAATATTATTAACAATACTCTTCATAACTCCCTGTGGCTTCGTCCATTAATGAGTATCTAAAATCAGCAATTATCAATGCTACCTGCGAAAGTTTTGCGAAAGATTCTTGGCAATGTTCTCCAAACATATTCGGGCTATGTGTACATTACAACAATGTTGAATCACTCTATCTGTGCTGTTAGCGTTGCTGTCAAAACAGTTACAGGATTATAGGAAATATCTATCGGGTTATATCCACTCAACAAAAAGTCCTTTTGTGGTGGATTTATTTCTGAAGCAACTCTCAACTTGATAGTTGCGAACTCACCCTCACTAAAGCCGGCTTTAATTGAAGTAGCAAAGGCAAAGGTGATCGTTCCTTTGGTAGTAGCAGTCGCCGGTGTATATACAGGGCCAATTATGGTACCTGGTGCAGCCACACCACTGATTACGACTACATTATCTGCGGTAGATCCGTCAGATTTGAGAGCTGGGGTGACACCATCCGGTAAGTTGAGAGTAATCTCTGACCCCGATAATTTAATTTTCGGATCACCGCTATTAAAAAGCTTGATCGAAACTATTTTGGGTGAAGGTGCTTGCGGCGACGAGCCTCCACCACCCCCACATGCAGTTATTCCAATAAGGGTCACAAGTAATAGCGCAATAAATGATGGTCGTAACTCAAGCATGTTTAATCTCCCCAAATTTAACCTCTAAAGTCCTACCAGTTGTCAATATCGACTACTCGACGCAACAACATGATAACATCAGCAATATCAACCTTTCCATTTCCTTTTGGCCTACCATTTTCTCCCGGCGGGGCCACATCTACATGTCCAAGTTGTACACCATTCAATTTAGATTTTCCTACCACATGCAAGAAAACAGCAAGGGCATCACCGATATCAGGAGAATTCTTACCGTTCTCCGAATTAATAATCCCATCACGAGGAGGAGCTACATAGATAATATTTCTGTTGACTACTGTTGTGTTGCCGACTTCATCGGTGGCGGTTGCGGTAATCAGGTGGGTGCCTCCTGCCGGGATGGTCAGCTGCTGGGTGAAGGCGCCGTTCGATATGGCCGGGGTAAAGGTCTGGTTGTTGAACTGGACCGTTACCACCGGGCTGGTGATGGTGTCACTGACCGTGCCGCTGATGGTGATGCTGTTCAGGTTGACGGTGACGTCCTGAGCAGGGTCGGTGATGGCCAGGGACGGCTTGGTGGTGTCGGAGGTGACGCTCCGTACTACGCTGGTGACATTGCCGACAAGGTCGGTGGCGGTGATGCTGATGCTGTTGAGTCCGGCCGTCAGGTTTACGTCGGTGCTGAAGCTGCTGCCGGTAATAGCGGCGTTCTGCGGAACGCCGCTGTTGACGATAACGGTGACGGTGGAGGTTTCGTTGATGGTGCCGCTGACCGTTGCCAGGGATTGGGCGGTTTTGCTGTTGTCCGCCGGGGTTGATACGATGAGCGTCGGCGCTGACTGGTCAAGGGTGACGCTGCGGTTGTCGCTGGTCTGGTTACCGGTGGTGTCAATGGCGATTACCCTGATACTGTTGGCGCCCGGTTGCAGGGTGATGGCGGTGCTGTAGGTACCAGAGGCATCAAAGGTGACACTGCTGCTGTTGACCGTCAGGCTGGCGACGCCGGAACTGTCGGTGACAATGCCGCTGATGTTGAGGGTGGCATTGTTGGTGATGCCGGCATCCGCCAGGGTGGAGACGGTTAGCGATGGACCGCTCAGGTCGATGGTGAAGGTGGCCGAGACGTCTGCAGAGATGTTGCCGGCGAAGTCTGTGCCATGGACGCTAAAGGTGTGGGCACCGGCGGTCAGGTTGCTGAAGGCAGATGGACTCGTGCAGACGGCAAAGGCACCGCTGTCGAGTTTACACGCGAAGTTGGCGGTGCTGTCCGTTGATGAGAAGCTGATGGAGCCGGAAGCCTGATTGCCTGGGTCAGCCGGTTTGGCGGTGATGATGACCGACGGGGCGACGTCGTCACGCGCTACAGCGGAGACAAGGACGCCGTTACTTTCGCTGTTCAGACTGTCATAACCGGCAATCCGCAACTGGGTCGGAGTGGTGTTGGTCAGACCGCCGATTTCGGTGCCGGTGGCGGTCGGATCGGTTATCTCCTTGACCAGAGTGGTGCCACGGTAGATTCGATAACCGGACAGGGTGTTGGGTACGGGTGGTGTCCAGGAGAGCAGTACCGCGCCGCTTTCGTCACCAGGTTTGTCAACGGCTCCAGCCTGAGAGACGTCACGGGGTTTGGCATAGGTGACGGCACGGGTGACGCTTGAGGTGTTGCCCACTTCATCTGTGGCGGTGACAATGATTGCGTATGTCTGTTCGGTTGAGAAGGTAACTGCCTGGGAGAAGGCACCGTTGGTTACTGCCGGTGTGAGCGTCTGGCCGTTAAAGCTTATAATAAGCGTTGCGGTGGTAATGGCGTCGCTTACGGTGCCGTTCAGGGTCAGTGAACTTTGTGATGTGGTGAGGTCCTGATGTGGCGTAGTCACGACCAGCAACGGTTTAGTGGTGTCGGAGGTGACGCTCCGGACAACGGTGGTGCTGTTGCCGGCCAGGTCGGTAGCCGTGGCAGTAATGCTGTTGAGACCGCTGGACAGGGTGACGGTCGCCGTGAAGCTTTTACCGGTGATGACGGCGTTCTGCGGAGTGCCGCTGTTGACGGTGATGGTGACGGTTGAGGTTTCGTTGATGGAGCCGCTGACCGTTACCGAAGCCTGGGCGGTTTTGCTGTTGTGGAGCGGAGTCGTTACCGTGAGTGTCGGCGCCGTCTGGTCAAGGGTTATGCTACGTGTGTCGGTGGTGCTGTTGCCAGCTGTGTCGACGGCAACAATTGTTATGGTGTTTGCCCCTGCCTGCAGGGTGACCGTGTGGCTGAAGGTGCCGTTGGTTACGCTGACGAGGGTGTTGTTTATCTTCAGGGTGACAATGCCGTTACTGTCGGAGACGCTGCCGGTGACCGTCAGGGTGGCGTTGTTGGTAATGGCGCTGTCTGCTGGAGCGGTGATGACGAGGGTCGGGCCGCTTATGTCCTGTGAGGCAGTACAGGAGGCAGTTGTTCCGCTGTTGCTGACGCTGCATGTCCAGTTCCACGGGCCGCTGCCGGTTACGGAAGATGCCGTCCCGGCACTGCAGAGGTTGGTGGTTGGGGTAATTTGGAAGGCGCTGCCGTTACTGCTGCCGCATGCGCCATTGCCCGGTATGACGTAGATGACGTTTCTGCTTGCGGTCGCCGTGTTGCCGACTTCATCGGTGGCGGTTGCGGTAATCAGGTGGGTGCCTCCTGCCGGGATGGTCAGCTGCTGGGTGAAGGCGCCGTTCGATATGGCCGGGGTAAAGGTCTGGTTGTTGAACTGGACCGTTACCACCGGGCTGGTGATGGTGTCACTGACCGTGCCGCTGATGGTGATGCTGTTCAGGTTGACGGTGACGTCCTGAGCAGGGTCGGTGATGGCCAGGGACGGCTTGGTGGTGTCGGAGGTGACGCTCCGTACTACGCTGGTGACATTGCCGACAAGGTCGGTGGCGGTGATGCTGATGCTGTTGAGTCCGGCCGTCAGGTTTACGTCGGTGCTGAAGCTGCTGCCGGTAATAGCGGCGTTCTGCGGAACGCCGCTGTTGACGATAACGGTGACGGTGGAGGTTTCGTTGATGGTGCCGCTGACCGTTGCCAGGGACTGGGCGGTTTTGCTGTTGTCCGCTGGGGTTGATACGCTGAGCGTCGGCGCAGACTGGTCGAGGGTGACGTTGCGGCTGTCGCTGGTCTGGTTGCCGGCTGTGTCAACAGCGATTACGCTGATGTTGTTGGTTCCCGGTTGCAGGGAGATGGCGGTGCTGTAGCTACCAGCGGCATCAAAGGAGACACTGTTGTTGTTGACCGTCAGGCTGGCGACACCGGAGTTGTCGGTGACTATGCCGCTGATGTTGAGGGTGGCATTGTTGGTATAGGCACCGTCAGCCAGAGATGAGATCGTAAGGGTTGGCGGAGTAGTATCCAGATTTACAGACCGGGTAACAAACGTCTGGTTGCCGGACGGGTCGGTCGCAGTAACCGCAAGTATGTTCGCTCCGGCAACAAGCGGAACGTCTAATGAGAAACTGCCGTCATTCAGGCTGATGTTTGTCGCAGGTATGCCATTAATAATGACGCTTACTCCATTTGTATCTCTGGCAGTACCTCTGACGGTAAGAAGAGTATCTTTGTAGAACGTGCCATCAATGATACCGGTGACATCAACCACCGGGTAAACATCATCCAGAGCAGTGCCGGTGACAACAGCCCCCGGACTCTCATTGCCACTCGCGTCGACAGTCACAACCCGCAACTCCTGCGACACGCCATTAGACAACCCGGATAGCTCTATACCGGTAGCTGAAGAGTCGACTACATCGGCAATCTTTATGCCGGCTCGATAGATTCTATAACCGGTCACACCTGTCGATGGGGACGCTGTCCAGGAGAGCAGCAGCCTGCCAGTATCATCCCCGATCTTGTCGCTTGCCGACAATCCGGTTACATCAGCAAGCGCCGTATTTATCGTCAGGTACACATATGAAGGGGATGTTACTGAGTTGCAGTTCAGGGTGGTGCCGGTAACTGCCGACTGCGCACGTATAATACCGAATTTACCATCTGCAAAAGATGTATGGATTTCGTTGATCGTACCCGGTGTAAGATTGGCCGCCGCAAGAGCGCTTTCAGCCTGAGTTCTGGTGAGGCCGATCAATTGTGGAACTGTTGCCGTACAAGGGATCTGAACCATAGTGCCGGAAATAAAGTCAAGTGGATATGCCGAACCGCCATCAAGCAAAACTACGTCTGTAAGTGAAACGGTAAGCAACCCCGGTTTGACTCCCGTTCCGATATGAACGAGGAAACGGGCCACGCTGCCGGAACCGGACGGATGAACGGAACCAAAGGTATGGGCAAATGTATAGAGAGCCGAACCGTTTGTCAGCGCCTGGTTTTCAGTAAACAGTACCCCGTTGCTGCCCCTGGCATTCCAGAAGAAATCACCGATCCCGGAAGCGGTTGTCGAAGGGGGAGCGTTCAAGAGCGGCGATGCAAGGCTGATCACATTTTCTGCCGCCAGTGATAAATTGTCCACTCCCACAACAGTTCCGCTGTCGGCTTGAATATTCAGGCGGAACTGCACACCGCCCAGTCCTTCGACCGGAATACCCTCGGCAACAACATCAAGGGTAAAGTCCTGCCCGGAACCTGCCAGAGTGGTGGACCCCACAACCTTTAAACGTGTGAAAGCGAAAGCTGAATCAACGCACAACACCCCTGCCAGGATAGCAAACGTGATCATTCCAAATGTTATGAACCTTTTCATCGGCTCCTCCGTTCTACTCAAAGCGTACCCTGCTTACTTGACACCAACCCTGCCATACTCATGGGCGAACCTGGCAAAATCACGTGCATCAACCTTTCCTTCAGGATCATCAATGACATTGAAATCGGGGTTGTAGGCAGCGTCATTGGGCGCTGTCCGGAAATGACTCCGTAACTCTTCAAAATCGCTGCCATCCACCTTCCCGTCCAGATTGTAATCTGCAAAAAAACCTCTTAACGGTTCCTTGACCGCTACCGACTGTGAATTTACCGGTAACCAGCGATAATGCAGCAACATCGAGAGGGTTCCGCCACGATAAACCCGCAGAACCGCTTTCTCCCCCCCTTGAACATACCTGCTTTGCCGGTTCGATCCATACAGGTTGTTCAGATCCACAATCCCCTCGGAACTGATAGTCCCGGAACCGACAAAAGAGCTGACCGGATATGGGGAGTCGGGCGTTTCAAGAAGGAGCAGATCACCACGTCCCGGTTTGAGGCTTTGGTCATTTGGTTGTATGTGCACGTTAAAAGACATGAGATCATTGCCAAAAGCCTGAAGAGCTCCGTCGGAAGCCGTCGTATAGGGGACTGATGCAACTTCTGTCTGCACCTGCTGCACCGGTGAAAAACCGACGCTGAGCGGGTCTAGCGGGTCAGCCGTGACCGACCGCGCATAGTATGATGTGTTGGGAGAAAGCCCGGCAACACGTACTTTCATGATCCCTTTACTGCGGGCACTTTCGCTAACCTCCGTCATCGCATCCGGCATGGGAGTGATAACGACCTTGTCGTCAATTCTGTTAGTCAGGGAGGGATCACTGTAAATTTCCACTGCGGGAGTGGCAGCCACATTTGTCATCCAAACCAGAGAAAATGAGGAGGTAGTTACGTCCGTAACCTGTATTCTAACCGTATCCGGCACCGCCCAGGAAATGCGTGTGGCGGCAAGCAGCAAACATATAATGGCTAATTTCCTCATTTAGTCCCCCCCTCAGATCTGGTGGCATTACAGATCGGGCCATTCAGATCAGTCACTGTTTTTCGTTCGGGCTGTACCATCCAGGCAGCATATCCACCATCGAGGTAGCGTACATCCACCGGGATATCAAAAATAATATTCTCAACCTGTTTTTTAACCTCACCAGCCATTGGCAGCACCAACACAACCGAAGTTACCTTTTCAAGCTTGCGGGACAAGGTCAACCGCTGCTGATTAATGAGAAGTTCCTTTAACTGCTGCAACCGTTCAGCAACTGTTTTACCGCCTAGATTGAGGCTGTCCTGGACCGGATACTGTTGGCAGTCGATCTTATCTCGAAGATCGTAGATCTTAATCGGAACACCGTTCTTCCGGGCCCAGGCCAGTTCCTCAGGCATAACCGGCGGTACTACTACATGACTGCTCCGAGAGGATATCTGATAACCTTCGATTTTCCATCCAATGAGCCCCCCTTCAAGAACTAATACCTTTTCATGCCCTTTTTTTACGAGAATATCTGCCGCTTCACGTGCACCGTGAACACCGAGAGTATCATCAACCAGAACTATCGTCTTTTGCCGGGGCACTGTCTTCACAGGAATATTCGAAAGCGGGATATTTACCGCTCCTTCAATATGCCGTTCCGCAAACGCAGCTGTGTTTCGCACATCAACTACCCAGGCACTGCTCCCCTCTTTCAGAAGTGCGGCCAGGCGCTGTGGCGAAACCATCTGCCACCCCGCAGCCAGAACCGATGTCGTACAGACCGGCAACAGTGTCAGCGTTACAAGAGCCGTATATCTCAATAAAAGAATCCAGGCCGGCATGGCAGTTCCTCGTTCGGACATAGTTACGGGCTCCAGCCGTCAACCCGGTTTTTCATCGTTATGATCAACGCTTCCCCGGAATTAATGGTGAAATTGGAGCCGATGTTTTCGCTACCGGTGGCGGTATCCCGAAGCGCTACTGTCTGCCAGCTTCCTGTAACATTATCATAGCGCCGGACACTCTGTATGTTGCTCTGTCCGATCGATTTCACCAGATCGTAGGCAGTATAGCCGAAGGGAACTGTCAAAATGCCGATCTGGTTGGAACCGGGCAGGAGCGTATAGGAAGCTGTTTCGCCAGCCCCTGCCACAGTCAGCACCCCGCTCTTGCCGGCGTAGAGGGTCAATCCCATTCCTTTGATTAAGGCGAAATCACCCGACCCAGGCGTTACCTCAGCATACGTATTATGCACAGGGTCGTGAGCAAGAATTCTTTCGACTCCCAGGGTGCTCCCCAGCGACGTGAGAAGTGCCGCCGCTGTCGGGTACTGCGTAGCCAATCCTGCCCCGACTGCAACCAGGTTCATGCCTGCCTGAAGTGTCGCTTCAACCGGCAGCGCCTCAAGTTCGAGTGCAGCAGTATAGATCTGGTATTTACCGTCCCTGCTGTCCTGCCAGGCTACCAGTTTGTCACCAATAGTCGGCTCCTCCTGCCGGGCCGGGTTTGATGTCAGCCTACCGCCGGCTCCGCTGGAAAGTACCCGGTACGAAAGATTCGAATCATTCGTGCCGGCTTCAAAATCAGTGTAGACCAGAGTATCACCGGCAACGACCGACTGAGTGTGTTCCCCGGTGCCAAACGTAATTTGAAGTGTCCCTCGAGACGGTGTATATGCATAAATATCCTGCTGGCCGTTACGCTGATCGGTCCAGGTCAGCGTGCTGCCTGAAACGCTTGGCTGCGACTGATTTTGCGGTTCAGTGGTTACCCTGGTTTCGCTCCGTGCAGTCAGATCGTAGCTGAAGATATCACCGGTCCCGTAGCGGTAATCCTCCCAGGCAACTATAGTGCCGGAAATTGCCGGATGGAGCTGATCGCGCTCGTGACTGGTAATGCGAACCGTTTCCTTCGTTGAAATGTTGTAAGCATAAATATCACCGTTGCCGTTACGGTTGTCCTGCCAGACGACCCAGTCGCCCGAGATAACCGGACGTTCCTGATCACCGGCTTCTGTGCAGATGGCAAATTCTCTGGCTGCTGCAAGGTCGTACCCATAGATGTCCCAATTACCGTTACGATAGTCCTGCCAGACGACAATAGTGCCGTCAATAGCAGGCCACTGCTGGTTGGCGGGATCTGTGGTCAATTGAGTAGCAGCTATACCTGATGTTGTATCTTTGAGATAAATATCCCAGTTGCCGTTTCTCAGGTCCTGCCAGACAATTTTTTTGCCGGAAGCGCACGGATGCAGCTGATCAGCTGTCGGGTTGGGATCAAGAGCGGCTGATGTAAACCAGTCAGCAACGGTAACCGATGCAGTTGCGGTGACACTGTGCGGAGACGCCGAGGCGACCAAAATGTTTCCTAACCCATCGGATACTTTAAGTCTGACGGTATACGGTCCGCTCGGGACGATGTTCCCGGAAGTATCCCTGCCATCCCATATCATCTTAAGATCAGTATCCGGAACAGCATTACCTTTAATGATTCTCACCACCCTGCTCTCATCGAATACACTTCCCGTGGCAATGGCGAGTTCTACCGGCAGAGACGGCACAACTGACATGGCTTTGACGGTGAAATCGACAGATCGGAGTGCAACCACACCTTTGGGAGCCTGAGGTGCAAACAGCGAAGGCAGAACGGTAAATGATTTGAGTTCCGGAGCGGCGGAAACCGCAATAATCCGGGCACTCTTCGTCGGTTCAATATTGCCGGCACGATCGGAACTGTAGTACTCCAGCGTGTAGCTGCCTGCTGCATCAAAACTGAACGGATATGCCGCAACAAAGAGTTCGTCCTGGCCGACAACTCTCTTGAACATGGAGGCAACGCCGCTTCCACCGTCATTGTCCCGTGCAGTAAGAAGGATCCTGGTTTCCAGCGGAATGTAGAAAGGGGCGCTGCCGGTAGACGTTCCGTCAAGGACCAGCGTGGTGACCGGTGGAACAGTATCGATATCGGGTGTGGTGTAGGTGATGGTATAACTGCCTGATGCAGCGGCTTCCATACGATAGTCAACAAAATGAAGCGTGAAAATCCTGTTAAATTCCTTGTCCACACCCTCTTCCACCCAGAAATTGTGAGGATCGAGATGCACCCCATCGCTTCTGGTAACATCAAGCAGTTTTAGCAGACCGGCAGCCGGGTCGGGAAGTCGCGTATAGATCCAACCGCTCTGACCGGTCGGCAGCTCAAGCTGAACAGTCGGTGCTGATGATGTCGGTCTGGATGGGCTAACTGTTGGAAGTAGCACGGTAACCGGAGTACGTGCAGTAGCCAGATCAGTCGATCCGTTCGGAATTTCCGACTCGTAGATGGCATCGGGGAAATGTTCAACATTTGTTTTGTCAGTCGTGTCGGTCTGGGCCAGGAAGTCGAGAAGAGCGTCCCTCCCCGGCAGATTGACTTTGATCATATGGTTCAGGTAGTGAGTATTGGTCTCGCGAAGAAGGGACGTAAGTTCACCCCCCAGTTCAGAGGCATGAGAAAATTCGGCCTTGAACTCAATAAACCTGCCGGTTAGGGTCGAGATCATCTCCCAGTATGCCGTTGCAGCCTTCTTGCTTGGAATATCACCTAAATTGACCGTCAACGAAGGAGAGGCAGCGCTGTCATTGACTGTTGTTCCGAGCAGTTTGAAATCGATGAGCAGACCCTGGTCATTCTTAGTAATTCTGGGCTGCGCCGAAAAAATTTTCAGTTTAGCAGCCGGACCATAGCCGTCATTAAAAACCCGCAACGCCAGTGGATAGGGAACCGGGGCTTCGACCGGCACGGTAAAGGGGTTGTCACCGAGTACGTTGGACGGCAGAAAATAATCAATAACCAGTTGCGGCATCGGTTTGACCGTGATCTTATCCGGATTTATCGCAACAACCTCTTTCTTGCCCGCTATCGTATAGGTAAGAGTTGCACCCACCAGGTAGTCAACGCCGATCTGGGTGGGTATGCCGTTTTCAATAGTTACCCCGGCACCTGGGGATGGAATAATCAGCCAGTGGGCCTCGGCTTTTGCACCTGAGGTAACCGTTCCTGTGCCGTCAAGTGCATTGACGCCGGTCAGTACCGGTTTACGGACAAAAAACATACTGTCCGAATTTACACCTGCGTTATTCTTGATAATGATATCAAGCCTGACCTCTTCCAGAGGCGTATCCGGCACATTGTTGGTTAAAACCAGTTTTGCGTCAAATGCCACCCGCTCGAGAGTCAACGGCTGGAGTATCTCCAGAGTAACCTTGGCGCAAGCAGCATCAGCCTGCCCCGGACTCATTACCTGAACCGTCAGCACAATACCCGCAATAAATGACGTAATGAACTTTTTCATAAAGATCCCTCAGTTGACAGATATCTCATTACCGTTGCCCCTGCCATTTTTATATCCATAGCTCCAACGCCGGGGTGATTGACGATGAAGGCAAACGCGATTCTCCGCCCCGCCCGGTCAGAACCGTAGCCGGCCAATGCGTAGCTGTTTTCAAGAGTGCCGGTTTTAGCCCGGAAACGTTGATCATTAAATCCAATATCACGAAGCGTCCCCTCTACACCAGCAGCCGGAAGAGTTGCATAAAACTGTTCAAACCAGGGCTGCTGTGCGGCCTTGTACAGGTAACGCGCAACAGTCGAGGCTTTCATCCGGTTATCATTGTGAAGTCCCGACCCGTCAGCAATGACACCATCTTCGATCGGCACATCAAGCTTCTCAAGAAACGTGGCAACTGATTGAATCCCCTTCTCGCGGGTTCCCGGTCCCGGAAAACGCTCTCTACCAAGAATGAGCAGGAGATTATCAGCCGCAACATTGAGGCTGTTCATATTCATATCACGGAGCAGTCTGTCGAGTTCAGGAGCTTCAATTGCAGCTACGTGCCGCAGATTTCGGCCTTCACACCCTTTTCTGACAACTCCGGAAACTGAAATTCCATCGGCACGCAGCTGGGTTCGCACTGCTCCACCCGCATAGAGAGCAGGCCCCTGTAGCGGGAAACGTTTTTTGACCGGGCTCTCACCCCCGGCGATGTTGCCACTGACACGATAGGTCAGATCGTCAAGCCGGGTTATCTGTAACGTACCGGTTGAAAGCGACACCGTTCGAGCCTCCAGAGCTATCCGGACATCGTCGTTCGGCGGTTCTACTGTTACAAGTGGTGCCGAACCGGATTTAGTTGGTGTCACCGTGAGTGCCATTGTATGCAGATCAAGACCAAGTGCTCCGGCTTCCGCCTGTGACGCTCCCGATCTTTTCCGTTCGAGGCCTCTCACATCAAGGTTTGAGGTATCCACAACAATATCCCCCGCTATCCGCACAATCCCCAGCCGTGCCATCGCACCTGTCATCTGCTTCAAATCTGATACCGAGAGGAAAGCATTTCCGCGACCGGTCAGGTAGAGATTCCCCTTCAATGTGCCGTCACTGACAACTCCGTCATACCCCAGTGTCGTTCGCATATCCGGTGTGCCGTTGGCCACTGCATGGTCAAGCAGCGCTCCCGCCGTCACAAGTTTGACCAGTGACCCGGGAATCAGCGGTTTACCTGTAGCGCTGCCGATCTGCAGTTTTTCAGCTCCTGTTGCCATATCGACCACCACCAATGCCCATTGCGACTTTTCGGGGAGCAGATGAGACATCGCTTCTTCTCCCCGTGCTCCGGAATATGCGTCTGTTCCTGCCGAAACAACGATAGTAAAAACTATTTCCAGCAGCAGCGCAGTCAGTACTCCAGCTAAGAGCGGTCTGCTCTGTGTCACGCTGCCAACCTGTGTGCAGTTGCCATCAAATATTCAAGCAGCCGCTCTGTCATCAGATACCCTTCAACTCGGCACGGACAGCTCCCTGCATACCTTCAAAACTGCGATCCTTGACCGGTTTGCCATTAATAAACAGCGACGGTGTTCCCGTCACACCGTTATCCTGCGCCTCGGCCATATCACGATTGATGAGCTCCTGAATACCGGGGTCAACTCTTTTGCTTTTAAATTTGTCCATATCCAGTTTCAGGCTGCGGGCGATTTCCAGAATTTTATCTTCACTGAGTCCGGCAGAATTTTCGAACAGTCTGTCATGAAACTCCCAGTATTTCCCCTGTTCGTGTGCAGCCAGCGCAGCAGTGGCGGCACTCCTCGCAAACTTGTGAAAACTGAGCGGATAGTTTTTAAAAACAATTTTTACCTCTTTGGGAAATTTTACCAGCAGCTGTGCTAATACCGGTTCCACCTGACTGCAGTACGGGCACTGAAAATCGCTGTAAACAGCAATGGTAACCGGCGCATTCTCTGCCCCCCTGATCGGCGATCCGGCAAGGTCGATACGCGCTTTGTTCTCCAGCTGAAATACCTTGACGAGGGAACTATGGCTGCTCGACAGAATAAAAAAATTGTCTTTCCCGGAATAGGCCAACTTATCCAGTGCCTTGTCTACCGGCATAAAATCAGTAACTTTAAGTTCCGAGAGTGAGTAGAGCAGAATTTTTCCCGGTACCAGAATGTAGAGCATCCTGCCGTCTGGCGCTGCAACCATGGCAGATGGTGACTGCTCAACGTTAAATTCACGTTTCAACGTCCATTCATTGGCGGCGTAACTTTCTCCTGCACTACAGAAACCCGCTACAAAAATAACGACTGTCGCAACAATTCTATGAAGTAAAGATTCCTTCAAATTATGTCTCCTTTTACACTCAGCAACGATCAGCGGCTGCCGTACCTGCCTTCTCATAGATCCCTGCGTTAGCGAGTTTTCAAAGACAGCGTGTTTTTGTATTTTTGTACAATGTACAGAAATACCGGATCGCTACTGAGCTTATTGGTCATATAGTACTTTCCCGCAACCATGCGGACAGGATATGCATGGATGTCGGTGTTGTCCTGACCTGCTACATGCTGAACCAGAAAAATCGAGAATTCTCCGTACAAAATACGAGCAAGAAAGGCTGATCCTGTTAACCGTTTAAAATAGGTCTGGTTTTTTGTAAACATCTGAGAATCAGAGACCTTTACTGATATGCTTTCCTTTTCGTCAGGTTCCCAGGAGCTAATGATATCGCTTGCTGTGCCGTTTGCATTAGCAGCGACATAATTAGTTATAAAAATTTCGTCAGGAGAGAAGGCTCCCGGTATTTTGGCCAGCTCGTCGAACCAGGAGCTACCAGTGTATATTTTACCTTTTAACGTCACACTCACGGGTGCACCTGTAACTACATTATTAGGGTAAAATTCTACGGATATCGAAACATCCTCACCTTTTGCCGTAAGCGGCACAAACGCTAGCGTCAGCAGACAAAAGAGCACTATAGTGCCTACTCGATTTGTACATATTCTGTTCATTAGTTACCTCCACTGTTTTTGTAATTGATTCAGTAATTCACGGGTAGCAGAGCTTTGTACCCTGAAATTCGTGTGTACCAGTAAAATCAACATACCCTACTACCGTTGCTTTAACCTCTACAGAAATCGGACCAACACACCCCCCCAAACCCCATTTATCCGTACAGTTATCGTAGCTGATCTTTATGCCACCTTCCGCAGAACCTGCCGCTTTTATTGAGAGAAGTTTTTCGTCAAATACCTCGACCTTCCCCACGAGGGAAGCTTTTACCTTCAAATACAGCTCATATTTATCGAAGCAGGTGTTTCCACACGGATCGACAATATCTCTGATCCATGAAACCTGCCCGGTAAATGCCACCGCACCATAAACCCCAAATTTTAGCGTCGGAATTCCGGGGATTTTGATTGGTGGCACCGGTGGTGGATAAATCGGACATTCAACTCCTGGTAAGTCAATTGCAATATCTTCGGTTTCCTTTTCACCATCCCGCATCCCCATTCCTTCACAGCAGCGTTTTATGGTGCTATGCCTGTACTCGTACTTGATCGATGGCTTCTTAAGCTCACATGGGCCAAATGACATCATTTTTGTCACTTTGTCGAAAAGACTAATTGCTTTTGAATACTTTGCCGACTCTATGTACTCATCAATTTTTTTATCCTCGATCTTCTTGCCCTCACATGACCCACTCTTACAGCGGTCCATACGCATGCTGCGCCCTGTGAATGAGGTACATAGCTTATTATCATCACACTCGCTGCCATCCGGCAATGGTTTTGGTACACAGCTGCCGCCCTGACATTCCGCCCCCATACATGAGCCGCCACCGGCGGGCGGCGGGCATGGCGTTCCGTCAGGTTTGCAGTCACACGGATTAACTGACGGCAGTGGCGTTACGACGCTAGGTGTAAAACCACCATCTGTTTGACCACCCGGAATATTCAAGCTACTCCAGCCGGGACCAACGCTGCTATCGCTGCTTGAGCAAGAAGCACTAGTACTGTAGTCCGTCACATAGTGGTAAGTGACCCACTCCCCGGTTTTCTGCTGCGGAGTATTCGGACAGATAATATAAGTGCTTTTAAGTTTGATTTTAATCATGGAGAAACAGTTACCGCCACCGAAACCACTGACTTCTTCCATCATGGAAGCGTGCGGGGCCACTCCCAATCCGTAGTTGCCTGCAACAACGGATCTTCTCGTAATCCGGTACGGAATCTTTATTTTCTGCATAGCTTTCAGTTGTTTCGGAATAGCCGATACGAGCACCTCTATATCGTAATCACCAGCACTGGTCGGGAAATCAATTGTCACGTTATCAGCCGCGATGAGACCGTAGTTGGTGACGGTGTACTCACCGTTAAACACCTGCCCCGGCTGAAGATTCGGCAGAGTTATACTGGGAGGTTCGGAGATGAGAACCGGAGTCGGAACATTTGTTGCGAATACCTGGGTAAGTTTAATGTCATAACGGTCCTCAATCACCACCGGTGTGACACTCCATTCGAGAGTAACCAGTTTCACTTCGAGTGCGATCGGTACCGTGATCGTAATCCCAGGGTCAACGACAAATGATCCGGATGTGGGTGACGTCCCCGGAGCGCTGATATTATACGAATAGCGCCCTTCCGGAATGTCAAAGAACGTGACAGAGCCGTCAGCGGCGGTCTTGAGCGTGTAGACCAGATTCAGCTGAGTCTGACTCTGGATGGTTACCGTAGCGTCTGCAACATCTTTCATCAGTTCACTGAGGACACTGAACTGGACGTTGCCGACGGCACTGCTCGAAACCGTAACCTGGATATTATACGTGTACGGGATATGGTTGTCGGAGTAGATCGTCAACCGATCATCATAAACCCCCTGAGGTACCGTGTCTCCCGGCTTGAGCATCAGACCGACCGACAGATTCTGTCCGGCCGGGATGTCTCCAGGATTCCGGTCGATAGTCAGGCTCACCCAGGAGAGCGACGGCCCTTCGATACGCGGATTCTTCAGCGTCTCGATACCGGTGTTCTCAATTTTGAAGGTCGCAATCTTCTGGAATCCCCGCACTACTCCGGAATCAATATAGGATGGAGACGTCGTGATAATCGGAATGGCGGTCATCAGCATAACGTTAACCGTTACGTTTTCGCTGATACCCTCCGCCGTTGTGATCGTCAGATTCGCTGAAGCCGCGTCTGTTGCACCTGCCAGCGGATTCAGCCGTAAAACAATAGTCTGGTTCTCACCTCCGGTCAGCTTGTTATCACCACTGTTTATGGTTTCTGCGGTAATCCCGCCGGTGGTGGTCACATTGAAGGAAAGGCCGGTCAACTCGACTGATGACAGGTTTTTGAGTGTAATCGGAACATCCAGCGATGTGTTATTGAGCATCCGTAAGTAGGCGACATCCGGTGATACCGAAAATCCAATGACACTGAACTGTCCCTGAACGGTTCGATCGCTCAGGTCCGGATGGGTTGCCCAGAAGCTGTAGGTGCCGCTTTCATTAGAGGCCGGCGTAAATGAATAGCTGAAGGAACCGCTCAAATCAGTCGTGACGGTATAGTAGCGGTCAAACCCTTGCACCGAAATGCCGACTTTGACAGAGGCGGATGCAACCGGATTACCGGTGCCGCTGGCTAAGGCCCGGCCGGTTATAAGAATCGACTCACCCTGTTTATAGACGGATTTATCCGATTGAGCAGTCGCAGTATAGGCAACATCAACAATTGTTGAATTGATGCTCTGTTTCAGCCCCGGTGCGGTAACCTGCTCCGTTTGGTTATAGGCATACCAGACAGTATCAATCCGGGCTTCAATCACTACCTTATCCGGAGCATTTTCCGGCACGGCAAATTCTATCGGATCCGAAAGGAACGTACCGCCCGGCTCTATCCGGACGACTGAGTAGCTACCGTTATTGACAACTGCGCCGGTCTGTTGGTGGAGATGCCCTTCAGAAATGATGTTGCCATCCTGATCTTTTAAAGAGATCGTAACCTGCTGAGTCGGACCGTTGTTCTCACTGGCGAGGAACTCACTTACGGCACTGCCAAGGTTGTTAACCCTGAGCTTGGCGTGCCCGATGGAACCACTTTTCAACGGATCGTTATAAATCTCCAGAGCTGTTCCGGAACTGAGTACCGTTGCAAGCGAGCTTTTCGTTATCTTGATGGTTGTACCGGGGTCCGGTTTCAGAGTGGCCGTTGTTATGACCGCCACCTGAGGAGGTGCCAGGCTCTCAGTCGCTGCAACCTTCGCTATCTGCCTGGATTCGCCTTTGTTCACCGTGAACGGACCTGGCAGCTTACTTTCCGGCAGAGACCCGATTTTCAGTGAGATGGAATCCAGCTCCAGCCCGGTTGGACTGTCGGCCGGAAGCGCGGCAACCACGTGTACCGTCTCAAGAACTCCTCGATGCAAAACGACCCCATCCTGAAGAGCTATGGACAGAACCGGCAAAGTTGCTTCTTTGATCGGACTTTCCGTCCCTGCTGCATTGATGGAAGATACACCGTAGGTTACCGTACCGCCCGAATAATAGCCGTCACTGTAACTGGTGGAGATGGTAGGCGTCTGAGTGATTCGACTGCCGTTGCGGTAGATATGGTATCCCTGCAGACTGGTTTCACCGGCTTCCCACGACAGGCTTGGTTTGCCGTTGTCAACTCGGGAAAGAACCATGTTCCGCACCGGTGTAACCGGGAAGACTATCTCCTGAGCAGTCGATGGCGCACTTTCATTGCCAACTGCATCAATCGCCGTAATGGCATAGAAGTGTTTCGTTGACGTTGGCACAGCATCGGTTGCCGGAGATTTCTTCACCTCACTGACAGTTTCAACTGTGGTGAGGTCGGTAAAGACACCGTCAGCAGAACGATAGAGCCGGTACAAAACAGGGATTTCATCACCGGCTAGCGGTGTTTGCCATGCGGCATTAACACCGTTACTCGTCAGGGTAAGCTGCATACCAGACGGAACAGGTGGCGCTACCCGGTCGGAAACGGCTGATATTTCGGCACTTCTGGCACTTTCGCTTGCCAGCAGCCCGATCATACTGATTGAGTAGAGATACGTACCGTCCGTATCCGGCCTGTCGGTAAACGTCACAGCGGCACTGTCGGTGATTGATGCAATCACCGCCGCTTCAGTTGTTGAAGTCCGACGATAGAGACGGTATTCCGCAGCTTCCATGGATTTTGTCCAGGTAAGTTGTATATTCCCGTCTTTATTCCCCTTGGCGGTAAGTCCGGTCGGTACGGAGGGGGCCGGCGGAGTCGTTGCGTACAGGACCAGTGATGTGCCGACCCTGGCGGATGCAACCGTGTTGCCGAAGCGATCCTGAGCAGCGATCAGATAGAACTGTCCCGTCCCCTCAGCCAGAGAAACGGGATCAAGAGTACCGTTCCAGCTGGTTCCGTTGTCTGTGGAAACCAGTCCGGTTACGGCGACTGCGGTGCCGGCAGTCGGACGCAGTTCGAGTGCCGGAGTTATAACGGATGGTTCATCAAGTGAAACGGAGACGGTTACCGCGCCACCTGTGGTTTTTATACCCCTCCGTGGAGCCACGAGAGTTGCAGCCGGTCCTCTGGCATCAATAACCGGACCGATACCCGTACTGCTGCCACGGTTGCCGACCAGATCTTTACCGGAGAATTTGTAGGTAGTAGTTCCCTGAGGTGAGTTCGCATCAATCGTGAATGTCCCCTCATAGTGAGTCAGGTCGAATGGATAGGCACTGACGACAATCGGTGATCCCACCTTCGGTTCAAGACTGAAGAACGGCGCTTCCTTGAGCGCTTCGGAAAGCGTAAAGGTCACTTTCACCGTACCCGGTCCATAAACGCCGTCACCCGTCGGGACTCCCGAGCTCAGCATAAAACGTACATCGCTGACAGTCGGTGCCGTCCGGTCAGCAGCAATCGAAATTATAGTGGAGAGAAGACTTTCATTGCCGGCACCGTCGAGCGCTGTTACACCGTAGTAGCGCAGAGTATCGTCTGCCGGAATCCTCTCCGTAAGCAGATTGACAAGCGGAGCAGTGTTAACCCTGGTTACACCCGCCTGTGACGGTGAGGAGAAGGACGTTGCGCTTTCATAGAGGTTGTAACCGGTCGGTATTTCTCCAACGCCCTGCTGCCATGTAACCTGAATAACTCCGCCCGCCAGTGGTTTGGCGCTCAATGTGGTCGGCGCCGGTGGCGGACCGGTATCGACAATTATTTTAAGATCCGGGCTGAACGTGCTCTCGCCACCACGGTTTGCCGCCTTGACGGCCAGCAGGTTATCCCCTTCCGTCAGGGGCACTCCGCTAAAGGAAAACGTTCCGGCTCCGGTTGCTGATACCGGCAGTCCGGTAACAACACCGTTAACACGCAGCGTGACGGTTGAATTTGCTGCTGCAGTACCGCTGATATCGACAGACGTCAGTTTAATCGCCGCGCCGAAGGCAGTGGTAATAACCGGCACCGCCGGCGGTGCCAGACTTACCATGACCGGGAGTGAAAGTTCGGTGAGATTGTCAAGGCTGTCAAAGGCGGCAATCTTGACCGTATGCGGGCCATCAGTCGTATCGACAACATTCCAGGAGTAGGAGACCGCATCACCTGTCTGGGTTTTTACCACTACACCGTCAATGTAAATCAGCATTCTTCCCATTGCGCTTTCGGCATCAAGTGCAGTCGCTGAAATGATGACCGGAGCGCTCATGACCTGATTAGCTGCCAGACCGGGCGTGATGACCGGACCGGTTACATCGCCGCGCGGTGTTCCGGGTACGCTCTGGGCAGATGTCCGCTCAGCGCCGTAATTATTCATGACGGTAACAGCATACTGATAGGAAGTGCCGTTAGTAAGCCCGCTGTCACTCCAAGAGGTTCCAGCCTGGCTCCTGACAAGTGACATTGCAGAAATGTCGGTCTGCTGGACATCGCTCCGAAGGCGATAGACGTTATAACTCTTCAGGTACGGAGAATTAACCGGCGTCCAGGAAATAGTCACCTTGCCGTTGCCAGGTGTTGTGGTCACAGTAGCCGGATTGGCCAGACGTGTAACTGCCTGGATGGCTGATCCGGAACTTTCTCTACCACCGCTATCTTTGGTGGTTATTTTAAATTTGTACAGTGTTGCATCATTCAGGTTCTTGCTGACAAACGAGGTTGCTCCCTTTCCAAGCGAAGTCCCGCCATCATAGCCGCTGCCGATATCCTGATAGATAATCTGATCTGCCAGATCACCGCTGGAGTTAATACTGGCCGTCCAGCTCAGGGCTATGGTGTTGCCGTCAGCGGACGAATATCCGGAGGAAGAAGCAAGAGCGGTTACATCCTCAGGCGCCATGCTATCAACAGGGGTCGCCTGAGAGGGATTAACGGCCGGATCAGCGTTACCGCTCTGATCAACCGGCACAACGGCAAAGTAATACGGCGTCCCGGTGATCAGACTTCCCGCCTTGAAGGTTCGGATTCCTTTGGTGACCGTGCCGACCGGAGTCATTCCGGCGACGGTACTGAAATTGGCCGTCGAGTGATAAATCCGGTAATAGGCAAGATCCGGCGGTTCCGGATACGATGACCAGGTCAGGGTTACTTCAGTTCCTCTACCACCGCCGTCTGCTACGACACCCCCGGCAGACAGTGGAGCCGGAGCAGATACGTCGTACAAGATATCAACCGTTCGAGTAGTCAGATTTCCCATTGCATCGGTAGCGGAAAAAACGAGGTGGTTGGTGATGCCCTCTGTCAGGGTCACCGCATACGACCAGACGCCGGTCAGATCTGTAGCGGCAACAATAGTGTTCCCGTTCAGTTTGATCAGACTGCCCGGCTCTCTTTTTCCGACAATTGTCTGCGTCGCCGTCGTTGTCGGATTCTGGAAAGTGTCGATGGTAAAGAGCGGCGGGGTTGTATCAAGCACAATTTTCGGTGCCGGAGCTACAGCCGCCGAATCGTTGCCCGCTTCGTCGCGCGCAACAACGGTGATGACATTCTCCCCTTCTGCAAGAGGATAGCTATAACTCCAGTCGGTGACAGTGGAAAGCGGTACCCGCTGGACGCCGTTAATGATGACGGCAGTAGAGGCCGGTTTTGTGCCGTTGATGACCTGGGTCACGACTTTTGTTGGAGACGTGACGCTGTTCATCGTCGGAGCATCCGGCGCCGTCGTGTCGACAACAAAGGTTCCCACTTCCTGATCAGTCATCGTGTTGTGAGCCTTGTCACGAGCTGCGGTAACCTTGACGGTATACGTTCCGTCTCCACTTGACGTAGTAAATGCGTAACTGCCTTGCCACGTCTTTCCGTCAACCCAACTGCCGCTGACAGTAGAGGTAGAATAGAACAATCCTCTGGTGAAACTGACACCGGGTTGAACCCCGGTATCCATCTGCTCGCTGAAGGTCAGGGTAAATGCTACTGTCTCAGCTTTATGCGGGCTCGGCGGATTCATGACAAAACCGGTAACCGTCGGTGAAGCACGGTCAACAATGAAGCTCATTGAGACAGAGCCCTTGTTCCCCAGAACATCCATGGGATAGAGCGTGGCCGTGTACACCCCTTCCGGTAACGGCTGCTGCGCCGGTACGAAAACGATGGCGGTCAAGACCTTACTCCATGTGCCTGCGACAACCGCGCCGCTGGCGTCCTTCATAACTGCGCCGCCGAGAGAGTTTGTAATATCCGCTTCCGACGAAACATCGATAAGATTTATAGAAACTGACGCTGCGCTGGCAACCACGGAATTATTGGCCGGAACAGACGACGCAATGACAGGTGCCATGTTGTCCCGCACCACAGACACGGAGACGGTGGAACTCTGGTTGCCGGCATCGTCCCGAACGGCAATACCGAAGTTATTGGTGCCTTCATTCAGGTTGAGCAGAGCACTCCAGTTCGTATCTGCAGCTGCTACCGAAGCAATCAAACCGTTGTTAACGTACAGGTATGACCCGGCCACCTTGGTACCGGTAAGCGTCGTCGTGGTGTTTTTCGTAGGCGTCGTCACGCTGTTGACGCTCGGATTTGCAGGCGCAATCGTATCGACCTGCACAACCAAAGTTGCCGGCTGGCTCTGATTACCCGCTGCATCGAAAGCCAGGGCCGTAACAGTATTGGCCCCTTCTTTCAGGTTATAGATATACACCTGCCAGGTTGTTGCCGTCGGATACGTAGGCGTATTGGTTGAAGCATCGGGTGCGCTTACGGTGATTTGCACGGTATCGCTGCTTCTGGTGCCGTTCAGATAAATTTCGTGGACGTGAACCAACTGCTGCTGCGAGTTAAACGCAGGAGCCGCAGGCGGCACGTTGTCGACGCTGAAATTGATCGTTGCAGGCTGCGTAAAGGCATTGATATCGGTAGGATTGATAGTAACGGTGTAGCTGCCCTCGCTGAACGGAGTCGTCGGCGTAAACATTACCGTACCACTTTTACCGCTGCCGCTGCTGCTCCAGGAGCCGCCGAAACTTGCGCTGGTGATGCTGTCGATGACGGTGGCATTTTTGATTGTAGCTGCCAGGTCAAGATCGGAATAGGCGTCGGCAACCGTAATAGCCACAGAAGAGATAGCGCTCTTCGAGGCGCTGTTATTAGCCGGCACGCTGCCGGTTACCGTCGGAGCGGTCGTATCATACGCTACATTGACCGTCACGATCCGGCTGAGCTTCAGGGCGTCGGTCACCCTGATGCCGATGGCATTATCACCGGGGACAAGGGTGACGACTGCCTGCCAGGTGGTACTGTCATCGAGTGCAACAACGGTAATTCCGTTAATCTGGATTCCGGTGGCAGCAGGTTTGGTGCCGCTGAGCGTCAGCTGTGAATTGGTCACCACCGCCGGAGGCGTCGCAACGACAGGTGGATCAAGCGCATAGGTATTGAAGTAATCGACTATTTCAGCAGCTGACAAGGGGCGATTGTAAATGGTTACATCGTCGATCAGGCCGTTAAAATAACCGCCATCACCTGAATAACCGATATTCAGGTTTGTCTGCCAGTTGAAATCTGAATGGTCGTAGCTGTTTTCACCGGCCAGCTGCCCGTCGATATAGACTTTTTGTCCGACTCCGGTCTGAACCACCAGCGCCCAGTGATGCCAGAAATTATCATTGACTTTGGTAGTGGTGCACCATCCGTTGGCATTATAGACACTATAGACACGAAAACAGGCAAAGCCGCCGGAATCGACATACATATGACGGTCGTGTCCACCTCCGGTAACGCTGAACACCCCACCCTGGGTGGCGGTCTTGGCCCATGCCTCAATGGTAAAATTGTATTCAGGAAGATTTGCAACCACATCAAGATAGCTGCTCACTCCGTCAAAGTTCCCGGCATGGCTGCCAAGCTTGGCTATTGTGGAGAATGTCGGACCGTTTTGCGGCGTTGCGTTCCGCGCCAATAACGAAGAATCATTCCAGTCGTTATCAAAATGCCACAGACCGATAATACCGGCCATGTTAACCTTCACTGTCACGGTTTTGGCCGGAGTTTCAACCAGTCCGCCTGGGTCTGTGGAGCGGAAGGAAACCGTATATTGTCCGTCCGCAGTTATACTGAACGGCCCGGTGTAGTTCTGCCAGGTTGTGCCGTCAAGGCTGTATGACGTGTAGGCACTGCTGCTGAAGGCAGTTGTCAGGGTGATGACAGGCGCAGTTGAACATAACCCCTCAGTATCGAGGGTACACGCCACTGAAGCCGAGGTCAGCGGAGGCGCATCAATGGTAAACGTTGCTTCGGCAAAAGCGGTATGGCCGGCAAGATCTATGGTTTCAATTCTCAGCAGGTGGCTGCCGTCGTTCAGCGGTCCCAGCGTATCGCCAGATTTTGCACCAACGACGACGCCATCAATCTTGACCAGTACAAGACCTTCACTGGCAGTAAAATCTAGCAACGGGGTATTGACGTTTACCGAACCGTTTGGAGCGGTGATAGTGATACTTGGCAAAGAAGTATCAAGTATTATTGTATCAAAGTAAGGATCCGACCAGTTGCCCGGTGTGTCCTTGAACCGTACGTAGACCGTCTTTTCTCCATCTCCGGTGCTGAGAGTCCACGTCTTACCGGCAGCGTAGGCTTCCGGATCTGACCATGTGACGGCATCATTACTGAACTGCATCTCGGTAACGCCATGCAGATCGGTGGCGTTGAAGGAAAGAATAACCGTCGAGGAGTCGGTGGCGTTGGCACCGTTATTGACAAGCTGCAATCGGCGGAAGGAAGTGCTGTCGACCGGAAGCTGTATCGCCGTCGGAATATATCTGTCAGTAGACGTACCATCACCCATTTCACCATCGCCGTTGTACCCCCACGTCCACAAACTGCCTTCACTCTTCAGGGCGCTGCTATGGCGAAACGCTGTACTGACTAATGCCCAATCAGTTGCCGTGCCTATTTGAAGCGGTGCATTCCGGTTAGAAGTTGTAGCGTCACCCAACTGACCATACGAGTTGGATCCCCAGGCCCAAAGAGTGCCATCCTGCCGAACTGCGATGGAATGGGATCCCCCGGCATCAACAGAAATCCAGTTAGTTGCCGTGCCGATTTTAACTGGCGTAGAGTGGTCGCTTGTTGTACCATCACCAAGTTGACCATAACTGTTGCTGCCCCAGGCCCACAGGGAACCATCCTGCTTGATGGCTAATGAATGGCTATCTCCGGCAGCAACAGATTTCCAGTCTTTGTCAGTACCTATCTGCACCGGAGTGCTGCGATTGGTTGTGCCGCCATCGCCCAGTTCGGAATTGGCGTTGTACCCCCAAGCCCACAAAGTGCCGTCCTGCCTGATGGCCAGGCTATGACTAGATCCTGCAGCTATTGCGGACCAGTCATTGGTTGTACCGACCTGCACTGGCGAGGTGCGGTCGCTTGTGCTGCCATCCCCCAATGAACCGTAGTAATTAGAGCCCCACGACCAGAGTGTACCGTCCCGCTTAATAGCTAAGGAGTGGTTATTTCCTGCGGTAACGGTTGCCCATACCGCATTACTGCCGACCTGTACCGGAGAAAGTTGGGACGTGGCGGAGCCATCACCCAATTCCCCGTTACCATTGTAGCCCCAACCCCAGAGCGAACCGTCCCCCTTCAGCGCAAAACTAAAGCTATAGCCGGCAGTAGTAGATTTCCAGTCACTACCTGTGCCTATCTGTCCCGGTGTGGTGCGACTGCTCCAGGTGCCGTCTCCCAGTTCGCCGTGGCCATTGAAGCCCCAGCTCCAGAGCGTTCCGTCGCTTCTGACCGCAACCGTATGAAAGGTGCCGCTGGAAACCTGCGCTACAGCCAGTGTCAACGCCGGCGGTGTTGCATCGACCGTGAATGTTACAACTGCATAGCCGATATTGCCGGTAGCATCGCTGGCCTCAATCCGCAGCAGATGTTCGCCGTCAGCCAGGCTGTCGAGCAGATCTCCGAAAACCTTTGCAACGACAACTCCATCGACCATTACTTTAGTGGATATACTGTCACTGCTGGTTGTATAGGTCAGAGGAGGAGTCTTGTCTTTTCCGACCGCTGTTATCGGTAAACTGATCGAAACCGTTGGTGCCGAGGCGGTGACGGTTAAGACGACCTCCGCAAAACCGACATTGCCCAGAACATCGGATGATTCCACGCGTATGGTGTGACTGCCGTTGTCCAGTACGTCAAGGCTGTCGCCCGAAACTTTTGCGACAACCACGCCATCTACTTTTACAACCGGCGTGCCTTCAGCCGCCGTAAAGGTAAGCAGCGGCGTATTGTCGGCAGTTGTGCCGGTTACCGGTGCCGTAATGCTGATCGCCGGAGGAGTCGTATCGAGAATAATAGTATCGCTGAAGGAATCTGACCAGTTGCCGGCATTGTCCTTGAATCGGGCATAGACGGTTTTAGTTCCGTCGCCATCACTGAGCGTCCAAGAGGGATATGTGAGGGAATACGGTACCGGTGCAGCTGTCCAGGTAGTACCGTCGTTACTAAAGCGCATCTCGGCAATCCCGCTCGGGTCGGAAGCTGTCAACCCCAGAGGTACCATGAGCGACTTGGTTGCCGCAACGTTGTCAGCAATAACAATACCGCTGATTTTGACTACCTGAGTCGGGGTGGTACGCAGGGTTGTCGTGCCATCTCCAACCTGGCCGAAGCCGTTAGAACCCCACGCCCAGACAGAACCATCGCTTCGCCCCCCCAGCGAATGATAGTAGCCGCCTGCAAGAACAGTCCAATTGGAATCGGTGCCGATTTTGACCGGAACATTGCTGCTGTTTTGCGTGCCATCACCAAATAGGTAATAATTACCATTGTTACCCCAGACCCAGGCGCTTCCATCCGTCCGAAGCGCCAGTGAATTAAACTCTCCTGCGGCTACTGTGCTCCAGGTTTCCTCCGTACCGACCTTGACCGGAGACCAACTGTCACTGTTTGACGCATTACCGAACTGCCCATACCCGTTATATCCCCAGGACCAGAGGGTACCGTTGTTCTTGACTGCCAGAGAATGCCGCCCCCCCCCGGTAATCTTTGTCCAGATGGTATCGCTTCCTATCTGGACCGGAGCCAATCGGTTCTGGTTGGTACCTTCGCCAAGTTGACCATTAGAGTTGTAGCCCCACGCCCAGAGGGTGCCATTTTTTTTCAAAGCCAGAGTATGATTATACCCGGCCGCAATAGAATCCCAATCAGTGTCGACACCGACCTGCACCGGTACATTCCGGTTAGTCGTCGTCGTGTCACCCAGTTGGCCGTTAACATTGTAGCCCCAGGCCCAAAGAGTACCGTCACCTCTGAGACCAACAGAGTGATACTGACCGGCAGTTATCGCAATCCAATCAGTATAGGTGCCGACTTGTTTCGGTACTTCATTTCTGTTACTTGTCGTGCCGTCACCCAACTGACCGTAACCGTTGTAGCCCCATGCCCAGAGAGTGCCATCGCTCTGAATAGCAAGGGTATGGTCGCGACCGGTTGCGACAGAGCGCCAGGGTGTGTTCCCGCCAACCTGAACCGGTGTAGAGCGGTCGCTACTGGAACCGTCACCCAGCTGTCCATAAAAGTTATACCCCCAACCCCACAAGGTGCCGTCGCTCTTCCGTTCAAATGAGTGGTAAACCCCTGCAGATAGCTGCACAGGGCCGTCCGTTGCCGGAGCTTTGGTATCGATGGTGAACTGTTGCTCGGCAAACCCGGTGTTTCCTGCTGTGTCGGTTGCCTCGACCCGCAGCAGATGTCTGCCGTCCACCAGAGCAGTCAGAGTATCACCGGAGGATTTTACCACCGTCACTCCATCGACTTTGACAGCAACGCTGCCGTCGCTGACGGTGAATGATATCTGCGGGGTACTGTTATTGGAGATCGCAGCCAGAGGAGTCAGAGTAACAACAGGCGCAGTGGTATCAACCGTGATAATGACCTGGGCCGACCCTGCCAGAACACCGACGTCATTCCAGGCCTCCACGCGGATGGTATGTTCTCCATCTGCGAGCGCATCAAGATTGTTCCCTGATCCCTTCTTGACGCTCTTCCCGTCAACCTTGACTACCGCCATCCCGCTCGCGAAGGTAAAATTGAGCAGCGGACTCTTATTTTTGGTGAGCCCCGCCGCAGGCGAGGTGATGCTCACATCTATGGGAACTAATTTAATAATTTCAATGGAATCTGAATAGGCTTGCGACCAGTTGCCGACGGCATCCTTAAACTTGACATACACCGATTTGAGACCGGTGCCGGAGGGAAGTTGCCAACTTTTGGTTACAGCGTACGTTTCGGGGTCTGTCCAGCTCAGGTTATCATTACTGAATCGCATTTCGGCAACGCCGCTTGCATCATGGGCGTCGAGGGAGATGGTCACATCGAGCGGTTTGGTTTCATCTGTTGTCGCAGTTGCCGAGGCGCCGGTATTGATCAGCACACCGAACGGCGCAGTCACCTGTGCCGGAGTCGGATAAGTCCCGGAAGACGTACCATTACCAAGTTGTCCGGAATAGTTGTAACCCCACGACCAGAGCGAACCATTGCTCTTAATGCCGAGCGAGTGATAATAACCGGCTGTTACATCTGCCCAGACAAACTCGTCGCCGATCCGTACCGGAGTATTATTTTGAGTGTATGTACCATTGCCAAACTGGCCGTTACTGTTATACCCCCAGGCCCAGAGCGTACCGTTGTTTTTGACCGCCATGGAATGATAAGAACCACCTGCGATACGTTTCCAGTCCAGGTCGTTCCCGATCCGGACCGGCGCCATCCCGTTCGTGGTGGTACCATCACCCAACTGCCCATTGCTGTTATAGCCCCATGCCCAGAGACTGCCATCCTTTTTGAGAGCCAGTGAATGATAGGCGCCGGCAGCGACACTCAGCCAGGTCGTATCAGACCCGATCTGCAGAAGTGTAGACTGACCGGTTATGCTGCCGTTACCCAATTGACCGTAATAGTTGAACCCCCAGGACCAGAGGGTCCCGTCAGTCTTGATAGCCAGAACATGTTCTGAACCGGCTGCCACAGATGCCCAGTCAGTGGCACTCCCAACCTGCGCGGGGCTGTTCTGTGAAGTCCCGCTGCCGTCGCCAAGCTTATAGCCCCAGGACCAGAGGGTTCCATCGATCTTTAAACCTATCGAAAAACTAGACCCGGCCGCAACGGAAACCCAGTTTGTATCGCTGCCAATCTGTACAGGAGTGGCGGTGCTAACGTAACTGCCGTCCCCCAGTTGGCCGTAACCATTGTTTCCCCAGGACCAGAGGGTACCGTCCGTCTTTACCGCCATGGTGTAAGACTGTCCGCCGCCGATCGATTTCCAGTCACTGGCCGAAACAACCTGCTGCTGTGTCACAATATAATTATTAATATTTGCAACGCCTAACAGTCCGTTATTGTTGTACCCCCAGCCCCACAGGGTGCCATCACTCTTCAGCACCAATGAATGGGAATTACCGGCAACTGATTGCAGAACTGCCGGTGCCGGAACCGGAGCTGTTGCGTCGATGCTAAATGCCACACTGGCATAACCGACATTACCGGATACGTCAGTCGCGTCTATCCGGAGCAGATGCTGGCCATCGGCCAATGCAACTAGATTGTCTCCGGATATTTTGTTGACGACAAGGCCGTCAAGCTTGACGACGACAGTACCGCCACTCACCGAATAGAGAAGCTGCGGGGTTCTGTTACTGCTCAGGATGGTCGTGGGTGACGAAATTGAAACTGTTGGAGGGGTTGCTGCAACAGTGAAGGTGACTTCCGCAACACCGAGATTACCAAGGGTATCGGCTGATTCCACCCGCACGGTGTGAATGCCGTTGTCGAGAACATCAAGACTGTCACCCGATATTTTACTGACAACGCTACCGTCCACCTTGACAACGGCTGTTCCTTCAGCCCCCGAAAACGAAAGCAGCGGTGTATTGTCGTCCGTTGTACCGACCGCAGGTGAGGTTATACTGATTGCCGGTGGAGTCGTATCAAGTGTAATGCTGTCACTGAATGAAGCGGACCAGTTTCCGGCGCTGTCTTTAAAACGGACTGAAACCGTTTTTGTACCGTCGCCGGTGCTTAGGGTCCAGCCAGTGAAGGGGTTCGAATAGGGGACAGGGGTTGCCCAGGTTGTGCTGTCGCCGCCGAAACCATCATTACTGAATCGCATCTCGGTTATACCGCTCAGATCGGTAACGGAAAATCTGAGCGTAACGGCACTCAAACTGGTCATCGTCGCATCGTTGTTAATGATCATTCCCTGAGATCTTGTGACCGACACCGGACTGCTCGAGTTGCTCTGACTCCCGTCTCCCAGTTGCCCGTTACGGTTGTCCCCCCAGGCCCAAAGGGAACCATCGCTTTTTATTGCGTATGAACTATAGCCGCTGCCGGCAACACTCTGCCAATCACTGGCTGTTCCTATCTGTGTCGGTGCCTTTTGCTGAGTAGTGGTCCCGTCTCCCAATTGCCCATAATAGTTGTCTCCCCACGCCCAGAGTGTGCCACTACTCTTCGAAGCGACTGTGTGGTACATACCGGCTGATACTGAATTCCAATCGGTGTCGTTGCCGATCTTCACCGGTGAAGACTGAAATGATGTACTACCGTCACCGAGCTGACCAGACCCGTTGGAGCCCCAGGCCCAGAGAGACCCGTCACTCCTGATGCCCGTCGAGTGGCTATATCCGGCCGAGATGCTACTCCAATTGGTGTCACTGCCGATCTGCACCGGTGAATACAGGGAGTTTTCGTTGCCGATATCTCCCCATTCCCAGAGCGTCCCGTTATTTTTTAAGGCTATGGTATGATATCCACCGGCAGAAACGGCTTTCCAGTCAGTATCTGTACCTATCTGCACCGGCACATACTTTCTGGCTGAACTCCCGTCACCGAGTTGTCCGTAACTGTTATATCCCCATCCCCAAAGCGTACCGTCACTCCTGATTGCCAGTGAATGAGACTGCCCGGCAGCAACTGCGCTCCAGCTCTGCCCGGAGCCGATCGACACAGGAGAATTGCTTTGAGATGTGCCTCCGTTACCCAACTGGCCATAATTATTGCTTCCCCACGACCAGAGGGAACCGGCACTGTCGATGGCAAGCGAATGGTAATACCCGGAGGCAACCACACTCCAGCTTTTTGGCGTACCGATCTGCGTCGGGACAATGCGGGTAATGGTTGTACCATCGCCAAGTTGGCCATTCGCGTTAGAGCCCCAACTTGACAACGTTCCCTGTTTTGAAATGGACAATATTTGATAATTAGATGCCGACAGTTTAGCGGCAAGCGGCGGTGATGGTGCGATTGTATCAACGAAGAAAGTAACTTCTGAAGAAGCGACCGTGCCGCCGGAATCGGTTGCTTCAACCCGAAGCGTATGTGCACCCTCTGCAAGCGGGTCAAGCAGGTCACCGGAATTCTTGGTTACAATAGCACCGTCGATTTTTACCTGGGTACTGACCGCTCCGGCAGCTGTAAACGATATCGCCGGGGTCGCTGTGACAACATATCCGGCCAGAGGCGCCGAAATAGTAACACCAAATGCCTGTGCATATCCGGGAAACAGCATTATGAGACATGTCAAAATCGCTAATTTCAAGTTATTCATAGCCCCACCTTTGTTTCAAACTGTAAAAGAAATCGACATTATGGCCCGAAATTAATAAATTTCATGAATGTTGATGCTCGCGCTTTGTAACACTCACTCAACAATTCCGATCGGAAACTACGCAATAAACCGGATTCACCGTAGACCGTATTTGGATCTGAGAGGTTTTGCAGTGAAGTGGTCTTGATACTATGTTCGGGAAATCCTTGATTGAATGTACTATGAAAAAATAAATCTACACGATAGATGATAACGCCAGAACGCATCATCTCAAAATACCGAACCACGCCACAGTGCAGAAAAGAAACAAAAAAGAGACCTTTTAGCAGCCATCAAACCCTCCGACAGAGAATGAAATTCAGTCAGAAAATGAGCCACATTAAATGTCTCTTCTTTGAGTCATTATTAACTGCTTAATGGCATTATCTGCAAAATACAAAGGGCAAATTTATTTTGCAAGCATAATAATGCATAGTTCTAAAATTTTATAAAAATGATCTCCGCACATCAAAATACCAGCTTATCCATTTTTCCTTCTCTTCCAGTCACCTTCAGCACGGCTACGGACAAGCACAAAGCCCGCATTGGCAACTTCATATAAATTTGTAATTTCACTGTCCACATGCAAACCATAGAAAGCAATCCTGAGAAGGGTGGTATCGTTTGCCTCTACAGTTGAGGTGCTTTTCACAAAGCATTGGACGTGAATTGGAGATCCGGTTAGCATACAAAGTACGACGAGTGGTCGATCATGGTGGGAGGATGTCGGTAGAGCGAAAGTGACCGGTCCGCTGTAATGACAGTCCGCTGTAATGCGGTTGACGCAATAACCAAAATATGACTAGTATCGTAGCCAATAATCACTATTATGACTACGATAATATCCAAAAGTGATTTATGGCCTCGCCTGTGAACCGCACATATCTCCGTCAGACCCGTGATGCAGTAGAACTGTTGGGCAAGCTCATCCGGCTCGGAAGGAAAGAGCGCAAGATGACCGAGGAAGAGCTGTCCGGACGGGCGGGGATTTCCAGGAGGACCTTGCAGAAGATCGAACGGGGCGACCCGAAATGTGAGATCGGTCTGGTGTTCGAGCTCGCCAACCTGGTTGGGGTGAAGCTCTTCAGCGACGAAGAAAATTCAAACCGATATACTTTCGGGAGACACATTGACGATAAGCTGGCTCTGCTGCCCAAGCGGGTTCGTAGAGTGGTGAATGTCAATGATGATTTCTGATGACGGGTTGTGCCGGAGGTCAAGGCGTTGATTATTTCCCTTCTCGGGAGAAGAAAATCACCGTTTCTTCTCTGGCAGAAGGAAGGTTCCTTGGTGTTCCAGAAACAATTCAATCTTCTCCCGATTCTTCCTGAACGGGTTATGCCTGCCACTCAACCAATCTGATAGCTGTTCGGGATCGCGGCCCATAGCTTCACCCAGAAGATCCAGGTTCATTCCCATCGCTCTCTTGTACCACGCAAGCCGCCCCACAGTGTCATCCGGGAGAATGTCCTTCATGTTCAGCTGAACGCCCTAAGATTGGCACAGTATCAATGGCAGGGAAAATTTCGAATTTTAAACCGCACTGTTTTCATTGACTTTCTATACTCATAAACTTACCTTCAAACGATTGGTTATAGCTATTATTTAAAGGACACTTCAGGATGCAGCTTCCTTCTTCAGTTGATGATTGGCGTCATTCACATGTTTTTGACGAGGGAAATCCCTTAGCAGCAAGAAACACAAGATGGGCTGTTGTACTGACAGCCGTCATGATGGTTGCCGAAATTATCGGCGGCTGGATGTTCAATTCGATGTCACTTCTGGCGGATGGCTGGCATATGAGCTCGCATGCCTTGGCGCTCGGCCTGTCGGTATTAGCGTACGGAGCCGCACGGCGATTTGCCCACGACACCCGTTTCGCTTTTGGAACCTGGAAGATAGAGGTGCTTGGCGGATACACAAGTGCACTCTTGCTAGTGTTGGTTGCCGGACTGATGCTCTACCAGTCAGTCGAGCGCCTGATTGCCCCAACAACCATTCATTATGATCAGGCAATTGCCATCGCCGCTGTCGGTCTATTGGTTAATCTTGCCTGCGCCTGGCTACTCAAAGGTGGACATAGTCACGATCATCACGATCACGAGACGCAAGATCACCATCACGATCACCATGACCTGAACCAGCGTTCCGCGTACCTCCACGTTGTAGCCGATGCTGCGACGTCAGTGCTCGCCATTCTGGCGCTGACTGGCGGCAAATTCTGGGGAGCAAGTTGGCTGGACCCGGTTATGGGAATTGTAGGGGCCGGATTGGTCGCGGTGTGGGCTTATGGCCTGTTGCGTGATACAGGGAGAGTGTTGCTCGATGCCGAGATGAATGTCCCGGTGGTGGGGGAAATCAGGGATGTGATTAGGAACAGCCCGATAAGTGCCCATATCAGCGATTTGCATGTATGGCGCGTTGGCAAGGGCAAATTCGCCTGTATTATTTCACTCGTGACCAAGAATGACGTAGATCCTGACTACTTCAAGCATCAATTAAGCATACACGAAGAATTGATTCACATCTCCGTGGAAGTAAATCGCCTGCAATGAAACCTCACTTTTGGTATCTACACTTGGCAGCAGCCACAAGTATCATTCAACCCTTTCGCCTTATCAAAGGACTCCTTTCCTTCTTTCCACGCAAACCAGGCGATGAGTAGCGCTCCAATCGCATCCAGATAACCAAGACCGGTTAATTCATAACCAATACTGGCCACCAGCAAAACAACCGACAGGTAGACGCACGCCCGGGAGCAAGCGGCATCAGCCAGAATCGCAGAGGAGTTCAGTGCCTTGCCCACCTTTGTCTTGTAATGGATCAGGAGCCACATGAAGGAAACTGATATCAAGGATATTGCAATCCCCCATCGTGTCGTAACCGGTTTGTGCTGTTGGTAGATATTTAAAATAGCCATGAGTACCAAGCCTGCCGTCAAAACATAAAACGAACTACCAGTGATCCTGAGTGCCCTCTGCTCGAACGCGTCTTTAGTTTCTCCGTTATTTGCCCTGATTCCGTCCGGCAATGCAGCCGTTGACAGAACTTTCTTACGAGTATGCCCAATGGAAGATTGCCAGGGTACATATCAACTACCATGTCGATGTAGAAGGGCATTATCACCAGTCCGTTACATATCAAAGCGGCAGGATGCGATGCAGGACCCGACACTGGCTGATGCTATTCTGGATAGGTTGGTGCATAATGCCTACAAGGTGGAAATGAAGGGTGAGTCCATGCGGCAAAAGCGAACGGTGCCTGACCGGAAAACCGTACTCAGGTCAGACTCTCAATCGTGCTAATACAAACATTGACCGGGCATGAAATCATCAATTATCTTATGGAGCACGGTAAATATGGGATTTTTCGACTTGATGTCAGAAGCACGAATACGAGAGTGGCAACAGCGTGAACCTGAACTTACAAAATCAGGGTTTGAGGATGAACTCGTAATTACCGGCACCGAGCCGATGGAGGTGCAATTATTCAAGGAAATACTTTTGTTGCATAAAGCGGCTGATAAATCGACTGAACAGTCTACCCAGAATGAATTTCTTGAAAAAACCAGGAAATTGCAGACCCAATTAATGGTGGTACTAGAACAATCAGGCCGCCCTCTTGCAGCTAGGCAAGTATCTGAAAATATACGATTACATTTGCTCGAAATTAAAAATACAACAAAGTGAATTATTAGTGAGCCTTGCGACTACAAAGCCTTGGTCGCTTTCGCCGGAACGCGGGTCGGATTCACAGCGGAACACCGGTCGCCATCATGTCAGTTTCTTTGGTCGGATTCACCGGAATAGCCACCCGTCCCCGAAGAGCCTTAAATATTTCTCTTTCTACCAAAAAACGCTCGATCTTCTCCCGGTTCTTTCTGAAAGGATAGTGCCTCCCACTTAACCAATCCGACAGTTGCTCTGGATCGCGGCCCATAGCTTCACCCAGATGATCCAGGTTCATTCCCATCGCTCTCTTGTACCATCCAAGCCGCCCCACGGTGTCATCCGGACAGTCGAACGGAATATACCCTAGAAATTTGATTATATTGGGGTTATAGTGCTGCTCTGGTTCAACTCCGTGCTCCCAATTCCAGACAGAAGATTCAGTAACGCCGATGATTTGCGCGACTTCTCTCTGGAGGAGACCGAGGTCCATTCTCCTTTTGCGGATGTGGTCACCGATGGTTACGGGATTGGTGGGATAACCGGGAAGAGGCTGTTTTTCGAGGGGAATTTGAATTGAGAACGAGTGCCGTCTTGAGTCAGAATAGTAGAGAAAGGTGCACACACCCCTGTTCTTGTGGATTCTTAGGAGATATTAATCATCAATGTTCCTGTACCCCAATAGCAATTCACCGCTATAGATCGCGTATTTCCGGGCCTTTGCTCGACAGAATCGACATTCATATCGAGGTACCGGCAGTCAAATATCGTGACCTTGTAGACCGGAGTGATTCAGAAAGTTCCGCTGAGATCGCCAAGCGAGTGGCACGTTCGAGAGAAATTCAGTTGGAGCGCTACTAAGGCACCAAAATCCACTGCAACGCCCAGATGACACCCCGCTTCATAAAGAAATACGGCTAACTTGACGCCTCCCGCATACGGATATACATGGCCCCCTTCAGGCGAAGGATCATTATTTGGCTTGGAGTATATGCCGTTCCCGTTTGCAGCATTTTCTGCGTATCTCCTTGTTACAACTCAAAATATTCCTGTAATACTTTCAACCAACAAGGGGCGTATGTCTAGAAAGAATCTGTGGCAGATCTGCCACAAAAAAGATCTCAAGAATGGTGATGTAACGAGATATATTATGAGGTTGCTTCAAGAACAGGGAATTACGACAAAACAGGTGGCGAGTGAACTCAACATACCTCTCGAACGGGCACGGAACTGGTATTACAAGGATATAGGAATGACGGCTCTCGATTTAATAAGGATGATCGAGAAGTATGAGTTTGTCAGGCAGGAGGTTGTAAGTTCATTGGCACTTGGAAAATGAATCATTCGCAGGGCTGTTCCGACTTATGGGTATCTACACTATCGGATTTAATATTTACAAGACCCTCCAGGTGAGCTGACCACTTGGTAAGCCATTCCTGCTTTTCCTTGTCGTATTTGTTGCGGTTGTAGATACCGATGACACCCTTCTTGGCATGGTTCAGGATTGCATCGATGATCTCGTCTGGACAGCCCAGTTCAGATAACTTGGTGGCAGCAGTCCGCCTAAGATCATGCGGGGTCCAGCGGGGCAACCCAAAATATTCCGCCATGGCCTCGGTTTTTTTTCCGTCAGCAACAACCCTGCCTCCTGCCCGTTCATCACAAACCATGTGTGACAGGGCTTTTCTCTGCAGTGGCGGAAAGACCGCTTTTTGATCCACAGGGTCTATGACAGCAGGTCCCGGAAAGACATACTCACTGTAGCCGGGGTTCTTACCAATGATACGCAAGGCAAGTGGTGTGAGAAAAACCCGATGACTCTCTTGACGATGAATTCGCGTCTTTATCCGTTCCGGCGGGATAGTCCACCATTTCTTGTCAATCTCGCTCCAGGCCATGCCTGAAACCTCTCCAGGCCGCTGAGCGGTTATCAGGATCATTAATAATGCTCTGCGGGTTTCTGCCGATCCAGGCGGAGTCGCGGAATGGATCGTATCCCAGACGGATTTGATCTCTGCATCGGATAAGGTTCTGGAAGTGCTTATTGGCTTTATGGAAGGAACGGCAGCAGGCAGGCGCGTGAATGGGTTGATATCCACCAACTCACGATCCAGGGCGTAGTTGAACATGGCCCGGGCAATTTTCATGACGCCGCGGGCCTGCCCTGGTGCAGTAGCAGCTATCGGATCAATCAGGCTGATAGCGTCCTTGCGCCGGATCTCTTGAGCATTCCGTTCCTTCCAGACCGGGATGACATACTTGTCCAACGTGCGCTCTGTCTCGCTAGCTGTCGATTTTGCGAGGTGTTGCTGAACGAAAGTTTTGTAGTTATCGACCAGATCCTGGACTGTTTGTATAGTTTCCGTATCTACTACTACGGACTGCTCATGCGGATTGCATCCCTTCCCAACACGGATGGCGGACTCTCGAAACTTTTCCCGAGCCTCTGCCAGTGTCACTGCCGGATACTGACCGAGATTAAACCTGTGACGTTTACCGTTGAGTGTATAGATGTACTGAAAGGTCTTGACGCCTGAAGGAAGCACTCGTAAAGTGAAACCATGACCCTCTCTGATGCAGTATTCCTTTTTAGGCGGTTTTATGGATTGGAGAAAGCGGTCTGTAAATTTCATGGAACCTCTATGGAACCTCAATTGCTTCCGAAATAGAATTAATGCTTCGAAATATACTGAAACAATTATTACGGAAGAATGGCCATAGAGTCAATTAAATTAAGGTACTTGGCTAATGCTCACTAACAATTTGAAACATCAACAAGTAGCTTTTAGCCTGCCTTGGGAGCAGGGGGTCGCTGGTTCGATTCCAGTCTCACCGACCAGACAATTCAAGCACTTACAGTTAATTCTGTGAGTGCTTTTTTGTTGTAATTTATTAGAGTGGTACTTTAGTGGTACTTTTATTCTTCCAACCCACAATTTGGAAATGGCCGCCCCTGATTTTATCAGGAGCGGCCCCCTACCCTACAGCAATCCTCTTTCCACAAACGATGTGTACTCAGTATCTGAAACGATGATGTGATCTAAAAGTTTAATTCCGATTATTTCTGAGGCTTCCTGTTGAAAAGGCATTCGGCAACTTGAAAGAGCGGCTGAATTTTAACCGAACGGCTGTTTCCTCAGATCAAAGCCTGGACGGTAAGCTGTTCGTGGAGTTCATAGCCCTCATATATCTTTCCTACCTCAAGAAAGGGATGCAGGAGAAGAATCTATTCAAAAGATACACAATGCATGAGTTTCTTGACGAACTTGACGTAATTGAATGCTTCGAGAACCCCGGGCGTGATCCACGTATGGGTGAAGTAACAAAGCGGCAAGCAGCACTTTATGAGGCTATGGGGGTTGTTCCGCCTGCCTCGTTACAATAAACTGGGAATGCAGGGTACAACCCATAGTCTTTACTAGCCCCAATCCATTAAATACTGTATGACTTTTCTTCTACAGCACAAGCGGGCTTTATGTGCGGATTCCGCACCAAGTCGGCCACCCATTCTGATTGAACTCGGCCACCCAAT
>JBMOEI010000046.1:0-42726 GCA_049318985.1 Desulfuromonadaceae bacterium
ATTTCAAACCGGCCAAACTCTCCGGCGGTCAGCAGCAGCGGGTTGCCATCGCCCGTGCCCTCGCAGCAAATCCTCCACTCATTCTGGCCGATGAGCCGACCGGAAATCTCGACACCGCCTCTGCAGATGAGATTTTCAAGCTGCTGTACGAAGTTAATCAGGAATCGGGTACCACCTTCCTGATTGTTACGCATGACCCCCGTCTGGCAAAGCGCTGCAGGCGGGTGGTTGAACTGGTTGACGGGCGGATTGTGGGGTAAGGTGTTAATATATTCTGTTTTTTTGCCTTGATGATTTTGATGACAAGTATTACAATTGTCCATAAAAGTATTACATTGGAGGCGCTATGGAAAAAGCATCAAAAGTAACGGTCAAAGGGCAGGTTCTCATTCCGGGTGATATCAGGAAGCGGCATCATATTGACCCTGGCAGCGAGGTGCGTTTTGTAGAATACGGCAATATCGTCTGCATTGTGCCAGTTGTGGCTGATCCGGTTGCCGCTGCATGGGGAATGTTGCCTTCCGTGCCGTCACTTGCCGAAGAGCTGCTTGAAGAACGGAAAAAGGACAGAGCCCGTGAATAATTTTGTCCTGGATAGTTTTGCCCTGCTGCGATTTATCCAGAGAGAGCCTGGCAATGAGCCGGTCAGGAATATTCTTGATGATGTAAGATCAGGTACGGCTTGCGCCATGCTCAATGTCATCAATATGGGAGAGATTATTTACACCGTCCAGAGAAGGTTTGGTCTGCAGTTCAAACTTGAAGTGGTGATGAATATTTCCCGGCTTGGTATTGTGATCCTTCCGGCGACCAATGATCTTGTTTTTCGTGCAGCAGAATTAAAGGCGCGTTTCGCCATGTCTTATGCCGACGCCTTTGCTGTTGCTTCCTCCATCGAGCACAAAGCGACACTGGTTACGGGGGATCAGGAGATTCGACAGGCGGAGCATCTGGTGAAAATTCTCTGGATATAATGCGTGTCGTGAAAAGTTAATTGAGGAGCGTCCATAGTTGTCTACGAGATACTTTATAAAAAGACACCCCTTCTTCATCGGCAGGTTTGAGATACGAGAGACCTTAGATCAAGTGGAGCCATCATTCATATCCACAAGAAAGATGATAAGTCTCGTAAATACAGTGGTTATCGAAGATTCTTTTGGTGTTGATCTTGCTCAATTACGGAGTAAATTTTTGACATTATTGCCCTCTTTTATTGTGTCATTGTGTGATGGAACAAAATTTGAGTTAAACCGGCTATTGTTATCAAATGAAGATGTCCGTTATGAAATAGTTGGTGAAGATTGGTCAGATGTTGAAATCAGTGGAAACTTTGAGGCCTCTGACTACAGTTTTATCAGGAATGGGATTACATTTGCGAAAGTATCAAAATCTGATAAATCATCATATCTGCTTGAATTTGAGCATTCAGATAGTGTGCAGCTGCCATTCGTCTTAGCCTCAATGATAGGCATTACCATGATCGGTTATGATATATCGCATTGAGTTATTGTCACAAAAAAGATTCTTGACACCTACTCTGTTTTTTCATGATCAAGTAGGTATAAACACTACATACCTGATTTACACTCTTCTGAATAGCGAAGGAGCACGTGAAATGAACATAGCCCGATTCCTCTTACTGGTTCTACTTATATTTGCCATGATTCCGCAGAATCATGCATCTGCCGCTGAATCAGAAGCAAATGAAATACAAAAAGAGTGGAAAATTTCTGCCGGCGCCGGGTTGATTGTTGCTCCGGCTTTCACCGGCGCCAAAACCTACAACCTTCTTGCCGTTCCGGATGTCCGGGTTACCTATAAGGATTTATTCTTTGCCAATGTCAAAGACGGGGTCGGCTATGCGCTGATACATAGTGGCGGCTGGCGGGTCGGGCCGGTTGTAACATATACGTTCAGCCGCTCTGAAAAGGATGGCGGCTCTCCGTTCCGGGTTGCCGGAGGTAGCAGTAACGCCCTGCAGGGTTTGGGTGATGTTCCCGGCACGGTTTCGCTGGGTGGTTTTGTTGAATATTCTTTGAAGCCGTACAAGGTCAAGCTGAATCTGCACAAGGGGATTACCGGGCATGAAGGGGTGGTCGGAGATGCGGGTATCAGCTATGGCGGGGCCTTGACGCATAACGGTCCTCCGCTGATATACTCGTTTGGTCCGCATATCAAATTCGGCGATCAGAAATATGTTAACGCCTATTGGGGCATTTCCCCGGAACAGTCACTGCGGAGCGGTTTGGAACCGTATCATGCCGATGGCGGCATTACCGCTTATGGAGTCAACTTCTTTGCCATGGTACCATGGACGAAAGCGGTTTCCATCTCCGTTATTGCCGGTTTTGACCGTTTGGCTCCCCCGGTTGCCAACTCTCCGCTGGTGCGTGTACGTGGCTCTGAAAACCAGGCGCTTGGCGGTCTGTTTCTCAGTTATGGTTTTTAAGTTTGAACCAGTCAGAAATACCGACTTTCAGCGCAAAAAGACCAGTTAACTACAAGGAATGCCTTGTGAAAATCGAATGCCGACAATAAATAATCAGATACACGGCCCTTTGCTGGCAACACTCTCCGCAGTGCTCTTCGGAATCTCACCGGTTCTTTGCAAACTGTTGATCGGTGATATGTCAGCGGCTCTCCTCGCCGGTCTCCTGTAGCTCGGCTAGGGGATAGGACTGCAACCATGTACATGAAGAAATGTCACATGTTCACGGCCACTGGCCCGATATTCACCATCGGCATATACACTGAAATGAAAATGAAAATAATCCTGCATTGGAAGCGGTTTTGATCAGACATTTCAATCCAATCGTCTTAACACTTTTCTTTTTGTCCGGCTTTACCGGGTTGTGCTATGAGATCTGCTGGATCAGATCGTCAAGCCAGATATTCGGTTCAACGACCTTTGCCGTCAGCTCCGTGGTTGCCCTGTTCTTTAGCGGTATGGCTTTGGGATCACACTATTTCGGCAAGCGCTCAAGGCATTACCCGGAACCGTTGAGGATATACGCGCTGCTTGAAATCGGCATCGGAATTTTTGCCGTAGTCAGTCTGTACCTGTTATCAATCTTTGAAACTCCCTACCAGTGGCTTTACTCGTCATATTTCCAAAACGAGATCGTTATCTCGATAATCCGGCTGCTGCTGATTTCAATTATCATCATCCCTCCCACATTTCTGATGGGTGGGACCCTGCCACTCTTCACACAGTTCCATGAAGCATCAGGCCGCGCAAAACCCGACAGTCTCGCCTTTCTGTATTCATTGAATACACTTGGTGCGGCGGCTGGCTGTCTGGTATGCGGCTTTATCTTTTTACCGCTGCTGGGTATCAGTAATACCCTGCTCTTGATCGGTTTTATGGCGCAAGCGGCTGGCCTGTTTCTGTTGTATGCCCTGAAAAAGAGGGCTGACCAGCCGGTACATCTCGAATCCACAGTTGCTCCGGAGAGTTGTGAACATGTTCATTTTGCCGATTCAACAGACAGAGGTTTGTTGTATGTCATCATCTTTGGGACCGGTTTCTGCGCTCTTTCCTATGAAATCCTCTGGACCCGCTTTTTGTCCCTGATAACCCACAACACGGTATATACCTACACCATAAGCCTGTTGACCGCCTTGCTCGGCATTGCTGCCGGAAGTTATCTGGCGCAATTCAGAAAGCAATCCGACAACCATATCGTCAGCCTCGGTCTGATTCAAATTCTGAGCGCTCTTTTTGTACTGGTATCATTATTGATGCCGACCTTCATCTGGGATTGGGCCGCAACAAGCGAATCTCCTGCAATTATTCTTCTGATATGCACCGTTCTCATGCTCATTCCTTCCCTGCTTTCCGGCGTTTCTTTTCCCCTGTTGTTTGAATGTATCCGCCATTCCAACATCAATACAGGCAGTCGTATCGGCAGAGCGCTTTCAACCAATACGATCGGGTGCGTTACCGGTTCAATGGTCACGGGGTTCATTCTTTTGCCATGGCTGGGCATGCATGCCACGCTCGTTGTGACCACCGGTATATGCCTTTTGCTGGGTGTCTTCATGATTATATTCCTGAACCAACAGATGTTGTTACCGTCCAAGGCCGGAATAGCCATTATCAGTCTGACGGCCTGGATGTACCTGGTTTGTTCCGCAGAGGTGCGCTTGCCGAGGGACTATCTAGCCAAAGGTAAAAATCTGATTGAATTTGTAGAAGGGAAAAACAGCTTCATTTCGGTGGTTAATAAAAACGGTGACATCGAGATGGAGATGGATCGTATGTGGCAGGGGCAAAAAAGCAAAGGCCATCAGATCATGGCGGCGCACCTGCCAATGCTGCTGCACCCGGAGGCGAAAGATATCCTGGTAGTCGGCATCGGCGCCGGACAGGCCCCCGGCAGATTCCTGTACTATGACATCAACAGGTTGGATTGCATCGATCTGGAAAGCAGGATTCCTGATGTATTAAAGAAACACTTTTCGGCGGAATGGCTCAATGATCCGAGAACACGTGTTATTGTTGAAGATGGCAATAATTACCTGAGAAATATCGACCGGAAGTATGACCTGATTTCGGTCGAGGTGGGACAGATATTCAGGCCGCAGGTCTCGTCGTTTTACAATGTCGAGTTTTACCGAAATGCGAAGAAGAGACTGGCAAAAGACGGGATCATTTCCCAGTTTCTGCCGGTGGGGTTTTTCACTGAAGAACAACTTATCTCTGTCATCAAGACCTTCGTCACGGTGTTTCCCAGGAGTACACTCTGGTATAACCGCTATTCGGAGCTGATTCTCGTCGGGTCAGTAGATTCTGATCTGGCCATTCGGCGTCATGGGGTTGAGGTGTTACGCAAAAACAGACAGGTCGTAGCAGATTTATTTTTCGGCTATCCCGGTACTGAAGAACATTTTCTGAACAAGCCGGAAGTACTGGCTGCAAGCTTTTTGATGGGACCGGAAGCTCTGACAAGAGTATCGGCTACTGCGCCGATCCTGAGCGATGACAGGCCGATCCTGGAGTATGGCACAGCTCGCACAGGTTTTTCCCCGCAGCGCTTCAAAAAACTCTTTGAAGACCAGCATGAATCGCCCCGCCAGATAATCGGATTTATCGATCCGGACTCAATAATGGGCAAAGTCACCGCTATTCAGCATAAGAATATAAGTAATGGATTCAAATAATTTGACTTTCACCGCGTTGACTTGATCGAGTTTGTTTTGACCAATGCACCTTTAAGTATTATTGCAAGAGCATCGGGCTTAGCCATAAAATTTTGTTGAGAATTTATTATGGGTATTCTATTGTGGTATAAAATTATACTACTAACAAGGAGGATTTATGCATCTTGTCAAAACATCAATTACCTTGCCGGATGATCTTCTTCAGGAAGCCCGAGCTGTGTCGAAAAACGTCAGCGGACTTGTTACTGAGGCGCTGCGTGAATACATTCGCCAACGCAAGGTTCAAAAAGCGATGGACAGTTTTGGTAGTTGGAAGGGGCGTGAGGGAGACAGTGTTGACATTGTTAATGCTCTGAGAACCGAGGAGGGACGTGGCTATGCCGGGCGTACTCGTTGACACCGATGTAGCAATTGATTTCCTGAGAGGTGCGGCATATGCTCAGCCGTTGCTGGCCGGCTTGTGGACTGACGGAAAGGCGGCTTTGAGTGTGCTGACTGTCTATGAATTGATAGCCGGGATGCGGAATGCTGAGAAAGGTTCTACGCACAATTTCATCGATGCCTCTATGATCGAAGAGGTGACAGTTGAGATAGCTATTGAGGGAGGTGAACTCTATCGCAGTTACCGTGCACAGGGAATCACGCTGACCTCGCTCGACTGTCTGATCGCCGCAACGGCACTTGTCAGAGGATATAAAGTAGCCACAAGGAATGATAAGCATTATCCAGAGAAGGGGATTTTATTGCCACTACCAGAACGCAAGGAGTAAGTGAAATGCACATAGTTCAATTCCTCATACTGGTTCTATCCATAGCGGCCCTGATTCCGCAGAATCATGCAACTGCCGCTGAGACAGAAGCTGATAAAATACAAAAAGAGTGGCAGCTATCCGCCGGTGCCGGGTTGATCTTTGCCCCCGCTTTCACCGGTGCCGTGGACGAAAACCGTTTCTGTCTCGGTCATTGCCGGTTTTGACCGTCTGGCTTCACCGGTTGCCGACTCTCCGCTGGTTCGCACCCGTGGCTCTGAAAATCAATTTCTTGGCGGTCTGTTTCTCAGCTACGGTTTTTGATTTACCTTGTATTTAGGATCAATGGTGCTACCATGAAGCGACTGTGAACACAATACCACACCATTGTGCAGAGACATCCATGAGAACAACGCCTGTAAAAACAAGCCCGGGTATCCGCCAGCGTGCCGAGGAAAAAGCTCTTCTTGATGGAGTTTTGGCCTCAAGCCCATTGTCACTCGCTGAAGCGCAAAAACTTGTTCATGAACTACAGGTTTATCGGATAGAGCTCGAGATGCAGAACGATGAGCTGCGACTCAAACAGGATGCTTTGGAGGCGTTGCATATCCCGTTGACCCTTGCTTCTGTCGTCGAAAACAGCGATAACATAGTTGTCTGCAAGGATGCAGACAAGACGTATCTGCTTACTGATGGGCAGCGGATTGCGCATATTGGCAGTTGGGAGCTGGATATAGAGATGAATACGTTGAACTGGTCTGATGAAATCTATCGGATATTTGGCGTTGAGCCTCTTGGAACACTGACAAACTATGACACTTTTCTCGATTGTGTACACCCGGAGGATCGTTCGTCGGTTGATGGCATTTTTAAACAATCGTTCCGGGAAGGAACCAAGTACGATATCGTTCACCGGATTATCAGAAAATCAGATCATGAAATTCGCTATGTTCATGAACAGTGCCGTCATATAATCAATCTTGAGGGACGTGTGGTTAGATCGGCAGGCACAGTCCAGGATGTAACCGAGTTGGTGAGCAAAAAAAATGACCTGAAGGAATATGCTCATCATATTGTGAAAATGATTGAAAACGAGCGCACCAGGATTGCCCGTGAACTTCATGACGAACTTGGGCAGTCTTTAACCGTCCTGTCATTCGCAATAACCCAGATCAAGCACGATCACCGCGCCAGAAAAACAGTTTTGCAGTCACTCCTTGATATGCAGAGCGGTGTTGACCAGATGATGGAATCTATCCGGCGGATTTGCACTGCGCTGCGGCCGACGCTTATGGATGAACTTGGTCTGCCGGCGGCCCTGGAATGGCTCTGCAAGGATTTTACGCGCCGCACCGGCCTCCCCTGCACGTCTACCGTTAAAAATAACTGCTGCTCCCACAGCAACATGGAGTGCTGCCTGGCTATTTTCAGGATTGTTCAGGAGTCACTCAACAACACCATGAAGCATGCAGGCGCGAGCAGGGCCGACATCTTATTATCCCGCAATGACGGAACCGTATATCTTGAAATCAACGATGACGGGCGAGGCATCGAAACAACCAAGCGTTCCGCAGAGAGATCATTCGGCATAATCGGGATGCGTGAGCGGGCGCATTCCCTTGGGGCTACCTTCAAGATTACCGGCAAAAAAGGCAAGGGAACAAGCGTAAAGCTTGCTATTCCCTGTAAGGGGCAGGAGGGTACAGATGCGCTTTCTCATTGTTGATGATCACCCCTTTATTCGTAAGGGCCTGATTCATGTGCTGCAGAATGAAATAAACGGTAGCGATCTGGTGATCGATGAGGCAGATTCATTCGAAACGGCCATGGATCTGATCCACAGTTACGAGTATGAGCTGGTGACGGTGGATATCTCCTTGTATGGCAAAAGCGGGATTCAACTCCTCAGGCAGATCAAAGAAGAAAAGCCGCAGTTGCCGGTGCTTATCATCAGTATTTACGGCGAGGATGAGTATGCCCTTGAAACCTTGAAACTGGGCGCAGCCGGCTATATGTCCAAACATACCGCTGCAGAAGAGTTGATATCCGCCATCCGGGAGATCAGGATGAGCGGAAAGTACATCAGCCCGAAGGTTGCCCTGCTGCTGGCAGAAGCGATAAGTATCAAGCCGTTTTCAACGGAATCATCGCATAAAAAGCTTTCGGAAAGAGAGTTGGTGGTGGCTGCCATGCTGGCGCAGGGTATGCAGGTAAAAGCGATTGCTTTTGAACTCGGCCTGAGCGTCAAGACGGTCAGCACCCATCGCACCCGTCTACTCGCCAAACTCGGCCTCACCAGCAATGTTGCGCTGGCTAACTACTTTTCACAGAACAGGCTCGTCTGAAAGATCAATCCGGGTAGGATAAATCCTACCCCCCCCCCCCCCCCGACAGACTACTATCAGCTTCTGCATTTACCGACTATCCAGAATATCTCCACACGAATACCACCACGACAGATCCAACATTTGTATAAACTTATATAATAGCTTTAACTAGAGTATGTAAACGTTCATCTCAATGAGATGAGTAGCCGGTTACGCAGAATATTAATGGAGGAAGCTATGGAAACAACACCATCTCCTGCAACAATCCTGATTGTTGACGATGTGCCACTGAACATCAGCCTGCTCAACGCAGCACTGCTGAACGAGTACCGCGTCAAAGTGTCGACAGGCGGTAAACAGGCAATCGATATCTGCCTCTCCGTGCCGATTGATCTCATCCTGCTGGACGTGATGATGCCGGAAATGGATGGCTTTGAAACCTGCCGACGACTCAAGGAACACCCTCGCACCAGTAAGATTCCGGTCATCTTTGTCACGGCTCGCGGTCAGGCAGTCGACGAATCAATGGGTTTCAGCTGCGGCGCTGTCGATTACATTAACAAACCGGTCTGTTCCTCCAGCATGCGGGCACGGGTTAAAACGCACCTTGCCCTCTACCATCAAAACCGCACCCTTGAGAAAATTGTCCGGGACCGCACTGCCGAAATCCGGCAGATCAACGAATCTCTGGAACAGCAGGTTGCTGCAAGAATTGAGGAGCTGCAACGGAGCACAGCAGTGGCCAAGGCAGCCAATAGTGCCAAGAGTCGTTTTCTGGCCAACATGAATCATGAACTGAATTCGATTATTGGATTTACCGATGTGGTTCTGACACGGAATACCATGATAATTTTTGTAACGATTAAATCAAAATCCGTTGATATTTATTGCCAGGCAGCTTCAGATGAAGGTGATATAGCCTGTTGTTTTGATACGGTGTATCCAAAAGAAGAACTGTTTGGGATCACATACGATAAATTCGTTGCACATGGAAATGGAAAAATGGAGATCAACAATCCGTGACTCGCGATTGTGCTGAAAAGTCTTTTAACCAAGATATTGAATTGAGGATTCCATGGAAACTCGACCATCTCCCGTAACAATCCTGATTGTTGACGACGTACCACAAAACATCAGTCTGCTTAATGCTGCTCTCAAGGATGATTACACCATAAAAGTTGCAACCAGAGGTGCACAGGCCATCAATATATGCCTCTCCATGCAGATTGACATCGTTCTGCTGGATGTGATGATGCCTGAGATGGATGGCTTTGAAACCTGCCTGCGACTTAAGGAAAACCAGAAGACCCGTTCTATTCCGGTCCTTTTTGTCACCGCGAGAGGTGAAGCTGAAGACGAATCGATGGGCTTTAGCTGCGGCGCCGTCGATTACATCAACAAGCCGATCCGTGCCTCTATCGTTCGGGCGCGGGTCAAAACACAGCTCTCCCTCTACCATCAGAACTGCTTTCTGGAGCAGCGCGTCAACGAACGTACCGCCGAAATCCAACAGATCAACGAGTCGCTGGAACAGCAGGTTGCGGTGAGAACTGAGGAATTATACCAGGCCAAAGCAGTGGCCGAGGCAGCCAACAGTGCCAAGAGTCGCTTTCTGGCCAACATGAGCCACGAACTGCGAACTCCGCTCAATTCGATTATCGGATTTACCGATGTGATACTGGCTAAGAATTTCGGCACGCTGAACGAGGTGCAGGAGGAGTATCTGGGGTACGTTTTTCAGAGCAGCAAACACCTCCTTGATCTGATCAACGACATACTTGACCTGTCCAAAATTGAAGTGGCCAAAATGGAACTGAAACCTGGCTCTGTCCGTATCCGGGAATTGTTGAGTAACAGCCTGATCATGGTCAAGGAAATTGCTCACCATCAGAATATTCACCTGCAAGATGAGTTTGCCGGGGGTCTGCCGGAAACCATCACGGCCGATGAGCGTAAACTGAAGCAGATAATCTACAACCTTCTCTCTAACGCCATAAAATTTTCCCCTGCCGGAGGGACTGTCACGCTTTCCGCAGGTTACCGTGTTGAGCTGCCGCCGGCCATTCAGAAAAAGCTGGCCGAAAATGACCTCGGCATCCGTCCGTACCTCGGCATAACGGTGTCCGATACCGGCAACGGCGTGGAACAGGGTGATCTGGAGCGGATCTTTAACCCTTTTGAACAGGCTGATAACAGTGATACCCGTGCCTTTGAGGGGACCGGACTGGGCTTGTCGTTAACGAGGAAACTGCTTGAACTGCACAGAGGTGCAATATGGGCCGAGAGCGCCGGACGGGGAAAAGGGAGCGTTTTTCATACGGTAATACCAATTTAATATTTATTAATTTAACAGGCGACAGAGGAGGCCATATTTCATGCAAGACAACAACAGTGACGAGAGTAAATATAAAAAAATTCTGCTCTGCGATGACAATGTATTGAACCGCAAACTGGTTGTGGCAATGCTGACCGGGTCACCGTACCGTGTTCGAGAGGTAGCCAGCGGGCAGGAAGCGCTTGTCTGCCTGTTTGAAGAGCGTCAATTGTTCGATCTCATTCTGCTGGACATAAATATGATCGGCATGAGCGGCGTTGAGGTGTGCCGGGCCATTCGAAACAGTGAACAGGATAAACTCTGTTCTGTGCCTGTTCTTGCCTATACAGCGCACGCACTTGAAACGGAGCGAGATAGCTACGTTTCGTGCGGCTTTAACGATATTCTGGCCAAGCCGATTTTGCGGGATGACCTTTTCAACGCTCTGCGCACGCACCTGAAGTAAAAATAATAGGGGGAATAACACATGAGAACACTGGTTGTCGAAGATGATTTTATGAGCCGCAAGCTGATGTGCGCATATCTGTCGCAATATGGCGAGTGTGACGCAGCCGCCAATGGAGCAGAGGCCATTGAGGCATTCAATACCACGGGAAAGCCCTACGATCTGATTACGCTCGATATCATGATGCCGGGTATCAGCGGTCAGGACGTACTCAAGCGAATCCGCTCAATCGAAGAACAAAGAGGTTTTGCGCAAGTAAAAATAATAATGACGACGGCGCTGGAATCGCTCGGCAATATCTTGACCGCCTTCGAGAATCAGTGTGATGGCTATCTGGTCAAGCCGATTGCCTCTGAAAAACTGTTGGAAAAGTTACATGAACTTAGTCTGGTGGATATACAGTAATGGATGCCACAGTACATTTTCGAAAAGGTGGACAGAAGGCGGGCTGAACCGGGCCGCCAGCGTTAGAAAGGGAGCATCTGCCATGTTAACTCAGAAAATACTCGAATCAGAGGTCTTCAAACGACGTAATCTTTTGACGTTCCTCGCCATTATCATGCTGGTCGGCGTTGTCGGCTACGGCTACTTCAGCTATCACAAGCATCTTACAATGGGAGAAGAGAAAAAGGAATTAACTGTCATAGCGAACCAGAAAGCGGACCAGGTTATTCAGTGGCGCAATGAGCGACTCGGCGATGCCCAGTCGGTGAGTTCCAACCTGGTCCTGGCTGCACGTCTCAAAGAGTATCTCGCCGGTCGGGGTCCGGAGTCAGTGCCCGGGGAACTCAAAGTCTGGATGGAATCACTGCGAAAGAGTTTCGACTACCGCAGCGCCGCACTCTTCAGTGCAGATGGAACGCTGTTGGTGTCTGCCATAGATGACGGAGATAAACTGGATATCAATTGTTCGCGACTTGTTCAGGAGACCGTTCGGAAAAGCCGTCCGTACTTTTCAGATTTTCATCGGGATGAAGCCGCCGGTCCGATACATCTGAACCTGGTGGCTCCTATCATGCAGAAATCAGGAAACAAATTGCAAACTATTGCCGTCCTGGTGCTGGATATCGATCCCCAGAGATTTCTCTACCCATTGATAAATAACTGGCCGATAGCGAGCAGCTCAGCTGAAACCGTACTGGTTGAACGAAGAGGAGAAGAGGTTCATGAGGTTCTTTTTCTCAACAATGTGCGTCATCAGGCAGACACGGCACTAAAGATGCGTAGACCGCTCTCGGATAGAAATTCGCCGGAAGCGCGGGCGGCACTCGGACACGAAGGTGTTTTTGAAGGGACTGATTACCGGGGGGCCGCAGTATTGGCGGTCACAAGAACTATTCCGGGTTCTCCCTGGGCCATTGCCGCCAAAATTGATCTGCTGGAGGTGTATAGTCCGATAACCACAAGAGCCTGGCTCGTTGTTCTCTTCGGCCTCATGCTGACGCTTGCGGCAAGCATGATCATGCATCTTTTGCGGCGGAAAGTATTAGAACAACAAAAAAACAAGCAGTTGGAAGAACAGGCACTTGCCCTGGAGTCGATGGTCAAGGATCGAACGGCGACGCTGGAAATGGAGCGTGACAACCACAAGGGGATTCTGGCGTCCATGCATAACGGTGTGTACATCGTAAACAGGGATTTGAAGATAGAATATGTCAACCCGGCTTTGCTGAAGGAGTTCGGGCCTGTTATGGGTCGTACGTGTCACGAGTACCTGCACGGAACACCGGGAAGCTGCGCATGGTGCAATAACCAGGAGGTTTTTTCCGGACAGACCGTCCATCGGGAGTGGACGTCGGCAATAACCGGCAAAACCTATAGCACCATTGATACCCCGTACAAAAAAGCAGATGGCGAAATCTGTAAACTGGCGATTATTCACGACGTGACCGCGCAGAAAAGTGCGGAACAGATTATCAGGGATCACAATAAGGAACTTGAGCAGCGGGTAATCGAGAGAACCAGAGCCCTTGAAGATACAAACTACGAGCTTACGGTCTTAAACTCCGAACTTGAAATGAGACGGAGCGAGCTGGGAGGGGCGCTGGCAGCCGCAGAACAGGCGACTCGTGCCAAATCAGAATTTCTGTCCAATATGAGCCATGAGATCCGCACGCCGCTCAACGCTATCATCGGTTTTTCCTCCCTGACTTTGAAGACCCAACTGCCGCCCCGTCAGCAGGATTATATCGGAAAAATACATACAGCCGGAGAGTTGCTGCTCAATATTATTAACGACATCCTCGACTTTTCCAAGATTGAAGCGGGCCAGTTGAAGATGGAACAGATTCCATTCCGGCTGGATTTCGTGGTTGCCAATGCATCCAGCATGGTTCAGGAAAAGGTTTTTGCCAAAGGTTTGAACCTGCAGGTCAAAACAACGCCTGAGGCCGCTGCCTGTCTCATTGGAGACCCGCACCGGCTTGTCCAGATTATCGTCAATCTGTTGAACAATGCCGTAAAATTCACCGAGCGTGGAGAGGTAACGCTTGAAACCACGCTGCTGGCAGAGAAAAATGGTCGGATGCTGCTCCAGTTCAGCATACGCGATACCGGAATCGGCATTTCAGCCGAGCAGATCAACAAACTGTTTCAGCCCTTTACCCAGGCTGACGGGAGCACGACCCGCAAGTTTGGCGGCACCGGTCTGGGGCTGTCAATTTCCCGGCAACTGACAGAACTGATGGGGGGTAAAATCTGGTGTGAAAGCACGCCCGGAGAGGGGAGCAGCTTTAATTTCACGGCCTGGTTCGGTATCGGCCAGGCAAGCGAAGTGGGTCAGTATAGTGCAGTCGGTACCGGTAACAGGGTGTATAAGGAGAAAACCTTCGATTTCACCGGATCGCGTGTTTTGCTGGTGGAAGACAACGAAATCAACCAGCAACTGGCGATCGAACTTTTGAAGGATACCGGAGCCGTGGTGGATGTGGCTGACAACGGCGAAAAAGCCGTGACGATGATTACCGGCGGCAGCAGAGCGTATGACCTGGTGCTGATGGACATTCAAATGCCGGTTATGGATGGCTATGAGGCCACGAAACTCATCAGAGCAGACAGCCGCTTTGCCGGTCTGCCGATCATTGCCATGACCGCCCATGCCATGGAGGATGAACGGCAGAAGATTCTGGATGCCGGCATTGACGCTCATATCAGCAAACCGATTAATGCCAGAACCATGCTGAAGGCGATGAATTTTTTCCTTCGCGAGCAGGAGTCGAGCGAGCATCTCAATGAAAGTTTTGAGGACAACAGCGAGAAGACCGCTATTCCGTATATTGCCGGGCTTGATATCGCAGCTGCTCTGGACGGACTTGACGGAAAAAGTGAATTGTACCTCTGGGTGCTGCGCATGTTTGTCAAAAATGAGCCGAACGTTGTAGCGGAGATAGAGGAAGCTCTGAGAGCGGAAGATAACAAACGGGCATTTCTTCTTGTGCATACGATTAAAGGTGCTGCAGGCACTATAGGCGCTGTTGAGTTGAAGGCGCTCGCTTATGCGCTTGAAAATGAAATCGACCAGAACAGTAGCTCTGAAAACGTCAAGGCAGCTCTTGATGATTTTGCCTCCGAGCTGAAACGACTGGCAGCGGATATTGCGCTGCATTTGCCAACCCCGCTCACATACAACGATACCATGCCCGGGGCGCTGGATATGGCAGCTGTTACGCCCATTTTTAAAAGACTGCTCGAATATATCGATAGCATGGACGGTAAGGCGGAACTCTATCTGGACGATTTCCATGAAGAACTGGCGGGACTTCCGATAGTTGATATTGAAAAGATTAAGGCATATCTGAGCGAATTCGAATTTACAACAGCTCGTGAGGCACTGGTTGCCCTTTCAGGCAGGAACGGCATTACTCTTACTGATGATGGCACGGAGGAATACCATGTATGAAAACACCAATTTCACCGGCGACCATCCTTATCGTTGATGATACGCCACAAAACATCAGCCTGCTTAATGCTGCTCTCAAGGATGATTACACCATAAAAGTAGCAACCAGAGGTGCCCAGGCCATCGATATATGCCTCTCCATGCCGATTGACATCGTTCTGCTGGATGTAATGATGCCTGAGATGGATGGCTTTGAAACCTGCCGCCGACTCAAGGAAAATCCGAAGACACGCTCTATTTCGGTAATTTTTGTCACTGCGAAAGTTGAAACTGAAGACGAATCGCTGGGGTTCGAGTTAGGAGCAGTTGATTATATCACCAAACCGATTCGGTCGGTCATCGTGCGCTCCCGGGTTAAAACACAACTGGCTCTGTACGACCAGAATCACGCCTTGGAACTTCTTGTGCAGGAACGCACCCTGGAACTGAATGAATCGCGCCTTGAAATCATGCACCGGCTCGGCAGCGCGGGAGAATACCGGGATAACGAAACCGGATTTCATGTCGCCAGAGTCTGTCACTATTCCCGTATTATCGGTCTGGCAACAGGTCTCCCGGGGAGTGAAGCGGAACTGCTCTTTAATGCGGCTGCCCTGCATGACACCGGCAAAATCGGCATACCGGACAGCATTCTTTTCAAGCCGGGCGCGTTGGACGAAAAGGAGTGGAAGATCATAAAAACTCACTGCGAAATCGGCCATAAAATAATTGGCGCTCATCAGCACAGCATTCTGAAATCAGCGGCGTCAATCGCACTGACGCATCACGAACGCTGGGACGGCAGCGGTTATCCACGAGGTACAAAGAGGAATGATATTCCGCTTTTTGGAAGGATCGTAGGCGTCGCCGATGTGTTTGATGCCCTTACCAGCGTGCGCCCATACAAGAGAGCCTGGTCAGTGACTGAGACGGTTGATGAAATTGTCCGATGCAGTGGACAGCATTTTGATCCGCAGGTTGTCGATGCCTTGTTGCTGAAGATTCCTGAAATGACGGCAATACAGCAGCAATATGCTGATGTGGATTAAAGCCGGCCTTCCATCGATGTGTCGGGACGTTTCGTTGCTGCAAAAGCACTATACAACGGCAAAAAGCTGATTTTCTGCTCCGGCTGATCAGAATAGGGCTGGTCGGAAAAAACCAGAGCCTTACCGCACTCCGGGAATGAAGCCAGAAAAAGATGCAGACTTTTTAAACTGCCGCTGGCACCGCTTTTAACTTCAACCGGATGAATTATTCCGTTCACGACAATCAGATAATCAACCTCAGCAGAACTGCTTTTCGCCTGTCGATCCCAATAATAGAGGCTTCCCTGCTGTGATACCAGCATCTCTTGTCCCACAAATTGTTCTGCCATAGCACCACGATAAATGGCAAGCAGATCCGCTCTGGCATACTCAATATCGTCCGGCATGCCAGACAGGTGACGCATCAGGCCCAGATCCAGCATCAACGCCTTGAATACCTTGACCGAAGCAGAGGCCCCAAGCGGGAGGCCAGTCGGATTAACCGAGGTTATCTTGCGGGCTACCAGTGCAAGGCAGAGCGCTTCAAACGCCTTCTTCAGCGTCGGGTTGCCATATCCCTCGCCCAACCGTGCGTATTTGATCTGTTGTCCAACACTTTGCGCCAGTGAGATAAAGACCGAATCGAGACAGTACCGGTCAACCTGTGGGGTGTATTTGGCAAAATCCATTCGATATGATTCCGCAATCTCCCCCTGTACCTCGAAGGCATCCCGCAGCGAGCCGCTTTCTTTGTATGCGTTGACAGCCGCCGGCATGCCACCAATGAAAAAATAACGTTTCAGCTCATTGCGGAGAAGCTCATGCACAACGGGAGATATGTCAGCAGGATTGCCCAGAACCGCCGCAGCAGCCGGGGTATTGCCGATCGCCTCCAGATACTCGGCGAAACAGAGTGGATAGAGGTTGAGAAACTGAACCCTGCCGACAGGAAAGGGGGCGTCTTTAAGTGCGAATTCCAGAAGCGAGCCGGCAGCCACGACGTGCAACTCCGGTATTTCCTCATAAAAATAGCGTAGTCCGGTTATCGCACGGGGGCATGCCTGGATCTCATCAAAAAAAAGCAGGGTTTTTCCCGGTGTGATCTTCTGCCGAAGCAGCACCTCAAGGTCGGCGCTGATGCGCGCCGCGTTAAGATCGCCGTCGAACAGTTTGCGCAGGGAAGGATTGCGCTCCAGATCAACCACCGCAACCGATTCAAAGCAATTTTTACCAAACTCTTTCAGCGACCAGGTTTTACCAACCTGCCGGGCACCCCGCAGAATCAGCGGTTTGCGCCGTGTGCCGGTCTGCCAATGCTGGAGTTGTTCGTCAATAAATCTACGCATAGTTTACCTTGCTATATGCTTTTGAATTAAAAATACAAGATAGATATATAATTTAAAAGTTAAAAACACAAGGTTAATTTGTTTATTCTCGTAGGGGCGACCCGGCGGGATTGCCTCTGCAGGATCAGCAGCGTTTTTTCATCGGGACAGCTCCTCCATCAACCGCACAACCGCCGACTCTTTTGCCTTCGCTTCAACATCAATCGTCATATCGCGCCCCAGCCAGCAGTCAGGAACATCTCGACTATCGATATAATCGGCGTGGGGGCGCGGCGTGCCGTTTTCCCAACCTGCTTTCGGTGAGGAGATATGACAGTACTGCTCCCGTCCGACCGTTTGCCACGTCGCCGCTGCCAACTCCGTAGCCTCTTCCACCGATAGGCCGTCCGGGTTACAGCGGTGGTGATGAACATCGTAAACCAGCGGAATGCCGAACTCCCGGCAGAGCGGCAGCAGATCTTCCGGCGTATAGCTGACATCATCGTTTTCCAGAGTCAGGCGGCTGCGAACTGATTGCGGCAGACCTGCGTAGACTTCTCCAAAACGCTGCAGGGCTGCTAGTTTGTCGCCATACACTCCACCGGCGTGAATATTGATAACTTCAGCACCGACCATCTCAGCCAGGAACGCCTGATATTCAAGTTCCTGAATGGAATTGGCAACGACATGTGCATGCGGCGAAGAGAGTACAACAAACTGGTCCGGGTGGAAGCTGAGCCGGATCCGGTACTGCAGCGCAAAAAGCCTGCACGCTTCCAAAACAGTGCTGATTGCTTCGCAGTCCGGCAGCTGTGCCAACGTGTAGCCGGCTTCGGGGTGGGTCATGCGCGGAAAGAGGGGTGACATGATGCGGAATGCACCGATACCGAGCCGATGAACAGTCTCAAGAGCGTGCTGCAGGTTGTGGACGTTGTGCAGGCAGATTTCTGACAATTTGACCAGTTGCCGATCGCGGGGAAGAGTTGAGAGAGCTTTTACTGTCGTGGTGCGGAAGGTGACCGCTTCATTTTTGAACAGGCAGCAGAGGCCGAAACGGAGCATGTGGTTCCTTGAAATTATGAATTCTCTGCGGCAAGCGACCGTCGTACCGCATCTTCATACGACGTTAACGTGAGCGGGATGAGGCTGCGGATGGCGTGTTCACGGCAGATTACCTCGTTTTTAAGCCCTTCGATGAGCGGCATCGAAACCGATGGCGCGACCGGTGTGATAAATCCGACCCAGTAGGACGACAACCGGGGAGTCAGTACCGGAACCGGCAGAATATAGAGATTACGCCCTCTGATCCGGCCGAAGCGCTCCATCATCTCCTTGTAGGTAATGACATCCGGTCCACCGATATCGAACGTTCCGCCGGTTGTGCGCTCATCCTTCATACAGCCGACCAGATAGCTGATAACGTCCTCTACCGCAATCGGCTGACAGAGGGTCGTTACCCAGCGCGGGGTGATCATGACAGGCAACCGCTCAACCAGTGCTTTGACCATTTCGAAGGAGGCTCCTCCGGCTCCGATGATAACCGCAGCCCGAAGAAAGGTTGTCGCAAACTTACCTGAGCGCAGGATATCTGCTACCTCCAGTCGGCTTTTCAAATGTTCGGAAAGATCATCGCCGGTTTCTCCGAGGCCGCCCAGGTAGATAACCCGCCGGACCCCGGCTTTTTCGGCGGCCCGGACAAAATTTTCGGCAGCTTCCCGGTCGCGCCGTTCGAAGCCGGCCCGTCCTCCGGCCATGGCGTGCACCAGATAATAGGCGGTGTCAACGCCTGCCAGTACCGCCGGCAAGGTAACCGGCTCAAGCAGATCTCCCTGTACGGTTTCGATTGTTTCATCCAGGGAGGCACCCGCTTTCCGCACCAGGCAGCGGAGCTGCACTTCTTCTGTACGGAGGGCCTGAGTCAGCAGACGCCCGATAAAGCCGTTTGCACCGGTGATGAGTACTGTTTTACGGCTCATGGCTGCACCTCAGCGACCTGTAATTGGCGGCGGATCTCTTCCATACGGCCGCGATTTTTGCCCAGATCGGAATAACCGAGGCGTGACGCAGAACGGAGCTGAATGACACTCTGCGCCCGATCCAGCAGGAATTCGCCATCATCAACAAAAAGAGTTGTACGCAGTTCCACCAGCAGATAGCCCGGTTTCTCTTCAATAATAGTGGTGTCACTCCGTTGACCAAGCACCCGTTTCAAGCGGGCAAAGGCGTTATTCGGGTTGCCACTGAAGGTCAGCGGTGCAATCCGGTGCTTCTCGTCGGCAGCCTGGCTTGACACGCAGTTGGGAGAAGCGGGGCAGGGGGCGAGGACATCCCCCCGAACTCCCAGGTTATTCGGGCGTTCACCGGCACAGCCAAACATTCCCAGTAGACCGATTGTCATGAGAATTGCGACCCTCCCTTTCTTTTTCATACGTTCCCTTTCATATTAATCCATTTATTCTTTATAGAGTAAATCGGTTTAGCAACAGTTTCATGTATAGCGTACGGCATCAAAATTGTCATGAACTATTGCTGGCAAAGCTATAACTAGAGAAATGTCTTTTATTAAATTCAAATAAATGTTAGACTTCCGCGCATTTTCCGGCTGTTTATACATAATAATCCCGCGCCCAACGTCGTGCGCCCCTATTCTGGAGACACGCAATGAGTCTTTCAACGCACCCTTCCGAAGCACCCGTACCTAAACCCACACATATCGTCGGCATTGGTGCCTCTGCAGGTGGCTTGAGTGCCCTGGAGCAATTTTTTGCCAACATGCCGGTCGACACCGGCATGGCGTTTGTGGTCATCCAGCACCTCTCCCCCGACTTCAAAAGCCTTATGGACGATCTGCTGTCGCGGCATACAACCATGCCGATACATCGTGTCTCCAATGGCATAGAACTTCAGCCAAACAGCATTTACCTGATTCCCCCCAAAACCCACATGACGGTACAGGAAGAAAAACTCTACCTGACTGAAAAAACTCTCAGCCGCCACATCGAACTTCCCATAGATATTTTTTTCAATTCACTGGCAGAGGATGCCGGTGAGCGGGCAGTGGGAGTAGTGCTCTCCGGCACCGGTTCGGATGGTTCGCGAGGTATCGTATCCATAAACAAAAATGGGGGACTCGTGGTAGTACAGTCACCCGAATCGGCCCAATTCGACGGTATGCCGCGCAATGCAATTGCCACGCGAATATGCGATTTTATCCTGGCACCGGACCGGATACCCCGCATTCTGGTTGAGTATGCCATCAGCCCCCTGGCGGTAAGAGCCAGAATGGATAATGAACTTGAAGTGTTCGAGGATGAAGGGGAGTACGCCGGAATTTTCGCACTGCTGAGACGTGGCTACAACCTGGACTTCTCCAAATATAAGGGCAGCACGGTCGGCAGGCTTATCCGCAGACGCATGGAGTTTCGCCAGATTCCGGAGGTTTCCGATTATGCCACCATCGTAGCAGGCGATCAGGGCGAGCTTGATCTGCTCTACAAGGACCTGCTGATAGGCGTTACGGAATTTTTCCGTGACAAGCAGGCGTTTGATTTTCTTGAGCAGGAGGTAGTTCCGCAACTGTTCGCCAATCTGCAGCGCGGAGAAGAGCTGCGGGTCTGGTCGGCTGCCTGTGCTACCGGTGAAGAAGCCTATTCACTGGCAATCCTTCTGGCGGAAAAAGCCGAAGAGTGTGGCTTCATGCAAAAAATCACCGTATTTGCCACCGACGTTCATAAAACTTCCCTTGATTTTGCATCGCAGGGGCTCTATGACCGGTCACGTCTGACCAACGTGAGCCCGGAACGCATGGAAAGGTTTTTTAAAAAAGAGGGTGGCGACCTGTTCCGGGTGACATCTGAACTGCGTAAAATGATAATTTTTGCCCCTCATAATCTGCTCAATGATCCCCCCTTTACCCGGCTTGATCTGGTCTGCTGTCGTAATTTACTGATCTATTTTCACACTGAAGTGCAGGAAAAGGTCATATCACTGTTTCACTTTTCCCTCAAAAAAGACAGCATCCTCTTTTTGGGAAGCAGCGAAGGACTTGGATCTTTTGTCAGCGAGTTCGAGGTGATTGCCAACCAGCATAAGCTGTTCCGCAAGATTCACGACCTCAAGCTGGCGCTCAATTTCGATGCAAACCGTTCTGAGCGGCGACGCGAACTGCCGATTACTGCCTTCCAGCCGGGTACCAGTCGAACAATCAGTATCGACCGTCAGGTGCTGTCGGATTATGACATCCTCCTGCGTCGGCATATGCCGCCGGGGGTTCTGATTGACGAGAATCGCCTGATTGTCCACTATTTTGGCAATGTGGCCGAGTATCTGAAGATGCCGGAGGGGAGAACCGAAAATAACATTCTTGCACTCTGCTCGGACAACCTGCACATCGCCCTCAGCACATCGCTGCAGCGTGCCGACTCAACCAGGCAGCTTGTTGTTACCCGTAACGTGCGCATTAAACGCGGTGACGGAGAATTCCTCATCGACCTGAATGTATCACCATTGCCTGACGATAAGAGTCACACAACCCACTACCATGTCTATTTTGAACGTGTGCGCCAGGCGGAACTGCTGCTCACGGCTGAAGCATCCGAAGATACTGATGAAACCACCAGCTTCGATGTTGACAGCCATTTCCGGCAGCATCTGGCTGATCTGGAGATGGAGCTGCAATCAACCCGTGAGAGTCTCCAGACCACGGTCGAGGAGTTGCAGACCAGCAATGAGGAGCTGCAGGCCACCAATGAGGAATTGCTGGCCTCCAATGAAGAGCTGCAGAGCACTAACGAGGAGCTGCATTCGGTCAATGAGGAGCTCTATTCCGTTAATTCGGAGTTTGAGCGGAAGAACATGGATCTGAGACAGCTCAATAATGACCACGAAAATCTGCTGGCCAGTACCGACATCGGCACGGTGTTTCTCGATCGCGAACTTCGAATCCGCAAATACAACCCGGCCATTGCCTCTTTCTTCAAGCTCATGCCGCAGGACATCGGTCGCCCCATCGATCATATCGCCTATCATCTCTCCCGGCAGGATGAGATGCTGGCTGATATCAGCCGGGTGCTGGTCAGTGGTGTTCTCATCGAGCATGAAGATGAAACGCGTGACAATCGCTGGCTGCTGAAGCGTATTTTGCCGTTCCGGACTGAAAACGGCCAGATTGAAGGTGTTGTCATAACCTTCACCGACATTACATCCGTCAAGGCTAACGAGTTGAAGGTGCTTCGACTCAATGAAGAACTGGAGCAGAAGGTAGAGGAGCGCATCGCCGAACTGAAACAGGAGATACAGGAGCGAATTCGCGCCGAGGAAGCACTCAAGGAACAGGAAATGTTTGTCCGTTCCACAATCGACGGATTGAGCGCCAATATCTGTGTCATTGATTCTCAGGGAAAAATTGTTATTACCAACCGTTCCTGGGATACTTTTGCCGCCGAGAATAGTGCCGCTGCAGGAACCTTTGGTGAAGGAATCTGCTATCTGGAAGCCTGCAAAGCGGTCACCGCAGAAGAGCAGTCTGATGTTGATGAATTCCGGAAGGGAATCAGAGCGGTGCTTGCCGGTGAGCAGAGCGAATTTGTCAAGGAGTATCCCTGCCATTCGCCTGATTGCGAACGCTGGTTTATCTGCAGAGTCAATACCTTCACCGTTTCGGGAGCAACGTATGCGGTGATTTCTCACGAGAATATTACAGATCGGAAAAAAGTTGAAGTTGAGCAGACGCGGAACCAGGAGCGTCTGGAAAGCCTTGTCAGGGTTTCACAAAATACCTCGAAGAACACCCAGGAGCTGCTTGATGCTGCCCTGGATGAAGCGATTACCTTAACCCGCAGCAAGATCGGGTACATTTATTACTACTCTGAAGAGACCCGTGAGTTTACACTGAATACCTGGTCGAGAGATGTCATGAAAGAGTGCAGCGTCATGAACCCCCAGACCTGCTACGAACTGGATAAAACCGGGGCCTGGGGTGAGGTGGTGCGCCAGCGGGTACCAATTATCCTCAATGATTTTCAGAGTCATAATCCCCTGAAGAAAGGTTACCCCGAGGGACACGCGCACTTGACCCGTTTCCTCTCCATTCCGGTTTTCAACAACGAGAAGATCGTCGCGGTCGTCGCGGTTGCCAACAGGGAAAGCGACTATTCCCAGACGGATGTTCTACAGCTTACGCTGCTGATGGCTTCAGTCTGGCGCATGACGGAACGGCTGCGCATAGAGGAGTTTCAAGCTGCCAAAGAAATTGCCGAGAATGCAAATCGAGCTAAAAGTGCATTTCTTGCCAACATGAGCCACGAGATTCGTACACCGATGAACGGTGTTGTGGGGATGGCCCAGCTTCTCGGCGATACAGCCTTGAATGACGAACAGCGCGAATATCTTGAAATAATCCTGTCATCTTCCAATAGTCTCCTCCATCTCATCAATGATATCCTTGACCTCTCCAAGATTGAAGCCGGAAAAATTGAACTGGAAACCACTGCCTTTGATCTCAGGAGCAGCATTAACGATGTCATCAAAACCCAGTTGTCAATTATTCATGCAAAAGGACTCAAAATACGTACTGACATACCTGATACCATGCCGGCATTCTTTAAAGGCGATCAACTGCGCCTGAAACAGATTCTGCTCAATATTATCGGTAATGCCATCAAGTTCACCAGTGAAGGGAGTATTACGGTTTCCGTTGCTTCAGAAGGTCTAAAAGACGGGATGACACTCCTGACATTCTGCGTAACAGACACCGGCATCGGTATAGAGCAGGATGCCATTGAGCGTATATTTGCGCCATTCACTCAGGCAGATACCTCAACTACACGGAAATTCGGCGGTACCGGCCTCGGATTGTCAATCAGCATGCGGCTTGTCAAACTGATGGGTGGAAAAATCCGGGTCGAGAGCAGCAAGGGGGTCGGGAGCTCTTTTTACATTGAGGTGCCCTTGTGCGAGAATGATGATGCTGAAGAGCAACGTATAGCGCCGTTACACCATCGGGAAATCCGGCCGGGGAAAAAGCTTCACATTCTTATCGCTGAAGACAACGAGGAAAACCGAAAAACCGCAGCATTCATTATTTCAAAATACGGCCATACCATGGAAATTTGCGCTAACGGCACTGAGGTTGTCGAAAAATCCAGGAATAGCACCTTTGATGTCATCCTGATGGATATTGAAATGCCTTGTATGGATGGGATTGAAGCCGCCAGATGCATACGTGAAGCTGATCAAGAAGGAGAACGCCGTACTCCCGTCATTGCCCTGACAGCTCATGCTTTAAAGGATGATCAGAGTAGGTTGCTCAGCCTCGGTTTTGACGGATATGTATCAAAACCTGTTAACATTCATTACCTTTTCAAAGAAATGAAGCGGTGTCTGCATATCACCGCCGACATTGCCGGCCCTGCGGAAGATGTCGCTTCTCACGAGCCTCAGTCAGTTGACAGGGAAAAGCTTGCCGGCCTCCTGCAGGAGATGGAAAAGCTGTTGCAGTACAATGATATGAGCGTACTGGACAGAGCTGGCGAGATAGCAAGCCTGATTCCTGACAAGAACCTTTCAGAATTGCTGAGCCGGCAGATCAGGCTCCTTGACTTCACCGGGGCATTACAAAGCGTCGCAACGATTAACGAAACATACGAAATTCTGCGTTGAACGTTTCAGACTGTTCAGCTACTCGAGGTGTGTGTCCGTGGAAAAGAAAACCATCCTGATTGTTGATGATTCACCCGAAAACCTGACGGTTCTCTATAAAATTTTGCGTGATGGCTACAAAGTTGTTGGTGCCGGCAGCGGTACCGAAGCTCTCAGATTGGCGGCTGCGAGCAAACCGGATATGATCCTTCTCGATGTTATGATGCCGGATATGAACGGCTTCGAGGTGTGCAGAATCCTCAAGGGGCAGGCTGCGCTGAAAGAAATCCCGATAATCTTTATTACCGCGCTGTTAGAAGAGGCCGACGAGGCCCGGGGCTTTAAAGAGGGGGCCGTAGACTACATTACGAAACCGTTCAAGCCCTCCATCCTGAAACACCGCATAAGTACCCACCTTGAATTGAAATCACAAAAGGATTTATTGCGGGAAAGCGATGAGCACCACCGTGCCATACTGCACACGGCAATGGACGGAATCTGGCTGGCGGATATTCAGGGACGCTTTCTGGAGGTCAATGAAACATATTGCCGCATGAGCGGCTATAGTTCAGCAGAGCTGTTGTCCATGAGTATTTCTGATGTAGAGGGCAAAGAATCAACGAATGAAACTGCAATGAACATTGCCCGGATAATAGAACAGGGTGAAGAGCGATTCGAATCTGTCCATCATCGCAAGGACGGTACAACATTTGATGTCGAAGTCAGTGCCCGGTACCGACCGGTTAACGGTGGACAGTTTGTGGTTTTCATCCATGACATAACCAGGAGTAAACAGACTGAAAAAGAGCGGCAGTTACTCGAACAACAATTTCAGCAGGCCCAGAAACTGGAAAGTCTCGGGGTACTCGCAGGTGGTATAGCACATGATTTTAATAATATCCTGACTGTCATCATCAGCACTTGTTATCTCGTACAGATGCGACCGCAGATGGTGGGAGAGTTACTGCCCAAAATTGAAACATCCGCTCAACGTGCTGCTGATCTCTGTCGCCAGATGCTTGATTACGCCGGTAAATCAATGATGAATATGCAGCAGAACAAAATGGCGGAACTGGTGGATGGCATAGTCAGGATGCTGAGATCGACCATCAATCAGAATGTGGAGATCATATCCAATCTCTCCGAAGATTTACCCGCCATTAAGTGCGATGCCAGCCAGCTGAGACAGGTTGTCATGAACCTGATCATCAATGCTTCTGAGGCAATCGGTGATATGCCGGGTACGATTCAAGTGTCGCTGGTGAGATGTGAAATCAGGGATGAGCAGGCCATTAATGACCTTTTCGGTACAGTGATCCCTGCTGGATGGTACGCCTGCCTCAAAGTTGCTGACAATGGCTGCGGCATGGATGAAGAAACCAGGAATCGACTCTTTGAACCCTTTTTCACAACGAAATTTACCGGGCGCGGTTTGGGTATGTCGGCAACGCTGGGAATTATCAAGGCACATAATGGTGCGCTTCAGTGTTCCAGTAAACCAAACCATGGCACAACGTTCACGGTTTACCTGCCAATACAACTAGAAGAATCCTGTGAGCCGGTTATTTTGTGCCATGACGCACCAACTCAATGGCAGGGTAGCGGGCTTGTGCTGCTGGTAGAGGACGAAGAACACATTGCATTCCTGGCAAAGGCGATGCTTTTGCAAATGGGTTTCACCGTGATTGCGGCATCAAATGGTAAGGAAGCCTTGGAGTTGTACCATCAGCACGCTTCAGACATCATTCTTGTCTTGACCGACATGGATATGCCGGTGATGGATGGCTATATGTTGTTTCGAGAACTGAAAAAAATCAACCCGCAGCTGCCTATTGTCATATCCAGCGGCTTTGCTGAAAAGGCCGTCACCATGCGGATTCCGAGTGAGGAAATCGCCGGGTTGGTCAGCAAACCGTACCTGTTTGGTCATTTGAGGGATGTGCTGGAGAAGGCGGCTCCCCGTCTTACCACTTTGTAGTTGTCTTTGATATTGAGGCCGGATATTTTGGCGTCCTCATGGCACGGTTTTGCGGTGGAAATCCTTAATTACTTCAGTTGTAGAAAAAACTGAAACAGTTTTGGTTGCACACCTTCTACAATGCTGACAATCCCCTGACCAGCATATCGGCGATACCTTTGCCAATATGGAAGAACTGCTCCTGCGTTATGTCCAAAGAACGTAGTTGTCCGTCAAGTTGCAGCATGGTGAGCCCATGAACTGCCGACCAGACCTGCAGCCCGATTACGTTTTTTCCGGGAACGTAAAGGTTCAGCAGGAATTGATTGCCAATATTCAGTTCGGAGGTGGTTGCATCAATAACTGCGTCATGCATGTTGTCAATTCCCATCTCCCTTTTGGAGGTGTGGGTCAAAGCGGTATGGGTTCTTACCATGGATTCGATGGTTTTGAACGTTTTTCTCACAAGAAAAGCATTTTTAAATCAGCAACATGGATAGATCTTCCGCTGTTGTATGCGCCATATAGAGATAAAATAAAATTTCTCCGCATGATCATGAAGTAGTCAAATCATAACTTATATCTCCCTGCTCCACCAGAGCAGCCGCACTGCCGCCCCCCCGAAACAGATGACCGACAGCCAGCCTGCGGCAGGATGATGTACCCCCTTCAGATAAAATGCCAGTGCAGCCAGCAGAGCGATCCAGGCGAGCTGCTGCAGCCAGCGGTGCAGAGATCGCAGCAGATAGCGGCGATCCTCTTCTGCCAGATGCACCGAGAGCTCACCCTGATGGGCGGTGTCAACGAGATGCCGGAATTTGACCAGAGTGAGCGGAAGTTGCTGCAGTTCATGACTTACCACTCCCCAGAGAGTGCCCTGTTCACCGAGGGCGCGGGGTAAGCTGCCTTTCAAAATGGGCAGGATATCCTTGATGCCGTTGAAATTGTCAATATAACTGGTGCCGAGCCCTTCAATGATCGAACTTGCCCGCATGACGTAGATAATTTCCTGGGGGAGTTTAAAGGGGTACTCTTTCAAGGCGCCCATGACGCCGAACGCCAACTCCTGCATGGAGGTGGCACTGAGGTGGGAGCTGTCAAAGATACGGAAAATCTCTTCCGCAAGTTCAGCCAGTTCATTCCGGGGGACACTGTCTGTGACGATGCCCAGTTTGCGGCTCGCATGCACCAGCAGCTCAAAGTCCCGTTCGTAGGCGGCTTTCACCATGTTGATCATGGCCAGTCGGGTTGTATTGGGGATCCGGCTGACCATGCCGAAATCGAGCAGCACCAATTCTCCCTCAGTCGTAACCAGCAGATTTCCGGGATGCGGGTCGGCATGAAAAAAGCCTTTGACCAGCATCTGTTCGGTGTAGAACAGCACCAGTTTCTCCATTAATCCGGCAAAGGCTATATTGAGCCGCTGTAACCCTTCCCGGTCATCGAAGCGATATCCCTCTTCAAAGCTCATTACCAGGGCATCCTGCGAACTGACTTCGGGATACGGAGTCGGCATGCGTACACCGGAAGATGGATACGCCTGGCGAAAACGCTCCAGGTTGGTCAGCTCGGCCGCCATATCAACTTCTTTCAGGATGGTGTGTCGGAAGGCCGATAGGACCGCTTCGATGGAGTTGCGGGTGTATTCGGAAAAAAGAGGCCGAAGCAGTGCCAAAAACCAGCCGAGCAGGCGGATATCCTCCCGTACGACCAGTTCGATCTGATTACGGCGCAACTTGACCGCTACCTGAGCGCCGTTCAGCAGTCGGGCGCGGTGGACCTGTCCTATGGAGGCGCAGGCAAACGGCTCCTGATCGAAGGAGCTGAAACAGTCCCGCTCTCCGAAAGCCCGGGTAAATACCGCCAAAAAATCCTGCTCTGTCATGGGTGGCAGCTGATCATGCAATTGACGCAGCGACTCAAGATAACGCTCATCAAAGAAATCAGCCCGGGTGGCAAGCACCTGGGCCAACTTGATGAAACTGGCTCCCAGTCGTTCAATAGATGATACCAGTGGCTCCGGACCGAGCGGAGGCAACCGGAGCCAGCCGGGGCGACGGCGGATCAGCAGAAAAACAGTCAGCAGTACCCGGAAGACAGTGTAAATTCGGGCCGGATGATACAGCCGGATCAGTAGTGAAAGCCTGCTCACCTGATCAGGACTGCCCCTGACGCAGCGCTGCCAACTCCGCTCGTAACGCCTCGACATCGGCGCGGGTGGCGAGTCCCAACTCGTCAATGGCTTCTTTCAGCAACTCTTTGATGCGGCCCTTAACCTGTTCCCGCTCTTCGCCCCCTTTTGCCACGGCCTGATCGAAAAACACGCGAGCCTTACGGTCACTTTCTTCAGAGCAGTTGCGGACTGATTCTCCTGCCTGCTCGATTTTTTCCTTGGCCATCAAGGCGCTGCCAAGGCCGAAGTAAAACAGTTGCTCCAGTTTATCTTTCATGGTGTTGGTCTCCTTTGTCACTTGTGTGGCGGTGGTTCAGTTCCGCCAGGATACATTCGTACGCTGCTATCGATGCGGAAAGCCCGGCATCGCCGATGGCGCCCCTTCCGGTCCAGTCGTTCCCCTGCCTGATGTACATATTCTTTAAAATTCCGCGTATATACGGCTCTGCACGGTCACGGTCATCCTGTACCATTTTGTCCAGTGAGTTGTATACAGATGCAAATTCTTCATTATAGCGAACATCTATAAAATCGGTCATGGACATACGGTTTACTCCTGAAGCTCAGATTCAGCGACTGTTTGGTGAGCAGATTTTTTTGTGGATAAAAAATTGATATACAAATAGTCTTAAACGCTTTTTGTTTTTTGTCTAGGATAAAACTGCCATCTGATGTAGGCATGACGTATCGACTGTAAATAGTACCTCTCTAAAATCATACAAAAAAGGAGCAACACCATGAATTTTTCTGAACTGTTTGCCAATCCGGGCCTTGGGGTCATATCAACCGCTGCTGCAGATGGCAGCGTCAACAGTGCCGTTTATGCCCGACCGCATGTCATCGATGAAACAACCCTTGTCTGGGGTATGACCGATAAGCGGACGTATCGGAATATCTGCGAGAACCGTCACGCTTCCTTCCTCTTCAAAACAGGTAGTCCCGGTTTCAGCGGAGTCCGCCTGACGCTCGAGCTGATCCGCACCGAAGAGGAGGGCGAACTGCTGGAGACGATCAAGGCAAATGCCGACGTGGTGGTCGGGCCGGGTGCCGGAGCTGCCGTTATCCACGCCGCCTGGTTCAAGGTTACGGAAATCAGGGAGTTGATTTAATGAAGGGAAATAGCGAACGATGCGCAAACCGTCTCCGACTGCGGATAGTGTGATGTGGCATGCTCAGGCAGATGTACAGGTTATGACCGGATTGGCAACCGGTTCTGGCGGCCTGGGTGATTCAGAAGCAGCATCGCGGCTGCTTTACTACGGTGCCAATTCGCTTGCCAGAACTGCCGGAGATGGCCCCTGGCTGATCTTCTGGCGTCAAATTAACACCCCTATCGGCTGGCTGCTTGTCGCTGCCGGTTTCATGGCGGTCCTGCTCGGAAAGTATACCGACTCTACCGTTGTCTTTGGTGCGGTGGTGGTTAATGCCGTTATCGGTTTTCTGCAGGAATACCGGGCCGGAAAAGCTATCGACGCGTTGTCAGCTCTGGTGCCACGGGTCGCAATTGTCATCCGAAACGGTCTTTCCCGGGAAATCCCGGCGGAAGAACTCGTACCGGGGGATGTGGTTACCCTGCAGAGCGGTGATCAGGCTCCGGCAGACCTGCGGCTCATTCAGGTTAAAAATCTGCTTGTTGATGAAGCGGCGCTGACCGGAGAATCGCTGCCGGTTGCCAAACGCGGCGGTCCGGTTCCGACCGATGCGCCGCTTGGTGACCGTTTCTGCATGGCCTATAGCGGAACACTCGTTGTACAGGGAACCGCCACCGGGGTCGTTGTCGCCACAGGGGCTGCCACCGAGCTGGGGAAAATTAATGCCCTGCTGGATCAGGCAACCCGGCTGGAAACTCCACTGACCAGGCAGCTGGAAAAAGTGACGTTATGGATTACTGTCGCAGTCGTCGCCATGGTTGTCGTACTTGTTGCCTTCGGTATCCTGGTAAAAAACGCCCCGATCGCCGACGCCCTCATGGTGGCGGTTTCACTGGCCGCCGCTGCCATTCCGGAAGGGCTGCCATCCGTCATCACCATCGCCCTGGCCATCGGTGTCCGTCGTATGGCGATGCGGCATGCCGTCGTACGCCATCTGCCGGCGGTTGAGACGCTTGGCTCCACTTCGGTTATCTGTTCCGATAAGACCGGCACCCTGACCCGCAACGAAATGACCGTTCAGGCCGCATGGCTTGAGGGCAGTGAATACCGTATTGCCGGTGTCGGCTATGCGCCGTTTGGTGAAATTGAACATAACGGACAACGTTTGGTAACCCTCCCGGAGGGGCTGCAGGAGTTGGTGACAGTTGCTCTCCTCTGCAATGATGCCGCCCTGCGCCAGGACGGAGATATATGGGCAGTTTCCGGTGATCCGACCGAGGCGGCCATGGTGGTTGCCGGCCGGAAAGCCGGTATTGATGAGATTGAATTGCGTGGCCGTCACGCACGGCTCGACTCGATTCCGTTTGAATCGGATATCAAGTTCATGGCCACGCTCAACCGTTTTGACGGCGGGAGCCGGATTCTGCTTAAAGGCGCACCGGAGACGGTGCTTGACCGCTGTGCGCTTGAAGAAGAGATGCAGCGCAAGGCACTGGAGGCGATGGAAACCTATGGACGTCAGGGGATGCGCGTCATCGCCTTTGCCTGGCGGAAAGCGGGCAGCAGCACACAATTATCTGTGGCAGATGTTGAATCCGGCCTGACCTTTGCCGGTCTGGTCGGCATGATTGATCCGCCGCGCAGTGAGGCACTGGACGCTATCCGCATCTGCCATACTGCCGGTATCACCGTCAAGATGATCACCGGGGATCATCCCACGACCGCCGAAGCTATCGGTCGCCAGCTCGGCCTGTTGTCAGTCGCTCAATCGCCGGTGGTGGGACGGCAGTTGGAGGGACTTTCTGATGAGGATGTTCAGAAAATTGTCTCGAGCACGAATGTCTTTGCCCGGGTCGCCCCGGAGCATAAGATCCGACTTGTTCTAGCGCTGCAGGCCCTTGGAAATGTTGTCGCCATGACCGGCGACGGCGTCAACGATGCCCCGGCCCTCAAACAGGCAGATATCGGTGTTGCCATGGGTATTACCGGAACGGCTGTCTCCAAGGAGGCCGCCAAAGTTATTCTTGTTGATGATAACTTCGCTTCCATTGCGGCTGCAGTGGAGGAGGGACGGCGGGTTTACGACAACCTGATAAAATCGCTGGCCTTTATACTGCCGGCCAACCTCGGCCTGGCTTTTACCCTCAGTGCTGCCATGTTCTTCTTCCCGACGGTGCAGGTTGACGGCGTCCAGACGCTCCTGCTTGCCATGTCTCCCAGTCAGACCCTTTGGATTAATCTGATAGCCAGCGTCACCCTGTCGGTCCCGCTGGCCTTTGAAGTGCTGGAACCGCATGCGATGACTCGTCCTCCACGCTCTCCCGATGCCCCGGTGTTCTCCGGTTTTATTGTCACGCGTCTGGTTGTCGTGGCCACGCTGATGGCGGCAACCGCCTGCGGCCTCTTTCTGATGGAATACTTCAGGATTGCCGGCTCGGGTCCCGTATCTGCAGCTATACACGCCGTGGCGCTGGCAGAGGCTCAGACCAGCTGTGTGACAGCGGTGACCTTTTCGCAGATCTTTTACCTGCTCAACTGTCGCTCCCTGCGCAATTCCTTTTGGTCCCAGGGAGTATTCAGCAATCCGTCAATTTATATCGGCATCACGGTTCTGCTGCTGTTGCAGGCCTGTTTTGTCAACGTTCCGCCTTTGCAGGTGCTATTCGGAACGATTGCCCTCGATACAAAGGCGTGGTTCCACGCCGTCCTCGCCGGAGCACTTGTGCTGCCGGTCATTTCGTGCGAAAAGTGGCTTAGAAGTCGTTTTATATGAATGCAAACAGATAGGAGGATGCCATGCCGGAAAATTTATTGATACCATCGGTGGATTTGAGAATCGGCTCTTTAGAGGAATATAACCGCCGGCAGAAGGAGAAAGCGGCTCATCAGCACAAAAAACCGAAGCCGCGACCATGTATCACCATCTCCCGCGAATTCGGCTGTGAAGGCTATCCGGTAGCCGAGCGGTTGCGGGAACTGATGATGCAGAAAACAGGGGATGAGTGGGTGCTGATTGACAGGGCGGTTCTCGAAGAGGTGGCGCGGCACCATAATATTTCCGAGGATATCCTGGAGACGCTGGGTGAAAACAACCAGATCCTGAACGAGGTTCTGGCTACCTTCTCGTCCCGTTGGAAGAGCGATCATGAATACTTTAAACTCCTCTGTCGCCAGGTTGTGGCGCTTGCAGAACAGGGAAATGTGATCATCTCCGAACTGGGGGGAGCCATAATCACCCGCCATGTTGAACATTCCTATAATTTCAGAATTTATGGATCAGATGCCTTTAAAACAGCAACGCTTGCCCACCGCCTGCAGATAGAGCCGGAGGCTGCCGAAAAGGTGATGCACAGGCAGCAGAAGGCACGTGACCATTTTACGCGGGATTTCCTCAGTCTGGATGACCATGATCCTCTGCTGTATAATGCACTCTTCAATAATGACCGTACGCCTCCACAGCAGATCGCTGCAACGATTGTTGCATATGTCGAAGCGGCGCTGCGCCTGGATGCTCACCCGGTATCCGCGCTATGAAAACATGGAAATGTGAAGTCTGCGGCTACATTCACAACGGCAATGAGCCTCCGGCATCATGTCCCGTATGCGGTGCGGATCAGGACTGCTTCAGTGTTCTTGAAATCAGAATTGAAAAGAATGAGCCGGCGGTGACAGATGCCTGGCGTTGCCCGGTCTGTAACTATCTGCACCGGGCTCATAATCCTCCTCATACGTGCCCGGTCTGCAGCGCCACCGGGAGTCTTTTTACCCCACTCCATGAGGACAACACACCGGTTGCATCGTCTGAAGTTATACTACGGATAATCATTCTTGGTGGCGGCATTGCCGGGTTGACTGCGGCGGCAGAGGCGCGCCGCCAGGCGCCGCAGACGACAATCACCCTGGTGTCGCGTGAACAGTCGCTCCCCTATTATCGACTGAATCTGACCCGCTTTCTGGCCGGCGACATATCAGAGAGTGAACTGCAGATAGAGTCGGCACAATGGTTTGAGGAACAGGCTATCGAATACATGCACGCCGAGGCAACGGCAATTGACCGGGAACGGAAACAGGTTCGCCTCCGTGACGGCCGCGAGCTTGATTACGATCGTCTTGTGCTGACCAATGGCGCTCACCCCTTTATCCCGCCGTTTCCGGGTGCCACGCGTGACGGGGTTACCGTGCTGCGTACCCTTGAAGATGCCCGTGCCATCCTGCTCCGTCTACATCCCGGCATAAAGCTCGTCTGCATCGGCGGCGGCCTGCTCGGGCTTGAAACTGCAGGGGCGCTCGCCCGTCAGGGAGCAATCGTTACGATTGTGGAGGGTTTTGCTTCGCTGCTGCCGCGTCAATTGCCGCTGCGGGCAGGGAGTCTGCTGCAGCAACGCCTGGAAACCCAGGGGATGACAGTGTTCTGCGGCGAGACAGTCAAAGAACTGGTCGGTGATGAAAGTGTGCAGGGGGTTTTGCTGGAGAGCGGGCAACTGCTGCCGGCCGATCTGGTGATTGTGGCTGCCGGTGTCCGGCCGAACAGCTACCTGGCCCGGCAGGCGGGGCTGACGGTACATCGCGGCATTGTTGTCGATGACCGGTTGGTAAGTTCTGATCCCTCTATTCTGGCGGCAGGAGATGTGGCCGAACATCGCGGCATGCTTTACGGTATCTGGCCGGCCGGATATACTCAGGGTGCCGTGGCGGGCTGTAACGCCGGAGGGGGTAACGCCGTTTTTGGCGCTCTTGCCGCATCAACGAGAATCAAGGTGCTTGATGTCGACCTGTTCAGCTGCGGCCTGATACACCCGGAAGATGCCAGCACGGCTTTGTATGAGTCTGAGAAAGATGGTGTCTACCGCGCCATCTACTGCTGTGACGGCCAGTTGACCGGTGCGGTACTCTATGGAGATACCGCAGGTGCCGGACGCTTGAAGGAAATAGTCGAAAGCGGACGTCAGATTTCGGAATTTCCGGAGCTTGCAGAGCTGTTTCCCCGTCTGGCTGCGTCACATGAAGAGAGGAAAAGAACATGAGCGCAGCAATCAGAATCGGCGTCAGCGCCTGTCTTCTCGGAGAGCATGTCCGCTACGATGGTGGTCACAAACATGACCGCTATATCACCGATACCCTGGGCAGATATTTCACCTTTGTACCGGTCTGCCCCGAGGTTAGCTGCGGACTGCCGACTCCTCGTGAAGCGATGCGGCTCGAAGGTGTTCCCGCCGCTCCCCGCCTGATGACTCGTCAGACCAGGGTTGATAAAACGGAGCAGATGCTGGCGTACTGTGCCAAAAAGATCGGGGAACTTGAGAATGAAGATCTATGTGGTTTTATCTTCAAGAAAGACTCTCCAAGTTCCGGACTGTTCCGGGTCAAAGTGTACAACAGTGGTCAGGCACAGAAGGTCGGGTCCGGGCTTTTTGCTGCGGCAATGGTGCGTCACTTTCCCTTGCTGCCGATGGAGGAGGAGGGGCGTCTGAATGATGCCGCAATACGGGAGAACTTCCTCGAACGGATTTTCAGTTTTCGCCGCTGGAAGGATTTTCTGGCGGGAACACCGACAGTCGGTCGGCTGGTGGAATTTCACACCGGCAACAAATTGCTGATGATGGCGCACAGTCCGCAGATCTACCGGGAGATGGGCGTGCTGGTGGCGCACGGAGCGGAACTTGAACTGGCGGAGCTGCTGCGGCGCTACGAGGAACTCTTTTTGAAAGGATTGGCGCTTCATGCAACCGTTAAAAAGAATACCAACGTGCTGCAGCATATCATGGGCTATTTCAAACAGCAGCTTTCAGCAGATGAAAAGGCGGAACTTCTGGAGGTAATCGGGCAGTATCATGCCGGGCTGTTGCCGCTGATTGTGCCGATAACGCTTCTCAAACACTACATCAATAAATACGATCAGCAGTACCTGAAGGGTCAGGTGTATCTCGCTCCGCATCCGGCAGAGCTGATGCTGCGTAATCATGTGTAGTCTTTCCCGATAGAATAAGAGCTCAAACGGTTATCCTGTAACAACAAACCCCAGGAAACAAGAGTGCCCTGCCGGAAACCTGGCAAGGCACTCTTCGTTGCTTCGATTGACGACTGTGCCGCCTACTTAATTTTTATCTTCTCTACTGATACGGTGCCTCGCTGAATAGTCAGGCGGTTGCTGATGGTGCTGAACTCGGTATTTGTGGTGAAGCCTGCGTCGGTGAAGCCGCCTCTCAGCTTAATCCGCACTCCCGGTACGTTATAGGTCAGCAATCCTTCAGCAAAGGGAAGTGCTTTGATCAGCAACGTGTCGTTGTTCATCACAGCTTCTGGCAGCAGTGCCGCTGTCAATGTCCCGTAGTAGTTTGCACCGTTTTTGATGTTCTGTTGAACTGTGAAAGTGGCGGTCACGTTTTTCGTCTGCGCATTCATGGTCAGGTTGCAGATAAGATTGCTGCCAATGCAGGTGCCATCGCCGCCCCATCCGGTAAAATCCCATCCTGTGCGCGGTGAGGCAGTCAGAGCAACGGCGTTATTAAATGCATAGGGACTTGCATAGGGGCCCGGCGTTGTGCCGTGGATGCCGGGATTGCCGGTGTTGCTGTTGATGTTGCCTTCGCCCATGATCATCACTGACAGGGTAGGCGGTGTGCCGAATGTGGTGAAGTTCCAGGAATAAGGTGCAGACAGGGCGTGGCCGGCCTGATCCAGCAGTGCTGTTGAGATCGTCGCGGTATAGGTCACCCCGGTCAGCAGCTCAGCCGACGGAGTGAAAGTTGCCGTGCGGGTCGACGGATTATAGCTGATTGCTCCGGTAGCGCCGTTGTTGAGGGTAAAGCTGGCCGCCAGAGTGCGCTGGTCGATCACCTTGTTGAAGGTGACGCTGAAGGGGCCGGTTGTGGCAATATCAACTGCTCCGTTTGTAGGACTGGTACCGGTTACCGTTGTAGGCAAGTTATCATTGCCGGCTGAGAAAGGAAAGACGGCGGAGTTGGCATCGTTGGGATCGGCATTGCTTACGAAACCATCGCCGTCGCCGTCAACCAGTGTTGCGTAATTGAAACCAGGTGATTCGAGGCCGACAATACGCGACTGACTGACGTTGTTGACAGTGGAGAAATTGCTGCCATCGTGGGCCCACACTTGTCCCATAATTGAAGCAGGCCATCCGGCAACCGTACTTGCCGGAATCAGGATACTTGATAGCTGGAGGCTATTGATGACATAGACTTGATCCATCAGAGCGTCGCCGTTCTGATCGGCCTGGGCATAAACGTAGAAACTGTACCAGACCGGTATATCGCTGACGACCGGCGCCCATGAAATCCGCAGGTCACCGTTTGGTTCCAGGTCATTATGGAGAGTCTTAAAGTCCGGCTGTGGCAATGGATGAACTGCCGGTACATACATATGTCTGACGGCACTACCGGCGGCGTTTGTGACAGTTATGGTATAGAGGCCAGGTAACAGAGATCCCGGAGTCTCCAGCATATAAGAATTATAGGCTGGAGAGAAGCGCCCTGCAGTCATCAGGTTTCTGCTGTATGCTGACGGCCCGGATACCATTATGCTGGTGAAGGGGCTTTGGGATACGGCAGTTTCTACTGAAATGTGGGAGAAGGCAACACCAGCAGCTGTGACCATGTTACGGACTCGATATCTATTAATCACCGGTTTAGTGGCTTCATACGCAGTTGGAACAAGAGCCTTATAGGCACTATTGGAACGATTACGTTGTGTCTGAACATGGTCAGAGTCATAAACCTCAACCCGCCATTGTTTAGTCGGAAGGGTGCCAAGCGAAGTCACAGATAAGTCGGTATACAATTGGTTATTACGCTGTGTGGTTATCTGAGTTCCTGTAGCGGTGTCGTTCACAACTAATCGGTAGTAGAGGGCCCCTGTGTAATCAACGTTGGCCCAACTGAAACGGATGGTATTTAGGTCGAGATATTCTGCCTGCATTTTTGTGGCGTCAGGAATCGGATACGCAACCGGACTAGACAAGGTGACATAAGCATATTGAGTTAGGGAATTTGCTACGAAGCGAATTGTGTAGGCACCTGGTGAAAGTGTCGTAGGAGTTGATGTGCTGCTGAAATTTTTGTAGAAATCGGTACCGCTGCGATCAGTGCTGAGGAAAGTATAAATCAGGGTTCCTACTGAATTTAGCAACTCAACTGAACTGACCGAGGCGGGAGAATCTACATTTAGAATCACATCGGTTGATTGCGCTGGCGCAAACCGGTTCCACGATGCTGCATATCCAACTAATAACCTTCTGCTGTCGTAATCGCTCGACTGTGGGTAAAACAACTTCCAGGCCGAATCAGAACGGTTGGTCGCCAGATCACTGTCGGGTGAATCAAAAACCTGCACCTTCACTTTGTACATGGAATTGTCGAACAGGATTCCGGCCGGAACGTCTGAATAAGTCAACATATCCCGGATACTGTCATAGACGTTGGTCTCGGCCGTATCGTTACGGGAGATCCGCAGGCGGTAATAATAGGTTTTGGTGTCATTGAGCGGTGCCCAGCTGATGCGGTATGATCCGTCTGCCTTGCGCTGCATCTGGACGGTGGCGCTATCGACCTGAGGCAGGTGGGCAGCAACGGTGACATGGGTATCGACACGGTGGCTGATATGCCCCTGACCGTCGTTCAGGGTAATGGTGTAGACGCCCGGCTGGAGCGGAGGGGCGGGTGTCGGGTATTTTTTGTAAACCGCGAGACGACCGTTCAGGTACGGGTCAATGTCGGCATCACTGAAGGCATAGCTGAATCCGCCCGGTCCGCTGACGGAAAGTGTCATGCCGGCCAGCGTCGTGGCAAAGCTGTTCAGACCGATATCCAGGGCATCAAATTCACTGACGTCGGAATCTATCCGGTGAGTGACACCGCCCCAGCGGAGAGTTGCTGGTGCGGTGCCGGGAACTATGGCAAAAGATAGGGCGCTCGTGACTGTTCCGCCGGAGTTGGTGACGCTGATTGTTCCACTGGTGGCGCCGGTCGGTACAATAGCAAAGATCCTGCCTGCCTGCACGTCGGTCACCACCGCCTGTACCCCGTTGAACATGACTGTGTTGTGGGAGAGAATCGGGCTGAAATTGCTGCCGTTGATGGTAACAAGATCGTTGATTGCGCCGCTTGCCGGAGTGATTGAGGAAATGCTCGTCGGGCCGTTGGTACCACATTGACTGACGCTGCCGCTGACTGACATCGTTCCGTCAGCGTTGAAAGTAATGGTAAAAGAGCTGCCCGAGGTCGAATCGGTTGCGTACCATGCTCCGGAAATAACACCCGCTGTTCCGCCCGGGCGGGTCCAGGTCATGGTGTCAGTGGAACCAAGTGTCTGCCAGATCATGGTTGTTGCGTTCTGGAATGTGACGTATTGAATTTTTGTGCCAAGGTCCGGGCCATCACACAGGAAATCAGAACCTGTCCAGTTGAGAGTGAGTGGTTGCGGTGTTGAAGGTGCATACGTATAGGTGTACGTTCCATTTGCAGCAAACGTAACTGGCGGCGGTGGGGCGATCGGATTCATACTGATGGAGGCCGGAGTCAATACCCCTGAGGAGACGGTGTAAACGGTTGCCGGGGCTGCAATGTAGTAGCCGCCACCTGCATTGATCCTGAGTTTGTAATCTCCGGAAGGAACGGCAGAAAACTGGAAGCCGCCGGTGGAGGTGCTGCGGGCCGAAGGAAATCCGATGATCGGATTGTTTGAAGTATCGAGTAATTCAATGTACGCGTTGGAAACCGGCAGAGTGGTTGTGGCATTGGTGACCATGCCGGCGATCGTGCCGGTACCGGGCGCAGCGGCCAGCACTGCGTCGATATTTGTCAGTGGTACGCCGGGGGTGACATTCAGGACCTGAGCCGCACTGTAATTGGTCTGGCCGTTATAGAATTGACCCTGATAGCCTGGACCGGCAACAAAAGCGAGCTTGTAATTGCCGACAGGGATGTTGCTGATGGTATATGCGCCGGTGGTGCTGTTCGTCAGCACTTCCGGGACACCGGCGATCGTCCAGCCATTTACGGTATCAAGTAAAACAGCATAGGTGTAGGCAATTCCGGCGGTACCATTACTGGTAACCTTTCCCGAGATGCTGCCGCTGCCTGAAACGAAGTTGGCCATCTTCTCGGAGGAGTTGCCATAGCTGTCTTTCAGAGAGATTGCCCAGGTGTAATTAACCCCCGCTTGCACAGCCAATTCTGTATTGGCAATATTTACTGACGTCGTAGAACTTGGCATGTTGTAGTACGGGTCTGAATCGAACCAGCCATTGGGATTGTTTACCCAGAATCCGTATCTGTACGGGTATGCCGGTAATGGATTCGGCTGACTCCAGCTGAATTGCAGCGGAGAAGAGACAGGATAGTCGATCGTCCCGTTCGGGGCGATCGGTGTCGCAAATGAGTCTACAATGCCGGTAATTGGTGCAGAAAGTGGGGATGCTCCGCCGGCTGTTGAATACTCAACGGTAAACGAGTAGCTGTCAGGTGTTGGTAATAGTGCCGGCCTGCTGGCAACATTCTGAGAGGTCTCGAAGCTGCCTGAATTCCAATTAGTCATTGCCAGATCTCTGGTCGTAACCTGCTGACCGCTGACACTCACATTTACCGGACGCTTCTTTATGCCATAGACGCCAAGGTTCAACGAGTAGGAGTCACTGCCATTGTTCAAATGTTTGGTTTTCACATAGGGCGCGGCATCCGCTGCGACAAGGGAGACTGCAACATTTGTTATGTTGCTGGTGGTCACGGTAACCGGAACTCCTTTTTCCGTATCGGCAACATCGCCCAGATCGATGACTCCATTATTATTCAGGTCCAGGATCGTATAAATAGTGTAACTGCCGGCCGACACACCGGTAAAGCTGAATCCTTGGCTGGCGACCGGATTGGCCACCGAGGTGGTGAAAATTTTCCCGGTAATGTTTTCAAACATGAGGGCAAGCAGATGGGTGCCTGGAATGGGAAGAGTCATGCCGGTAGTGGTGACGGTGCCTGAAACAGAGAATGTACCGGTGACCGCCTGGGCAGTTGCAAGTACGGCAGCGCTTTCCGTGCCGTCAAGTGATGCTGTCACCGCAAAGTTGTACAGGGTAGGGTTTGCCAGGTTGTAGGCAACAAAGGCGTCTCTTGCCTCTGAGGTCATAACCGGACTGCTTCCGGTGAAGTTAGTCGGACCGGGATTCGGATTGGTGGCGGACTTGAGGATCCAGTAGACCTTGTAAGAAGTGGCGATTTCATAGCCATTGCCCCCTGTGCTTTTGGGGCGGTCATAAAAAATCGTGGCACTGTCACTGCCGAAGACAACTTTGACGTTGGCAGGAGGTTGCAGGGAGGCCGGCTGGGGCGGATTGAAAAGCGCTATGTTGGCTACGGGATTGGAGGAAGTAACTGTGCCGGTTGAGATGCCAACCGGGTCATTGGCTTGCTGAGTTCCGGAGTTCTGGGTATCCAGGAACGCGAAGACGATATAGTTCCCACCGTCGGGGAGACCACGGATGGTGTAACTTCCCGCTGACGGTATACTCACCCCCGCAACCGGGCTGTTGCCACTGTATTGCGAATCGAGCACCGACAGATAGACGCGTCCTGTTTTACCGGTAATGTTTGATACCGAACCGGAAATATTAAAGGCCGGTGCAGACGTTGCCGTCAGTACAATGAGGCAGAACATGGACATCACCCGCAGGATTGCAGCCGATTTGTCAGCGATCACCCGTTTTGTGTTCATGGTGTACTCCTTTTGTGCATGAATTTAAGCGCATTACGAAATTGTTCAGGATTTTGTGAAAAAAGAAAGTATCAGGAGATGCCCTCAAAAAGTGTAGGTATTTTCGTACGATTTTCGCTAAAACACAAGTCTATAATTCTGGATATATTTGCGATAACAGTAGGTAGAGAAGAGTTATGAAATGTGAGGAACTCAATATAAATATGAGTCTGACGCTTCACAGCCCTCCGTGATACAACAAATACCCCTGAAATCTCCTTGACAAAAACCGGGTCGATTATTACCTTGGCATTGTTAGCACTCTCAAGTCGCGAGTGCTATTTTTCTGGGGTCTCGACATGAATATTGAACTTTCACCCCGCAGCAGACAGATACTGGAAGCCATCGTTGAGGATTACATTGCTACCGCAGAACCGGTGGGGAGCAGTGCTGTAGCCCGTCGTCATGCCCTGACTCTGTCATCGGCAACCGTGCGCAATGTCATGGCCAATCTGGAAGAGCTGGGCCTGCTGACCTCTCCGCATACCTCAGCCGGTCGGATTCCGACGGAAAAAGCCTACCGCCTGTATGTCGATTCGCTGGTTGCGTTGCGTCAGGTCAGCCGCGATGAAAAACGACAGATTATCAGTCACTGTCGTCAGGCTGGCGTTGGTCTTTCCGGGATATTGAAAGAAACCAGCCGGACGTTGTCACAGCTTTCAAACTATATGGGGATTGTCATTGCCCCCAGTTTTACCGCCGATGTTTTTCGCCATATTGAATTTATCCGCATCGGTCAACGCAAAATTCTGGCCATTCTGGTCTCCAGTAAAGGAGCACTGCAGAATCGTTTGATAGAGACAGATGACGATTATAGTTCAGAAGAGCTTGTCAGGATGGGCAACTATCTGAATGACA
>JBMOEI010000047.1:0-40456 GCA_049318985.1 Desulfuromonadaceae bacterium
GCTTCTACGCAGCCAACATTGATGTTGTCATAAAAAACGGACGTGTCCGGGCGGGCTATCATGTGGCGCAGATACTCGCACCGGTGGTGCTGATTCATTTTATTGGGGAGAGGCCGGGGACCGGTTTGAACCAGCTTTCTGCGTACCTGACGTACGGTAACGATCTGGCTGGAAATGCCCGCTGGAGTCCAGAGATGGATCATTCATTGACAACGGCGGTCTGCAGTATACACCCGAGGGGAAAAACGATTGAAACGGCAATTGACGACATTCTGATTAGTGTTAAACGTATGGTCGAACGCAAATGTTCCGGAGTAGCACTTGGAAAAGAGGCTTTTTCCAAGTAAACCTGATAGCATTGAAGGAGCAGTGGTATATATATTTTCCGTCATCATAAGGTCAGGTCAACCTGTTGCACTGTTCCGGTACTGCCGTTCTCATTCAGATACAACCCGCTCGACCTGATCGTGCCGAGTGAACTGTTACTGCCGGTTTTCAACTCAAACGGGGAGGTGGTGGCGCCGAGGTACAGCGAGCCAACTCCCCTCGCTTTCAGCCCTGCCAATGAATCGTTACCCTGACTGTCCCTGGACCATACTTTCAACTGGTTGAACACCGCATCGTTTTCGTCTATCCAGCCGTTCCTGTCCTGATCGCAGGCGGACAAATCCTGAAAACCGTTACCACTCCTCGCCCCAAACAGCTCACTACCGTTATTTATCGTACCGTCGTTGTTTTTATCCAAAGCGATAAAGCCGCTGTTCGATCCCGCGAAGGAAATCTGTTCGGTGCTGCCATCGGCATTGATATCGAAGCTGAATTTTGTATCAGTAAGTTGAGCGGCCGAACCGTTAAAGTTGATTATCAACGGATCCTGTTGCCGTACCGCGTCACCCAGGCGGATGCTGACGCTCTTCTCGCTCACAAACGAACGATCCATCGAAAGTTGAAGGTTGAATTGAATCTGCTTACCGTCGGCAGTCCTGACCATGCCTTGTGCCGAAAAATCCATGCTTTCGGCTTCAGCATACGTTTCCCTGGAATCGTATTCGAGACCGAAGCCTGTCCGGGGTGGCGCTTGCGGTTGGGCCCGGGCGTTAGTCCCGTTTACAGCCTGATTCAGTTCGGCTGCCTTGTGTGGATCAATACCGTCATCTTTGGGTGAGACTGACGTAATTTTTACTTTCTTTCCGGTAATAAGCTCGGTTAACATGCGCACCAACCAGGAGACAGGATCTGTATCTATGATATCTTCCCGCGTCCCGGTTCCGGTGGCGGCCCTCCCCTTCCCCGTATCATGGATTGCAGACTTTGCCAGATGGGACAGATCCACCACGTCCCGACCCTGCACCGAAAAACGTCCCGTGATATTTTCAAAATCGGGACGCCGGTTACCGACCCACACCTTCAAAGATTCTGACGTGTTCTGTTCTTTTACGGCAACGTGCTGACTGGTCAACAGGACATTGGAACTCAGGATTCTCATGGCAGCCTCCGTACAAAGACATCACCGGCGTATAGGTATCTTATCGGGGCATTCCGCAAAAAAATGAGGATATCTACGGCAATAATGACTCCAATCTGCTCATGGGGGGTGAGTGCTGTGGTAAGGTTGCGCCCTTTTGTAACCTGAACTCAACCATCAAGGTTATATATGAGTGCAATTTTTATAACGCCCGCAAGGATTCGTTACGAAGACGGACACGACCGTTGATAGCGGCATCGAGCATAGCAACGGCCTCTGCTTTGCCCCATGGCATTTCAACTTTCAGGGGTAGATAATTTGACGCGTGATTGGCCATGAACAGGCCTTTCGATAATTCAGTGTGGATGAGCATTTTTCGTAGTTCCATAAGGATTCCTACCGAAGTTGAAACGCGATGTTTTCCCTGTTTAACCAGCCTGTCCAGTTCAGTGTTTTCGCACATGATTACCGAAAGTGCGCCAACGTAGTCGGGATCGATGTCTGTAAGCAACCGGCCTGTTTGCTGACTGTGAGCAATGCTGCGACCCGTGGGGGCGATACCGAGTAATACCGTCACCGACAGGCTGATCCCTGCTGCTTTCATCTTTTGTCCAGCCTCAATCAACTGTTCGGCAGTGGACTCTTTATTTACATACGCAAGCGTCTCCGGATCGCCACTTTCGACTCCCAGATAGATGATACCGAGTCGATAGTCGCGTAACCACTGCAGGTCTTCCATCGTTTTCTTTCTGATTGCGCGACCTGTGGCGTAAACGCCTATGCGCTCGACCCACGGCAGATGTTCCCTGATTGCAGGCATAAGCCAATGCCAGTAGCTCATCGGCATTATCAGCGCATCACCATCTGCAATAAAAAGCCGCTTAACTTTGGGATAAAGACGGGCAGCCTTCTTCAGATCCGCCACTACTGTGGTCTGATCCTTGATTCTGAAACGCTTGTCTTTGAAGCTTGCACAAAAAGTACATTTGTTATGAGAACAGCCAACCGTCACCTGCAGGATAATGGAGCGTGCTTCACTGGGAGGTCGATAAATGGCACCTTCATAATCCAGGCTATCAATAGTTTTCCACATGGTTTGTTGTTTCTCCACCGCTAATTTACTCAGCTTGGCTCAGTCAACGCCTCTATTCTGCGCGTGTTCCAGTCGAGCACTGCAGTGTGACGGATCATCTTTCCGGCAAGATCCGGGAATTCGCTCTCGATCACTTCAGAGGCAAACCTGGAGAGGAAATGAGATTTCATGACAGCGCGGGCGCGGTCAACGCCGATTTCATCATACGGCACCGACGCGAGCAGCAGAAAGCCATCGTCCGGAATCCTGCCGTCAGCCATATTGCTCTCGATAATTGCCGCCGCCTTGCGGATCGGATCAGCCAGATTGGGGCTGTACGGCCCGACAATCAACGCAAGATTGGGGGTATGGAGGAAATCAAAACCACGCCCGAGACAGATCATCCATTCGCGGTGTTCGACGACCAGTGACCTTCGTTCATGGCGCAATCCTTTGATGTGGGAAAGGTTACCGGCCAGCAGCGGCAGAAGGTCACTCCGCAGGTCGCCCGGCATATCGTGGAAACGGATTGCCAGTTCCGCTGTAAGCTCATCCACTGATATATCGCCGGAAAGATCCAGAATCCGGCCGTCGGAACTGTGCAGCAGCAGGGCATCCTCATCGGTTTCAAAGCCGCAGATGAGGGGATAGACGCTGCCATGGGCAGCCCCGAAGATTGCTTCCATCTGACTCTGAATCTGGCGGGTATGGGCTATTGCCGCTTCGGTATCACAATTGAAGCCGGAACAGCCGCGATGTACATCGCCGCGTGAAAAGTGGTAGGTGATCAGAATCAGCACCCGTCTGCCGCTTCTCACCATGCGCTGGACATACTGGGCCAGCACTTCGCCAAGATGCGGCCACCCCATGTCAAACATCCCCCCCAGGTTACGGAATGGCTGGATAATTCCGGGAGGAGTATTGGTGGCGACCGGAATATTAATCCTGCCGTCCATGCATTTCATGACGGCAATGGCGGTCGGGTGCAGGGCAAGATAGCGCTCCCGGGCGAGGAACGCTTCCGGAGAACAGTACTCGACCGAGTACCTCTGAGCCAGATCAAACACCCAGTTTATGCGATTGGCAATCGGTTGCTCGTTAATAGTACCGGTCGGGCTCATGGTGCTGCCTCCTTGTGTTTAGAAGTAGCTGGCTGCCAGTAAAAGAATCAGGGTTATCAGAGAATAGAGGACATACTGCTGCAGAATACCGCTCTGCAATCTGCGAAAACCGGAAAAACGGCCATAGAGGCGGGCCAGCGCCGGTATGTACACCAACTCAAGCACCGCCTCCGGAACATGGCTGAAAAAGTGTGATTTTCGGGGGAAAAGTCCGGTGATTCCTTCAGGTTGATGACTGTGCGGCTTGAGCACAAAAGCAAAAAGAGACGTCAACATTTCGGCAAATGATGATGCGCTGTACTGCATTCGCGGAGCCGGACGCTGATATCCGCACCCCCAGGTGGTCGTTTCACTGAAGACACTCCCCGCCAGGCGACGACGGTACCAGACGGCAATAATCGCAATGAGAACGAGCAGTGCCAATCCCAACAACGTTATCATTGTCGTTGGCAGCAGTTCCTGCAAAGGAAGCCCTACTGTCCGGGCAACACCCGGAATAATCGACATACTGACCAGCTGCAGCGGCTTAACCACTACCCCGGGAGCCAGGCCGATAGCAAGACAGAGCAGGCCCAGCAGCAGCATCGGGACCAGCATCTGCCACCCGGCCTCATGCCGTGCCGTATGAGTTTCTGTCCGGGGAACTCCCAGAAATACGATGCCGTACACCTTGACAAAGCAGGCTACCGCCAGCCCACCGACGAGTGCCAGCGCAGGCGCCGCCAATGCTGCAGCTGCGGCCGTTCCCCCCTCTCCCTGAATCCCCCGAAAGAGACCGAGGTAGATCAGCAGCTCACTGACAAAGCCGTTGAGCGGCGGCAGACCGCAGATAGCCACGGCACCGACTCCGAACAATAACGCCGTGTACGGAAGTTTCCTGGCCACTCCGCCCATCAGGTCGATTTCACGACTGCCGGTAGCATGAATGACTGATCCGGCTCCCAGAAAGAGCAGCGCTTTGAAGGTGGCGTGGTTGAGAACATGGAGCAGCGCCCCGCTCATGCCGAGCAGCATCATCGCCGCAGAGCCGATCTTCTGACCGATCAGCGCCACTCCCAGTCCCATGAAGATGATGCCGATGTTTTCGATACTGTGATACGCCAGTAACCGTTTCAGATCATGCTGTCCGATCGCAAAGGCGACGCCGGCCACTCCGGAAATCACTCCGAGGAGCAATACGGAGCCGCCCCACCAGAGCGGAATATCGTGAAAAAATGAGACTGTACGTATCAGTCCGTACACTCCGATTTTGAGAATCACGCCCGACATGGCGGCCGAGACATGGCTGGGAGCATTCGCGTGAGCTGACGGGAGCCAGACGTGGAACGGCATGATACCGGCTTTCAACCCGAAAGCAAACAGGGCAGCCAGGAAAATTGCGGTAGACAAACCGGAAGAGGCATTCAGTGAAGCTACAGCGGGAAAAAGCCAGGAACCGCTCAGCAGATTCAAGAGCGGAAAGAGCGCAAAAAGACCGAGCGACCCGGTATGGGTCGTAATCATGTACAGAGTACCGGCTTCATTGACCTCCTGCTTTTCGTCTTCAGTCGAGACGAGGAAGTAGGCGGAGAGCGCCATTATTTCCCAGGCAAAGAGAAAACTGACAGCGTCTCTTGCCAGGACAACACCGCTCATGCCGGCGGTCATCATACCGAAAAAGAAGGTCATCTTGCGCACATTGGTTGAGTGGTGATCGGCATGCCAATAGGAACGTGCATAGAGCGCGGAGCAGCCGGAGATGAGAAAGATGGGGAGTAGAAACCAGGCGGTGAGAGGGTCAACACCAAACCGTGCCGGTCCGAATGGAAGCGACCAGGCCAGTTCAAACTGAGAAGTGCGCCCGGAGAGGAGCGCCAGGACCGAACCGGTTAACCCGGTGCATGAGGCGACAAGGAGAGCTGCAATTGATACCAATTGGGCCCGTGCTGCAGAAAACAGCCGGGGGAGCAACAACGGGACACCGGAAAGAGCAGCCAACAGCGTAGCAATAAGTATCAGGGAACCCGGGGCGAATAACTCCTCTGTCATGGTGCTGCTACCTCCTGATGTTACTATCCTCCAACGCACGAATCATCGTCATGATCTCTTCTTCACTGTTGGCACGATGCAGCAGATCCAGAAAAGGCCGGTCATGCAGCAGAAAGGCAAGTTTTGCCAGCAGCTGCAGATGCGCCTTGACATTGGGCGTCACCAGCGTAAAGAGAATCGTCACCGGCTTTCCGTCAACCGCTTCAAAATCTATCGGGTTTTTGAGGAAGCAGAGACTGATGGCCGATTCTCCGGACGACCCGACAATCGGATTGCGCACGTGCGGAATGGCAATGCCGTTACCGAGAGCGGTAGAACCGAGTGCTTCCCGCGCCAGAAGGGTCTGCAGCAGAAAATCCGGATCAAGACCGGGGGGAAGTTGCAGCCGTGAAACTACCTCCCGGAGTGCTGTTTCAGGAGTATCACCCGGCAGATCGTAAAAAACACCTCCCAACTCTAACGCATCTGAAACCGCTGTCGGACGTTTCTGCTCATTATGGACGGCAAAAATTTCCGGCGGAATCGAAATCCCGGTGGTCGTGGCCCATTCCAGCAGATCAACCCTGTTGATACGGTAGCGGTCATCCTGCTTGTGTGCAGGAAGCCCCATATCTCTGATCCAGAACAGTACCGTTTTTTCATTTACGCCGGCGGCATCGGCAAGTTCGGCAACTTTTAAATACATTTCAACAATCTCCAGTCAGAATCGCATATCAATAGCCAACAGTTGGTAATTCTAACTGACGCGCCGGAAACAATATGTTATTACCAATAAAACGTCAATTGCATTTTCTGACGTTTTTTGACGCAGATCAACACCGCGAGGCGTATTTAATGGACCACGAGCTGAAAACACAACTTAAGCAGGTACTCACCTCATTACAGATGCTGCTGCCGAAACCGGTGGCAGCAGTTGACTGGACTGTCTGCCATGCAGCAAACTGGCGACGGCACTCCTTCAGCGGTTATCTGGAGCCGGTAGAAAGCATCGAGCAGATCGCACTTGATGATCTGCTCGGCATCGAAGAGCAGAAGCGGGTTGTCGTAGAAAACACCCGTCAATTTCTGGCCGGATATCCTGCCAACAACACGCTCCTGTGGGGAACACGCGGCACCGGTAAATCCTCCCTGATCCGGGCAATGCTCAATAATTATGCGGACCGGGGGCTGCGGATTGTCCAGGTTGACAAAACCGATCTGATCCATCTACCGGATATCGTCGACTGCATCAAACGTCTGCCGTACCGCTTCATCATCTTCTCCGACGATGTTTCCTTTGAAGTTGGCGAATCAAGCTACAAAATGCTTAAAAGCGCCCTCGACGGTGCGGTCTATGCGCCACCAGACAACGTCCTGATCTATGTCACGTCAAATCGCCGTCACCTGCTTCCCGAATTTGAAACCGACAACCGGGGCGCCATGCTGATAAACAACGAGATGCACCATGGTGAAGCGATAGAGGAAAAAATCTCCCTCTCCGGACGCTTCGGACTCTGGATCGGCTTCCATCCGTTCAGCCAGGAGCAATATATCAACGTCACCCGGCAATGGGTCAATAAACTCTTTACCAGACAGGGTTCAACTCTCGCATGGAACGACGAAGCACGAGCAGCGGCAATCCAGTGGGGATACGATAAAGGGGATAACAGCGGGCGGATCGCCTACCAGTTCGCCTGCCGCTGGGTCGGGATCCGGATGCTTGAGCAACATCAAACGGCCTCCTCGTGAGGCATCATCTCCACGTGGCCTGTGCCATCATCGAGCAGGAAGGTTTAGTGCTGGCTGCCCAGAGAAGCTCGACCATGTCTCTGCCGCTCAAATGGGAATTTCCCGGTGGCAAGATCGAAACGGATGAAACTGCTGAAGAGTGCCTGATCCGCGAGTTGAGAGAGGAACTTGGCGTCAGCGTCTTCATCGGGACTGCGCTCTCGCCGGCAACACACAGCTATCCTGACTTCGCTGTTACTCTCTACCCCTTTATCTGTCGGTTGGCCGGTGGCACCGTTACGATGTATGAACATCATGCCCTGAAATGGGTAGAACCAGAGCACATTCCGGGACTCGACTGGGCAGAAGCCGATCTGCCGGTAATCAGGGAATACATGAATATTGCCGCAGAGAATGCCACAGTATGACAAACCGGACAGCACCCGCAATGAACCGGGTCTATTTTTTTCTGGTACTGACCACTTTTTTCTGGGGAGGGAGTTTTCTCTTCACCAAAATAGGTGTTGCCACGATCCCGCCGCAACTGTTTATCCTGACCAGGTTTATTCTCGCAACGACCATCATGCTGGTCGTCTGCTCAAGGCGTTTGCGCAGGCTGAATTCAGGCACACTGATGCGTGGCACGGCAGTAGGTATCGCTCTCGGCTTGACCAATCTGAGCTTTGTCTTCGGTATCCAGGGCACGAGCATCTCGCGGGCCGGCATCCTCAACAACCTGTTTGTGCTCTTCATACCGGTAATCACAAAAATTGTCTGGCGCGACCGGATCGGACGGGTCAACATCGCCGGTATCGCTCTGGCGGTAGTCGGGATCGTACTGTTGGCTACCGGAGGCGGCAGCGGTTTCAACCGCGGTGATCTTCTTTCAACATTTTGCGCCTTTATGATCGCCTGTCACATCATCTCGGTATCAAAGTTCTTAAAAGACGATGATGTTTTCCTGATCACCCTCGTCCAGTTCGTCACTGTTTCTCTGATCGCCGGAGCCGCCACGCTGCTGCTCCCCCTCCCCGCTTTCAGCGTCACCACTCCCGCCGTTCTCTCAATTGTCTATTGTGCCATATTCCCGACCGTATTATGTTTCACTCTGCAAAACATCTATCAGCGTTACGTCACTCCCACCCGGGCAGGATTGATCTATACCCTCGACCCGGTCTGGAGTCTGATCGCCGGCTTTTCCTTTCTGGGGGAACGGCTGAACAGCCGGGAATGGCTCGGCTGCGGCATCATTTTTCTGGCGGCGCTGCTGCCGCTGCTGTTCCGACTGAGCGCCGAGAGCCGGTTCATAAATTCATATCTGAACCGGAAGGCCTGACCGGAAGCACACTCTTCAAAGGACAAACCAGTAATGTTAATAAAGCTCTCCTTTAAAACGAATCTGATACACCGATAAGGAAACAACTACCGTGCAAGGAGTTGCTATGGAAAATATAACTGTTTTTGTTCCTGTCAGTCTCGAGAGCATTGAACCGGCTATTTTCCCGGATGTCGCGCTGTATATAAAAACCGGGAGCAACTACGTCCTTTACAAAAACAACGGCCGGTATTTCACCTATCATGATCACGAGCGACTTTCAACAAACGGCGTAGAGTTTGTTTTTATTTCCAAAAAAGACATGGATGTCATCACCAGCCACATGGAGGCAAGTGCCGAGCGACTGTTAAAAAGCGATCTCCTTAACTCCAGGGCGAAGGGAAAAATGATCTACCAGACATCCATCAACTTCGTGGATGATCTGTTCCATAACCCCGATAAAGCAACCGACACAAACCGGACCAAACGTCTCATAGAAAATCTGATGCTGTTTATCTCAGACAATCCGGAGGCCATCGGTTCCCTGGAAACAGTAATGTTTCACAACTACCACACGTTTGTGCATTCATTGCAGGTTGCGTCACTGACATTAATGATGCACTCAGACGCATATTCACTCTCCCGCGACGAGATGCTGGATGTCGGCACCGGTGCCATTCTCCACGATTTTGGCAAGATTTTTGTCCCGCAGGAGATCCTGAACAAGCCTGGCAGGCTTAGCGACGCAGAGATTGAGATATTGAAGCGCCATCCTGAGGATGGGTATGTATTTCTCGAGAACAAAAAAGTACTTTCTCCAGTGGCGCTGACAATAGTAAGGCTCCACCATGAGCGTCACGACGGCAGTGGCTATCCACTGGGGCTTACGGGCAGCGATATTCCACGCAGTGCCCAGATATCAGGAATTGCAGACATCTATTGCAGCCTGACTACTGATATTCACGGCAACAATACTATGCCTCCCAATATTGCCAGCCAGTTAATGCGCAATCAGATGAAGGGGCTGTTTTCCCCGCATCTGCTCAATACGCTGGAAAAACTTGTCTGTACTGAGGATACTCAGCAATTCATCATGTAAACTCTCTCCGCACATGCAATTCAACGTTACCACACCAGAGGATTCGTGGATAAGACACCGATTATTGAGAAAATCAGGAAACTTCTGGCCCTGGCACATTCCAGCAATGAGCATGAGGCCGCCCTGGCTGCCGGGCATGCCCAGCGACTGCTGTCTGAACACAATCTCGCCATGGCTGATATTGAGGCAGCCCATCGGCCGGATAAGGCCGACAGGATGGAAACCACCGTAGCAAAGACACTGCCTAAATGGCTGCGTCACCTGAGTGCCGGAGTCAGCAGCGCCTTCGACTGCCAGGCTATCCACCATCCTGCTACCGGAAAAATGACCTTTATCGGCGTGGGAGCGGATGTGCAGGTTGCCGTGTATACCTTTACCTTTCTGGACCGTACCGTTCGATCGCTCTGCAGCACGTATATGAAGCAGCATGCCGTCGGCGCACTTGCAAACCGCCATCGTGAACTGATGCGTCACTCCTATTATCTGGGGGCGGTAACGACCATCACTGCCCGCCTGAGAGAGCAGAAAGTACAGACTCCGGTCACCACCGGCGCACTGGTTCCGGTTAAGGAAGGACTGATCAGGCAGGCGATGAGTGAGATCGGGAAGATTCGCACACTGCACAGTCGCCGCAGCTACATCAATAGCAGCGCCTATAGCCGCGGAGAGACAGACGGCGGAGCGATCGGCCTCCGTCAGGGAGTTTCTGGCGCTGCCACCCGGCAGGTCATATCCTCTTGACGGTCACTTTTTTCTCACTTTAAACAGGAGTTTCGTATGACGCTCAAGATGATGGAAGATAATCCGTTTGCCAGGCATATCGGCATTAAAGGGTGGACTACCCGGGAGGTACTTACTCCAAAAGCGGAGGATTACACCATCGCGGAAATAATTCCGGCCAAATCGCTGGTCTGCCTCAAGACAAACGGCATCTACGGTAAGTCTACGCTGGCAATGCAAGCCGCAATGTCCGTTGCGCTGGGAATTCCGTTTCTCGGAAAATACCCGGGACAGCAAGGGCATGTGATCTATCTGAGCTCGCAGGATACCGATGACGATAATTGTCGGCGTTTTAAGCGTCTCTGTCGTGAATGGCAGAAATCAGAGCCTGATTTCAATTTCAAACTGCAGCAAAATGGTGACAATCTGACCTGCATCTCGATGTGTGATGACTGTTACGGGACCCAACTCAACCTTATCGATGCAGCGGGATGCCATACCAAAACCCTCACCTATCTGCTGAAGTTCTGCGATTACTACAAAGTAAAACTTGTCGTACTCGATTCGATCGAAGATTTCTTTCCGGAAAACATCAAAAACATCGCTGAGTTTTATCGAACCTTGCGACAGTTGAACACTTCTGTTCTCATGCTCTCAAACGGCACCAGTACATCAGATGTATTTCATGGCGTTGAAGTTGGCATTCAACTGAGTGATGTCAAGCTGCAGTTGAAAAATTTCTTTGCAGGTAAAAAGGATATTCCACTTGAGATGGGAATAGGTATCTGGTCTACTATCTGAAGTAAATAAGACAGAAAGAAGGGTCACAAATGGCTAACCATAGACAGCATATTAGAAACCTGAGTAACGCAGAATGTGCCTTGACCGACGATGCGGGTAATACCTATCGGGCAATGCTGCAGAACATCTCCCTTGGTGGAGCTCTGATAAAAATTAAGGATGGTGTTCTTACGGGCCTGGAAGTTGGTGATATTTGCAAAATGATGCTCTGCGACAATGCCGATGCATGCCCGATCAAGCACACCTGCAGGGTAGTCAGGTTTGAATCGGTCTCCATGGGGGTTCAATTTTTGACTGAAACATTGCAGTAGTCAGGATCAGTCGGAAGAGTGTGCGAATACGCATCAAAACGGTTTGCCCGGGTCATGGTATTAATTATGCGTAGTATCGGATAGCGTTCTCATATGCTGTTTTTGGGTTAACAATTACTTGATATTTAAGCTTATACCCCTGCCTCACACTGTTAATTCTACTATCTCCGCTGCTTCAGTTCCCCAAATATGTCCTTGTTGCAATTGACAACTCACCACTGTTTTTGCTATACCTACCGTTCGGTAGATTACGCCATAAGGATCCCCATGCAATTAATCACAGATCACCATCAACCAACCGCTGAATCCCGGGAAAGATTGCTTGGCGCGGCACTTGAGCTATTCACCCAAAAGGGATATGCCGCCACGTCGGTGCGCGAGATATGCCTGGTGGCCGGAGTTACCAAACCGGTGCTCTATTACTATTTTAAAAGCAAGGAAGGGATTTACCAGCAGTTGATGGAAGATTCCTATTCCCGGTTTGAGGCCATGCTGGCCGACCTGGACAGCTTTACCGGCACTGTACGCCAGCGCGTGATTCACTTCTGTGAGAGAGTATTCGAGACCTCAATACAGCAGCTGCCGCAGGTAAAGCTGATTTATTCTATATACTTCGGAACTCCACAGGGGGCACCGCCGTTCAATCTTGAACAGTATTACGATCGGATGCTGCAGGTTATCTCGGCCCTGATGCAGGATGGCATTACCTCCGGGGAGATCAGACCGGGAACGGTGAATGACATGGTCTGGGCGGCTCTCGCGTGCATGAGCATTACCATCGAGGAACATCTCTGCCACTGCAATCCCCGTCTTGACCGGGAGGCAATGATCCGTATGCTGAATATTGTATTTGATGGCCTGACGGCCAGTTAATCTTAACAAGAGGTAGGCAATGAAACAGACATCTGTAACTATACTGGCACTTCTCATATTCATAAGCATAACCGCATGTAGCAAGGGTGATGCAGACAAGAGCGCTGTGCAGGCGGTCAAACAACCGGTTGCCGTAGAAGCTGTTGCTGCAAGCGCTTCCGGGCTGAGCGACGGGATACAGGTCACCGGCAGCCTGGAACCGAAGTTTTCCGTGGATATCAAGACCCAGATTCCCGGCCTGATCCAGCAGGTGTATGTGACCGAGTGGGTTCGGGTCAGGAAAGGGCAGGCACTGGCGCGGATCGATGTCGCCGAAACTGCGGCTCTGGTCAAGCGGGCCGAAGCAGCAGTGGAATCGGCTAAAGCCGGTCTCGCTCAGGCCGGTGTGGCTGCCACCCGTGCCGAGCGGGAAAGGGAACGGATGCTCAAGCTGAAAGAATCCGGACTGGCCACCCGGCAGGCGGTAGATGACGCCCGTTCCGAGGCTGAAGCAGCCAGGACCAGGGTTGACGCGGCCCAGGCCCAGTCAGGCGTGGCCGGAGGAGAACTGCACCAGACAAAGGCCCGGCAGGACAAGTCGCTGGTGGTATCGCCGCTGGACGGTGTCGTTGCCCTGCGAGACGTTAATGTGGGAGACCTGGCGAGTGATGCCGCCGCCGGAAAGCCGATTTTTCGTATTGTGGACAACCGCCTGCTCAACCTTACCGTAACGGTTTCATCGGCTGACTCGGCCCGGATCAAGCAGGGACAGCCGGTGGAGTTTTCCGTGGATGCGTTGCCGGGAAAGACCTTTAATGGCACGGTTATGTACATAAATCCCGAATTAAGCAGCGCCGATCGCTCGTTGAAGGTTATTGCCGAGGTTAAGAATGTGCCCGAACTCCTCAAGGGGGGGCTGTTCGCCAAGGGGCGTATCATCACCGGCAAACGCAGTGGCGTAGTGCAGATACCGCGAAGCGCCATCGACCGTTTCGATCTGGCGGCCCGCACCGGTGTCATATACGTTGTGCAAAGCGGCGTCGCCCATACGCGCACTATCTCCACCGGCAGCGTAACCGGTGAGCAGGTTGAGGTGGTGGCTGGCTTGAAGAGTGGAGAACAGTACGTCGTACGCGGCGGGTTCAACCTCAAGGACGGGGATGCCGTTACGGTGACGGCAGCCAACGGTGCGAAGTAACACTTTTCAATACACTATAAAGGAAACAGACCTGGATGATTCTCTCCGACCTCTCTATTAAACGCCCCGTCTTCGCCACCGTCATGATTCTGGCTCTGGTGGTCGTGGGCATATTCTCCTACCGTCGTCTGGCGGTGGAAATGTTCCCCAATGTCGAATTCCCGGTGGTTTCGGTGGTCACCACCTTTGCCGGCGCATCGCCGGAAACAGTTGAGCGCGAGCTCTCCAAGCGGATTGAGGAGGCGGTCAACCAGGTGGCCGGTGTCAAACACGTTTTCTCCACCTCCCGTGAAGGTGTTTCCACGGTCGTAGTCGAGTTTCGTCTGGAGGAGAAGGTCAATGATGCGGCCCAGGAAGTGCGCGCTAAAATTGCCTCTATCCGTGGCACCCTGCCGACCGGCATCGAAGAGCCGATTATCCAGAAGCTCGATTTCAACGCCGCTCCGGTGGCTGCTCTGGCGGTACAGTCAACCACCCTTTCCCCACGGGAACTGACGGTCCTGGTGGAGAAAAAGATCAAGAAACGCTTCGAGAGCGTGGCCGGTGTCGGCAAAGTGGACATGGTCGGCGGGCAGAAGCGGGAAATCAACGTGGATATTGATCCGACAAAGCTCGATGCCCTCGGCATGGGGGTTAATGATGTCGTCAACGGGATTAAATCGGAGAATACCAACACCCCGCTCGGGCGCATAACCCGAGGCACAGCCGAATATCCACTGCGCATAGAGGGGAAGCCTGACCGTGCTGATCAGTACCGTCAGATGACCGTGGCCCAGCGGAACGGACGCCCGATATCCCTCGGCGAGGTCGCTCAGGTCTCCGATGGTGTGGAGGAAAAGCGCAAGCTGGCCCTGGTGAACGGCCAGCCGGCAATCGGGCTGGATATATACAAACAGTCCGGCGGCAATCAGGTGGAACTGGTCGATACGGTCAAAAAGGTTATCGCCCGGGTGCAGAAGGAAATGCCCCCCGGCGTATCTATCACGCTTGTCCGGGACGGTTCAATAATGACCCGCGAGTCCCTCGCCGATGTCAAGGAAACGCTCGTCATCGGCGGCATTCTGACGGTGCTGATCGTGTTCTGCTTCATCAACTCCTGGCGTTCCACGGTCATTACCGGCGTGACCCTGCCGATCTCGGTCATTTCGGCGTTTATAGTCATGAACTCGCTCGGCATGACCCTCAACGTTATGACACTGATGGCCCTTTCCCTGGCTATCGGCCTGCTGATCGATGACGCCATCGTCGTGCGGGAGAATATCGTCCGTCACCTCGAAATGGGCAAGGATCATATGGAGGCGTCCCGTTTCGGCACTGCGGAGATCGGCCTGGCGGTCTTCGCCACCTCTATGTCGATCATCGCCGTATTCGTGCCGGTAGCCTTCATGAAGGGCATTGTCGGGCGCTTCTTCTATCAGTTCGGCATCAGCGTCGCCTTTGCCGTGCTGGTTTCGCTGTTCGTCTCCTTCACCCTCGATCCGATGCTCTCTTCGCGCTGGCATGACCCCTCCATCCACCTGCAGGGGCGGCGCAAAGGACTGGCCCGCTGGCTGGAGATCTTCAATCTCTGGTTTGACCGCACCGCCGACCGCTACCGTTCGGCTGTCGGCTGGGCCCTAGATCACCGCAAAACGGTACTGGCAGCCGCTTTTGCCTCATTCGTCGCCGGACTGGCGATCTTCAGCACGCTGGAATCCTCCTTTATGGCCCAGTATGACAAGGGCGAACTTCAGGTCTCCTTCAAGACCGCACCGGATGCCTCCATGGCCGAGACCGAAGGGAGGATGACCGCCGTTCTCGCAGCCGTACGCGATTTTCCCGAAATCGACCATACCTATACAACCATCGGGGCCGGCGATAGCGGCACAGTACGCGATGGGCTCCTCTATATAAAACTCAAGGAACGCTCAGAGCGGGCCAAAAATCAGTTCGTCCTCCAGCGGGAGATCCGCGAGCGCTTAAACAAGGTGGCCGGCATTACCTTCTCCATCGAAGAGGTCGGGCAGATCGGTGGCGCACTGAAACCGCTTAACGTCAACCTGAAGGGTGATGATCTGAACGTACTCAAGCAGCTCGGCGCCAGGCTGAAAAAAGAGCTCTACGCGGTGCCGGGCATTGTCGACATCTCCATGACCCTGGAAAATGACATCCCCGAATATCGTATGCGGGTAGACCGTGACAAGGCGCTCTCGGCCGGAGTTACCACCAATGACATCGTCGCTGCCCTCAGTCGGCTGATCGGCGGTGAAGCTATCTCCACCTACGAGGACGAGGACGGCGATGCAGTCGATGTGCGGGTCAGGCTGCCGGAAAGGCTGCGCGAGAACCCCTCCCAGGTAACTGATTTGCGGGTATCTGTTCCCGATGGCGCTGGGGGCATTAAACTGGTACCGCTTGCCAGCATGACCTCAACGGTGGTGGCGGCCTCGCCGACGGAGATCAATCGCCGCGACCTGGCACGGCAGGTAACGCTCAGCGCCAATCTGGACAATCTCCCCATCGGCACGGCGGTTAAACACGTCGAAGCGGCTGCCGCACGGATCAACATGCCGCCCGGCTATGCCATCAACCTTTCCGGTGAGGCCGAGGATATGGCTGAATCCTTCGGCTACATGGGTGAGTCGCTGATCCTGGCGGTACTGTTTGTTTACCTGATTCTGGCCGCCCAGTTCGAGTCGTTTTTCGAGCCGTTTGCCATTATGCTGGCGTTGCCGCTCTCAATTGTCGGCATGGCCGGTATGCTCAAACTTACCGGCGACACCGTCAACATCATGTCTCTGATCGGTCTGATCATGCTGATGGGGCTGGTCACCAAAAACGCCATCCTGTTGGTGGACTACGCCAAAATTCTGCAAAGGAGAGACGGCATGGTGCGCCGTGATGCGGTAATCCTGGCCGGTCGTACACGTCTGAGGCCGATCATTATGACCACTCTGGCCATGATCTTCGGCATGATGCCGCTGTTCCTCGGCATCGGCAGCGGCGCCGAGATGCGTGCCCCCATGGCCCGCGCTGTGGTAGGCGGCCTGATTACCTCGACTTTCCTGACGCTCCTCGTGGTGCCGGTCATGTACACGGTCATGGATGACTTCGGCGGCTGGCTGAAACGGAAGTGGAAAGGGAAAACAGTCGCATCCGTATCTGTTTTACTCCTGGTTTTCTCCGTGTTCTCGCCTAGAGGCGCCTACTTTTGGCCGTGCCTCCGTGGTGGCTTTTCTGATGCCCTAGCCGCCGAGGTCCGCACCGTGACTCTGGATGAGGCGATTTCTATCGCCATGGAAAAGAACCGTGATATCGAAAAAGCCCGCGAGTATGCCCGCTATGTGGAAGGGAAATATGTCGAGGAGAGAGCTGCCGCCCTGCCGCAGCTCTCTCTGAACGGCTCCGCCGGCATGGCAAAGGACAATGGGCAGGGGGCGCTGTACGGTGCCGGCACGGCTCCCCTGCAGTACAGTCGCACTGCTGACGTCTCTCTGAGCCAGCCTCTTTATACCTGGGGAAAGATCGGTGCTGCCATCCGGGCGGCAGAAGCGGGACTGAAAACTGCTGAGGATCAACTGCGCCTGTTCCGGCAGGCTGCTGTCAGGGACGTTACAACCGTCTTCTGTGACGTCCTGCTGGCAAGGGAGCTGCATGCCGCAGCCCGGGAGAACCTGGCACAGAAAAAGCGCCTTCTTGAGGAGGCGCAACGTAAGTATGCTGCCGGAACGGCGACAGATTATGATGTCCTGGCGGCTGAGGTTGCCGTTCAAAATGCATTTCCGGCCACCATCAGGTGTGAAAATGCGATTACTGCCGCCCGGCATCAGCTCCGCTTTCTGCTGGCACTGGAGGGTCAGGAGGTGGATGTCAGCGGATCTCTTGGTACGCCATTCACAAATCCGCCCGACTACGATCAGGCCCTGAAGAGCGCCCACTCGAAACGCCCCGAACTGGCCGACCTTCGTCACCGTATCGACATCTACAGCGAACTGGTGACAATCGCTGCTGCCGAGAACAAACCGCGACTCGATTTCAAAGGGAGCGCCGGTTGGCACTGGCTGGACATCAGGGAATCCCCCACCCTGAGCGGATCGTCAAACGGAACGGCATGGAATGCGGGGCTTTATCTTTCGTTCCCTTTTTTCGACGGGCTGAAGGGAAGCGGTAAGACGGCCCAGGCCAAAAGTGACCTGCGCAGCAGGCAGATTGATGAAGCCAGGCTGCTCGAAGCCATCGCCCTTGAAGTCCGGACCAGCAGAGACGCAGTCAAAGAGGCTGCAGATATCGTCCTTGCGCTCGGCGGAACGGTAAAGCAGGCGGAACGACTGGTGCAGATGGCCGAAAAGGGGTACGAATACGGAGTGAAGATCCGCCTGGAACTCGATGATGCCCAGTTGAACCTGGTACAGGCCGGAAGCAACCTGGCCAGGGCAGAGCGGGACTACCGAGTGGCCCAGGTTAATCTCCTCTGGGCGATGGGTGTTGCGGGGGAATAACCTGGTACTCAATTGTGCAACATCTTACATGGCACAGAGGGTAAAAATGACCAAAAAAATGGGTTAGTCTTAAGCTAACCAATTGAATTTGCTTATAAATGTGAACGGGATCGAACCGATGACCTCTTGGCTGCCAGTGAAATAAAATAGCCTTTCAGTGTATTTATTGTTTTTCCATACCTTGCCCCATAAGGCTTCCGGGACATTTCCCATATTCACTGTTTTGATTTGCACCCTCTTTTTTTATTTCCTTACATTACAATTACATTACAGACCCGACCACTTGGTATTCAGGACAGTGGCCGGAACACTGCTAGGATCCGGCGGATAAAAGGTGATTACCATTCTGTTTATCTTAACCCTTTTATATATAATAAAGAAGAATGGTCACTTTGGTCACTTTGGTCACAAACCACCGAAATATAAAACGAAAACACGGTGACCAGTGGAGTGACCATTTATATTTTTGCTTTTTGACTGATCACTTTTGCGTCAAAAAAGTTGAAATAATGACAGCCGCCGGTACGAGCTGGAGCGAATCACCACCGGCTCTTTGACGATGGCCGGGAGTCTCAGTGACTTTTTTCTGTGACGTGCTGCTTCTGCTTCACCAGTAATACTTAAAGCGGGGGCGGACAAGCTGCTGAAGGAAGGCCGGAACCGTCTGGAGAATATAGTGCTGCTGTCACCTCGGACCGATTGCCGCCGGAGCTGTTGGAGTGGATCACCGCCAGGAGCATGACCAGATGAACAGGATCCGGAATCGCTGCTGTGATTGCTGCCGTCTCTGTCTGTTGTTGGTATTTCACCGGGAGACTTTAACCATGGCCGGTATTCCACCGATACGGCTGAAGGAAGATCGGAACCGCCTGGAGAATACAGTGCTGCTATCACCTCGGGCTGATTGCCGCCGGAGCTGCTGAAGTGGATCACTGCCGGAGAGTATGACCAGGCGAACCGGATCCGGAACCGCTGCTGTAGTCACTGCTGTCTCTGTCTGCTGTATGTCTTTTACCTGGAACCTGTCACCGTGGCCGATACGCCACCGGCACGGCTGAAGGATGATCAGAGCCACCTGCAGGTTACCGTGCTGATGCCACCTCGGGCTGAATGCCGCCGGAGCTGCTGAAGATGATCACCGCCGGAGAGTATGACCAGGCAAACCGGATCCGGAACCGCTGCTGTAGTCACTGCCGTCTCTGTCTGCTGTATGTCTTTTACCTGGAACCTGTCACCGTGGCCGCTACGCCACCGGCACGGCTGAAGGATGATCAGAGCCACCTGCAGATTACCGTGCTGATGCCACCTCGGGCTGAATGCCGCCGGAGCTGTTGGAGCGGATCACCGCCGGACGCATGACCAGGTGAACAGGATCCGGAACCGCTGCTGTGGTTGCTGCCGTCTCTGTTCTACCGGTTGTGCGTCTGAATATTTTTATATTTACAATATTGTAAGGAATTGCTACAAGTAAACCATGATTTTTGAATGGGATGAAAATAAGAACCGGATCAACAAGGCAAAGCACCGGATCAGCTTTGATGCTGCAAAAATGGTATTTTTTGACCCGTGTTGTCTTATCCGCTTTGATCGGGTTGAGAATGATGAAGACCGTTGGCATGCTATAGGGCGTGTAAAAGGTGGGTTATTTTTTGTTGTTGTCCACACCACTCATTTTGCTGACCAGACAGAAATAATAAGGATTATCTCCGCACGGCAACCAGACAGGCACGAAAGGAAACTATATGAAGACCGGTAACGATTATAAACCACAGATGGTAAGGGTTGAATCTGATGGCACCATAACGCCTGAAATTGAAGCTGAGCTGAAGGCGCTTGCCGAAATGTCAGACGATGATATCGATTATTCTGATATTCCGCAAATAACTGACTTCAGTGGTTTTGAAGTTGGCAGGTTTTACAGGCCGGTCAAGGAAACGGTCACCATGCGTCTTGATGCCGATGTATTGCACTGGTTGAAGCAGGGTGGAAGAGGTTACCAAAGCCGGTTGAACGCTATTCTCCGGAAAGAAATGACTTCACAACCAAATAAACGTAAAGCGGCATAAACGATCACAGAACATGCTAGAACCAATAAAAAATCTGAGAGTATGTTTATGTTCACGATAATGAAAATATTGTTCATAGCCGTATCACCAGTATTGTTTCTGGCATTTTTTATGTATGTAGGTATGCCTTTTTTCCCGGCTTTAATCGTATCTTTAATATTTTTCTGGTTTGGATCACCTAAACTGATTTAAGATGACTCCGCAAAATTGCGGATCCAAAATACTATATGACAACTCTATTTCGCATTTCGATATTTATTCTGCTGACTGTTGCCTGTCCGCCGTTAGGTCTGGCTTTTGGCTTGTGGTGTTCATCACGTCCAATTCCTCGTTAAGCACGGTTGGAACTGTTTGGACTGAAGATAAGAAATAATTCATTACCGTGCGGTATCAGCAAGGACAACGCTCTGAAGTTGGCAAAGGCATTAAACACTGATTACCGGTTGTTTCTGTAATCCGCTCACCACACCCACAAAAAAAGGCGACCCATTCAGGCAAGCCATTCCACAAAGGTGTTGAAAGCCTAATTGATTAATGTCATCATGCCCCTTAGCAGCTCAGCTAAGGGGCATTTTTATGGAAGGGAACCGAACATTCAAAACACCGCGGATTCCGTCTCCGATCAACGGAACTCAGGTGAACTTCTGTAAAAATCCACTTTGCCGAAATTTTGGACGACCTGCCAGCATGGAAGTTCAGCCACGCGGTCCGGGTGCTGCCTCAAGAAATAAGGACGTTTATAAACTTTCTGGGGATTCAGACGGACGGGTATCTCTTGTCTGCGGCTTTTGTGGAGAATACCCACCTTTGAAGAGTAATCTGGCGATATGTGAAGAACTTGCCCGGTTGAACAATTATCTCGTCCCCAAAATCGGCCCTTCATGCCCCGTTGAAACCTGCCCCAACCACTCGGTATCGATCCCAGCTACAACCGCTTATCTTTTTTATGGAAAAACAAAATCAGGGTCTCAACGCTATCGTTGTCGGAAGTGCCAGAAAACCTTTGCTGTTGGCGGGGCAACACTCCGTCAGAAGAGGCTAGAGGTGAACGAGACAGTATTCAAGCTCTTGGTGAACAAGATGCCCTTCAACCGGATTATGGAGGTTGCCGAAATATCCGCAAGCACCCTGTATGGCAAGATCGACTTTATCCACCAGCAGTGCCTTGACTTTTCCGCTATCCATGAAAGGCGTCTGCCGGAAATCCCGATTCCTCGACTTTACCTTTCTGTAGACCGCCAGGATCACGTTATAAATTGGGAATTAGCAGCGGATAGGCGCTTACCGCAGCTTCGATAAAAAACAGGATCCGAACCCAAAGGGCAAAGAATGATCCGCTAAAATCCGCTAAATAAAATAAAAAGCGGGCTACAGAAACTCTGTAACCCCTTTCGTAGCTTTGTAACTGGTCAGTAAACTCGTCAGTCAGAAATTTACCAATAAAAAAGAGCCGCCTGCAATCTCTGCAAAGGGCTCTTTTTTCTAGTGTTTTTGGTGGAGGTGAACGGGATCGAACCGATGACCTCTTGGCTGCCAGCCAAGCGCTCTCCCAGCTGAGCTACACCCCCACAAAGTGAGCGGTCTTTTTAACAAACTAATTCTTGCGTGTCAATGTTTTTTTGCCTGTCAACTTCGATTCCACAAGCCCACTCCTTGACGACCCACACTATCCGGTGTAAGGTTCAGCACCTGACATTTTATAAATCAACCGGAGACCGCATATGCCGCATACGGATCTGACCTGGAACACGACGCTGCTCTACCCTGCCCCCGATTCACCGGAACTGGAGGATGATCTCGGCTCATTTGAACAACTTGCGGCTGATTTTCGCACCAGGTATTTTGAACAGGTTGCTGTTCTTGACAACCCGGCTCTTCTGGCAGCCATTAGCGCATATGAGGCTCTTCAGACCCGTATGGCAAAGCCGTTTTGCTACGCGCATCTGCTTTTTGCAGCCGACTCCGGCAATGAACTGTTTCGGGCCCTGTCCCAGCGCTGCTCCGAATTGGGCAGCAGACTTTCCCAGCAACTGCTGTTTTTCGATCTGGAGCTTATGGATCTGGAAGACGGGCGCATTGAATCATTCCGCTCGCATCCGGGTGCGAACGGGTATCTCCATTTTCTTGATGGTATTCGTAAATTCCGTCCCCACACCCTCAAGGAGAATGAGGAGCGACTCCTGACACGCAAGGATCTGACCGGTGTACGCGCCTTTACCAAGCTGTTTGACGAGCTTTCCGCGTCGTTTGTCTATCAGATGGAGCTTGATGGTGACCAGCGGGAGTTCACCGGTGAAGAGCTGCTGTCACTGCTGCACCACACATCACCTGATGTTCGCTTCCGGGCAATGACAACGTTTCTGGAACGTCATGGTGAGCATGGCATTGTCTACAACGCCGTATTCAACAACATGGCCCTCGATCATGGTCAGGAGATGGAACTCCGCAAGTATCAGACACCGATCCAGCCGACCAACATCGGCAACGAGATCCCGGACGATGCGGTTGAGCACCTTATGTGCGTAACCGAAGCTAATTATGGTCTGGCTCAGGAATATTTCCGACTCAAAGCCGGGATGCTCAAGATGGACAAATTGAGGAATTGCGATATCTATGCGCCGGTTGCGGAGGCAGAACGTACCTACACTTTTGGGGAGGCCCGCGATCTGGTTGTTGAGTCATACCGGAACTATTCCCCTGAATTTGGTGCCATTGTCGAGGCGTTCTTTGAAGAACGGCGGGTAGATGTCATGCCGCGCACCGGAAAATCGGGAGGCGCGTTTGCCATGGGAATATCGCCGGAACTGCCGCCGTTTCTATTGCTGAATTTTACCGGCACGTTGCGCGACCTCGCCACCATTGCCCATGAAGCGGGCCACGGCCTGCACTTTGTTATTTCCCAGAAACAGACGGCATTGAATTACCACGCCCCGCTCCCGCTTGCCGAAACCGCATCGGTGTTCGGCGAAATGCTGCTGACTCGCACGCTGCTCGATAACGAACAAGACACTGAGGTCCGTCGCTCTCTGCTCTGCGCAAAAATTGAAGACATCATCGCCACAACGTTCCGACAGACCGTGTTGACCCGCTTCGAACTGCGCCTGCACACCGAACGGACAGAGGGTCTGCTTTCAAATGACCGGATTGCCGAAATCTGGCTGGAAGAAAACGGCAAACTGTATGGCGATACTGTCGAGATGATTCCCGCCTATCGATGGGGCTGGAGCTACATCAGCCACTTTATCCATAGCCGGTTTTACTGTTATTCCTATACGTTTGCCGAACTGCTCGTATTGGCGCTGTTCCGGAAATACCGTGAAGATGGTGAGGCATTCAAGCCGGGCTATCACGCCCTGTTGGAATCCGGCGGGGCACTTTCACCGGCAGATACCGCCCGACTCGCCGGTATCGACATCAAAGACAGCGGCTTTTGGCAAAAAGGGTACGATGTTCTGGCAGGATTAATTGAAGAGTTGAAACGTATCGCCTGATTTATAGAGGACAGGAAGTACTTTGAGGATTAGTCACATATGGCCATTCATGAAAAAGAGCTTCTGGAAGCACTCGCCAGTTCCCGTATTCTGACCTCGATGATTACCCCGGCTGTTCTGATTTCGGCGTGCGGCACGCTTATTTTTTCAACTTCTGCACGCCTGGGACGCATCTTTGACCGGGTAAATGTTATGAAGGGTGAAGTTGAGGCGATTATAACGGGGAAAATTTCCTACCCGGAAGAACGGATGAAACATCTGCGGGGACAGATCGACCTGCAGAGGCGCAGGGCGATGCTTATCCAGAAGGCGATGGTATCCCTTTATACGGCAACGCTGCTCTTTGTTGCATCCAGTCTTGCCATTGCGTTCAATGTCGCTTACGGCGGCTCGGATCTGGCATGGGTGCCGACGCTGATAGCCCTCTGCGGCGGCCTTTTTCTTTTTGTTGCATCGGTCGTATTACTCTACGAAAGCCGCTTCAATCTCCGCTTTGTCCACCGCTCCATCGATTTCATCGAATTCCTTGAAACAAAAGCGGAAGAGCAACACAAATAACTCCTCCGCTTCTTATTCACGCTACCCCTGAAGACCTGCTTCCTTCGCAAGCGCGCGCCACGCCGGAATGCTCCGCTCAATCATCCCCATATCAAAACAGTAGGCAATCCTGAAGAAACCGGGTGCTCCGAAACCGGCCCCAGGCACCAGCAGGATATGGTGTTTCTGTGCCATTTTAACGAATTCCACATCGTCAGCCAGTGGAGACTGTGGAAAAATATAAAATGCGCCATCCGGCTTGACAATTTTAAAACCCATACCACGCAACTCACGGATCAGAAGATCACGTTTCGCCTGATATTGAGCTATATCGACTGATTCGTCCTGCAGCTTGGCCACCAGTCGCTGCATGAGCGCCGGGGCGTTGACAAAGCCGAGAACACGATTGCTGAAGACCGCACCCTCCATAAATTGCCCGGCAGTTGCCATACGGGGGTTCGCCGCCAGATAGCCTATCCTTTCACCCGGCAGAGCCAGGTCTTTACTGTGCGATGTCACAATAACAGAGCTTTCAATCAGCGGGAATATACTTGGCACATGATTGCCGTCAAACGCTATGCGGGCGTACGGTTCGTCAGAAATGGCATATATCAGATGACCGTTTCGCTCATGAATATGTTTCAAAATTCCGCCGAGACGCTTCAGGCTTTCTGCAGGATAAATAACGCCGGTCGGGTTATTGGGGGAACAAATAATGATGGCACGGGTTTTTGCAGTGATCGCCTTTTCTATGGCATCGATATCAAGCTGAAAGGTTTCGCGGTCCGTCCATACTTCAACCGGCACACCGCCATGATTATCAATATAGAACTTGTACTCTACAAAATAGGGCGCAAGAATTATGACTTCTTCTCCAGGGTTGAGGATGGTCTTGAGCACCACGTTAAGAGCACCACCGGCGCCGCACGTCATGATGATGTTGTCGGCGGGCACGGTAATGCCGGCGTCTCTGGATATCTTTTCTGCAACAGCACCTCTGGTTTCGGCATATCCGGCATTGTTCATATAGCGATGCATACCCCGCAGCGGACTCTGTGCCAATTCCAGCAACTCGCGGCTGAATGCTTCGGGCGGTTCCACGTCCGGATTGCCAAGCGTAAAATCATAAATTTTATCGTTGCCGAACTCCTGACGCAGCCGTTCACCCTCTTCAAACATTTTGCGGATCCAGGATGATTTTGATATCTGACTGGCGATCTTCATTGCAATTGCCATAGTTAAGTTCCCCCGTGATTATTTTTCTGATATAGATGACTGGCGCGAAATACTACAGTCAATTTACGGATAACTCAAATGGAAATTCCACCATACCCTGCGTCACGCCCGTTGGCACTTTCTGACAAACCACTCCTCGATACATTGTGTGCCGATTTTCAACCGCGTATTTCCGAGATGTCCTTTGCCGGCCTGTACCTTTTTCGAAAGGCACATGAATATAAACTTACCTCCGTTGCCGGTTCAACTGTTCTCATCGGTACGGGGTATGACGGGTCCGCGTATTTCCTTCCACCTCTCGGTGGTGATACTGCTGCTGCCCTGAGCGTCCTGTTTGCCGATAAACTGCCGCTTTATGGTGCAGACGAATTATTTGCCGACACCTTTTTGCTGGCAGGTTCACTACAAAAGGAAGAGTTGCGCGACTCTTTTGACTACCTCTACCTTCGTGAAGAGATGGCACTGCTACCGGGAAGCCGTTTTCACAAGAAAAAAAACCGGATTAATTATTTTACCAGTCGCCATGACTACAGAGTCGAGCATTTTTCAAATGCGCATGTATCAGGGTGCCTGGCTCTTTTGGAAAAATGGCATCACAGCTCCCGGGATGAATCCTCAAGATCGCTGCTGCTGGAGGTAGAAGCGACGACTGAGGCACTGCGCTCGGTCGACATCCTCGGTCTTGCCGGAATCGTCATCATGGTGAATGATACGGCAGCAGCCTTTGCGCTCGGCGAAAAGCTCAACAAGGAAACGGCTGTATGCCATTTTGAAAAAGCCGATCCCTTTTCAGAGGGGTTGTATCAGCTCGTGAACCGGGAATTTGCCAGAAATCTTTTTCAGGAGTGCAGACACCTGAATCGTGAGCAGGATTTGGGTCAAACGGGACTGCGCAGCGCCAAACTTTCCTATCACCCGGTGGAATTGGTGAAAAAATACCTGGTTTCCGGCACAAATCATAAAGATTTTGTGTCATAAAGATTTTGTTGCACTTAACAAAAAAACAGAGTAAAAGGGTTGTTCTTTTAAAGACGGCATTTTTGCCGAAATCTCCTTGCTCCGGGTAGGACCGGGGCTCGAATCCGTGAGGAGGATTACCAACATGAGGAAGTATGAAACAATTTTTATCCTCCAGCCTGAACTGAGCGAAGACGAGATCAAGTCTGTCACCGCAAAGGCTCAGGACGTCATCACGTCATATAATGGCGAGTGCTTAAGGATGGATGACTGGGGTATCAGGAAACTGGCCTACCCTATCAAGAAGTCTGCCAGAGGCCGTTACTACTATCTCCGTTTTGATGGTGAAAGCGCCCTTATCGCTGAACTTGAGCGACGCCTGAGGCTTGACGAAAAAGTGCTGCGGTACCAGAGTGTCAACATTACCGATCTGCCGGAGCGCATCGTTCCGGAGAGAAAAGTTGAACTGACTGAAACCGTAACTGAAGACGAAGTTGAAGAATCAACCGCCGCTGAAGAAGCCGCCGAATAATTTACTGGAGGAGATATACTCATGAGTGACGAAAGACCAGCAACTACATCATCATATCAACGTCCCGCTAGTTCCGGTCAACGCCCGGCAGGCGGACCGGGTCAACGCCCGGCAGGCGGCCCCGGTGGTCCCGGTGGAGCACGCAAGCGCCGTCCTTTTCAGCGGCGTAAAGTATGCCGTTTCTGCGCTGAGAAAAACCTGACTATCGATTACAAAGAACCCCGCACACTCCGTTTTTTTATCACTGAGCGCGGTAAAATTGTTCCCCGCAGAATTTCCGGGAACTGTGCGGCACATCAGCGGCACATCACCGAGGCCATTAAGCGGGCCCGCAATATCGCTCTTCTGCCTATTGCAGCAAATCACGCAGTCAGCTGATAGATACTGAATGAACTTTACATCACCTGCCGACCACTACCTGTATGTACGTCTTAAAGCGTCCATTCTTGGAGTGGTCGGTTCGTTTGTTTTATTTGCGGCATATCTGGCTGTGCCGCCTCTCGGATTTTTTTCCGGTATATTGGCGCCGTTCCCGGCAACATATAACCGCTTGATTCATGGTCGGCTGTCATCACTGATTGCGACACTCGGCACGACGGCACTCGTCTCTGCTCTGTTTGGAATCTTTGCCGGAGCATTGTATCTCGGCATGTGCGGTATGATAAGCCTGTTAATGCCTGAACTGCTTCTGCGAGGTATGAGTGGCAGCCGGGTGCTTTTTTGGACGACTGCTGCAAATCTGTTGATTTATGCCACCGGTATAATAGTGTATGGCGCTGTTTCCGGAATCAATCTGCAGCAGCTTATTTCAGCAGAAATATCCGGAAGCCTGAAACAGGCTGTTGCGTTGTATGAAAAAGGAGGAGTATCAGGAGAAGAGTTGGAACTTCTCAAGAGCTCCATGGCCGTTGCATCTGATCTTCTGAAGCGTCTTTACCCGGCTCTTATCACGGCAATGCTTGTTATTATCGCCGGATGCAACCTGATTCTGGTAAAGAAAACTACTGTCAATTCAGCAGTTACCCTGCATATCGGAGATTTCGTTACCTTCAGGAATCCTGATCTGCTTGTATGGCTTTTGATTGCCTGCGGATTTTCTCTCTTATTGCCACTGTCGCTGATTACAACTCCGGCGCTCAATATGTTGTTGATTATCCTCATGCTCTATTTTTTTCAGGGAATGGCTGTTGTTTCGGCACTGATTAAAAAATACTCCGTACCGACTCTCATGCGGATTTTTTTATACACTATGCTGATTATTCAGCCATATCTGTTGGCATTTGTTGCCGGAATTGGTATTTTTGATCTGTGGGTTGATTTTAGAACCCCGAAAACACAGGAAAACCTGTAACTACTTTAACAGGCTCGAAAGGAGAAGAATCAAATGAAAGTAATTCTGAATGAGAACATCGACACGCTGGGTCACATCGGTGACGTTGTAAAGGTAGCCCCCGGGTACGCCCGTAACTACCTGCTCCCTAAAAAACTGGCAATTGTTGCCACTGACGGTAATGCCAAGGCTCTTGAGCATGCAAAACGCCAGATGGCCTTCAAAAAGAACAAGGCACTTGAGTCCGCTAAAAACCTTGGTGCTAAATTAGAAGCGCTGTTAATCGTCCTTACACACAAAGCCGGCGAAGAAGGCAAACTGTTCGGTGCAGTAACCAACATGGACATAGCAAACTACTTAAAGGCCAATGGCTTTGATATCGATCGCAAAAGCATCGTTCTTGCCGATGCTATCAAGCATACCGGTGAGTATTCTGTTGCCCTGAAGATTCATCCGGAAGTTACTGCGACTCTGAAGATAACGGTCGCCGCTGCATAAAACGGCATCTGCAAAAACAAAAAAGAGAGCCCACAGGTTTTAATTCTGTGGGCTCTCTTTTTATTTAATCCTCGTTGATTCACGCTACCGGTAACGCCGACACTCCCCAGTTTTTCAGTTCTGTCAGAACATTTGCAACAAGAGTATCAACCTGGGCCTCAACTTCCGGTGTCAGCCCGATTTCCATTTCGATTGACCTGGGCTGAACGCCAAGCAGGACCATCTCTTGAGGTGAATGACCCATTAATTCTGATACTGCCAGAAGATCCTTAAGACCCATCTGGTGCGGAGAAATCTTCGTCTCCAGGGCTATTGGCAACTCATTCCCGTACAACCTTACACAGGTCCCGGCTTTGTTTCCAGTTTCAACGGCATCTATCAGGATTAGATTCGTAATATTTTCCAGCTTGGGGAGTAAATCGAGCCCAAGTGTGCCGCCATCCATAATTTCAACATTGTCAGGAAAAAGGTACTGTTGTTGAAGTCTCTGGGCAACCAGAACACCAACGCCATCGTCGCACATGACAAGATTGCCGATTCCCAGCACCAGAACAGATATAGGTGACTGCATTAATGGCATTTTAAACTATTCACGGACAAACGTATCCATATCAGACTCATGAACCATTCCCATCAAATGGGCATATTCAGACTCAATCATTTCAAAGTGATGCTGAGTTTCATTGGCATTAGTCTCATAGACAGCCCTGATTGCAGGATCATCAATCTTTGCAGCCGTCGCTCTCAACGCTTCTTCAAGATTTTTTTCCTTATCCATAGCCAACTCCAGCGCCTTCTTTTCGGTGAAGTCCTCAGAGATTGAACGGGTAATGGTGATAATCCAGCTCGATTCATTGTCTGCAAGTGCATCCATAAATTCGTCAAACGAGGGGATGTCAGTACCGGTATAAATTTTATAGAACTGGGCAGCGTGTTCACGTTCTTCTTTGGCGAGAATTTCAAAGGTACGCCGCGCATTGCCATCTTTCATCTGTTGCGAGCCAAGCTGATAGAAATTCATGGCATTTTTTTCGGTCTGGATGGAACGCTTAATTGCTTCTTGAATATTGATACTCATTGTTTACTGCCCTCCTCAAAATTTGATTCGGCAACGATACCACACCCTTTATTTTTGTCAAGATATTGCTTACTTTGCTTATTTCAGTGCTTCGTTAGATTATGAGCCAAAGGAATTGACTTTTAAAGGAGGCGACGTGTAAAAGAGAAGCTCCGTCTTCAAACATTACGGAGGAATTTATGGCAATAGATCCGAACAAGATAATTTATTCAATGATGCGTGTCAGTAAATTTTACGACAAGAAGCCGGTTATAAAGGATATTTCTCTCTCTTATTTTTATGGTGCCAAAATTGGTGTTCTTGGCTTGAACGGTTCGGGAAAATCATCCCTGTTACGCATTATGGCAGGAGTGGATAAAGATTTTAACGGCCAGGCGGTTCTGTCACAGGGGTATACGGTCGGGTATCTTGAGCAGGAACCGCGACTTGACGAAACAAAAACGGTACGCCAGATTGTCGAGGAAGGTGTGCAGGAAACTGTTGATCTGCTGGCTGAATTTAATGCTATCACGGACAGGTTTTCCGAACCTGACGCCGATTTTGAAAAACTGTGTGACCGACAGGCGCTCCTCCAGGAGAAGCTCGACCACCTTGATGCCTGGGATCTGGACTCCCGCCTGGAAATGGCGATGGACGCGCTTCGTTGCCCTGACGGGGAGATGGTCACGAAAGTTCTCTCCGGTGGTGAAAAACGCCGGGTGGCACTCTGCCGCCTTCTGCTGAAAAAGCCGGACATCCTCCTTCTGGACGAACCGACCAATCATCTGGATGCGGAAACAGTCGCCTGGCTGGAGCATCATCTGCACAGCTATCCCGGCACAGTTATCGCCGTTACCCATGACCGCTATTTTCTGGATAATGTCGCCGGCTGGATTTTGGAGCTCGACCGCGGAGAAGGTATCCCCTGGAAAGGAAATTATTCTTCCTGGCTGGAACAGAAACAGAACCGCCTTGCTAACGAAGAAAAGCAGGAGACTGACCGCCAGAAAACATTGAAGCGCGAGCTTGAGTGGATCAGAATGTCGCCCAAAGGACGGCACGCCAAGTCACAGGCACGTATCAGCGCATATGAAGATATGGTTTCTCAGGAGAATGATAAAAACGCACGCGAACTTGAAATTTATCTGCCGCCCGGTCCCCGCCTGGGAGATATCGTCATAGAAGCGGACAATGTTGCAAAAGGGTACGGTGATCGCCTGTTGGTAGAGGGGATGACCTTCCGCTTGCCACGTGGCGGTATTGTCGGCATCATTGGACCGAACGGCGCCGGAAAGACCACTCTCTTCCGGATGATCACCGGACAGGAGCAAGCGGATTCAGGCTCTTTCAAAATTGGCGACACTGTGCAGTTGGCATACGTAGACCAAAGTCGTGACGATCTCAATCCGGACAAAACCATCTGGGAAGTGATTTCTGAAGGCCAGGAGGCCATCCCGTTTGGCAAGGTGCTCGTTAACTCCAGGGCGTATGTGTCACGTTTCAATTTTTCCGGCAGCGATCAGCAGAAGAAAGTCGGAACACTTTCCGGCGGAGAGCGCAACCGGGTTCATCTGGCGCGAATGCTGAAAAGTGGCGCCAACGTGATCCTGCTGGATGAACCGACCAATGATCTGGATGTCAACACCATGAGGGCATTAGAAGAGGCCCTCGAGAATTTTGCCGGCTGTGCTGTGGTCATCAGCCACGACCGGTGGTTTCTGGACCGTATAGCTACACATATGCTGGCGTTTGAGGGTGATTCGAAAGTGGTCTGGTTTGAAGGAAACTATTCGGAGTATGAAGAAGATCGCAAAAAACGGTTAGGGTCTGCGGCAGACATCCCGCACCGGATTAAATACCGGCAGTTGACGAGAGCGTAATCAGCGCTGCTGTCCGAAACTTGCCTGCATCAATTCAATAAACGCCTGCCTGGTTTCCAGGTCTGAAATAGAGGCTGATTGTTCTTCGATTACAGCCTCTTGCTGAGGAGTAAGCGGGCGTGGCGAAGGAAATTCTTCCGGCGCATCGGAGGTCAGCGGGTCTACCCTGCCGGACTTGAGCACAATCTCCCGGACAACCTCCGCGCCAAGACGGAGGTTGAGTTTTTCCTTCATCATGGCGGTCATGAAGCGAAGTTCCTGCATCCAGGGAGCACTTGATACCGCAACAGTCAGCGTACCGTTGATAATCCGCACCGGTTGCGCCCGGCAGGCGAGAGCTGCTCCGACAACTTCCGGCCAGACACGCCATATTTCCGCTTCCCGTAATCGTTCAGCTAAACCGGAACCGGTGAGACTATCCTGCATAACCCCCGACAACGGACGAGGGAAGGTCATCCTAGGCCGCTTTTGCATTCTGCTTTCTCCGACGGCTTAACGCACCGCCAAGTATCTGTCCGGCAAAGGAACCGCCTAGCGTAAAGGGAATATAGCGCCAATCGAGGCCCGCTTCGATACGCAACAGCACAATAAAAGGTATCGGAAGATGGATAAGAAGAAACCACATAAATGAATATTTTGCATAGTTCTGCCGGATGTAACCACAGGGAATACTTATTACCAGGGCAAGAACAACAAGCCCGACTGTTAACAAAATTGCACCACCCATATACTGCTCCTTTCGGGGCATATTAGAAACTCGTACGATTTTTGTCAATCAGCTTTGCACTATCGCCTGAATTATGGTCGGTGGCGTACTCATAAATAACGGGGGATTAGTTCTGTGATTCAAAATGGACAGCTACTGGCGGTATTTAATTCAGCACATCGAGTCATGAAAGCAGAGAGTATACTCAAAAAGTGCCGACTGGCTATTCTGCTCATTCCTGCCCCGCGAGCGTTATCAACTGATTGTGGGCTTGCTATTCGCTACGACAGTGAAATTTCAGATACTGTATTCCAGTCTCTCGCATCCGAAAAACTGTTACCAGCCTCAATTTATCGAAAAGCGGGCGATACTCTCTATGAAAAAATCTGGACATCTGATGACGCTGAAGAAGCAATTACCTGAATTCACATTATGCCAGTATCAATCAGCAAACTCCTCACTTTTCATCCCGAGCAATAGAGCTTTAAAAACAAATAGTTCTTGACATCACCGCTGTAACCCCTTTATAGTGACCCCCTTTTGGAATAACTCTGCACCGGGACAAAATTACCTACGATGTTTGATAGCCTATCCGACAAACTTGAATCCGTCTTTAAGAAGCTCCGCGGCCAGGGAGTAATGACCGAGGACAATATCAAGGAGGCTTTGCGCGAGGTAAGACTGGCCCTCCTTGAAGCTGATGTCAATTTCAAGGTCGTCAAGGATTTTGTCGAAAAGGTCCGGAGCAAGGCTGTCGGCACGGAAGTGTTGAATAGCTTGTCACCGGGTCAGCAGGTCATTAGAATTGTTCACGACGAGTTGATTGCCGTCATGGGTGGGGATGAGGACAACTCCCTCGACCTAGCGGCAAAACCACCGGTTGCCATTATGATGGTCGGACTGCAGGGAGCCGGCAAGACCACTACGTGTGGTAAGCTCGGTAACTTTCTCAAAAAGCAGAAACGTCGGCCGCTGCTTGTACCGGCAGATGTCTATCGTCCGGCCGCTATTGAACAGCTGAAAACAGTAGGCCGTCAACTCGGCCTTGATGTTTTTGACTCTACTTCCGACCAGAAGCCTCTTGATATTTGCCTGAAAGCCATGAAGTTCGCGGAACTGAACGGCTATGACACCGTAATTATTGATACTGCAGGTCGTCACCAGATCGATGATTTTCTGATGAACGAACTGAGTGAACTTAATGCGGCGGTTAAGCCGCGCGAGATTCTGTTTGTAGCAGACGCAATGACCGGCCAGGAAGCCGTTACTATCGCAAGCGGCTTTAATGATCGCCTTGAAATAAGCGGAGTTGTGCTCTCAAAGCTGGATGGTGATGCGAAAGGTGGCGCCGCGCTTTCAATCAAAGCGGTTATCGGTAAACCGATAAAGTTTGTCGGACTTGGCGAAAAACTTGATGCGCTGGAGGTATTCCATCCGGATCGTCTTGTTTCCCGTATTCTTGGCATGGGTGATGTTCTAACCCTTGTTGAGAAGGCACAATCGTTATTTGATGAGAAGGACACCATTCTTCTTCAGCAGAAACTGAAGAAGAACCAGTTTGACCTTGAGGATTTTCTCGCCCAGATGCAGCAGATCAAAAAGCTGGGTTCTGTCGAATCAATTATGGGTATGATCCCCGGCATGGGCAAAATGATGAAGCAGATGAAGGGCGCCCAGCCGAGTGAGAATGAAATCAAGCGGATAGAAGCAATTATCCGCTCAATGACACCGGGTGAGCGCGCTAATCATGGCATCATAAACGGCAGTCGGCGACTACGAATCTCAAAAGGCAGTGGAACTTCCGTGCAGGAAGTGAATCTGCTCCTGAAACGCTTTACTGAAGCACAGAAAATGATGAAAATGATGCAGAAGCTTGGTCCAAAAGGCCTCCTCAAAGGAATGGGGGGATTAGGCGGACTTGGTAAGGGTATGATGCCTTTTCGATAAAAAGTTCATGACCTATGGTTTCATATAAAAAAGAAGTTCTACCTCAGGAGGAAACACCAATGGCTACAAAAATCAGGCTTGCCCGTGCAGGCGCTAAAAAAAGACCTTTCTACCAGATAGTTGTTGCTGACGAGCGAAGCCGCAGAGACGGCAGCTTCATTGAAAATGTCGGTACCTACGACCCGACCAAAAACCCGGCTGTAGTCAAGCTGAAAGCTGACAAAGCCGCCGCGTGGCTAAGCAAAGGTGCCCAACCGACCGATACTGTTCGTCAGCTTCTGAAAAATGCCGGCCTTCTTGACAAGGCTCCAGCAGTAACTGCATAACGTATCCAGTTCTTCCGGTCCGCCGGTCACTCTATATGAACAGCAGAGGTTACTTCCATGAAGACTCTCGTTGAAAGCATTGCAAAGGCACTGGTTGATGACCCGACTCACGTAATTGCAACCGAAGAGAGTGAAGAGGGAACGCTGGTCATAAGTCTGAGCGTCGCAAAGGATGACATGGGAAGAATTATTGGCAAGGAAGGAAGGACCGCCAAAGCGATCCGGACAATTCTCAACGCCATATCGACCAAAGATAACAAGAAAGCAATCCTGAAGATTGTTGAATAAATGATAGATCAAGATGAATTGGTTCTCGTTGGCAAGATCATCGGAACCCACGGAATAAAGGGGCTTTTAAAGGTCTACTCGTATTCCGGAAACATTCTGAGTTTACAATCAGCTGGCGCCGTTTTCCTGAAAAATAAGAAAGGCGAGCTGTGTGAGCATGTCATTAAGTCGGTTACAGCCCATGCCGGCGGTTTTATTGTCGGTCTTGATGATTTTGCCGATATAAATCTGGTTTTGCCCCTCAATGGTTCCGAGCTCTACGTGAAGTTGAGTCAGTTGCCGGTTCCGGATGAAGATGAATATTACTGGCGGGACCTCATCGGACTTGCTGTTGTTACTGATCAGGGTGTGGAACTGGGCACGCTCGTCGATATTTTTGAAACCGGCAGCAGTGATATTTATGTTGTGCGTGGCGAATCCAAAGAGTATCTGATCCCTGCAATTGCGGATGTGATTTCTCTGGTTGACGTACCGGGCAAAAAAATGATCATTACCCCGCTTGAAGGCTTACTTGATCTATGAAGTTTGACATCCTGACTCTGTTCCCCGGGATGTTTTCCGGCCCTTTTGATGAAAGCATCATCAAGCGTGCCAAAGAAAAACAGCTCATTGACATTTCGCTGCACAACATCCGTGACTGGGCGACCGATAAGCATCAGACGGCAGATGATGCCCCTTATGGCGGCGGAGCGGGAATGGTGATGAAGGCAGGCCCTCTGGCATCATGCATAGAGTCTGTAAAATCATGCCGTCCTGCGTCGACTGTTGTCCTTACATCGCCTCAGGGCAGGCGTCTTACCCATAACGTTGCCCGGGAGATTGCACAGCGTTCCGGCTTGATAATTGTGTGTGGTCGTTACGAGGGGATCGACGAAAGGATCCGCTCCATTTATGCTGAAGATGATATTTCGCTGGGAGATTTTGTCCTTTCCGGTGGTGAAATTGCTGCTATGGCACTCGTTGATGCGGTAACAAGACTTATTCCGGGAGCACTGGGCAGCAGCGAATCAGCAGAAACTGACTCTTTTGGTGACGGCTTGCTTGAGTATCCTCAGTATACCCGCCCTCCTGAATTTAATGGTTTTGCCGTTCCTGAAGCGCTGCTTTCCGGAAATCATGAATTAATCAGAAAATGGCGGCGCAAGGAGTCACTGCGCACAACCAGGTCACTGCGACCCGATTTGCTCTCACAGGTGAATTTGACCAAAGAAGACCGGAACATGCTGACAGAGATTGAGCAGGAGGCAGCCTGTGAACTGTAATAATCTGGCCATAGCTCTTGTTCATTATCCGGTGTATAACAAGCACCATGAGGTTGTTACTTCGGCGTTAACAAATCTTGACCAGCATGACATTGCCCGATCATCGAAGACCTTTGGACTGGACCGCTTTTATATTGTGACCCCTTCCGAAGAGCAGAGAAAGCTTGCTGAACGAATCAGCGGGCATTGGCAACAAGGTTGGGGAGCGGGCTACAATCCGGACCGTAAAGAGGCACTCGATATCGTGCGGGTAACCCCTTCAATAGCGACAGCAGTACAGGATTTTCAAAGCGGATTCAGTAAAACGGTCAGATTAGTGGTGACGGGAGCCGCTACCCGACCCGGATCGATAGCGCTGAGTACATTCAGAACGTTGCTTTGTGATTCAGATCAGCCGTACCTCCTTCTGTTAGGGACCGGCTGGGGCTTGACTGAGGAATGTTTTGCTGCCGCAGATATAATGCTGAAACCAATTGCCGGAAACAGTCTATACAACCACCTTTCGGTTCGCTCTGCAGCGGCTATAATGCTGGATCGAATCAGAGGAATTGAAAGAGAAGATACATAAACTCACAAACTGAGCATCATACAGGAGGAAGGTAACTAATGAACACAATCGATTTTCTGGAGTTTGAGCAAATGAAAAAGAACGTCATCCCTTTCAAGGTCGGGGATACGGTAAAAGTACACGTACGGATTGTTGAGGGCGACAAGCAGCGTATTCAGGCGTATCAAGGCGTTTGCATTGCGCGCCAGAATGGCGGTGTTCGCGAAACCTTCACCGTTCGTAAAATTTCAAACGGTATCGGCGTCGAGAGAACATTTCCTCTTCATTCACCAAATGTTGAGAACATTGAAGTCATGGTTCGCGGTCATGTTCGCCGTGCCAAGCTCTATTATCTCCGTAAATTGCGCGGTAAAGCGGCTCGTATTCGCGAGAAGAAATATATTCCGGTTGCCAAATAGCCAACAAGAAAGCCCCGCTTTATGCGGGGCTTTCTTGTATCAGGAACCTTTATGACTCAACAAGGCGGGCTGTTTTCAGCGCCTCCACTCGATACCCTGTCTTTCGAAAAAAGCGCCGCTAACAACGGTTTTTTTTATATCGCCGGCATTGATGAGGCCGGGCGTGGGCCATTAGCCGGTCCGGTAATGGCGGCAGCGGTCATTCTCCCGGTCGGGCTTACCATAATCGGCGTTGATGATTCTAAAAAACTTACCCCGGACAAACGGGATAAACTTTTTGACGTGATCATGGCACAAGCCCTCTCCGTAGGCGTTGGTATTGCGACTCCGGCAGAGATTGACAGAATCAACATTCTGCAAGCGACCCGACGTGCCATGCTCGCTGCCGTGCTTAACCTTTCCCATCCTCCTGACTATCTGTTGATCGACGGCATAAGTACTATCGACAGCACGATCCCCCAGAAAACAATAAAAAAAGGCGATTCTTTGAGTCTCTCCATAGCCGCCGCGTCGATTATTGCCAAGGTCACCCGTGACCGGATAATGATCGAGATGGACGCGCTATACCCCGGCTATGGCTTTGCCGGTCACAAAGGATATGGCAGCGCCGCCCACATGGATGCAATCAAAAGGCTCGGCCCCTCCCCGATCCATCGCCTCACTTTTGGTGGTGTCAAAGAGTATGTTCATTGTACCTGTTCCTGATAACATTCCTCTCTCTCTACGGTGGGATGCACTGCTACGCCTACAGTAAACTGCATCATGCGTTCAGACTTCAACGGCTGACAAAATGGTCGCTGACTCTCTGGATGATTTTTATGACAGCCATTCCGATTCTCGTTCGAGTGGCGGAACATCTGACCATGGAAAATGCTGCCTTGACTTTTGCGTGGCCCGGCTATCTCTGGATGGGCTTCATATTCATCTTTGTCACATCCCAATTATGTGCCGATCTGCTGCATTTTTTATTACGTCTTCTAACGCGTATATTTTCAAATCAAATGCCGGAGTTTATCTCCGCTCAAACAATCTGTCGGTCTGTGTTCGCAGTTGCAATATGTGCGAGCGTTTACGCCTATTTTGAAGCAGGTCGCATTCGCACGGAACATGTCGTTATAGAGTCATCAAAGCTTCCTGCTTCAGATTCGAAACTAAGAGTTGTGCAGATATCAGATGTTCATGTCGGCCTGCTTTCACAAAGCAACAGGTTGCGGCGAATAGCGGACGAAATTATCAAGGCCAAACCTGACATTGTAGTTTCCACCGGAGATCTGGTCGATGGCAAGTTGAACCGTAATGACGCCATCTCTGCCGGTAATCCGGAGACCGTTTTACTCGGTGCCATTACGGCACCATTGGGTAAATTTGCCATAGTCGGAAATCATGAGGTGTATGCCGACCTTCCCCAGGCGGTTGCTTTCACGAAGGCCGCAGGTTTTACGATGATCAGAAATCGGTCCGTACGACTTGCAAATGGTGTAACAATAACAGGAATTGATGATCAGGCCGCTATCGGGAAGAAATATGCTGATCCGTCGGTTGAGCAGGCAGTTGTTGCATCGGTTTCACCCGATTTGTTTCATATCCTGCTGAAGCATCAACCGGACATTCTGCCTGAAAGTGACGGCCACTTCGATCTGCAACTCTCCGGACACGTTCATGGCGGTCAGATGTTCCCGTTTAATTACCTTGTCAGGCTTAAACACCCAATTCCCTGCGGCACTACGGCTACCGGGAAAGGGTCTCGTATTCACGTTTCCCGCGGCACCGGGACATGGGGCCCCCCGATGCGCCTGTTTGTCCCGCCGGAAATTACAATCATTGATATTTTTCGACAATAAGGTCCCGGCTGAGTTGAACCCGGAACAATTATCAGGTCATCTATCTGATAGAGAGTCCGGCGGAATATGCATTGTCAGTTTCTGGAAAATTGATGTGCTGTCACCATGCTTTAGTGCCTGAAGACCGTGCGATTTCAGATTGCTAATGTCCTGATTTATGGTTAGTATCCCCACGCTTTTATTTCTGTTAATTTATGGAGATAAATTATGACCGTGACTACACAAACCACTTACGAAAATGGAAAGTTGTATAACCTGAACATTGCCGACCTGCAGCCCGATCCGGAGCAGCCTCGTAAGTATTTTGATGAGCAGGCGCTGGCGGATTTGAAAGCCTCGATTGAAAAGCATGGTGTATTGCAGCCGGTTCTGGTTCGGCAGGGAGTAGATGGCGCTTTGCTGCTGGTTTCCGGTGAGCGGCGTTTTCAGGCTTCAAAGCTGGCCGGATGTCTGACGATTCCAGCGGTGTTTACCGATGGCGATCCAGGGGAATTATCTATTGTAGAAAATCTGTTGCGGGAGAATCTGACCGCTATCGAAGAGGCGGAAGCGATAGAAAAACTGCGTGCCTTCCATGATTACGCCCTCAGCGATTTGACCAATGTGCTTGGAAAATCTGCTTCTACCCTTTCGGAAATCCTCTCACTCAATAAACTCCCTGCAGAAGTTAAAGACGATTGCCGTAATGATCCAAAGGCGGGGCGGAGTATTCTTGTGCTCATTGCCAAGCAGAAAACTCCTGAAAAGATGACCGCGCTCTATAACAAATATAAGGAGAGCGGTCTCACCGTGGGTGAAATCAGGAAAAAAACTTCAAAACCAAAGTTGTCTGTAGCATCGGTTGACCTAACTTTTGTGGATCAGTTTTATGAGCGGATATATCTGCTAGATAGTGAAACTTTGACAAATGATCAGAAGGTGGCACTAAACCTGACAATAGTAAAAATGCGCAGTATGTTGCTGGAAAAGACGCATAAATTAAAGTTGCCAGTGACAGTGGTAGCATAGAAAAATGGGGCTTTTTTGACATCGGTATTGTTATAAATCAGCTATTTAAGTCTCATTTCGGACGTCCGAAATAGGAGCCGGCAAAACAACGGTTAATAATATCTTCCTTTTCTGCGGCTGTGGTGGTTTTGCGCTTGGGATGGAGCGGGCGGGGTCTCGGTGTGAGGGTATTGAGGAGAGAGTGACATGAGCAACATAAAACTATTTGAGTCAAAAAAAATACGCTCGGTGTGGAGTGATAAAGAGCAAAAATGGTTGTTCTCTGTTGTTGATGTCATTGATGTGTTGACTGACAGCCAAAATCCTCAAGTATACTGGCGTGTGCTGAAAAAACGTCTGCTTGCGGAAGGAAATGAAACCG
>JBMOEI010000048.1:0-37029 GCA_049318985.1 Desulfuromonadaceae bacterium
GATTCAGCAGGGCCGGGGAGCCGAACATGGTCGTGGCGGAATATTCGGCTGCCGGTCCGAGTATCCTGCGGGGATCGACCGAGCCGGGACGGGTGAAATCCATCTGTGGAATCAGGGCGGTCATGCCGAGGGCCGGGGCGAACAGGGCAAAGAGCGGAAAGGTCGGCAGATCGATTTCACCGGGGCGGATATCATACAGCACCCGTAAGGCATCAACCTGGGCTGCAAACGTGCCGTGGCTGTAAATTGCACCTTTGGGAGGACCGGTGCTGCCGCTGGTAAACAGGATGGCGGCCATTTCGTCACGTCTGGTTTCCGCTGCGACAAATGGTGCAGTTTGAACTGAACGACGTACTTCATCGAGCGGTATGCCACCCCAGAAGGAGCGGCCACCGACGACAACGGTGATACGAATGCTCTTGCGGCCCCAGCCGAGCAGACGCCGGGCCACGTGTGCCCTGGGAACCCCGATGAATGCCTCCGGTTCCGCCTCGGCAAGACAACCCTTCATGTTGCGCATTCCAATGCCGGGATCAATGAACACCGGCACGGCCCCGGCTTTGAAGAGGGCAAAGGTAATGGCAAACAGTTCCGGGGAGGGTGGAACCAGCAGCGCCACCCTGGTGCCGCGACCAATGCCGATTTGTCCCAACCCTACGGCAATCCGGTCACTCTCCTGATCCAGTTCCCGAAAGGTCAGGGAACGCTTCTCCTGCGGAAAAATGATGGCGGGTGTATCCGGCTGGAGCCGGGCCATTTCGGTTAAAGGACGGGAGATGTTAACGATGTCGGTGCTGGTCATGGTGTGATCTCGCGGTTGCTTTGTTCAGCTTCTCATGCCCTTGGTGCCGAAATAGTGCTTGCAAATGCAAAGGCTGGAATATATATCTATAGTATATATTATTTCGGAGGTAGATCATGAAAACTGCAAAATTATTTCAAAATGGGCAAAGCCAGGCAGTCAGACTTCCCAAAGAGTTTCGTTTTGATGACAGTGAAGTATACATAAAAAAGACCGGCAATGTTGTCCAGTTGATTCCACGGAGCGATTCATGGAATTCCTTGTTCAGAAGTCTCAAAAAGTTTTCCAGCGATTTCATGGGTGATCGCGTGCAGCCGGAACTGGATAAGCGGGAGAGCTTCTGATGAAACTGATGCTCGACACAAATATCTGCATTTACATAATCAAGCAACAACCGGTTGCCGTGCTCAAGCGTTTTCTTGAATATCAGATCGGCGATATAGGCATTTCTTCCATTACGCTTTCAGAACTCCGCTATGGAGTCGCCAAGAGTATACATCAAGAAAAAAATACCAAGGCCCTTGATGAGTTCACTACACCTTTAGAAGTTGTTTCGTTCGGTGAAGAGGCAGCTCACGTGTATGGCACTATTCGAGCTACCCTTGAAAAAGCCGGTACACCAATTGGTTCTATGGATATGCTGATTGCTGCTCATGCCGTTTCGTTAGGAATCCCGCTCGTTACAAACAACGCCCGGGAATTTGCACGTATTCCCGTCCTGAATATTTTGGATTGGCTTGCCTAGTTTGACCCTACCGTGGTAAGGCACACCGGTTCGGCAGGGGTTTTTTCCCGCTGACCGGCGCTGCCGTTGGTTGAATATTTTACACGGTCATATGGAAGTTGAAAATCATCTTTCAGGGTCAGGGAATGTTGTCGTTTTTGATGAGTTAATGAACTAACCAACATTTTCCCTCAAATCTACAGTGGGTCGGAACCCCAATAGGTCGATAGGGTTTCCATCTGATTAAGTACCGCTGACTGAAGCTCCGATATCATCGGCCCCTGATGGTTTTGCAAAACACGCAATAGACTGATGAGACAGTTCCGATTGTGCGCTTCCAATTGATCAAATACCTCATCGGGGTTTTGTATTGGCGTTCCACTTATCAGTCGTAAAAAACTACTGCGGCAGGCGCGTGGATTAGAAGAGTTCCCCAGCTCGAGATAACTTAGCTGAACACCTTTGTCAACGATCAAAATGTTTGGATATCGCTTACCGTCTATAATCTGATGATCAGCTGTATTCCTAAGCACCTGAATGAAGCTGTCGCCGCAGATCAGTCTGATAGGAAAAGAATATGCGGTCGTTGCCGGTGCGGAAAACCTGTACTGAGTAAACAATTTCATTGAGTCGAACATCGGATTGTAATTAGCAAAGACTTCTCCTGCGTATACGCCATCGAAGGCAATACCATTATGACTCTTATAACCGCCCCCATCCTTGGAATGGTTAATCAGCTCTATGAAAGGCATGACGTGCCCTTCCTGGCCGAAGATACTTGAGGCATATCCAATCGCTCGTGTTAAATAATACCTGTTAATTAATTGTGTCGAGTTTGAGATATCGAAAGGGTTGTTACCAAGATCGGCCTGTAAGATGCCGGCCATCTTATCCTTAACCGGTTCCGGAAGCTGACACCATGAGCGCTCTGACTCCAACAGGTGCGTGAATACACCCGCTCCCCACGAGAGGTGCTTTTGATAACCGGCGAAGAATGCCCTGATGTTTTCAGGTATTCTTGCATCTTCCCGCACAACCAGATCGGTTCCCTGTAGAGTTAACATTGATACGGGGATCAAAAGGCTCTCCGGTATGTGGATAAGAATTGGTTTACCCGGGTCTTGTGGAAACACCCCGCGACCATATGAACCTTCACGCAACACTATGTTCTGAGCAGTCCCGCCAAGTTGACGAAATTGTTCAAGTAGTTCCTCAGGCATCATGGTTTTTACTCCAGGATTATTTTTGAATGTGCACTACCCAAACACCTGGCCGAACATAACCAGCCTGAGGATGGTGGCAGGAAGTAGCTGTGCTAAACAGCAGTAACAGTAGTATCTATCCTGACGTGCAGTGTTTTTTTAATTGTTGCAAAAATAGCCGAAAGATTTTCCATGGTAGGATTGCCGGAAGTGGAAAGCATACGGTGAAGACTTTTACTCGGTTTCTGGACTTCTTCAGCCAATCGCTCGAATCCCACGGTTGCATTTATGAGATCGCGTAGAATCAGTTTGGCGGTCGCTGAATCGCCGTCCAATAATAAGTCAATCGCTTCATGAAGTAGCGACTTGGCAAAATCAGGATCACATTCAACCCGTTTCTTTATTGTTTCTTTAAAGTCCCTTGTAAGTGCCATTTGTGCCTCCTGTTTCTCCCTTAAATCTATTTCTTTTTTGGCTGGTTGGCTTTTCGTTCTTTGTACTCTTTCCAAATTGATTCTGCCTTGTCGATATCCTTTTGCTGTCCCTTTTTAGTGCCACCACCAAGAAAAATTATCAGTTTGTCACCATCCTTGCCAATGTAGACTCGATAGCCGGGTCCCCAATCTAGCCGATACTCACCAATGCCTCCGAACCATTTTACGTTGGAAAGATTACCCTGTTCCATTTTGAGTTTTACAATGGTAATTTTCGTCGCTGCGATAGTTTCCAGTCCCATGAACCACTCTTCATAAGGGCTTGTTCCATCTTCGCGGAGGTATTCTTCAACCTTATAACTCATGGCGGGATAGTATCCTATATGTTACTATTGTTCAATGTTTTTTTGACAACATTTGAGGCATTAGTCGGATGGTCCTTCAATAATTGGGAAGCATCCCTCTTTTCCATGGCGAAATTTTCCAGTCTTACAGAAGGGGATAATTTGTTCATGGAGAGCATTGTTTTCAGTTTGAAGTTTTTCGCAGTTTTTCCGCACATCGGGCAAAACATGCCACTATCATCATCGAAGGCCAACGGGGAGAAAACATTATCAGCTTTACAGGAAGCACATATCCATTCTTCTTTTGTCTTGTGTCGCCAACATTGGTCAAGTGGATCGAAGATATAATCTTCAAAATTCGGTTTTTTACTTTGTTTCCATAAGAGGTATCCAATATATGATACTGCCATCAATAGTGTCCCAAGACTTGCTATTGTTATCCTTAGCCATTGTTCTTGCGTTAATACCTGAGCGAATTTATGAATCGTACTTTCTGGAAAAAGGGCCGAAAGAAGTACTCCTAACGGGGGTACAATTATTTTCAGTAGCCATTTAACTACATTGGATAGCATATCCTCTGTTTTGGGCTTTCTCACAGGCATACCCTCAGTATTTTGGATAGTTCCCATACTGTCCTGCACCATTGCCATTGTTGATTTGCTGTTGCTGATATGTAGGCTGCTGCGGTTGGTTTTGTGGTTGGGTGAAATCTCTGTAGGCGGAACCGCCTGCTTGATAATTAGGGTTGCTTGTTACGGAATTGTTTACACTAGCAGCTTCACCACTCGCAGCAGCTATTATGGCTAAAGGGAATATGATGTACTCAAACCACTCTATACCTGGTTTTGTTGGCCGTGCATGGGTTGCTCTATATTCTTGGCAATCCGAGCTATCTACTCCGAGACCGCTACTCCTGAAACAGTTGTCCCCTACGCATCCCGATGTTATTATTGAAATCAGAAACAGGGCGATGAACCTCATAATTTGTCCTTTCTTTGCTCTGGAATAACTACGTATTGACCATCTCCCTGCGCGCACGCGCGTGAACCGGTGATCATCCCAAATTGAACATTTAGTCTGTGAACATGCAAAAATACTACTGCTTAAACCTCCGTCCGCTCAAGAAACCGGGAGATCAGCGGCACGACCTCTTCTTTGGCGTCTTCAAGAATATAATGGCCGCAATCCGGGTAGCTGTGGAATTCGGCAGCAGGGAAGCGCTGCTGCCATTCGGCCAGAAAATGCCGGTCAAAGACAAAATCCTGCTCACCCCAGCAGATCAGCATCGGCAGGTTGCTGAACTGCCCGATCCCATCGGAAACAGCGCTGACCAGGTCATAGCCCCGGTCGCCGGGGGAAAGTGGAATATCCTGCACGAAGCGGAGCGTGGCAATGCGATTCTGCCATGAATCGTAGGGAAGCTGATAGAGGGCGCGAAGCTCCGGGGACATCGGGTTGCGTTTGCAGCCGACGTAAGAAGCACCGACGCTGAAGGCGTTGAAGCCGCGGACCAGCAGAGTGCCGAGAACGGTGTCGCGGCAGATGCGCAGGCCGAGAGGCAACGGTTTGGTTTTCGGCAGGTGGAAAGCGCCGGTATTTAGAATCACCAGCCGCACGATCCGCCCGGGGTGGCGTATCGCATAAGCCATGCCGATCATCCCGCCCCAGTCGTGTACAACGAGGGTAATGTTCTCCGAAATTTCCAAAGTTTCAAGGAGCAGCTCAAGATCATCAACGCGGCGGGAAAAGGTGTACTCATAGCGATCGTCTCCCGGTTTATCGGACAGACCGCAGCCGATATGATCGGGTACAATGCAGCGATACCGGTCACGCAAAGCCAGCACCAGGTTGCGGTAATAGAATGACCAGGAGGGGTTGCCGTGCAGCATCACCACCGGCGTGCCTGTGCCCTCATCCAGATAATGATATCCCAGGCCGCCAATATCGAGGCGCTTCCCGTTGAAGGGGTAGTGCGTTTTCAGTCGAGCGTTTACCATTCTATCCCCAGCATCAGACAGTTCAAACCGCTGCCAATCCCAAGAAATGCAACTTTGTCGCCCGCTTCCAGGATATCCCGTTCGTCGGCGATTGCAGCGGTCAGCGGCAGAGAAACGGTACCCATGTTGCCCAGATATTCATAGGTAGTGAAATCCTTTTCAGCAGGGATGCCGAGAGTCTTGAGGATTGCGCTCTGATGGGCTGAACCGACCTGATGACAGACAACCTGATCAACATCATCGGTTTTCCAGCCTACTTGCGGCAGGAAGGCATCCCAGGTCAACCTGCCGAGTTCGACTCCGTAGTTCATGACGTTTACTCCGTCTGTTGACATGTTCTGCAGATACCCACCTTTGCCGTCCGGGGTTATTCCCCAGAGACAGAGGCGGTGATGCTCGGGAGCCGCCTGTGTTATGCCGCCAAGCAGACGGCGCCGGGACGAACCGGAAAATGAACCGTCTGTCAGCAGGATGGCAACGGCACCCGAGCCACCGGTGAGAGTTGCAAGAGAAGCGCCGAAGTGCTGCATAGTCCGCTCCTCAAGCATTCTCTCGATCATAATATCGTTAATTTCGCGGGCACTTTCACAGGAAACCACGAGGCCGGCCTTGATCTGGCCGAGTTCAATCCTGTTGGCAACATCCAGAATGCCATTCAGCACGCCGAGGCAGGCGTTGGACAGGTCAAAGACAGCGGCTTTACCGCCGATGCCGAGCTTGGCGGCAACCCTGCACGCGGTCGCAGGCTCAAACTGTTCGCGACAGACACCGGTATAAATTAAAGCCCCTATGTCAACCGGCGAAATTCCGGTTACCGAAAGAACTTTTCTTGCGGCGGCAATTGCTCCGGATGAAAGTGGATACCCCGGCTCCCACCAGCGCCGTTCGCGAATTCCGGTCATAGCCTGCAACTGCCCGGGGACGATGCGCAGGTATTTGTAAAGCGGATCCAGCCGTGCTTCAAGTTCAGCGGTGGTAACGACAACCGGAGCCAGTTCATAGCCCATAGCTTCGATAACAACATTACGGTATTTCATACAGGCTCCATGGTTACACTGAAATCAGTCATCTGATAAATCAACTTGCCATCCACAGACAGAAAGCCATCTGCGGTCATAATCCGGTTCTGTTCGTCCACTGCGGTGATCCAGGCGCAGACCGTAACCCGGCTGTTGGTCGGCACAACCTGACCTCGATACAGCCAGCGGTGCTTCCGTTCCAGTGCCACGGCCGCAACGACCATTCCATCCTGCCATCCCCAGCGCTCTACAGCCACAAACTTCATCAGCTGAATGAACGACTCCAACCCCAACGAACCGGGTGTGACCGGATCCTCGTAAAAATGCGCCTTGAAGAACCATTCATCCGGATCGACATCTTTGCTGCCGCAGATGTACCCGAGGCCGTTCGGTCCGCCATCGGGAACGAACAGCTCAATCCGGTCGATCATAGCCAGCTGCTTTTCCGGGAATGGCGCACTGTCCGGATACGGGAGGCTTCGGCCCCGCTTTATTTCGGTCTCAGTCGGCTGATACGGCCGGGCATCGCGGATTCCGACCTGGTTGGCCAGCGCTTCTTTGGCAAAGAAGCCGAACATGGTACCGCCTTCGTAGAGGGCGCCATGCCGGTCGGCCACACTGAAGTCAAACTCCTGGATAATCATGCCGCCGCTGGTGGCAACCTTGGTCATGGTGGCAGAGCAGGTCAGCACGCCACTGTCCGGAGTCACGGCCCGGTGCTGCACGGCGGTACCGCCCAGATTGCGGAAGGAGATGTCATTCGGACTGGTCAGCGCCGAGCCGACATATGCCGCGAGCCAGCCGCACGGCTGCAGCGCCGCTTCCAGCAGGACGCAAAACGGCATGCGCGGCTGCCGTTCAGCGGCAAAAAACCAGGCGTCGTCCGGCAGGTCATACTCTGCTTCAGCCATGGCACCGGCGGTCATCTGCCAGGGTTCGCCGCGCACGGCGGTGACCCGGTCCATGAACTGGAACGGCGGCCCCGGCAGGCGGGCAATCTTGCGCCCGGAGTCAAATATGCGGTAGCGGTCACCGAACCCTTCAGAGGGATTGCCGTTACTGTAGGCAAGGATCTGCTCTTTGGTGTAGATGGCCGGTTTGCGTACATTGACCCCATCCCCACCCCGACCCTCCCCTTGAAGGGGAGGGAGGTTATTCGTTCCTCCCCCTTCAAGGGGGAGGTTAGGAGGGGGATGGGGTGGAATTTGCTGCTTCCACAATGCCTGCAGCTGTTCCCTGTTCGTGCCGGTCAGACGGGCCGACATGCCGGTGATCTCGACAATCGGCTTGCCGTCGGCGTACATCAGGGCGTCACAGATGACATACGGTTCGGGACGGTAGCCGATTTCCCGGATGGTGACTTCGTAGGTAACGACTCTGGTACTTTCCAGAACCTGTCCCCGGCAGCAGAGCTTGCTGGCCACACCCGGCACCGGCTCCCAGGCGGAACCTGCCGCTTCGGCTGCCCAGCCGATCCGCAGCAGATAAATGCGGAGCGTATGCATGCAGCACTCATACATCAGTGTGCCCGGCATGACCCGGTCATCGACGAAATGACAGGTGATAAACCAGTCATCCGGGTGGATGTCAGCTTCGGCCCTGATGATGCCGATACCGCAGCGCCCCCCGTTCGGATCTATTTCATTGACCCGGTGGACGAGGCGCATCCTCCCCCCAGGAATCGTCAGCGGACGGGAGAGCGGCAGACGGGCGAACAACGGCCCGAAGCAACCGGCCAGATCACCATCGCGCAATTTATCCAGTTGGGCAGCGTTGTACCCTTCACGCGCCAGCGGCACCAGATCCTGCCAGTCAGCCGGGCGGGTGCCGGTTGTGGGGCGCAGATCAAGCACCGGACGCACGATGCCCTTACCGGCATCAAGCTCCTGCTGACTGAAGAAACCGGCGCAACCGTCGCGCATGGACAGAAGCGGCTGACCATTGACCGTGGCTTCAAAGAAGAAGCGGAACAGCCAGGTATCTCCCTGACGGAAGAACCGTTCAATGCGGATATCATAATGGATCGTCTCGCCCGGTCCGGGGAGGCCGCGATGGAAGGTGACCACGGCGTCAAGCAGGCGATAGACCGCCAGACCCCGGGTGATGAAGTCAATACCGAGATACCCTGACAGAAACAGGTCGGCCTGGCCGGCTTCCACGGCAATGCATGTGGGGATGCGGCCGCCGTCGAGGTACCAGGCGCCCGGATGAATGTCATGCTCGGTGACAACCCTGCCATGAGTCATGGAGCGGGGTTCCCCCTCAACGCTCATAATCCGGTCCACCAGCATCAACGGTTCATCCGGCAGGCGGACACGGGTCGGGAATGAATCCACCTCGGCAAAATCGGGACCAAGCATCCGGGCCACTGAACCGCGCGCGAATTCGAAGCAGAGGTCGCGGTTGAAGGCAATGGTTCCCTCCTCCCAACCTCCCCCCGCTGGGACCCTCTGGGGCCTAAAGGGGAGGTGTGTGCTCCCTCCAACGGGGGAGGGTGGGGGCGGGGGGGGAGCATCATCCCCCGGCGCCTGACGCAGCGACATCTCCAGGGCAAGCGCCATCGTCATGGCACCGGTCACGGTCTCGCTGACAGTCAGGAAGGCTGCATGAGCTTCCACATGGGACTGCTGGGAGCGGGCCAGTTCAGATATCAGCGAGTCGGAAGCCGACTTCACATCTGACAGATGGGCCATATAGGTCGTATGATTCCTATGAGTCCCATACATCACATCTGCCACAGGTGGCAGCGGAGGCTGGAACGGCGCACCACCAAGCAGAACCCGCACCATAGAATCAGTTTTTGCCTTGGCATCAGCACTGCGCGGGACGTCAAAGATCGGTGACAGATCAACCGGCAGCCGTTCGGCGATCAGGTTGGCCATCATCTTCAATACAACAGATACCGGATCCTGACCGGAAAAGCAGGCCGAGCGGGCCAGATGCGGACGATCGCCGAGGATGCGCCCGATCATGCGGCTGCATGATGCGCCAGGCCCCATTTCCAGAAACAGCCGGACACCGTCGCGATACGCCGATTCAATCACCTGCGGATAATTGAGTCCGTGCAGCGCCTGACCAAGGATCGACGCAGCGGCGCTTTCGCGGGTGACCTCGTAGGAATCACCCTTGACACCGCTGTAATAGACAACTCCGGTCGGTGCTTGCGTAGGGTAGAGATGCAGATCGTGGTACGGGGTTGCCACCTGCTGCGCCACCTCGCAATGCACGGTGGTTACCCCCTGCAGCGGAAAAAACGGACTGCCGAGCGCTGCCACCAGTCGGGACAGTTCGTCGGCATCGCCACCGATGACGCATTCGTCGGGAGTGTTGACGATCAGGAGATAGGTACGCGGAAACTCGGGCAGCGCCGCCCGTACAGCCTGCTCCGGGGCGGCAACCACTCCGAGGCTCCAGTTCACGGTCGCGCCTTCTTTCAGGCCCCAGGCCTGTCTGGCTGCACGGCATTCGCCGGCCAGATCGTCGGTAAAGAGGGTGGATTCCTTCATGCGACGGTACATAGCGTCCCGGTCTCGCCACGCCCGTTGGGAAAAGAGTCCCGCCGATTCACCGAGGCTGTAGCCGATGACGGCAGCCGGGTGGACACCGAAGCGCTGCACCAGATCACTGACGGCGCAACCGGCCGCTACCTGGCCGAAAATAACGGCCCGATGATCGTCATTGATCAGGGATGGTGCTGTACCGTTCCAGAACAGTTCCGGCTGGAACTGCGCCCGCAGCAAAAGATTCTCTTCATCCTGACGGCGCAGAATATCCGGCCAGCGGCTGAATAGTTCCATCCCCATGCCGGAATAGTGATTGCCGGAACCGGGAAAGACAAACGCTACCTTTCCCGTTATCCCAAGCGGTTCCGCTGAATAAAACAGCCGGTCACGCAGGCCCGGCAGAGTGGCAGGGGGAGTGCCGTCATTCTTCAATGTGGTCCGGCCCAGTTCGATCAGCAGAGCCAGTTCGGCGCGATCCCGGGCAACCAGAGCCATGGCACGTGCTTTACCGGCGGCTGCCGTAAAGTGTGGATACCAGGCGGAGGCCAGATCGTAGAGACTGTCTGAAGATCCCTGTATTGCATCTTCAAGCAGGTCTAATTGCTCCAGAAGGTCAGTAGTAGTGTCACCGGCAATGGCAAAGAGTGCTTCACTGTCCGCTCCGAGCGGAGTGCAGCGTTCCGTTTCACTGCCTGACGGAGCCGTGTCGCACCCCTCGAGGACCACATGGCTGCACGAGCCATCAACGCTGCGCACAGTGACTCCGGCACGGCGCGGCCCGTTACTCCGGTTGCGCAACCAGTAGCGGGAGGAGCGGGGGAAATGAAGCGGTGACTGCTCCGGGAGGGCCGGAGCGGCTGATGCCAGGCCCCGGCAGCCGGGAATGATTTCATGGTACAGAGCGAGACAGCCACGCACAAGCGACGCCAGACCGGAAGCCGCGCCGCTCTGGCCGATGTCCCCCTTGACGCTGCTGACGGCGCATGAACGGGCTGTGGCGGCATCGGACGCAAACCAGGATGCCAGCGCAGCTGCTTCATCGGAGTCAGATTCAGGGGTGCCGTCGGCACTCGCCTCAATGAAGCCGATGGATTCCCGGGGTACGTCTGCGTCAGCGTAGGCTTTGTCAAGGGCATGGTGATAGGTCTTCTGCCTGTCAGTGACCGGATCACCGCTTGCGGAGCCGATGCCGCGAATGACCGCATACACCCGGTCGCCGTCACGTTCGGCATCTTCAAGGCGCTTGAGTACCACGGCACAGGCACCTTCGCCGATAAGTGCGCCATCGGTTGTTACGTCAAACGGAGCAGAACTGCCCGAGCGGGAATAGGGATGCAGGGCATGCTGACCGAGAACCGCCCGCAGGTCGCCGGCCAGATCCACAGCACCGACCAGTGCCCGGTCAAGTTCACGATTCTGCAGCTGACGGACGGCCACCTCCAGCGCCCTGATACCGGAACTCTCCTCACTGGAGATCGTGAAACTCGGCCCGCCGATACGGAATTCACGGGCGATCCTGCTCGCCACGACGCTGCCGAGCGCACCCATGGTGCGGTTGGCGTTCAGGGATGGTCCGGATGCAGCCCGGAGCTTGGATAGCCACTCCATCCGCTCTTCCGGAGTCAGCTCCCGCTCCAGTTCCTGCTCCCAGCGTGAGACCTGGCCGGCCAAAGCCCAGCGCAGACTGAAGTTGGTGCTGTTCAGATCAAGGGCGATACCGATAAAAACGCCGGTAGAGGCGTTGTTGTCCCGGTCACAGCCGGCATTGTGCAGCGCCTCTGCCGCCGTTTGCAGCATGAGCAGCTGTTGCGGCAGCATCTCCTCCATCTCGCGGGGGGGGATGCGGAAACGGTTGGCGGGCAGCGCCACTTCGTCCATGGTAAAACCGGCGAACGGCGTCGCATCAAGCCCCTCCGCACTGAACCATCTGCTCTCTGATGCACCATGCCACCCCTTCGGAGGAGTCGGAACCGCAGTGTCATCGCCGCCCAGTACCCGTTCCTGAAAGGCCCGCAACGATTGCCACGGGCCGAAACGGGCATCCATGCCGACTACGGCGATGGCCTCCCCCCTCCCGACCTCCCCCCGCTGGGACCCTCTGGGGCCTAAAGGGGAGGAGTAAGCTCCCTCCCCCAGCGGGGGAGGGTTGGGGAGGGGGAGCGCGGCGGAGTGCGGCAGCCATTCCTCAATCAGCAGATGAGCGTTGATGCCGCCAAAACCGAAAGCACTGACGGCAGCACGCCGGGGAATACCATCGCCCCGCCGCTGCCAGGGGGCCGGTGACGTCAGGACGCGAAACGGGCTGTCGTCCAGCTCCATACCGGACTGCGGCGTGTTGAAGTTGGCCGTGGGGGGGAGTGTTTCGTTCTGGAGGGCCAGCAGCACCTTGGTAAGAGCTGCGCCGCCTGCGGCGGTCAGCAGATGGCCGATATTGGATTTGACGGAGCCGATGACGCAGCGGGCATCTTTCCGGCCGCCGCCCGTCCAGAGCTGTGTGAGGCTGGCAACTTCGACTGCATCACCGACCGGAGTGCCGGTCGCGTGGCATTCGATAAGATCGACATCATCCGGCTGCCAGCCGGCCTGATGGTAGGCGGTACGCATGGCGCGCAGCTGACCTTCCGACATTGGAGCGAGCAGACTCCCCCCCACATCGTTGGCCAGGCCGACAGCCCTGATGACGCCATAGATCCGGTCGCCATGAGCCACGGCATCTCCGGTGCGCTTGAGCAGGAACAGCCCCGCCCCTTCGCCGACCACGAGCCCGTCGCCTGCCGCATCAAACGGTGAACAGACGCCACGCCTGGACAGGGCGCGCAGCTGTGAAAATCCCATCTGGGTAAAGAGCGGATCGGGGCGGGAAACGCCTCCGGAGAGCATGGCATCAACCCTGCCGGACAGCAGTTCATCCATTGCCAGTTTCAGGGCATACAGCGATGAGGCACAGGCGGCATCAAGCGTACAGGCACCGCCGCCGAGACCGAGAGCGCGGGCCAGAATCCCGGCGGGGAGACCGGCGGGAAAACGATTGAGCGGCGAGGTGGGAGTGGGAGTCGGGGCAGATCTGAGCAGCTGCTCCTCGAAGGTGCGCCCGAGCCAGTTACTGGTCAGGAGTGCGGAGGTCTCGCCCGGCAGGGCCAGATTACCGATGATGATGCCAACGCGGGAACGGTCGAGCGGCGCAGTGACGCCATCATCAAAGGCCCGTTTTCCGGCATGGATCAGCAGATGAAAGAGCGGGTCGAGTCCGTCGAGCAGCGCCGGATCGATGGCCAGGCCGGGAAGGGTTGCCGCCGAAGGGAGCCGGTCGATGAAACAGCCGTGGCGGGAATAGACGCAATCTGCTTTTCCCGGCTCCGGATTAAACACGGAGTCGGCCGGAACCATCCAGCGCCCGTCAGGAACCTCGCGAAAGGCGCTGCGGCAACTCCTGATATTGTCCCAGAAAGCCGCCAGGTCGGGCGCATCGGGAAAGATGCCGCCGATCCCGACGATGGCTACGGTAGAACGGTAATCGGTCATCAGGCTACTTCCAGCTCTACACACCCCGGTTGTGCCGGTTGATTGCGCTGGAAAGCCTTCTGCAGTGAAGAGTCGATAATGCACTCATAATTTTCCAGCCTGGCAATCAGCTTGCCGCTGGTCCGGTCAAGAAATTCAATATCGGCGGAGGCACCATGGTTCCGTTCCGCAGTAACTCTGATCACTATCTGGGCACCTTCAGCGGGAAAGTTCTCCTGGAACTGACGGTACCGTCCGGCAAAGGAGGGGAGTGAACCGCAACCGGAACGCTCGAAACTCCAGAGTATCATCAGCTGAAAGGCGCAATCGACCACCAGCGGATCGGTCAGCCAGATATTGCGCAACGGCTGTTTGATCCATACCTCCGGTTTCGGTGCCGCCTTGGCCAGCGCGGTAATGCCGAGCGGAGAACAGCCTCCGACCTGTTCGATTCCGCGCAGGTCCGATCCGTGGAAGAGGCGTTCCTGATCGTAGATGGCTCTGTTGCCGGCGTATGGTGCGGCAGGGAGATCGACAATAGAGCGGATCCCTTTCGGCAGTTTTGACGCAAGCACTATTTCAGCGCGAACATGCAGGACGCTCTGCCCGCCAGCGCTGCTGCCGGTCAGTTCAACCGGAACAACGAAGAGAGAGTCATGTTTTTCGGCGCGCCCTGCCATTACTCTGAGGCTGCACATACTCCCCTGATCGAAGATGACCCCTTTGCAGATGCGCAGGTTATTGAATCCATGAAAACGGAAGCCGGGATTGCCGTGCAGAGCGCCGTGAGCGAGCCACTCCACCGCCATGGCCATGGGAAGAACGGCCTTGCCGTCAATCACGTGGGAGCGGATAAAAGGAAAATCCTCAACAGTCAGGTTCAGGCGGAATGCTTCGGCAAGCGGTATCTCCGGTTGCGTTGGTGTGATTGCCAGAGACCCCGCTGAAACTCCTGCCAGGGCAACGATTTCGACCGGCTCACCGACGGCAGCAATCTCACGGACAAGCAGTTCTGCGCCCTCCTTCAGTCCGATGAGGCCGATTCCCTCGCCGGCAAAAACCTTTTTCAGCGACGGGGTAACCATACCGCCATCCCATGGTCCCCAGTTAATGCTGACGGTCCGGCAAGCGGAGCGGCGGCGTGACTCGGCCTGGGCCAGCTTGTTGAGCACTTCGTTAGCAACGGCGTAATCAACCTGGCCGCTCCGGCCAAAACGTCCCGTCGAGGAAGAAAACAGGGCAATACAGCGCAGGTCATCCTGTGCTGTTGCGTCAAGTAATGCCTGTAAGCCATTCACCTTGGTGCTGTACACCAGAGTGAACTGTTCCAGGGTTTTATCGCTGATGAGCCGGTCAGCCAATACTCCGGCGCCATGCACGATGCCCCGGATCGGACCGTACTCCCGGCGGATTTCATCGAGCAGAGCGGCTACGGCACCAGCATCACGAATGTCCACTGAGCGGTAGATTGCCCGGCCCCCTGTCTCTGCGACTTTAGCCAGAGTTTCCTTGAGTTCCCGTCCGGCTGTGATGGACCGGTAGCGCTCCTCAATCTCTCTGGGGTGGAGTTTGTCCGCTGTATGTTCAAGAATAGCCCGTTTTATCTGGCTTTCACTCTCCAACGCCACCAGCCACGCCGGTTCCGACTGAAATTCCTGGCTGCGTCCCAGCAGAACCAGCAGAGGCTTGTAGGCAGCCGCAAGCGCAACAGCTGCTGCCGCAGTCACTCCGCGTCCACCTCCGGTGATCACGACAACATCCCCGGCCTGTAACGGTGCTTCGCCCGTTTGTGGCGGTTCAGCAAGATCAATCGTGTCCAGGGCGGTTCTCCCCGCAGACGTCAGACCGACTTCCAGCGGACCGGCACACAGCAACTCCTTTGCAACCGCTTCGGCTTCTGCCCCATGATCGGTAAAAGCCCCGACATCAATCGCTTTGCACGATACTTCGCTCCATTCGTGGGCCGCTGTCTTTGCCATACCGGCCAGACCGCCGGAGAGCGGGTCGTGCAAGGCGGTATTAGTTCCTATGCCGAATGAACCGTCCAGACGGGAAATAGTGGCAAACAGGGCACCGCCATTTTCTCCGGACCTGCGCAGGGCCGCTGCTGAACTCTTCATGAGCAGAAATGCGTTTTCATAAAAATTGTCATTGGCGCCGCCCGAGGGGGCGCAGATAACAAGACCGGCAAGATCAGCCCGGGAGGCATTCATAAACGCATCTTCGATTTGAACCAGTTCAATGGTTCGGCCCGTTGCACGTAGCTGAGCAGACAGTTTGGCGGAAAAATCCGAACCATCGTCTGTAATCCAGATTTCGCCGGTGTCAGAGATTTGCAGTTTTTTCGCTGGTCCGGTGAGCAGTACCGGCACAATAGTGCTGCGATTGACCGTTTGCGTGGTGTTGCTGCTGTCGCGGAAATCGTCAGCAGCCTTCGGGACACCGGAAACCACCGGTACATTATCGGCCACCGGTGCAGACGTTCCACCACCCAGATGTCTCGCGATCTCACCAAGCGTGTGCAAAGTACCCAGATGTTCTGGACCGATGACAGGCGAGCCGGGCAGCCTTTCCTGAAGTGCCGACATGATCTCAACCCGTTTGATGGAGTCAATGCCAAGGTCTGAGTCGAGCCCCATCTCCATCTCCAGCATCTCTACCGGATAGCCGGTTTTCTCGCTCACTACCGCCAGAAGAATATCGGCAATAGTGGGCTGTGCGGGGACTGCACCACCCACAACGGGAGCACCGGTTGATGCTGAAGTGGTGGCACCGGCACCCAGATGTCTCGCGATCTCACCAAGCGTGTGCAGGGTGCCCAGATGTTCGGGGCCGATGACCGGCGAGCCGGGCAGCCTTTCCTGAAGTGCCGACAGGATTTCTACCCGCTTGATGGAATCGATACCGAGGTCTGAGTCGAGCCCCATCTCCATCTCCAGCATCTCCACCGGATAGCCGGTTTTCTCGCTGACCACCGCCAGGAGAGTCTCAGCGATTTTGTCCGACCGGTCAGACTGGTCTGGCAAGTCTGATTTGATGCCTGTCGTCGCGGTACCGGCCCCGAGATGAGCGGCAATTTCACCAAGTGTATGCAGGGTCCCCAGATGCTCGGGACCGATGACCGGCGAGCCGGGCAGTCTTTCCTGAAGCGCCGACAGGATTTCTACCCGCTTGATTGAGTCGATGCCGAGGTCTGAGTCGAGCCCCATTTCCATCTCCAGCATTTCTACCGGGTAGCCGGTCTTCTCGCTGACGACTGCCAGCAGGATCTCGGCAATTCTGTCTGATTGGTCTGGTTGGACAGGTATGACTGGTCGGGCTGATTGGGCTGATTGGGCTGATGCTGGCTGTGTAAAAACCGGGACTGCAGCAGGTGCGACAAACGAAACCGGTGCGGGGATAGTCGTACCACCCCCCTGAAGTATCGTTTGCTGTTGGGCGAGCAGCATCTGGATGGTCTTTGCGGCGGTATCCTGACCTTCAAGGAAGCGGCGGTGAAGCCGGGCGGTCTCATCCTGAATCCGCGTGAGTGCCGACATCCCTTCACGGGTGACCTTCAGCGACTCGGCCAGAACATCGCGCGAAACGCTCGAAGCAGCTGTCTGCGGAGCGGTCGATGTAGCTGATGCTGCTGCGGACGTCTGCACCGCAATGGTCGCTGCTATGGCCGGTCGGGGAGGTGCTGCCGGGCGTCTTGCCTTCGGCTTGACATAATTGGCACCGCTCAGGTTTATGGTGAGTACCGGTTTTTTACCCGCGCTTTGCGGAGCGGGACAGTATCCCTCGTCCCACCCGGTCAGGGAAATGCCGTGGCCGAGCACAGCCAGCTGCGCCAGGCAGCGGGCCAGATCGGCAATTCCGGAGCGCCTGCCGCCTGCCGCATCAAGTGCGACTGCGGAATAGGGGCGGCCGGAGAGTATGGCGGAGACAAGACCGCTGAGACGGGATCCCGGGCCAATCTCGACAAAGGTACGAACTCCGGCGGCATACATGGCTTCAATTTCGGCAACAAACTCAACCGGTCGGGCCAGTTGCCCGGCCAGGATTTTTGCTGCTTCGCCGGCATCGGCCGGGTACTCTGCCGCACTGCTGTTGGCATAGACCGGCAATGACCCGTTTGCAATGGCGATGTCCGACAGGGCCGCCAGCAGCGGGACAGCGGCATCGGCAACCAGCGGACTGTGGAACGCCGCTGCAACGGTCAGCTGTTTGCAGGAAAGGTTACGAGTGGCACAGGCGCCTGCGGCGCGGGCAATTTCGGCGCTGCTTCCGGAAAGAACGGCCTGGTTCGGCGCATTACGGTTGGCAATAACCAGATCGAGTGCTTCATCGCTGATCAGCTGCTGCACATCGGCCAGAGGAGCGGATACGGCCAGCATGCTGCCCCGGTCGCCGTCTCCGGCGGCCATCAACTTTCCGCGCAGGCAGGACAGGGCATGGAACGAGGCTTCGTCGAGCCGCCCGGCGGCACAGAGGGCGGTAAGTTCGCCGTAGCTGTGACCGGCAGCGGCATCCGGCACAAGACCGAACGATTCCAGAACCCGCAGAGCGCCGAGGCTGACCGCACCGATGGCGGGCTGGGCAGCGTCAGTGGCGCGCAAGGCTGCTTCAGCTGCTTCACGGCCAGCGTCACTGAATGCGGTCGGGGGGTAAATCAGATCGGACAACCTGCTGCCGGTGTCCGTGCCGAACGTCCGGTCCGCAGCGTCAAGAGCTGCCAGCATGGCAGGAAAACTACAGGCGAGATCACGCAGCATCCCGGTGTATTGGGCACCCTGTCCGGGGAACAGTATGCCGAGCCTGCCCGGTGAGGCACCGGTTGCATACCAGGTGCCATCAGGTGTGCTCCAGGAGGCGTCCGGCTGTTTGCGGAGCATGGTCAGCGCGTTGCTGCAGAGCGTTGCCAGTACGGTTTTCTGCTCCACGACCAGCGCCAGTCGGCACGGAGCCTTCGCATCGAAGGAGGAGCGGAGCTCTGCGCCCATGGCACGGATTTCTTTCCAGGTCTGATTTTCGGCACATCCGGAAATCAGCTGCTCCAGTGCGGCCGTATCGCCGGCGGAGAAGGGGAGTATCTGAACAGTGCCGTCCCAGTCCGCCATGACGGCAGTCGGGGTATACTCTTCAAGCACCACATGAAAGTTTGAACCGCCAAAGCCGAGGGCACTGACCGCCGCCCGGCGCGGCTGACCGTTGCGGGAAAGCCAGGGGCGTTTGTGACCGGTGAGGTAGAACGGTGACTGTTCGGCAGTAACCTCGCGCAGTGGCTGTTGCACCTTAATGGTGGGCGGAATAACCTTGTGATGAAGCGCCAGGACCGCCTTGATCATCCCGGCGGCGCCGGCGGCCGCCTTGGTGTGGCCGATCTGCGACTTGACTGAACCGAGAGCGCACCACGGTTTGTCTGCCGTACCGTAGATGTCGCGCAGTGCCGAGACCTCCACCGCGTCGCCGACCTTGGTGCCGGTGCCGTGTGCCTCCACCAGGCCGATACTGTCGGGAGAAACACCCGCCCGCCGGTAGGCGTCCATGATGGCCTTTTTCTGGCCGGACGCGCTGGGGGTGTAGATTGCTTCGCCCTTGCCGTCGCTGGAGGAGCCGACGCCGCGAATTACCGCATAGATCCGGTCACCATCGCGTTCCGCATCGGCAAGGCGCCTGATTACCATGATGCCGAGCCCTTCCCCCAGGATGGTGCCGTCACCGGAGGCGTCAAACGGCTTGATATCGCCGCTTGGCGACAGCGCCGGGGTTTTACTGAAGCACATATACATGAAGATATCGTTGAAGGTGTCGATGCCGCCGGTGACAACCATATCGGCCTTGCCGGTTGCCAGCTCCATTGAGGCCAGATGCAGAGCGCTGAGGGAACTGGCGCAGGCCGCATCCACCACGCAGTTGGTGCCCCCCAGGTCGAACTGCTTGCTGATTCTGCCGGCAACCACGTTGCCGAGCAGGCCGGGAAAGGAGTTTTCCTGCCATGAAACATAGGAATCAGAAATGCGCTGGACAACGTCTTCGGCGGTGGTGTCATCCACACCGGCGTCTTTGAGAGCCGAGCGCCAATGCGGATGCCCGAGACGTGCGGCGAGAGGTATAACCAGCTCAAGCGTGCCGGTAACACCAAGAATGACGCTGACCCGATCGCGATCGTAGCTCCGGTCGGCGCCATAGCCGGCATCTTTCAGCGCCTGTCCGGTGGCCACCAGTCCCAGCAGCTGCGAACTGTCTATCGCTTCCAACGTGGCGGGGGGGATGTTGTATTCCATCGGATTGAACGGGACTTCGGAGAGAAATCCGCCCCGGCGGCCGTAGGTCATATCCGGTGCTTTCGGATCCTGATTATGGTAATCCGCCACGCGCCAGTGAGTCGCCGGGATGTCGCTGATGGCGTCAACCCCTTCGCGAATAGTGGCCCAGTATGTGTTGCTGTCTTCGGCCCGGGGGAAGAGGCAACCGATTCCTATGATGGCCAGCGGCGCGGCGCCGGCTGTGGTGGCCTGGTTGGCATTGTCCTGTGTCACGCGAGGTACTCCTTGAAATGTATGTCTTCACACGGCCCGATACGGAAATCGGCCGGAAGTTCTATGTTCTGGTAACGGAGGATGTTGGCGCGAGTCAGCAGAGCCGCACCATAGAGGAGATTGCGGGCAACTGTCGCCACCCGGCGCTGCTCCGGCGCTGCCAGAAAGCTGCCGGCGACCCATTCATTGAATGCACCCATGGCCGGTCCGCACCAGACCTGATAGTCCATTGTGCGGGTCGAAGTGCCATCCTTGGCCCAGTGGGCGGCCTGTCCCAGATACCAGCGAAATACGAGCGCCATACGGTGCTTCGGATCCCGCTCGGCACGTTCCACCTGGCGTGGATCCCGCTGCAGGAAAAAGGCCCGGGTATCACGCCAGATATCGGCAAGCGGCGCCTGGAACAATGTTTTTTCAAGTTTGTCCCGTTCCGGGCCGGGGATGCCATCAAGCCCGTCATGACTGCGATAGAGATCATATAGCTTTGCCGCCCGCATCGGAAACATGGTGCCGCGTTTTAATACCTGCACCGTAACGCCCATTTCGAACATATCCGCAGCAGGTGCCATGGTTACATCTGCCTGACGGGTATCAGCCAGCATCCGGCGCACCGCATCCGATGTTCCGGATTCGACGCAGGCCTGATTGACGGAGCCGGTCATGATGTAGGCGGCCCCCATGGCAAAAGCGGCGACTGCGGCGGTCGGTGTGGCGATGCCTCCTGCCAGCCCGACCCGCAGCTTGACGCCATAGCCGAACTTTTGTTCCATCCGGGAAGCCAGGGAGGCTATTGTCGGAAACAGGGCGATGGCCGGGCGGTTGTCGGTGTGGCCGCCTGAATCTGCTTCTGCGGTAACGTCCTGTGCCATCGGAATCTGTGCGGCCAACTCGGCCTGCCCGGCAGTGATGGCGCCTTCATCAAGAAGCTGGCGCAGGAGTTTTTCCGGCGGCGGGGAGAAAAATTTTTCGGCCAGCTCCTCCCGGGACACCTTGGCAATAATCCGGTTAGGCACAATGATCGTCCCGTCGACAGCTCGATGGATTCCGGCGGTACGGTAGCGAACCAGCGGCAGCGTCAGGGCCAGAAACGCGGAGGCCTCCACCAGGCGAACATTCTTGCGTATGTACAGCTCAGCAAGAGCAGCCTCCAGATCCGGTTCGTGGGGTGAGTGTATCAGGTTGAAACCGTAAGGAAAACCGGCACCAGCCAACGTGTCCACCGCAGCTTCGACCGCAGCAAACGGCAGACCTGCCGCTCCGAAAAAACCGAGCATACCGGCACGCCCCAACTCTTCAGCCATCGCAACAGAGCTGATGCCCTTGGCCATGGAGCCGCCCAGATAGGGATAACGGATCCCGATCTCACGACAGAACTTTTGATCGCCCAGTTGTTCCGGCAGCAGCGGCGCAACATATATAGCAAGAGGAGTATTGTCCGGCCCCACGGGAGTAATACGGACAGGTTGAGACAGCCTGCGAAGAGCTTCAGTAATGTTGTGGGTTGTATCAGTAGAGATCAATTGAGTTTACTCTTTTCTCCGGGGTCAATTATGATGCGATCGCAAATTCTATCTGCAAAACAGCATGGCTCTCATAAATATATTAAACTGCCGAATCTTACAAGGAATAGACGTACTGAACCGGTAAAATAAATAAACTATTTCATTGCTTGCGCCTGTGGATGGTCCGGTTGAGGGAGGGTATATTTTTATCAGGTTGTCCCGTATGCAGTTTAAAAAGAGAACTACAGGCGCTCCAATAGTTTTTGACTAAAATGCAGTTCCATGATACCCCTGTTACGTAGCATACAAATTGACACACAGGTCTGTATCGGTTCTATGGTGAGGCTGTGATTTATATCCGGAGTATACATTTTTTTCCCGTAATTATTTTTATTACCTCGGTCCTGAATAGTGGTCAGGTACGAGCCGAAATACCACCCGATGTCCTCCAGCCAAGACCCTCTCACCAGATAGTCCGCGAAAAGAAAATCGTTGTTCCGAATGAAGTCCTGCTCCGATGGAAGGCTGTCAAGCTCGCTGTTATTGATAAAACACGTGGAACGGAGAACATTTATGTCGTTCCCGTCGGATCTCCATATGTAGTCACTCCTTCAAAACTAACCATAACCGTTGAGTCATTTCTCCCCGCCTTTATCATGGAAGGTACGACTATCACATCGTCTTCAAATGAACTCTGGAACCCTGCGGCAAAGGTAACTATTTCCGAAAATGGTATATTAATCTTTCAAGGGTGGATCTTCACCAAATTTCCCAACACACACGCTGTTACACACCCCCGATTCGGATTCAGCCTGATTGGCGCTGTGCCTCGATAAAACCTGAGTTCCAACGGCATGTTACGCAGGGATTCCTTCGCGTGCGAGCTGGTCACATCTTTCGTTCTCAGGGTGCCCGGCGTGTCCTTTTACCCAATGCCATTTGACTGAATGACTCTTTGACAGCGTGAGCAACAGTTCCCACAGATCTTTATTCAGCACCGGTTCCTTCTTACTGTTGAGCCACCCTTTTTTTTGCCAGCCGGTTATCCATTCCGTCATCCCCTTAACGAGATACTGGGAGTCTGTTGTAATGATAACCCGGCAGGGGCGGGTCAGTTGACGAAGCGCTTCTATGGCCGCTGTCATCTCCATCCGGTTATTGGTGGTGTCTCTGGCGCCGCCGCTGATCTCTTTCACACGCCCGGAACAGCGCAGCAGTGCACCATACCCCCCCGGTCCCGGGTTGCCACTACAGGCGCCGTCACAGAAAATTTCTACCGTTGGTGCTTCAGACTCTGCCACAATCAACTCCTTCTTCGGATAGCAGGACAGCAATTGCTTCCATAACCCGCTCCACTATCAGCAGGTGCGTCTCTTTGCAATCATCCCGCTGAAACAGGTCGCTAAAATCGAGTGCCGTACCGAAAACAACGCTCCCTTTTTGCCGAAACCGGGGAAACGTCCAGTTGTTCAGCCCAATCAAGGCGGTCGGAATAACTGTCGGACGGGTATCGTAGATAATTTTTCCAACGCCACGGTTGCCTGGCCCCAGTTTCCCGTCTTTATGGCGGGTGCCTTCCGGGAAGAGCATGACTTTCTGGTCGAGCAGCAGATCATTCAATTTACGACCGGCACGTACGTCACGCTTGCGTCTGACCGGAAATGCCCCCCAGGACGAGTAGAGCAGGCGGAAGAGCGGCTGTTCAAATAATTCTTCCTTGGCTGGAGCCCAGAGCATCTGGAGGCGATTGTGTCTTATAACGGCCCAGGGGAGAAAGATAGTGTCATAAGCGGATATATGATTCGATGCAATCAGGACAGAACCGCTGTGCGGAATGTTATTGCTCCCCTTGATAACGAATCTGTTCAAAAAGGAGGCGTAGAATCCTATAAGATACACGGATAATGTAACCCAGCAACGTTGTAGCAGAGGTGCCTTCACTATGTTCCCTTAAAACGGTGCGGATTTGAAATTGATGAACGCTTATAGCATAGCGAATCGTTTCAGGCAATATGTGCCAGGAGTATATAAATCCCTTGAATTCAAATATGATGTAGTATAGGAAACACAGTACGTATCGGATTGCGACTGGCAGACACACACCTGAGTATAGAAAATGGGAAATATGGTTGATTCGCAATGCCTGCATTTGCAGTAAGTGAAGAGAAAAATCGTTGGCTGCAGTTTAAAATGGCCGAGCTGGGAGTCCGCGAAGAAGATCTTGCCGAGACCTTTGTCCGTTCATCCGGCAACGGTGGCCAGCATGTTAACAAGACCTCAAGCTGTGTTCAGCTGAAACATAAACCAAGCGGAATTCAGGTGACCTGCATGCGGGAGCGGAGCCAGTCAGTGAACCGTTTTCTGGCACGCCGTGAGCTGCTGGAGCGAATTGAGGCCGCCTCCGGTGCCAGCACCCCCGGGATGAAACGGATCGAAAAGGTGCGCAGGCAGAAAGATCGTCGGAGGCGGCGGGCAGCAGTACCGCCTGTTTCAGAGGTGCCTCTCTCATGAGTAGACAACATGCGCATTAAAGCCCATCCCTATCTGCTTCTGACTCTGACTGCTCTGTTCTGGGCCGGAAATTTTGTCATCGGACGGGCGATGAAGAACAGCATCCCGCCCATCAGCCTCGCTTTCTGGCGCTGGACGCTCGCCCTTATAATCCTCCTGCCGTTCTCCATTTCCCATCTGCGAGCCGAGTGGCCCGTACTCAGGCAAAACTGGCGGTGGCTGACGCTCTTCGGTGTACTCGGCGTTGCGTGTTTCAACACGTTCGTGTATATTGGCCTCCACACCACCACCGCAACCAACGCCCTCATCATAAATTCTGCTATTCCGGTACTTATAGTTCTGCTGTCCCGGTTGCTGGCGTCCACACCGGTTTCCGGAAGACAGGCGATTGGTATTGCGCTCTCCCTGAGCGGGGTATTGACGATCATCTGTCGCGCCAACCTTGATGTTATCCTGACCCTCAAGATCAACAGCGGAGATGCCTGGATTCTTCTGGCCGTTTTCTGCTGGGCTTTCTACACTTTTTTACTGCGGCACCGCCCTGCAGAGCTTCATCCCCTGAGCTTTCTCACCTCGATTGTCGCGATCGGGTTGTTGCCTCTCTCGCTGCTGTACGCCTGGAAACTCAGTCAGGGGGAGTTTTTTGTGCTGAATCCTGCGAACTTTACCTGTCTTCTGTATGTGGGTCTCTTTCCTTCGGTGCTGGCATTTATCTTCTGGAATCAGTCGGTGCGCATTGTCGGGCCAAATAAAGCCGGCCTGTTCCTGTACCTGATGCCGGTATTCGGTACCATTTTATCTATTATTTTCCTTGGCGAAACGTTCCACCTGTTCCAGTTTGCCGGAATCGGGCTGATTTTTTCCGGGATCTGGCTTACCACGACAACATCTGCCGGATAGCTCTTTCCGTAGCGCTTGCCATTAGTAGAATTTTGTTATACTTTTTGCAACACCGGATCTTTGGTCAGTCTGTGTCAGATGATCCAAACCCAACCAAGGAGGTATCTCATGAAGCGTGTATTACTTGCAGTCCTGCCCATGGTCATGTGTGTAGCTGTTGCACAGGCGGAACTCACCGGAAACCCGATCCCGATCGGTATCGGCGTGGCTCAAACCGGTAATGTGGCGTTGCTGGGCCAGGAAGAGGTCGATGGTGCAAAACTGGCCGAAAAGTATTTTAATGCCAATGGCGGCATTAACGGTACCCCCTTCAAGCTGATTTTTCAGGATACCGGCGGTGACGAAGCAGGTGCAATCAACTCATTTCAAAATCTGATCAACCGCGACAAAGTGGTCGGCATTGTCGGCCCGACTCTGTCACAGCAGGCCTTCAGTGCCGATCCCATCGCCAATCGGGCCAAAGTTCCGGTAATTGGACCATCCAATACCGCCAAAGGTATTCCCCAGATCGGGGAATACGTCGGCAGGGTTTCCGCTCCGGTCGCCATCGTTGCCCCCAATGCCCTCAAACAGGCTATGAAGGAGCATCCCGGTATTAAAAAGGTGGCCGTTCTGTATGCCCAGAATGACGCATTCAATACGTCTGAATCGGGCACTTTCCAGGAAACCGTCAAGAAAATGGGGCTGCAGATAGCAACAGTTCAGAAATTCCAGACAACCGACTCAGATTTCACATCCCAGGTGACAGCCGTACTCGGAGCCAACGTTGATCTCACGATCGTTTCCGGACTTGCTGCTGACGGCGGCAATCTTGTCAAGCAGTTACGGCAGTTGGGGTATAAAGGGCCGATTATCGGTGGCAACGGACTTAACACTGCCAAAGTTTTCCCGGTATGTGGTCAGTATTGTGATGGTATCATAATCGCGCAGGCCTACAGCCCCTCAACTAAAAACCCCGTTAATGACGCAATGGCGGCTGAATATCGAGCCAAATATAAAGCAGAACCGCCACAGTTTACTGCACAGGCTTTCACTGCCGTCCAGGTCTATGTCGAAGCGCTTCGGAAGGTGGAGGCGGTCACAAAGAAAAAAATTACGCAGCTAGATCTGGCCAGGGTACGTGAAGAGTTGAACAGGCAGATTCGCGTCGGTACCTATATAACCCCGCTTGGCAAGATCAGCCTTGACCAGGAAGGGGAAATTCATCAGGAGAATTTTTACGTTGCAAAGATTAAAATGGAAGCAGACGGCAAGAGCGGTAAATTTATTTTTGTAAAATAAATCTTATGACGTCAGCTCAATTTATCCAGAATTTCCTCAATGGAATCAGCATCGGCAGTGTGTATGCCATTTTTGCCCTCGGCTACACGCTGGTATTCTCTATTCTTGGAATAATCAACTTTGCCCACGGAGCGGTGTTTACCCTGGGAGCCTATTTCACCTACACGCTCGCAGTGGGGCAGTTCGGTATCAACGGGTTGCTGTCCGGGCTCAACCTGAACCTGAATGTCCCCTTTGCGTTAGCGCTTTTTATCGGCGCTCTGGCTGCAGGGTTGGTCGGGGTGCTGCTCGAACGTCTTGCCTTCAAACCGCTCCGGACCAGAGGAGGCGACTCGCTGCTGGCATTGGTGAGCAGTCTTGGTGTTGCCCTCGTTATTGTCAACGCCATTCAGTATCTGGTAGGGGCGGAAATTTACACATTCCCATCCGGAGTATTTGGCACTATCAAGCCGGCTTTGATGTTTGAGGTTTTTGGCCAAACAGTGGTCGTCAGAACCGTTCAGATCATAATTTTTGCCGTATGTATGGTGATCCTGACGATCCTTGGCTACCTGATCAGTTTTACCCGCCTTGGCAAGGCTCTGCAGGCTGTGGCCGAGAATCAGACAACTGCAAGCCTCCTCGGTATCAGCGTTGACAGGATGATACTGGCGACTTTTTTCATGTCCGGTTTTCTGGGGGGGCTTGCAGGAACTCTGGTTGGTACCAGTTTTGGCATAGCCGGCCCCTATTTCGGGGTGACGTACGGCTTAAAAGGGTTGGCAGTTATTGTTCTCGGGGGGCTTGGCAGTATTCCCGGAGCCGTCCTTGGAGGACTGCTCATCGGTCTGGCCGAGGCTTTTGTCCCACCTGACTACAGTGCCTACAAAGAAGCGGTTGCCTTTGCGTTCCTGTTTATTGTCCTGCTGGTTCGTCCGCAGGGGTTACTCGGCCGGACTCTTATCCAGAAAGTGTAACTCATGGATGAATTTCTCCAAAATAACGGATTCCTCATCGTAACCATGGTGCAGCAGGCGCTCCTGGCCATGAGCCTCTATTATCCGCTTATGGCGGGACAGTTGAGTCTTGCGAGTCCGGGATTCTATGCTTTGGGAGGGTATGTTGCGGCGATAATCGGTACTATTGAGATTTTTGCCCCCGTGCGGGACTCGCTTGGATGGTTTGTTTTTCCCCTCGAATGGCTTGTTGCCGGGGTGTTAAGCGGGTTTCTGGCGCTGTTAGTCGGTATTCCGGCGCTCCGCCTGCGTGGCATTTATCTGGCTTTGGCCACCATCGCCTTTGTTGAGATTTTCCGTGTTGTCAGCCTGAATCTTGAAATAACCGGCGGAGCTATCGGGATTTTTGGGGTACCCCAGCTCTTTGAGAATCGCTGGAGCTATATTTTAACCTTCGGACCACTGTTGATCATAATGCTCTTTTTCAGTTATCGACTGGATCGCTCACGGGTGGGAAGGGCTTTCAAGGCGATTCGTGAGGATGAACTGGCGGCCGATGCCATGGGGATCAACCCGACCCGCTACAAGGTGCTCGCATTTGTCATCGGCGCTGTACTTGCCGGTGTTGTCGGGGCGATGAGTGCGCCGTTCCTCAATACCTGGAACGCCCGCCAGGGAACCTTTGATGCCTCGATTGCGTATCTGGCGTATGTCCTGATCGGTGGCAGCCGCTCCATGTGGGGGCCGCTGCTGGGGGGAATGATGCTGTCGGCGCTTCCTGAAGTACTCAGACCACTCAAAGACTCCCGCCTGATCATCAATGGCTTTGTCCTCGTGTTTGCCAGCATTTATATGCCGAAGGGGATCGCCGGTGTGGTCGGGAATCTGAGAAATTTTACCACCCGTACACTCGGCATTGGCCGGAGCGAAACATGACGGTACTGCTCGAAGCAGAGCGGCTCAGCCGGAACTTTGGCGGGCTGAAGGCTGTCAACGAAGTCTCTTTCCAGGTGGCGGAAGGGGAAATCTTCGGGCTGATCGGCCCGAATGGTGCCGGCAAGACAACCCTGTTTAATCTGATGACCGGTCTTACCCCGGTCAGTAGCGGCATTCTCCGTTACCGGGGCACCGTTCTGACCGGTCTGCCGCCGCATCGAATTGCCGCACAGGGCATCGGCCGCACCTTTCAGAACATCCGCCTCTTCAAGGGGTTGAGTGCCCTGGAAAACATCAAGGTTGCGCAGCATGTTACCACCAGATCGGGGCTCTTGAGCGGCTTCTTCGGCACCCCGTCGAGCAGGGCGGAGGAAAAAAAGGTTGAGGAAAAAGCGTGGGAGCTCCTGACGCTGGTAGGGTTATCCGGCAGGGCAGCGGAACTGGCGGAAAACTTTTCATATGGCGATCAGCGCCGGCTTGAAATCGCCCGGGCTCTCGCACTTGAGCCAAAAACAGTATTGCTGGACGAGCCCGCGGCCGGTATGAATTCTTCAGAAAAGCAGGGACTCACAGAGTTTATCCGCTCCATTCGTGATCAGTTCAAGCTTACGGTACTGCTCATAGAACATCATGTCCCTCTCGTAATGAACCTCTGTGACCGGATTGCCGTACTTAACTTTGGTGAGTTGATTACTGTCGGTGAACCGGCTGAGGTGCAGAGCAACCCGGCTGTGATTGAAGCATATCTGGGGGCCGGGTAGATGGCATTACTGGAATTGAAAAACCTCAGTGTCAACTATGGGGCCATTCAAGCGGTACGGGGCCTTGATCTGGTAGTACAGAGCGGTGAAGTGGTGACGCTCATCGGCGCAAACGGAGCGGGTAAATCAACGACGTTACGGGCAATTTCCCGCCTTCTGAAGGTACGTGAGGGAAGTATTCATTTTGATGGCCGTGAAATTACCGGTCAGGCGCCTGACTCGGTGGTGCGTATGGGAATTGCCCAGAGTCCCGAAGGGAGGCAGGTGCTGGCCAGGCAGAGTGTTCTTGACAACCTTGAACTGGGAGCCTTTGTCAGAAAAGACCGCGCCGGCATTAAGGCCGATATTTCCCGGATGTTTCAGCTTTTTCCGCGTCTTGAAGAACGCAAACAGCAATCGGCCGGCACTCTTTCAGGCGGCGAGCAACAGATGCTTGCCATTGCCCGGGCCATGATGAGCCGCCCGAAACTGCTGATGCTTGATGAACCGAGCCTTGGCCTCGCCCCGTTGATCATACGGGAGATATTTGCTATAATCCGCAACCTGAATGCTGAAGGAACAACTATTCTGCTGGTTGAACAGAACGCCAAACTCGCGATGCAGCATTCCCACCGCACCTATGTTCTTGATGCCGGGCAGATTACTTTTACCGGTCTGTCGCAGGAACTCCTGTCAGATGAGCGCGTTCTGCATGCCTATCTCGGCGGGTAGTCAAAGCGATTACCTGCTACGGCACCATATCACTTCATCTAAAATCAGGAAGTTTTGGAGGTGTTTTATGTTCTGGCCCACTAGTAGACAGTATGTATCGACACTCTGCCTTCTATTTCTGCTCCCTCTTATTTCCGCATGCAGCAACAGTAGCGGGAACTCCCCACCTTCCATAAAGCAGCCGGCGACGGTGTCTGCCAAGCTGGTCATACCTGCCAATAACGACGAACTTGAGCGCTGGTTGAAGGCCGAACTGGTAAAAAACTACCAGGTCAGAGACGTCCGTTATAATTACGGGACCAGAGGCGGCACAGTACCAACCGCGGATGTATCCGCAATACCGGGTGTATCTGCGCAGGTCTCTGCAAGTAGCGCGGCGGAATCCTATTCCAGTACCAATGTCCAGGAAAAGGGTGTGGATGAAGGTGATCTGGTGAAGACCGACGGAAAATATATCTATCTTGCCCGGGGGAACCGCTTTCTTGTTATAAAAGCACAGCCGCCGGATCAGGCGGCGGTTGTCAGTAGCATTGACCTTAATGAGACTATCAGCGAGCTGCACCTGGCCGGGGCCGGCAGCAGGGTAACAATCATTACCACACCTTACAATGTCACTGTCATGACCGGGGTTGCTATAATGCCCGGGGTTGCCACAACCAGGGTGTACAGTTATGACATTTCCACCCCGGCTGCTCCGGTACTCTCGTCGCGGTTCGATTTTCCCGGTTCCCTTCAGGGGAGCAGGAGAATCAACAATACCATTTATCTGATTACCAACTATCACATAGATATCAAATCCCCGGTTTCGGCATGGAACTATCTCCCGACTGGAAACTACAGTACGGAAGCCTACCTTCAGGCCGGCACCAGGGCTTTAACAGAGAACTTGAAGCTCATTAACGCGATGACTCTTGCAGAGATGATTCCGTCATACAGCCGGATCACCTATACCGGCGGAGTTGCGGGAGCACCCATTGTCTCTCCTGTGGTGGCAGGTGGCGATATGTATATTCCTGAGTCCGGAAACGGGACCGATATATCCCTCGTAATCAGCCTGGACAGCTCAACAGCCACCCCTGTTGTGGCAAGCAGCGGGGTGATAAGTTCCGGGAGTCAGATTTACATGTCGCCGGAAAATCTCTATCTTGCCTCCAGCAACAGTTGGGCGTGGGTTGAGCCGGTTCAGGGGATAGCACTACTGCCTGTCAACAATCCTGAACCATGGACAGCTCTTCACAAATTCGCTCTTGCCACCGGAGCTGGTAAACCGCTCTACAAGGGGAGCGGCATGGTGACCGGCTGGGTCAACAACCAGTTCAGCATGGGAGAATATAGCGGGTATCTCCGGATCGGTACTACACGCGGGGGGTGGTGGGGTGAAGGGATCAGCAACCGCCTCGCTATTCTGACTGAACAGGAGGGGGCTCTTGTTGAAAAGGGGCGGATCGAGGGGTTGGCTCAGGGCGAAAAAATCTACTCAATGCGTTTCGACAGGGATCGTGCCTACATGGTAACGTTCCGCCAGACCGATCCCCTGTTTACCTTTGATCTGAGTGACCCCCTGAATCCCAGGAAATTGGGCGAGCTCAAGGTGGATGGGTTTGCCACCTATATCCATCTCGTGGGGCAGAACAACAACCGTCTGCTCACTGTAGGGCGTTCGGCTGATACAAATGGTCGCGTGACCGGTAACAAACTTCAGTTGTTCGATGTGACGAACATGGCTGCACCTGCTCTCCTTGGCGACTATGAGCTTGGTGACGGTTGGTCTGCAGCTCTTTACGACCACCATGCGTTTCTCTTCTATGACGCGCTTGGAATCCTTGCCATTCCCTACTACAGTTACGTTACCAGCACCGGGAGTTACAATTCCGGGCTCAAGGTTTTTAACATCAACGAAAGCAGCATTTCATTGCGGGGCGAAATCCCTGCCAAAACGCTCAGCAGTGGCTACGGTTCATATCAGGATACAGTGGATCGCTCCGTAATAATCGGCACAGATATTTATGCCATTGCCCACAGAACGGTAACCGTGGCCGGCACAGCCCAGCTGGATATCAAGAAAGTGGTGGAGCTGCCGGAAGGGTACTATCCACAGGCGCTTTAATGTATTTTTCTCTTGGAAACGGTCTTGACAATAGACATCATTATTCCCCGGCTCGCGTGAGGAATACCGTTGCCAACTGTGCATCTGGGGTCACCCATTAAAAGGCTGCTGTCAACGGGGAAAGAAACCTTTCCGTGGTTTACTACCAACTATGACGTTGATTCATGTCGCTTGATATCTGAACTGATTGATTACTTGCGAACTGGAAACACAAATATCTGAAGGTCAAACCCCCATGCCTCAAGAGTTTGCTTGAGCAATGGCTATAACATGTTAGCCGACGGAACGCAGTCTTTCTTCCGTCTGCCTGGGAAGTATGGCTGGTATGAACAGTGCCACTGGATAACAGTACCCTTCTCCCGATTCATCGACTATACGGTACAAGCCGTGGGCCGAAGAGACCGGATCCGGCAACAACTCATACAGTTTACGGGGAACCAGAGATACATCATATCCGGCAGTGTCAAGGCAGATAACAAAATGAGGATCGGCGGTTTTTTTCATGATTAGTTACTCCAGAATCTGTTTGATTTTGTACTCTTTTCGACCAATGCCGGTGGCTTCATACCAGTGTATCTCCGCTGTAATAACCGCTCCATCGGGCAGTCTGACAGCGGCAATGCCTTTGCGTTTGCGCCAGTGCCCAAAACCGTACATTTTTTTTAAACGAGCAAGCTCACGAATGGCATTTGCCGTTGCAAATGTTTCAACATCAGTAATTGGGCCGACTATCTCAAGCATTTGATGCCCTTGTTGGTGCTGTGATCTGCCATGCTTGCTTGCTTGTTTATATATCATATCTGAATTGAACGCGTCAAAAAGTAAAGGGCAAAAGGGTAAAGTTCAACACTTAAACATTAGAATTATTGACTTCCAGTTTATGCCACTATATGAGCATTCATTAAATATATGGTATTGTTTTTATGAACTACCCTGCAGCAAGAAGCTACGGGGTATCACGTCAGTAATTTAGGTGTAGTAAAGGTAAAAGATTGACACAATAAGGAACGGTAGTTTTGCAGGATATTTTGAAACGGCTGGCGGTGATGGCACAAAGAAAAAAATGCCCCCGTTGGGCACCACAATAGTGTGGTACCCAACGGGCACATCAGAGTGTTTTTACACCAGGGTGAAATCAGAATTTTGAAGAAGCAGAGGGTGATTCCCTGCGGTTCCAATTATTGCAAACTGAACGGCAGAACCACTCCCGGCGGCACCATCAGCGTCATATGCCAGTGAACCGCTTGTCGCATCATAGATCAGCTTATCCGTAGCACTCATATCAATCGTACCTCCCGTAGTCCCCAATCCGGTAAAGATCGAAGCTGCAAGTGAAATAACGTCCTGACCGCCGGTGAAATCGGTCAAGGTATCAACATTGGTGGCACCCAAAGCGGAATTGAAAAGAAAAATATCATTTCCTGCCCCGCCGCTGAGTAAGTCGCTGCCGATACCTCCATTTAGCGTATCAATACCATCGCCACCGTTGAGAGTGTCATTACCTGACCCACCATTGATAGTATCGTTACCGGCGCCGCCGAAAAGTGTATCGTTGCCGCCATTGCCAACAAGGGTGTCATTACCGGAACCACCGGTAAGGGAATTGGCAACAAAATTGCCATAGAGATTATTAACTACCGTTGCGCTGCCAATGATGCTTTCAATGTTTGTAATCGTATCATTACCGGCAGTTCCACCAATCGGCTGGCTGACAATGGCAAGGGTTACCGTAACGTTTGCGACACCAGTCACCGTACTGTAGTCTATCGTATCAATCCCGGCACCGCCGTCAATATAATCATCACCGGTCATAAGGCCGGCAAAGGTATCATCACCATCCCCGCCAGTCATGGTGTCATTACCGGAGCCGCCATTTATGAGGTCATTGCCGGCTCCGCCGATGAGAATATCGCTGCCGCCATTGCCCACAAGAATGTCATTACCGATGCCTCCGGTAAAGATGTTGGCAACGGCATTGCCGTACAGGAAATTGGCAGATGTCGCGCTACCGATGACATTTTCTATGCCGATAATGGTGTCATTACCTGAACCGGCACTTACGACCTGTTCTGTCAGTTTAAGGAGGACGACTGTTACGCTGTCAATAGAAGCGCTGTAATCGGCGGTATCAATTCCGGCGCCACCATCAAGAATGTCGTTGCCGGAACCGCCATAAAGCAGATCGTTTCCTGCTAAACCGTAAAGTACATCATTTCCATCACCACCGTAAATGGTGTCATTACCAGCACCACCAGTAATGACATCATTTCCCCCTAACGCATAAATCGTATCGGAATAAGGTGTTGCAGTGTAGACGTCGGCGTTTTCCGTAAGTGTTTTAATGTTGTTGGTACCGGTGATGGTGACATCAACCGTACGGGTAACAATACCGCCATTGCCATCAATGAGGTTGAAGCTGAAGGTTTCAACTTTTGTCTGACCAGTAGCGAGGTACTCAACAGCGGAGGCGGCAACAGTGTATTCCCAGGTTACGACACCGCCGGTGCCGGTACCGGTGGTATCGGTGGAAACTCTGGCGGTCAGACTGCCCAGCGGAGTGCCGGTTGATGTGACGGTGCTGATGCTGTGGACGTCGGTAAGATCAACGTCGGTGAAGCTGATCGTGCCTGTGTCGGTAAGGTTGCCAGTGGCCGTAACCAGTTCGTAGACGGCACCGGTGACATCAACAGCGGCGACAACAGGGACGTCGTTGGTGCCGGTGATGGTGACAGTGACAATGCGGGTAGTGCTGCCGCCATGGTCGTCGAGTACGTTGAAGCTGAAGGTCTCAACTTTTGTTTGGCCGGCGGAGAGGTACTCAACTGCTGCTGCAGCAACGGAGTAATTCCAGGAGACCATACCGCCGCTGCCCGTCCCGGTGGTATCGGCACTCTTGACGGCGGTCAAGGTACCAAGGGCACCGGCAGACGGTGTAACGACACTGAGGCTGTGGATATCGTTCAGGTCAACGTCGGTAAAGCTGATTGTGCCGGAATCGGTGAGCGTACCGGTAGGAGTATCCAGTTCCGAAATTGCTCCGGTTACGTCGGTGGCAGCAACAACCGGGGCGTCGTTGGTACCGGTGATGGTGACGGTGACGGTGCGAGAAACGATGCCGCCATTGCCGTCGAGGAGGTCGAAACTGAAGGTCTCGACTTTTGTTTGACCGGCTGTGAGGTATTCAACCGCAGATGCCGCTACCGTGTACCTCCAGGTGATGACGCCGCCGGTGCCTGTACCGGTGGTATCCGTAGTTTTTGTGGCGGTCAAGGATCCAAGGGCACCGGCAGAAGGTATAACGACGCTGAGACGGTGAACATCAGTCAGGTCAGTGTCGGTGAAGCTGATCGTACCGGAATTGGTTAAATTACCGGCAGGGTTGAACTGTTCCGTGACGGCACCGGTGACGTCAGTGAGGGCAACAACAGGGGGGACGTTGTCGCTGGTGCCGGTGATGGTGACGCTGACAGTGCGGGTGACAACACCACCCTGGCCGTCAAGGAGATCGAAGCTGAAGGTTTCGACCTTTGTCTGACCGGCGTCAAGATATTCAACGGCAGAGGCGGCAACGGTGTAGTTCCAGGAGACAAGGCCACCAGTGCCGGTGCCGGTTGTGTCGGTGGTTTTCATGGCTGTCAGAGTTCCGAGCGCACCTGCCGACGGAGTTACAACGCTGATGCTGTGGGCATCGGTCAAATCAACGTCGCTGAAGCTGATCGTGCCGGTATCGGTCAGGTTGCCAACCGGGGTGACCAGTTCGGTGACGGCACCGGTAACGTCAGCAGCGGCGACGACAGGAACGTCGTTGGTGCCGGTGATGGTGACGCTGACGGTGCGGGTAACACTGCCGCCGTTGCCGTCAAGGAGGTTGAAGCTGAAGGCTTCGACTTTGGTCTGACCGGCTGCGAGGTATTCAAAGGCGGAGGCGGCAACAGTGTAGTTCCAGGTGACGGCGCCGCCAAGACCGGTGCCGGTAGAGTCGGTGGATACATTCGCGGTAAGTGTACCTAGCGGAGTACCGCTCGGGGTGACGGCGCTGATACTGTGGATGTCGGTAAGGTCAACATCGGTAAAGCTGATCGTGCCGGTATCGGTGAGGTTGCTGACCGGGGTGACCAGTTCAGTGACGGCACCGGTAACGTCAGCAGCGGCGACGACAGGAACGTCGTTGGTGCCGGTGATGGTGACGCTGACGGTGCGGGTGGTGACACTATGGCCATCGTTTACAGCCACGCTAAACTGTTCAAGTTTTTGCTCTCCTGCTGCAAGGTATTCAACTAATGTGTCAGCCACACTGTAAGTCCAGGTTAGCTGGCCACCAATTCCATTAACAGTGTCACTGTCTTTGACAACCGTAATCACTCCAAGCGTTGTACCTATCGGTGTGGCAGAAACTGAATGGGTGTCACTTAAGTCCACATCCGTAAAGGTAAGCACACCGGTATCGGTGAGATTGCCTGCTGTTGATCCGGTCAGTTCAGTGACAGCGCCAGTGACGTCGGTGACACTGATTACCGGAACATCATTAGTACCATTGATGGTTACCACAACCGTACGAGGCACAATGCCGCCATTGCCGTCGATAATATTGAAACTGAAGCTTTCCACTATCGTTTCGCCGACTGCCAGGTATTCGACGATGGAAGCCGGCAACCGGTAATTCCAGGTAACAATGCCATTAAGGCCACTGCCGGTAGAATCATTTGTGACGCTGGCGGTCAAAATACCAAGAGCTCCAGGTGACTTTGTAATACCGCTGGTATAATGGCTGTCAGTGATATCAACATCGGTGAAGGCAATCTCTCCGGTATCGGTCAGGAAGTCCCCGGCAGTAGGTGCTGACACCAGTTCGGTGACTGCACCGGTAACATCAGTAGCAGCAACAATCGGAACGTCGTTGGTGCCGGTAATTTGTACGGCAAATGTCTTGGCATGTACCCCGCTGTTATGATCATCCACTTGAAGCGTATAGGTCAAGGTGACTATTTCGCCGGCGGCAAGATAATCAAATGCTGACGATGCAGCAGTAAACGTCATAGGTACACTGCCGGATGCGGAACCAAAAATCTTGGTTACTGTACCAATATTTATGAGTGCCTGAAGTGCCAGGCTATCCAGCGTAAGGCCGGTTGTTACTCCAGAGGTTGTTACCCCGGTTATCAAAGCAGTATGGCCGGTATCAGATAGATCAACATCACTGAAGGTTGCCGTAATAGAACCGATTAGAGCGCTGACCGTGGTCTGCTCGTTCAAATTAGCCTGGCCGATAGTGGCAATTACCGGTGCATCATCAGCGCCGCTTACGTTCACCGTATACGTCCGGGTTACCAGTGCG
>JBMOEI010000049.1:0-36778 GCA_049318985.1 Desulfuromonadaceae bacterium
CAGAAGGATACCGAAAGCTTGATGATGAAATCCTGTATGTCCACTCAAACCTCTACTCGATTGTATTTTGAGCCCGAGATCTGAGTAGATTGCAGATGTACAATGTTACCCAAAAATCAGGGACCGCATTGTCATCAAGCAACATGGGCAGACGCTCGCCTGTCTTCATTTTGATGTGCTTAATTTTCATATTTGTGTATTCCGGCACCAATTCTTCTCTGAGACGAACAACTGTTCCAAAAATAATTCGACCTAAACGACGCTTTTCCATACTTGAATGGTTAGGAACGCTTCGATTGCACTCCAGTTGACACCGTTTGTTAGTATAAATACTGTTTGTCGAATGGCCAAAATAGACCATAATGGTCTATCAGTCCAGAGATATTTGTGTTGTTCAATCTCGACAGTTGTATATATATTTAGCGGTAGAAAGTATCCGAACGGATATAAATTACCCTGCCGCAACAGTAATTATTGACAACCTTATTGAACGAACCAATCGATCCAGTGGGTAGCAATTGTACCCTTTGGTATTAAATATCATTTGGGCTGTGGAGTTCTTATGGAAGCAAAAGACCGGGTTAAAGAAATTCGACAAACTCTAAAAATGACCCAGACTGAGTTTGCAGAACAGCTCGGAATGAAATGGTTTAAAGTTAAAGATTTAGAGTCGGGTAGATTGAAGATTACGGAAGATATCGCCAGAAAAATGAACCGGAATTGTGGAATTAGTTACAAGTGGGTGTTGTGGGGGGAGGAACCGAAGATGCTGCCGTATCAGGATGGTGATATCCTGGCCAGTATTGATGCGGGACAGTTCATTGATCTCTATGATGCCGACATGTCAGATAAGTTGACACAGGCTGTTGCTCAAACTGGAGCAAGCCCATCAACAGATTTAAAATCAACGATTGATGAACTGGCGTCATCAGAAATCGTCATGAAGGTACGTTTTACAAAAATGAGTTTACTGGCTGATGTTTTCAAGCGCGCAGACGGTCACTGTGAGCTTTGTCATAACGAAGCGCCATTCAGACGAGTGTCCAACAATATGCCATATCTGGAGGCACACCATATTACGCCGATTGCATTAGGTGGCACGGACGATTTAGATAATTTATTGGCGCTCTGCCCTAATTGCCATAAAAAACTGCATTACGGATAATCCAAGACAATTAATTGCTCACACAATCGCAAGTTAAATATACAATTTTAAAGGTAGTGCAAATTGAACAGAACTTTAAACTTTAAATATACGGTGCCGAAAACAAAGAAAGCCCCGATAAACGGGGCTTTGACTGTGTTTTTTGAATCTTTTCTATACAAAAACTAAAAGGGTGAAATTAAAATGGGATGTCATCATCCATTATAGGTGGTTCCTCGTAGTTTGAGCTGTTGTTTTTCGGAGCGCTCGAGTTGTCTCCTCCGCTCTTCTCGCCTTTAGGTGAGAGCATCTGCATCTTGTCGCCGACGATGTCGGTTGTATAGCGATCATTGCCGCTTTTGTCCTGCCATTTGCGGGTCTGCAGGCGTCCTTCAACAAATATGGTCTTGCCTTTGGAAAGGTATTCGCCCGCTATTTCCGCCAACTTTCCCCAAAGTGTGATGTTATGCCACTCGGTGCGTTCTTCCCATTCACCGTTTTTCCCTTTGAATTTTTCACTTGTCGCAAGAGAAAAACTTGCCACAGCCTGACCGGAAGCGGTGAAACGTACTTCAGGGTCTTTGCCCAGATTACCGATCAGCATTACTTTGTTGAGACTGGCCATGATGTGACTCCTTTTTTGTTTAATGTTAATCAATGTACGACTTTGTCAGTAAAACCACTCTGATTTTTTTGGAGTGGAGAACAATACCTCAGAAGGGATGCTTTCTCAACATCAAAAAACGGACCCATCAAAAAACGAGTGCTGTAGATTTAACCGGGATCGGGGGGCGAGAATTTTCCCGGGACCATACCATTGAAACCGTTGACGAACAGCTCCATGATATGATTCAAAAGCGGATAAGAAGCGGTGCGGTATGCCGTATCGAAATCCGCCTCTGGCGATGAGTCAATAAACTGACTCGTTCAATGATTTGACACACCGGGATGATTTTTTTTACGACTGCATACAGCGCACTATTGCTGCACAGTCGAAACGTTAAGCCCACAAGGCGCATGAGAGTAATACATGAAAACCTGTTTTAACGGCACACAAAATGCATACATGGCGTTCCATACTACGCGTATAAGGCGGTTGACAGACACCTCTTCATGGCAAATGGCTCAGTAGACGCAATAGAGTTACGCGGACTCCGCAAAAACTCGGATATCTATGTCGCCCTGGGACTGATCGGCATTCTTTCGCTGATGATTATTCCTCTGCCGGCGTTTGCTCTCGACATCTTTCTGGCCGCCAATATCACGATCTCACTGTCAATTCTGCTGATCTGCCTCTACACGACTCAACCACTTGACTTTTCAGTTTTCCCCTCCGTGCTGCTGGTCACAACACTGTTCCGATTGGCACTTAATATTGCGTCAACCCGACTGATACTCCTCCACGGCAGTGAAGGCGCTGATTCGGCCGGGGCTGTTATCAAGGCCTTCGGGCAGTTTGTCGTTGGCGGCAATTACATCGTTGGTGCGGTGCTGTTCCTGATTCTGGTAGTCATTAACTTTGTCGTAATTACGAAAGGTGCCGGGCGTGTTGCCGAAGTTGCGGCGCGTTTTACTCTCGATGCAATGCCGGGTAAGCAGATGGCGATCGATGCCGACCTTTCTGCCGGTCTGCTGACGGATAAAGATGCAAAAATACGGCGCATGAAAGTATCCCGTGAGGCCGATTTCTACGGATCCATGGACGGTGCCAGCAAATTCGTGCGTGGAGACGCCGTAGCCGGAATAATTATCGTCCTGATAAACATCTTCGGCGGCTTGATTATCGGAGTCTGGCAGCAAGGCATGCCATTCATGAACGCCCTTTCCAATTATACGCTGCTGACAATCGGGGATGGACTCGTCGCCCAGATTCCTGCTCTGGTCATTTCGACTGCCGCAGGTATCCTGGTCACCCGCTCTGCAGATGAAAACAGCTTTGGTGAAGAGCTTACCGGTCAGTTTTTGAATTATCCAAAAGCATTTTTTGTTTCCTCCGGTGTCATGTTTTTGTTCGCGCTCATCCCGGGACTGCCGCATTTTGCGTTTCTGTTACTGGCCGGCATTACGTTCCTGGTCGGAAAAATGGCTCGCGAGAAGGCGGAGGTTGTTGAAGAGAGCGCCGTGGCAGAAATGACGGCAGGTGAGGAATCAATAGATCAGGCGTCAAATATCCGACCTCTGGATGTTCTGGAGCTGGAGGTAGGGTATGGCCTGGTACCGATGGTTGACGCGGCGCAAAGCGGCGAATTGCTGGAACGCATCCGCTCTATTCGCCGCCAGACCGCTCAGAAGATGGGCTTCGTCGTTCCCCCGATACATATTCATGACAACCTGCAGCTGAAACCGTATGAATACAATCTGCTGGTTCGCGGCGCACGAGTGGGAGGGAGCGAGCTTATCGGCCAATACCTGGCCATGGATTCCGGTGCCGTAACTGCCAAATTCGAAGGTAATATAACCAAAGAGCCGGTATTTGGTCTGCCGGCGGTCTGGATTCGCAGCGAAGAACGTGATCAGGCCCAGAGCTGCGGCTACACTGTCGTTGACAGTACTACGGTTGTTGCCACCCATGTCAGTGAAATTGTCAAACGATACTCGCATGAGCTGATTGGACGTCAGGAACTGCAGCAGCTGCTTGATAATGTTGCCGTCACTGCTCCGAAAGTGGTTGATGAACTTATACCAAACCTGCTGAACCTCGGTACCGTGCTGAGAGTGATCAAAAGCCTGCTTAAAGAAGGTGTATCAATACGTGATATGCGGACCATCCTGGAGAGTCTGGCAGATTACGCTTCCCTTACCAAAGACCCCGATGTGCTGACTGAATTTGTCCGGCAGGGGCTCGGTCGTTTCATTGTTGATCAGTACAAGCTTGAGGATGAAACGCTTCTCCTGGTAACAATCGACCGGGAGGTGGAAGACCTCATTGCCGAAGCGATCCAGCCGTCTGACCAGGGGAACTATCTGGCAATTGAGCCTGCGATTGCCCAGCAGATAATATCTTCTATCCGCAGCATGTCGGAACGGTTCAGCTCAAGTGGGGCTCAGCCGGTATTGCTGGCTTCTCCGTCGATCCGACGCCATGTCAGAAAATTGATCGAACGCTTTGTGCCGCACATGGCGGTGCTGTCACATAATGAGATACCTCAGAACATAAAAATCCAGTCTCTCGGGGTGGTAAGTTTAAATGCTGGTTAAAACATTTCAAGCAGCAAGTATGCCCGAGGCGTTGCGCATGGTGAAGGCCGAGCTCGGGCCGGATGCCATGATCCTTTCGACAAAGAAGGAACGGACCGGCGGTTTTTTTGGTTTTTTCAGCAAGCAGGTCTACCGGGTGACGGCGGCGCTTGATCCGGTTCGTAAACCGGTGCCGCAAGCGGCTCCGGCGACACCGATCGTACGTGAAGCACCACCGCGCGAACGGACAGCACGGGAGGAGATGGAGAGTTCAATGCTCGCCCCTCTGGCTCGGGAGCTGAAAGATCTTCGTGAAAAAGTTGAGTCACTTACCCGCAGGGAAGGGGAAGCCAGGGCCGAGGTAAAAGCAGTTAATGGGACGGAAACGACGGAGCAGCCGGGCGGAGGTATAAACCTTAAAAATATTCCCCGATCCGATCTCGAGGATATCAAGAAACTGCTCCTCGCCACGCTGGCAAAAAGCCAGGAGGGAGGCGCCAAGAATGTTCAGTGGCCTTCAATAATTGTTGAGACCGAACTGGAGGGACAGTCGGGAGCCGATCTCCTCCCGGATGATTCTCCCCTGGCAAGGGAGCTGGTGTACAGCGGTGTTTCTCCTGAACTGATCAGGAAGATTGTTGATACCCTCAACGCCCTGCCACTACAGAGCGGTGACCAGACCGTCAAGGGGCGCCTCATTGAAACACTGGGGCGCCTCATTAAATTTGCCGGTACGCTCAAGTTGAAAAAGAACTCTCCCCGTATTATCGCTCTTGTCGGGCCGACCGGCGTTGGCAAAACCACGACAACCGCGAAACTGGCAGCCATGTATGCCCTCAACCGCGGTAACAAGGTTGCTCTGATTACCATGGATATTTTCAGGGTGGGGGCAGTTGAACAGCTTAAAACCTACTCCCGGATTATGGGGATTCCGCTTGAAGTTGCTTCTACTCCTAAAGAGCTTGAAAAGGCCGTTGAGAAGCACTCTTCGTGTGACCTGATTCTTATCGATACCGCCGGACGCAGTCACAAGGATAAGGAGAAGCTGGATGAGATGAAGAACTTCCTTGAGGACAAAATTCCGATAGAGGTGTACCTCTGCCTTTCAGCCACCACAAAAGATCGTGAGTTAGAAGAGATTTTATCCCGGTTCAGAATTTTTCAAGTAAGCAAAGTAGTGTTCACCAAAATTGACGAATGCGAAAGTTTTGGCAATATGGTCAACCTGTTGATGAAGGATAATTTGCAGATAGCATATTTTACAACCGGACAGCGCGTTCCTGAAGATATCGAAATAGCGACGCCGGCTAAACTGGCAGATATGATTTTTTGTGAGGGGGAAGAATGAGCAGCGTACCAGGAACAGGCGACCAGGCTGATACTCTTCGCCAGATGGCCCGCACGGCAAAAAACAATCAAAAGACAGATTCAGCCGCGACAGGCGGCCTGACCGATCAGCAGGGCATCCGGGTTATTTCCGTCACCAGTGGCAAGGGGGGCGTCGGCAAAAGTAATGTCGTTTCAAATCTTGCTATAGCCCTTTCAGCGCAAGGAAAGAAAGTGCTGCTGATTGATGCCGATCTGGGGCTGGGGAATCTTGATGTTCTGTTAGGGCTCTCGCCCGTTTACAACCTCAATCATGTATTGAATGGCGATAAAAGTATTATTGACATCCTGATTGACGGGCCCGCAGGCATCAAAATTATCCCGGCAGGCACCGGTGTTCAGGAGTTGACGAGTCTGGGACAGCATGAAAAGCTGAAGTTGCTGGATGAACTGGATATGCTGGAAGAGCAGTTCGACATCCTCATAATCGACACTGAAGCGGGCATTTCAGAAAATGTCACCTACTTCACTGTTGCCGCCCAGGAGATTTTTGTCGTGGTCACGCCGGAGCCGACCTCTATCACCGATGCCTATGCACTCATCAAGCTCCTGGCAACGCGCTACGCAGAACATCATTTCAAGGTGCTGGTCAACATGGCCAAGGACAGTGAGGATGCACTGGAGGTTTTTCGAAAACTGGCTAATGTTGCCGGCCGCTTTCTGGACATCTCGCTTGATTATCTGGGGTGTGTGGTCAAGGACGAGAAAGTAGTTGATGCAGTTAAACGTCAAAAAGCCGTCACAGAGCTTTTCCCTGATTCAGAAGCAGCCCAGTGCTTTAATACAATAGCCAAACGGGTTATTGAAAATAAACGTCAGACCAGGGTAAAGGGGAACATCCAGTTCTTTTTCCGTCGAATGCTTGATGCCGGGGGAAGCTAAAGGAATGAGCGTCGGGAGTGATGTCGATTCAGGGGTAAGCCAGGCTTCCGATCGTGAGCAGCTGATACTTGAGCATATTCCGCTGGTTCGCTATCTGGTCGGCAGAATGGCCACCAAACTCCCGCCACACCTTGACTTGCAGGATTTGATGAGTGCTGCGATGATTGGCTTGATAAATGCAGCTGACCGCTTTGACTCCACAAGGGGCGTGCTCTTTAAAACATTTGCCGAACAGCATGTCCGCGGGACGATTCTGGACGAACTCCGTTCGTACGATGTGCTCAGCAGATCAATGCGGGAAAAGTACAAGCGCCTGGAACGCGAACTGCGGCAGCTTGAACATCTGTTTGGCCGTAATCCCACAAGCGAAGAGGTCGCCGACGCGCTGCAGATGAACCTTGAGGATTATTTCGTGCTGCTTGACGACGTTCATGCCTTCACCTTTATCAGCCTGGACGACAGCTGGGAGGGAGATGACGGCAGCCCGCTCTGTCTGGCCGATGTGCTGTGTGAATCCGAGGCAAAAAGCCCGCAGCAGTTGGTCATAAGCAAGCAGCTCGCCGAGGCCCTTGGACAGGCCATTGACACACTGCCCGTAAAAGAGCGCCAGACGATAACGCTCTACTATAATGAAGATTTGAATCTCAAAGAGATTGGCGAGTTACTTGGCCTGACCGAATCGCGAATTTCACAGATCATCAGTCAGGCAATGGTCAGACTCCGTTCACGACTCAGACTGTACAAAACGTAAAAGGAGGGAACGTATATGAATAGCGGTATATACCCCGCCGTGTCGGGAAGCCTGGCGGCTATGCGCAAACTGGATGTTATCAGTAATAATCTGGCGAATATCAATACCCCTGGATACAAGAGAGATAAATTGACTTTCGAAGGGTTGCTGGCAGGTAACGTCAACCCGCCGGCCGTTCCCCAGGGAATGACCGCTGATCCTATCCTGCAGAAGGAAAATATCTACATCGACTATGCCAGCGGGCCGTCCAGCCAGAGTGGCAATCCACTTGATATGGCGCTTGACGGCGACGGTTTTTTCGCTGTTACGACTCCGGAAGGCACGGCATATACACGGCAGGGGAATTTCCGCACCTCTGCCGATGGTACTCTTGTTACGATGGAAGGGTATCCGGTGCAGGGAATCGAACGGGATAAGCAGGGCAAGGCCGTACCGATAAAGATCAAGGGGAACCGGATTGAAGTCGACAGCAAAGGAAAGGTGACCGTTGATAACGTCCCGGCGGGCACACTTTCCGTAATGGACTTTAAAAAACCGTATGCATTAGTCAAGAGCGGCACTGCACTGTTCATCCCCTCCGACCCGCAGGCAAAACCTCAACCGGGCAAAGCCCAGGTTCAGCAGGGATTTATCGAAGGGTCGAACGTCGACAGCATTTCGGAAATGGTGCAGATGATTGAAACAAACCGCTACTTTGAAGCGTGTTCTAAAGTTATAAAGGGATTTGATGATATAGCCGCAAAGGCGGTCAATGAACTGGGTAAAGTATAGATTATTCAAAAACATATAAAGGAGTTCAACCATGATTCGTTCACTTTATACGGCTTCATCCGGTATGCAGGGGCAGCAGAGGAGCATCGATGTCGTTGCAAACAACCTGGCGAACGTAAATACAACCGGTTTCAAGCGCAGCCGGGCCGATTTTCAGGATCTGATTTACCAGAATTTAAAAACTACCGGTTCCCCGTCCACGAGCACGACCCAGGTTCCGACCGGAATCCAGATCGGTCTCGGAAGCCGTCTGGCTTCCGTGACAAAAATATTCACGGCGGGAGACTTCACCCAGACCGGCAACGATCTGGATCTCGCCATCGAAGGTGGCGGTTTTTTCCAGGTAACCCTGCCTGACGGCACTGTCGGCTATACCAAGGCCGGCGCCTTCAAGCATGACAGCATCGGACAGATTGTCACTCCTGACGGCAATCCGCTTTCTCCCTCAATTACCATACCAAGCAATGCCACCAAGATTAACATCGGCAATGACGGTACCGTTTCTGTTCAAATACCCGGGCAGAGTACCACAAGTACCGTAGGAAATATCCAGTTGGCGTATTTTCCCAATGCGGCCGGTCTCTCCAGCCAGGGCAAAAACATATACCTGCCGTCTGATGCCTCCGGAGCCGCAACAACCGGTACCCCTGGTCAGGATGGCCTGGGCACGGTCTCCCAGGGTTTTCTTGAGATGAGTAACGTCAATGTTGCAGAAGAGATGGTCAACATGATTGTCGGTCAGCGCGCCTACGAGATCAACTCCAAAGCGGTCACCACTTCGGATGAGATGCTGCAGACCGCCAATAACCTGAAACGCTAGGACTGGACCTGACGCCTCATGAAATGCTTGAGTTACACCGTTTTTATACTGATTTTGCTAGTGACAGCCTTCTTTCCACCGTTGGTTCTCTCTGCCGTTGATCGGGAGCAGGAGGTTCAGCAGGCTGTCACCACATTTGTTACAACCCGCACCGCAGCGATGGGGTGGGGTGTGCGCATCCGCCGGATAACGGTCTCTGACTCATTGAAGCTACCGGAGGGAGTCATTGACTATGAAGTTGTCGCCCCGCAAAAGTGGGAAGGGTGGGGAAACATAACCATTACCGTTCTGGCCCGTCAGAAAGAGAGATTGCTGCGTAATATACCGGTGCGGATTGATGTGGAAGCGCTGGCCGATTCTGTTGTCTCTGTTCGCCAGATAGAACATGGCACCACTATAGCGGCTGATGACCTGGCAGTGCAGAAACGTGAGCTCACCCAAACCTCCCATCTTGGTGTACGGTCGCTTGATGAAGCGGTCGGCAAAAAAGCCCGCACCACCATTCGGGCGAATCAGCCTGTTCGCACAGACCATCTTGAAAAAATCCCGCTGATTAAAAGCGGTCAGATGGTCACGATGATTGCCGAAAACGGCGTATTCAGGATATCTGTCACCGGAAAGGCGCACAGTTCCGGGGCTGAAGGAGATATAATTCGAGTCCAGAATCTGACCTCTCTTAAAGAAATTCCGGCCAAAGTTATTGATGGATCTACCGTCCAGGTAGCTTTCTGAACAGGACCGGAGCGAAGGAAACCCCCATGAGACATGTATTACTCTTGTTTGTGCTGATATTAACCGGGTGTGCCGTTGAAAAGACCGAAATCAAGACAGCCGGCCTGGAAGATTTGACACAACGTGCCGGGGCTGATTATTCGAGCGGTTCTATCTGGCAGGCAACCTCAGCCAGCCTGACTGAAGATATGAAGGCACGCCGGAGAGGGGACATCATCACCATAGTAATTTCCGAGACAGCCAGTGCCTCCAAAGATGCAAAAACCGGGACATCACGTGACAGTTCGGTGAACGCGGGGATTTCAAACCTGCTGGGGCTGGAAACGTCTAAATTTGCAAAAACCAATTTTGCTGACCTGGCAGCTCTTATCAGTGCAAGTTCAGGCACTGCATTCAAAGGTGCCGGTAACACGTCACGTCAGGAAAATTTGAGAGCGACCATAACAGCCCGGGTGATGGATGTACAGGCAAACGGCAACCTGATGATTGAGGGGCGACGCAACATCAAAGTAAATGATGAAGACCAGATCATCGTGCTGGAGGGGGTCGTGCGAACACGCGACATTGCGCCGGACAATACGATAAATTCAATCTATGTCGCCGATGCGCGCATCAGTTACTCGGGGAGGGGCATTATCTCTGACCAGCAGAGCCCGGGCTGGCTGATGGGAATCTTTAACAAAGTCTGGCCGTTCTGACACACTTTAGGAATTCTCACGGCAGGCAAAGGGAAAATATGATGAAAGCCGTTTCTGTCATACTTACTGTATTGGCACTATTGTGCACCACAAGCGCGCACGCGATCCGCATCAAGGATCTGGCGTCGTTTGAAGGCATTCGGGACAACCAGTTGATGGGGTACGGTCTGGTTGTCGGCCTGAACAGTTCCGGGGATAGCGACCAGACCAAATTCCAGATCCAGTCGGTGATGAATATGCTTGAGAGGATGGGGATCACCACCTCCATTAAAGACAACATCAAGACGAAAAATGTTGCCGCCGTCATGGTGACGGCAACTCTACCCCCCTTTGCAAAACAGGGAAATCGGCTGGATGTGCTTGTCTCCTCTCTCGGGGATGCCAAAAGCATCGCCGGTGGCACTCTGATCATGGCCCCGTTGAAAGGTGCCGACAATCAGGTATATGCCGTTGCCCAGGGTTCGGTTCTGACCAACTCGTTTGCGTTTGCCGGTCAGGGCGCGACCGCTCAGAAAAATCATCCGACAGCAGGGAGAATACCGAATGGTGCTCTGGTAGAACGGGAGCTTCCCAACTCTCTGACGGGAAAATCAGTCATAAATCTGAATCTGCATGAGGCAGACTTTACGACAGCGTCACGTATCGTTGCGGTTGTTAATGATAAATTCAAGAGCCCCGTTGCCGCCAGCAATGACCCCGGCTCAGTAACCTTGACGATTCCTGAAGCGTATGCCAACCGCGCAGTTGAGTTTGTTGCCGCTCTGGAACGGCTTGAGGTTAAGCCGGATGTCCAGGCCAAAGTGGTGCTGAACGAACGAACCGGAACCGTTGTTATGGGTGAAAGCGTACGCATATCGACAGTAGCTGTCACTCACGGCAGCCTGTCTCTGGTTATTAAAGAGACTCCGCAGGTATCACAGCCAAGTCCGCTCAGTAAGGTTGGCGAAACCAGGGTTGTCCCGGAGACTGAATTGAAGGTCGCCGAGGAGAGCCGACAATTGATGGTGATGCCGGAAGGAGCAAGTATCGGTGACGTTGTACGGGCGCTCAATCTGCTGGGGGTAACTCCGCGTGATATGATCAGCATCATTCAGGCGGTCAAGTCCGCAGGAGCACTACAGGCCGAGCTTTCCATAATTTAGCACTTAACTAAAGTGCGGATCGTGACGATAAGAACCTAATGAATATGAATATTGCCACCATAACTCCGGATACGTCGGGAGCATCAGCGGATAAGGCACGCCAGCTGCAGCGCGCCGCATCTGACAGAAGCTCCGGGGTGACTGAAAAACAGCGGCAACAGGCAAAAAAAGTATCTCAGGATTTTGAAGGGCTGCTCGTTGGCATGATGATGAAGTCAATGCGCGCCACCGTCGGGAAAGACACCCTGACCGGCGGCGGCCACGGCGAAGAGATTTACCGTTCGATGCTGGATCAGCAGTACGCCGATGCTTCGGTAAAACGGGGTGGCGGATTGGGCCTCGCAAAAATGATTGAAAAAGATATCATCCGCCAGGAAAGCAGAAAAGCAGTGCGGACCGTTGATACGAAGGAATAGCTTTTGTCTTTAGCCCCCGGTCAGATTGGAATGATTATGAAAGAACTTGATGGTGCCCTTGCGCGCCAGTTGGAATTACAGGAAGAGCTTCATGCCCTGCTGAAGCGTGAAACTCAGGAACTTTCAGAAGTTCATGTGGACGCAATGGCGGAAATAAATGCTCTGAAAAATGACATTTCCCTGCGTATCGCTGAACATGGACCGATTCTTAAACAGGCCATCCAGGATATTGCCTCTCGCGAAGGGCTTTCGCCGGGAGCCACGTTGGGTGATTTGAATGTGAAACTCAGTAAAAAGGGCAACCGTGACATCACTCGCCTCTATGCCGAGCTGAACGTAACTGCCGACCAGATTAAAGAGCTTCTCTCACTCAATTATGCAATTGCGGAACGTTTTGCAGCATCGATTGGCAATTCGCTTGAGCTTATAGCCCGCATCATCAATCAAAACAGTACCTATGGCTCTTCCGGAAGCTACCAGCAACGGCCATCAAGCGCAGTCTTGATCAATAGGGAGGCATGAGATGGGAGGAGTAAATTCAACTATGGAGATCGGCAAAAACGGTCTCAACGTGTACCGTGGCGCTACTGCGGTGGTGTCACAAAATATCGCCAATGTCAGCACTCCCGGTTATTCACGGCAGAGAGCCATTCTGGAAACGGCGCCATCGACCATGTTGAACGGTTTTACACTGGGGACCGGAGTTATGATTTCCAATGTTGATCGTTTCTACGACGGGTTATTGCAGCAGCAAATTGCCGGCTCTGAAACGACTCTGGGCTATGATTCGACCAGATCCACGGTACTTCAACAAATAGAACCGGCATTCAACGAGATTAGCACCGAGGGAGTCGGGGCGGCAATTTCCAGTTTTTTTGCGGCCTGGCAGGATTTGACGAATAACCCTGGTGGAACGTCAGAGCGGCAGTCCGTTTTAAGTTCCGCGCAAATATTGACCGATGATTTTCATACGACCGGCAAAATTTTAAGCGACACCGTCTCTTTACAGAACACCTCACTGAAACCAATGGTTGACAGTATCAATGTAACACTCAAAGATATTGCCAAATTGAACGGACAGATCAGTACAACGGATTTGGTCTCCGGCAATGCTAATGAGATCAGAGATCAGCGGGATTTACTGGTGCGGGAACTCGCCAAAAAAATCGGCATCACGTCTACGGAAAACAGTGACGGCACAACCGATGTAAAATTTGCCGGCAGCGGTGAGGCACTGGTGACAAAAGCGGCTGCAGGATCTCTTTCATTGACAGCCAACACCGTCACCGGACTCTATGATGTGAACGTAACGCCTGCAGGTTCAACCACAGCTGTAACGGTAAACCCTGCAACCGGAAGTCTTGGGGCGACTCTTGCGTTGAGAGACACGATTATCCCCGGGTACCTGAAACAGTTGGATGATCTTGCAACAACGTTGGCTGCCGAGGTTAACTCACAGCACATGCTTGGATATGACCTGAATGGTACTCAGGGAATCGCACTGTTTGATCCGGCAGCCACTACTGCTGCAAACTTTGGCATTAACCCGCTGATGAACAGCACGACACTCATAGCGGCGTCATCAAATAACAGTGCTGCAGGAGACAATGTTAATGCCGTAAAGATTGCCGGTCTTCAGAGCCAGAGGGTCATGTCCGGTAATACCCTCACTTTCAACGGTTTCTGGAACGGACTGGTCAGTGAGGTTGGTCTGGATGTGTCTTCAAGCAAAACAGCAGTAACTCAGGATGAGGCATTCAGCAATCAGCTGAACTCCCTGAGGGATACCAATTCCGGAGTGTCCCTCGACCAGGAATTATCCGATTTGATCATGTATCAGCGCTCCTATCAGGCGTGTGCCCAGGTTATTACAACGGCAACCGCAATGATGGATACAGTGCTTGGAATAATCCGCTAGTAATCTACACGTCAGGAGGAAGCACTATGAGAGTAACAGCAAATATGTCGGCAGATATCTCTCTCTATAATATTCAGCAGGGACGTAACCGTATTGACAAGCTTGTGGAAAAACTGACCGCCAACCAAAAAATTATCCGGCCAAGTGATGATCCTGTTGCAAGCGGCGTACTGCTTGATATTAATGATAAAACAAAAGCATATAACCAGTTCGGCAATAACATCACAAAAGCCAAAACATGGCTGGAGTTCACTAATAACGGCTTAAACGGCATCAGCGGTATCCTGGACTCGACTCGTCAGATGACCACCGGTGCTCCGTCCCTTTCCCAGATCAATGACCCTACAGAGCGTCAGATGGCGCACGATCAGCTTGTTGAGTTTAAAAAGCAGCTTATTGAAATGGCAAATATCAAGTTTGGTGATCAGTACATATTCGGCGGGGGAAATAACCTCGTGCCGCCATTCAGCCAAAAATCAGGTGATCTGACCAGCGGCTTACCGGATGTGTACGTCACTGATGTTGCCGGCCTGACGACCGGGATGCAGGTGTCCGGTACAGGAATATCTGCCGGAACTGTTATTTCTGCCATTACTGCGGGTCCGCCCTCTTCCATCACGCTCAGTAATGCCGCAACCACGACTACCACCGGTTCGAAACTCAATTTTTATGCCGGTGACGGCACTCAGCGGGAGGTGGAGATTACCACCAATACGCGCCAGACCATCAGCACCACAGGAGACCGACTCCTGCTCGGTTCCACTGTTGATTCATCACCCCCGAACTACGGGACCTCCAATGTTCTGCAGGCATTTGACGACCTGATTGCTGCTGTCGGTGATTTCAACAACCCGAGTAATCCCACAGCTGTGACGACTGCAGCACGGGCACTGGAACCGGCGGCTAAACAGGTTTTCGCTGCCATAACGGCTAACATTGCCCGTATCCACAGGGTCGATAACATGGCCGCACTGAATGATCTCAATAAAATAACGCTGACCAATATTGCCGACAACATCCAGAATGTCGATCTGGTCAAGTACGGCATGCAGCTCAATATTGAGAAGACCGCCTTTGAGGCGTCACTGGCGTCAACCGCCAAGGTATCTCAGATGTCATTACTGAATTACCTGTAGCAGAAGAACCAAACAAACTGCGCGTTACCAACGGGACTCCTGGCAAAGAGTCCCGTTTTTTTAAGCCTTTATCTTTCCCTGAATCCCTATGGTAACCTCGCTGTATGGAATCTGCCTGCCGGATGCCGCAAGAGCCTGGCGGGCAGCCACTGCGATTCCGCCACAACAGGGTACTTCCATCTTTAGAACCGTAATGCTTTTCACGTCAGATTTGCTGAACAGCTCAGTCAACTTCTGCTGGTAGAAGCTGTTATCGTCGAGCTTCGGGCATCCCATAACGACCGCTTTGCCTTTCAGAAAATCCTCGTGATATCCGGCATAGGCAACCGGTACGCAGTCGGCGGTAATTAACAGATCGGCACCCTGAAAATACGGGGCGGTAGTAGAAACGAGATGAAGCTGCACCGGCCATTGGGCCAACTGACTCTGCCGACTGCCACCTGGCGCGGCTTCGGCGGCTGCCTGAGGCAAAGCAAAGCTCATGGCACGTGAACCGGGACATCCGCCGCCGCCATGATGGTGTGCTGTTTCGGGCAACTGCGTCGCATGCTGATGAACCGGAGCTGCTTTCCCCTGTGCGGCCAGATGTTTCTCTACCGCCACTTCATCAAATTCTTCAGCCTCGCGCTCCTCAATCTTGATGGCATCGCGCGGGCACTCGCCAAGACAGGCGCCCAGACCATCACAGAGGTTATCCGCTGACAACACCGCTTTGCCATTAATCATCGTGATGGCGCCTTCTGCGCACGAAGGCACACAGAGTCCGCAGCCATCACATTTTTCCGGGTCAATTGTTACAATTTTTCTCAACATGGTCGTGCTCCTTTTGGGCTTTATAAATCGTAAGGGGCGACCCGATGGTCCGCCCGGTTTTGGTTCTAAAAAAAATAGTGCCAGAGATAATCAAGCCTGCCCCGCATCACCAGCCTCCGCCCCACATAGGACATAATCTCCCGCACCTTTTCGCGGCGTGGCTGGTCATAGCAGTGAATCCGGCAATGCTTGCAGGTCGGTTTTTCAGCTTCAAGAGGGCAGAGCAACCGTTTGGTTACGGCGTATTCCAGAAACGATGCACATTCAGGACAGAGTTCACGTGCTTCCAAGTCTGCGGGAAGACCAACGGCTGCGCGGTCGGCACCGCAGTGTTTGGCTTCGCAATAAACTTCAACAAACTTTCCGAGCAGCTTGATATCTTTTTTCTGCTGACTGGTGATCGTTTTCATGTTTTGACAGTGTCTCATATCCGCGTCACTTTACATGATTCAGGTCAAATATTTCAGTATTTATATTTATGCAGCAGACTATAAAAGGAACTGTTGCCAATCACAATAAAACACTGTATAAAATCAACCCAAGTCCATCTCCGAGCAGCATATAGCCTAAGGAAGCCGTTTCTATGGCCTGCTGCCTGCGGGTATCGCCGGAAACGGCGCTGCCCTCCTTTAGTGAGTCTAAAATTATGTCCGCTTTTTTTCGGAAGAACATAGTTTTACGAACGCACTACCCCGCCTGTAAGGGGTTGAAAAGGGGATGGTTGGCGTCGTTAAAATTCGATAACAACCATTTAAAAAAGGAGGTACAGCAATGGCGGTATCACGAAGAGATTTTTTTAAACTCTCCGGTTCCGGCTTTGCGGCGGCCACCCTCGGCTTAAACCTCGCTCCTGTCGAGGCGAAAGCCGGGGATCTTGCCATCCGCTACGCCAAGGAATCAACGACAATCTGCCCGTATTGTTCGGTCGGTTGCGGCATGATCGTACACACGCTGGGGGGCAATATCATCAATATTGAAGGTGACCCCGATCATCCGATCAACGAGGGCTCACTTTGCCCGAAGGGTTCGTCAGTCTATCAGCTGCGCGACAACAAGGCCCGCGTTACCACACCGATGTACCGTGCAGCCGGCGCCAGTGAATGGAAGGCTGTTTCCTGGGAATGGGCATTGGACGAAATTGCCCTGAAAGTCAAAAAAACCCGCGATGCCACTTTCATGGCAACCAGCAAGATCAAAATCAAGGAAAAGGTCGGCGACGTTGATGTGGAGAAGGAGATCGAGGCAGTAGTCAACCGTACCATGGGCATGGCCTCGGTCGGCAGCGCCGCGCTCGATAATGAAGAGTGCTACCTGTACCAAAAATTCCTGAGGGGGTTAGGCCTGGTGTATATCGAACACCAGGCACGCATTTGACACAGCGCAACAGTTGCGGCTCTGGCAGAGTCGTTCGGACGCGGTGCAATGACGAACCACTGGATAGATTTCAAGAATGCTGACGTAATCCTGATCATGGGGGCCAACCCCGCTGAAAACCACCCGGTATCCTTCCGCTGGATTATGAAGGCAAAAGACGCCGGGGCAAAAGTAATCACCGTAGATCCCCGCTTTACCCGCAGTGCGGCCAAATCGGATCTGTACGCGCCGTTGCGTTCAGGCACCGATATCGCCTTCCTTGGCGGTCTGATCAACTACATCATCCAGAACAAGCTCTATTTCGAGCAGTATGTGCGGGACTACACCAATTCGGCGTATCTTGTTAACGGCGATTTCAAGATGCCGGGCGAGCTGGCTGGACTCTTCTCCGGCTATGATCCCAAAAAGCGGAGCTATGATGCCAAGGCGTGGTCGTTCCAGAAGGACAAGGATGACAATACGCTGAAGGATTCGACTCTGCAGGATCCGAACTGCGTCTTCCAGTTGATGAAAAAGCATTACGGACGCTATACACCGGAGCTGGTTTCCAAAACAACCGGCACGCCCATAGAAAAATTGCTGGAAGTGTACAAGCTGTTTGCTTCCACGGGCAAACCGGATAAGGCGGGCACTTCGCTGTATGCCATGGGGTGGACCCAGCATACCGTTGGTACCCAGAACATCCGCGCCATGTCGATCATCCAGCTCCTGCTCGGCAACATGGGTATGGCCGGCGGCGGCATCAACGCCCTGCGCGGCGAATCGAATGTACAGGGATCTACTGATCATGGCTTGCTGTTCCACATCCTGCCCGGATATATGCCGGTACCATCAGCAGATTTGAAAGACACCGCCGCATATATCGAAAAGCACACCCCCAGGTCAAAAGATCCGCAAAGCGCCAACTGGTGGCAGAACCGGAACAAGTACATGATCAGCTATATGAAGGCGATTTATGGTGCCAAGGCAACCAGGGAGAACGACTTCGGCTATGACTGGCTCCCCAAGCTGGATCCGGGCATGAACGCTTCCTGGTTGATGATCTTCGACAATATGATCAAGGGGAAATTCAAAGGTTTCTTCGCCTGGGGGCAGAATCCGGCCTGTTCCGGTTCCAACTCGAACAAAGTGCGGAGCGCCTTGGCAAAACTCGACTGGATGGTAACCACCAACCTGTTTGACAATGAGACCGCATCATTCTGGAAGGGACCGGGCATGGATTCGGCAGCGGTAAAGACCGAAGTGTTCTTCCTGCCAGCAGCAGCGTCATTTGAAAAAGAGGGAAGTGTTTCCAATTCCGGACGCTGGGCACAATGGCGTACCGCTGCGGTTAAACCGCTCGGCCAGTCCAGACCGGATGCCGAGATCATTCATGAGCTGTTTCAGAAATTAAAAGTGCTGTATGCGAAAGAGGGAGGCGCTCTGCCTGAACAGTTGACCAACCTGACATGGAACTACGGTTTCAAACGTGCGGATGGCAGCATCAAAGCGCTCGACATACATACTGTGGCTAAGGAGATTAACGGCTATTTCCTCGAAGATGTCGAGGATAAGCCGAAGCCGCTTAAACCGGGAGAAAAAGCTCCGCCTCCGCCACCACCCGGAACGCCGAAAAAGATGCTTGGTAAAAAGGGTGAACTGGTGGGCGGCTTTGCCATGCTGCAGGCCGATGGCAGCACGTCGTGCGGTTCGTGGATCTACTGCCAGAGCTACAACGAAAAAGGCAATATGATGGCACGGCGCGTCAGGAAAGATCCGACCGGATTGGGGATGTTCCCGGAATGGTCCTGGTGCTGGCCGGTCAACCGGCGCATCATTTACAACCGTGCTTCATGTGATCAAGATGGCAAGCCGTACAACCTGAAAAAGGCGGTGGTGTACTGGAATCCGACCGCCGTTCAGCCGACCGGTGCCCTCGGTGCCTGGGTCGGTGACGTTCCCGACGGCCCGTGGCCACCGATGTCCAATGAGAAAGAAGGACGTAAACCGTTTATCATGCGCTCAGATGGTGTGGCGGCGATATTCGGACCGGGGCTGAAGGACGGCCCCTTCCCGGAGCATTACGAACCGGTGGAGTGTCCGGTGCCGGAAAACTTTTTTTCCAGGCAGATGACCAACCCGGCCAGCAAGATTTTTACTGATGCCAACGTCAAGGAAGACGTTCTGGCAACCTGTGACGTGCGCTTCCCGCTGGTGGCTACCACCTACCGTGTCACTGAACATTGGCAGACCGGCGTCATGACCCGCAATACTCCATGGCTCCTGGAGCTGCAGCCGCGTCAGTTCTGTGAAATCAGCGTCGAACTGGCCAGAGAAAAAAACATCAGCAATGGAGACATTATTGAGGTTTCCTCAGCTCGCGGCAAGATCGATGCCGTGGCAATGGTAACCCCTCGCATGAAGCCGTTCAAAATCGGTGACCGTGTCGTCCATGAAATCGGTCTTCCCTGGTGCTTTGGCTGGCATACCCCCGGAGTGGGAGACTCCGCTAATCTGCTGACCTCCACTGCGGGCGATGCCAACACGATGATTCCTGAGACCAAAGCCTTTATGGTCGGAATCGCGAGAAAGGGGTAAGTCATGGCCGATACTGTTAACCAAGCTACCCGTAAAGGGTTTCTCGTCGATACGTCCCGCTGCATCGGCTGTCGCTCGTGTCAGGTTGCCTGCAAGCAGTGGAACAAACTGGAGGCCGACAAAACGGCAAATATGGGGACCTTTGAAAATCCCCGTGACCTGACACCGGCGCTCTATAACCGCATCAAATTTATTGAAAAAGAGACCGACGGTGCAATCTCCTGGCAGTTTTTCAACGAGCGCTGCATGCACTGCGGCGATGCCGGCTGCATGAAGGTCTGCCCGTCACCGGGAGCGCTCTATCGCACTGACGAAGGGATCGTTGCCCACAATAAAGATAAGTGTATTTCGTGCAAATACTGCGTATCCGCCTGCCCCTTCAACATACCCCGCTATGGATCGGATGATAAAGTATCCAAATGCCATCTGTGTACCGATCGTATCAGCGGCGGTATGCCACCGGCCTGTGCCAAAGCGTGCCCGACCGAAACACTCAAATACGGGAAGAGAAGTGAATTGATTGCCAAAGCTACGACAGCTAAAAAGACCCTCTACGGGGTCGATGATCTGATGGGGCTTGGCGTGGTCTATGCGCTGGAAGGGCCACCGGAGCAGTACGGACTGCCGGCCAGACCGAGTATTCCACTCTCAATTTTCCTCTGGAAGGATGTCATCAAGCCGCTCGGTATTCTCGGCTTCTGGGGCAGCATCGGTGCCATGCTGCTGCATTACGTGACGATCGGCCCGAAGAAGGTTGATGATGATCTTGACACCAAGGGAGACAGCCATGAGTGAGTATATCGAGCGTTTCAGAACCAGCGAAAGAGTCTTGCACTGGGTCGTTACCGCCAGTTTTTTCACCCTGCTCCTGACCGGACTCGGCTTGTATTCCCGTTTGTTCAATGGCTATTTCGGCCTGTTCGGCGGAGGGACGAATGCTATTCTGATCCACAAAATTTCCGGAGTGATATTTTTTTTCAGTTCCATTTATATGTTTCTAAACCATAAAAAGGATATTTCCACGTTTGATCATGATGACAGGCTGTGGATTGACAAAAGCGGCGGTTATCTTTCAAGGGATGCGAGTCATTTCAACATCGGCAAGTATAATCCGGGGCAAAAACTGTTTGCCCTCTGTATTGCGGCAGCCACTGCGGTTCTTGGAGTTACCGGGGTAATTGCCTGGCTGCCGCTCTACTTCCCGCGCTTTATCGTTCAGATCTCCCTGATGACGCATAGCCTGGTTTTCATCGGTTCGATCATGTTCGTCATCGTACATGTCTATCTGGCAACCATCGGCAATCCAGGTACCATTGAGGCTATGATGTATGGCGATGTCAAGCGGATCTGGGCGAAAAAACATCATCCCAAGTGGTACAAGGAAACAACCGGCGAAAACCCCTGATATCGGAGTGTACGTCCGGCTATTGCACGAGAGCTGCTCTGTGATGGCGGCCTGATACAGGTCGCCATCTATGTAAGGTTGATAACAACAGGAGTCATAATGCATGCCACCGAACAAAAAATCACCGCGTTGCGGCGCGCTGCGCAATCATCTCCGGAATACGCCGAAATCGTTCCCCTCTTCAGCGCTATCTACGAGTACCTGCAGGGGAGGGAACATCTCACCGGAATTGCTATTGGACAGGATTCCGACCGAAAAGAGCTTACGGGGAACAGCTTTCCGCTGATCAGTGTTACGGATCTGCACGTTGACCGGGAGCAGGCGACTGTTTTTCTGCTCGGTATTATTGCCGTCCTTTCTAGAAAGGGGAAGGAGCATACCGATTATCTCTCGCAGATTGCAACTGCGCTACAGGAAGGAACCATTGATCCTGCCTCGCTCTACGGTGCGATCCTGGAACGTCGGCGAGTACCGATAAATGACCTCTCCGAGCACTTATCAATACCCTCACCACTTATTGAATACATCTTTGAAATTTCCCTCAAAACAGCACTGGAAGGTTTTGCCGCCGATTGTGAAGCGGCACAGTTTGCCGGATGGCAGGAACCTGTCTGTCCGGTCTGCGGTTCGAGGCCTGGCATGGCGGAATTATCGGGGGAAGAGGGGCGTCGTACCCTCTCCTGTTCTGCCTGTTCGTTCATGTGGCCATTCAAACGCCTGGCTTGTGCATACTGCGGCTCTGAAAATCCGGAAAAATTATCCTATTTTACCGTTGAGGAAGGTGCCACAAGGGTTGATACCTGCAGGGGCTGCAGTCGCTATATCAAAACACGGGATTCACGAAAAGCGGAAAGTGACGTACCATTAGAGGTTGAGGACCTGCTGACACTACATCTTGATCTGTTGGCAGCAAAAGAAGGCTTCGAACGGGGTAAATAATTTCACGAGCGGTGCGGTGAACTATGACAAGTGTCTCTACTAAACGTATCCAGAATGTAACCGCTGTTATTCTGGCCGGGGGTCCCTCTTCCCGGATGAAGAGCAACAAGGCTCTGCTGCCATACCGTGGCGGGCGTTTTATCGACGCCATCTACCGGCTTTTACGTTCAATATTCACCGACGTTATCGTGGTCACTAATAATCCGGAGCAGTACGATTTCCTGCCATGTAATAAGGTCCCTGACATTTACAAGGGGATGGGGGTATTGGCGGGAATTCATTCCGGCCTGTATCACAGCAGCAATCCTGCCATATTTGCCGTTGCGTGCGATATGCCCTATCTGAAGGAGGGCCTGATCAGATATATGGCTTCCCGTGCCGATGCCTGCGGTGTTCTGATCCCTGAAAGCCCCGGCGGCCTTGAACCACTCCATGCGTTCTACGGCAAAGAGTGTCTTGCCGCAATGGAGGCCGCCTTGCTGAACGGTCAGAAGAGAATTGTCTCCTTTTTTGACAGCGCGGCTGTCAGCACGGTACATGCCGAGCAGATAGCCTACTTCGACCCCGCATTTGCGTCCTTCATAAATATCAACACACCTGATGATTACTACGGCATGCGGAACAGAGAACAGCATAGCCGCACTAACACAGCCATCGAAGAATTTTCCATAAAAGCAGCACTCTGACAAACTGATCTCACTCTACGATTCCCCGTTTTTTTTCTTTGCCTCACAGACCCCATTCCAGTAGTATACGGCGGTTACTTAATCTCTCACTCCCCGGATACCTTTACAAACATGGATGAACCAAAAAAAGACAAGATGACCAAAGAGTTGCAGGGAATGGGACTGGGAACCGTCGGTATCTTTATCCTCCTCTCGTTTCTGACCTATAATGCGGCTGATGTGTCCTGGAACAGCTATTCCAACGAAGGTGGCATTCAAAATCTCGGGGGACGACTGGGAGCACAGATTGCCGACCTGTTTTTTATCACCTTCGGTCTCGCCTCATACCTGATCCCGCTGACGCTGCTCTACATCGCCTATACCCTTTTCCGCTTTAAGGAGATTCGCCTCCGTTCCTACAAACTGGCGGCAGCCTTTGGTCTGCTCTTCTCCCTGGCGACCCTGTTTGCATTCTTCCGTGACAAAACTTTTTTGTTTGGCCAGCAGGTGGCCACCGGCGGAGCGTTCGGCGTGATGGTAGCACGGGCGCTGAAAGGAACTGTCGGCATTACGGGGGCTCTGCTTCTGCTGCTGCCGCTCCTTGCGGCATCGATCATGATCCTTTCCAAATTTTCCTTTATTCTTTTTGCCGGATGGTGGCTGGAAACCTTTAAGCATAAGTGGACAGCATGGCAGGAACGCCGCAATCACGACCGGACTGCAAAAGAGAAGGAAAAGGCTAAAAACGGAGGAGTACCGGTTGCTGCCGCCGGACCGGTTATCAAGGCGGTGGCGCCCCCGCCACCTCGCCCCAACCTCATTAAGAAAGAAAAAGATAAAAAGAAAGAAGACGCCAAGACAGCCGCTGTTCAGGAAACGTTTGAGTTCATCAAAGCTGAAGGCGATTTTCATACGCCCCCCTTCTCGTTGCTCGACATACCTCCTGTCGCCGAGAAAGCCCTTGACCGCGACACTCTGACCATGAATGCGCGACTGCTGGAGAAGAAACTCAAAGATTATAACATCGACGGAGAAGTGGTTGAAATCTGCCCCGGTCCGGTCATCACCATGTATGAATTCTCGCCGGCCCCCGGAATAAAAATCAGCCGTATCGCCGGCCTTACCGATGATCTGACCATGGCGCTGCAGGCCATGTCGATCCGTATCGTGGCTCCCATCCCCGGCAAGGGGGTTGTCGGCATAGAAGTGCCGAATCGAGACCGCGACATGGTGTATCTACGTGAAATTTTTAACTGCGAACATTTTTCCCACAGCAAAATGAAGCTGCCGCTGGCTCTGGGTAAAGATATCGCGGGGCTTCCGGTCGTCACCGACCTTGCGAAAGCACCACATCTGCTGGTAGCCGGCTCAACCGGTTCCGGCAAGTCAGTATCGATCAACACCATGATCCTCTCGCTGCTCTACACCTCCACTCCCAAAGATGTCCGCATGATCATGGTTGATCCGAAGATGCTCGAATTTTCCATGTACGAGGGGATTCCGCACCTGCTGCTCCCGGTCGTAACAGAACCGAAGAAGGCATCGCTTGCTCTTAAATGGGCGGTAAACGAGATGGAGCGCCGCTATGCGCTGCTGTCAGACAAAGGTGTCCGAAATATAGATTCATACAACAAAAAGCTGGCATCCGAACTCCATGATCAGGAAGAACATGGCTCGATATCGGATGCTGAAATTATTGAAGATCTGGAAGAGCTCCGCGAAGGGGGAGTCGCCGATGTTGATCCGATTCCGTTTGTTGTCGATGACGGCGATATTCTGGAACACAGCCATCTCCCCTATATTGTGGTCATTGTCGACGAGCTGGCCGACCTGATGATGGTTGCAGGACGAGAAGTAGAGGAACATATCGCCCGCCTGGCCCAGAAGGCGCGTGCCTCCGGTATTCACCTGATTCTCGCCACCCAGCGCCCCTCGGTCGATGTCATCACCGGCTTGATCAAGGCCAACCTGCCGTCCCGCATCTCGTTCCAGGTTACCTCCAAAGTTGATTCACGCACCATTCTGGACACCAATGGTGCCGAAAGCCTGCTCGGCAATGGTGATATGCTCTACATGCCTCCGGGCACCTCCCGCCTGCAGCGTATTCATGGCGCGTTCGTTTCCGACTCCGAAGTCCAGCGGGTGGTGGATTTCCTCAAAAAACAGGGTAAACCGGTCTATGAAAAATCAATTTTAGATATGAAGGAGAGTGATGAAAAAGGGTTTGGTGACGACGAGGAGCAGGACGAACGCTGGGAGGATGCGCTCCGACTGGTTGCAGAAACCAGGCAGGCGAGCATTTCAATGATACAGCGCCGTCTCAGAATCGGCTACAACCGCGCCGCCCGCATTGTCGAAATGATGGAGAGCGAGGGGATGATCGCCCATAGTGACGGCACCAGCAAGCCCCGGGAGATTTATATGGATGTCATTCATGCTTATCTGAATTCGCAGTTGACGAGGTGAGAAAAATGAGCTTAATACAGGCCGCAGCCATTCAGTTTAACGTCAAGCAGGGAGATGTTGATGCCAACCTCGCCTACGTTCGCGAGGCACTTGTCCGTGTTGCCGCACAGGGGGCGAATCTGGCGGTGCTGCCGGAAATGTGGTCAAGCGGATTTTCGTACAAAAATCTGAATGAACTTGCCCTTCGTACTCAGGGAATTGTTGATGAACTGCTGGATCTGTCAAAACGCCTTAAGCTGGTGATCATAGGCAGCATGCCTGAACCGAACGGCGATAAGGTGTTCAATACGGTCTCTGTTATCGATAATGGTTCACTGGTCGGAGTCTACCGCAAGATGCACCTTTTCTCGCTTCTGGGGGAGGAACGCGCCTTTTCCGGAGGCGATTCATGGCTCCTTGCCGAAACATCGCTTGGCAAGGTGGGGGTAATCATCTGTTACGATCTGCGTTTTCCCGAACTTTCACGCCGTTTGGCCGTCGAAGGCGCCCGGGTGATCTGCGTTCCGGCACAGTGGCCAAAGCCGCGTCAGGAGCATTGGCGCACGCTGCTGCGGGCACGGGCGATGGAAAACCAGCTCTTTATCGTCGCCTGTAACGCCTGCGGCATCATCGGCAAACTCGATTTCTTCGGCATGAGTACGATTATTGATGCGAAGGGCGAGGTGCTGGGCGAGGGGGGAGAGTCTGAGGGGGAGGTTGTCGCTTCACTTGACATGCAGGCCATGAGCGACTGGCGGGCACAGATTCCCTGTTTCAACGATCGTAAACCGGAGTGTTATTAAGATTCTGTCTTTTCCAGTTTCTTGAGCATGTCTTTCAATACGTTCAAAATGATTTACATATCCCCACTGTTTTTTTTCCGTGGCGGCGTGGTATTTATGCAATTCAGTGGTTATAGCTCCCCCATGGATCAATCCGGGACACAACATGATGAGGATAAAAACGACTGGAGCCCGGTTCCGACGCGAGACAATGACGTCCTCCTGACCAGACAGCAGGCGCAACAGTGGTCTCTTGTGCTTGATTCCCGCGCGATCCCCTGCTGCATCGAGCCGATTGGCAGCGACTGGCACCTGCTGGTGCCGGAACATCAGTTGGAGAGTGCCTGCCGTGAGCTGCAGCTGTATGAAGAGGCGAACCGCAACTGGCCGCCCACTCTTCCGGCCACTCGCCAACTGGTTGAAAACACCCTGCCGACGGTATCTGTTCTGCTGCTTCTGGCAATACTGCACAACCTTACACTTATCGGCCTGTCTCTACCGGAACGCGGCCTTCTTGACCTTCACGGGATCGGTACGGCCCACGCAGCTGATATCCGGAACGGCCTCTGGTGGCAATGCGTTACCGCTCTGACACTCCATGGCGACCTGACACACCTGCTCAGCAATCTTGCCATCGGCGGCGTCTTCATTATTCTGCTCTGCCGGGAACTTGGCTCAGGCCTGGCCTGGAGTCTCCTGCTGGCATCCGGTACGGTCGGCAACCTCCTCAACGCCTGGGTGCAATCACCGGCTCACCGCTCTGTCGGCGCATCAACGGTGGTCTTCGGTGCGGTCGGAATTCTGGCGGCGGTCAGCATGGTGAGTGATCATCATCACCTCCGGCGGCGCTGGTTTGTACCGGTTGCAGCCGGATTGGCGCTGCTGGCAATTCTCGGCACCGAAGGGAAAAATACCGATCTGGGTGCGCATCTGTTCGGTTTTTGTGCCGGTCTGCTCACTGGAGCGGGTGCTGAATTTCTGGTGGGGAAATATGGTCGGCCAGGGAGGCTTCTGAACTTTCTGCTGTCGCTGCTGAGCGGGGTAGTAGTGGTGGCAGCGTGGTGGGCGGCAATTGAATTTAGCGCCTGACTGGTCAATTCCGGTGTTTTTTTAAAATTGGAATTAAAGATAAAATCGTAGTACTGCTGTTCCCCCGAAAACAGTAAGGATAATACATGCAACTCGACCTCTTCGCAGACAATCGCGCCAACATCCTGCTGAACATTGCCGATGAATACCTGTTGGCCCTCAATTTCGGGAAAGCACTGTCAACCTGCGGGCAGGTTCGGGATGAATATCCCGATAATCGCCAGGCGGCACAATTGTATGTCGCGATAGAAACATGGCATGCGCAGCTTGCCGGTGTTGAACCGCCATCCTGTCAACCGGAACAGCTCCATGAGCTGTTTATCAGCATTGGTTCGGTGACTCATCCGGCGCTACAGGTTGCCGTAATGGAATCTCTCGTCACGTTACTGCAAACGCTACCTGAAGCCGACCATATTTTTATACCACCCCGCTTTCATCCTGGTCATTTATTTTTGGAGCGCGGTCGCTTCGTCGAGGCAGCCAGATCGTTTCGGAGCGCACTTTCTTCATCACACCTCGGACAGGGCCGGTTTCTGGCGTGGCGTGCCGATGCCATGACACTCGCCGGAAATGCCGAAGATGCTGTGACTTTGTACCTGCGGGCATTTCTGGAAGATCCGGCATCGGTAGACATCCAGTTTGTCAAGCATCCGGCTATTCAGAAATTGTACCGGCACTGTGCAGAGAATGCTGACGGTATTGAGGATGATGGCGAGGTCGCGTGGCTCCCGGTCTGGGGGTGGCTGCAGGGTCTGTTTTCGCTCCCGCTGCAGCATCCGCCACCCTTTGATGAACTGGAATCGCGAATTGACGGCGAAGAATCTCCGGTCCCGCGACTCTGGTATGAGCTTCTGACCAGTGCCGAATATCTGCGCACTGTCCGGCGTGATGACCGTCAGATGGCTGCCGTGCGCCGCCTGATGAAACGCCTGAATGAAGAGATGTTTGACTGCTATATGCAGAAAATCCGGGGCTCACGATCATGACGCACGCAACCGCGACCTCACCGCTCCTCGACAGGTTCAAAAGTTTCCGCCCTGGTGATATTCACACAGCAGCCGCCAAAGCACATCTGATGTCCGGTTTTGAGGCGTGCAAGGGGAATACCCTCGTGAACGCTCTCTGGAATGAGGACAAATCTGCCCTGGTCGTGCGCTTTTCCGGCGGTGCCCGGACGACTTTTCTGATGAACGGCGCCCGACTTTTGACCACATGTACCTGTTCCCTGTGGCAGCCGGCGCGTAATTGTCCGCATGTAGTTATTATCTGGGCGACACTCAAACGGGTGGTATCGCCTGACACCCTGTCGCACATCCGCTTTAACGGGCAGATGCTTCTCGATATGAAACGCTATCTGGAGTTGGAGCCCGCAGCAGAAAAGAGCCATGCTGATTCTCCCGGAAAGCCAGATGCGGAACGCCGGAAGCCGCAGGAAGAGTTACTCCGGGTCCCGGCCAGGACAACTGCCGTAAAATACCGGCTGCTGATAGAGCAGAGCGGTCACGGGAACAGCGTCAGAGGAGGGATTACCCGGGGTGAAGAGTCTGTGCATGGCTGGTCAGCGCAGGGTCTGCCGACTGATCTGGCACGTTTCCTTGCCTCACACTATTTCTATGACTCCACGAAGCGCTATTTTGATGCATTCCATGATATTTCAGGCGGCGCGTACCCGATCATTTTCCGCGATTCAGGCGGAGTCGAAACAACTCTCACCTACGAAAAAGATCTCCCCTGCACCGCCGGAATCACCTTTGACATCCGGGGTGATGAGGTACAGATCTCCCGTTCCTTTGAAAATGGTGCTCCGCTCCCGGCTGACACTGTTGTTCATGGCCAGATACTGTTCGATATCTCAGCCGGAGTTGCCCGCCCGGTTACCGATAATAGTGCCTGGGGAAACTGGGAAGCCGTCATTGAGGAGCTGGATGGAGCGCAGGACGAGTTTGGAGACGAGGAATGGGATGACGAAGAGTGGGATGATGAAGATTTTGAAGATGAACCGTGGCAGGATCCGGAAGCTATCGGGGAGCCATTGACCGGTCAGGAACTCCGGACGCTGCGCCACAGCATTATTGCGCCGCTGGAACTTTTTAACAGCGCAGCTATCCGGATCTCGCCCGGCATGTTTACCAACCCGGAATCGCACTGTTTTTTTCAGCTTTGTGGTGTTTTTCAAGTGCAGCGCACGACTGATCCTCTGACATACGTCCTTGATATACCCAATGGACTGACCAGTGAGACAGCATCGCTGGAGCCGGTGAGCCTGTACAAAAATGAGACAGTTCATTTTTCCCATTCATCATTCTGGCTGTTCAATCCGCATCACCGGGGGCGGCTTTCTGCTCAGATGAAAACTAAAAAGCGGGTGCGGGCGGTTCTCGAAGCGGCCTTTGCCCTGTTGGACGAAACGAAAAGCAGCGCACGAAATTCCATTATCCGCTCGGTAACCGGTTCCCCGGATTTTCTGAAAAGGGATGTCAAGCGGGAGGCCAAAAAGCTTCTCACCTTTCTGGCCTCAGCATGGGACGAGGCGCAGACCATCATCTATGCGACTCCTGACGGTTGGCGGTTTCTAAAGGATGAGCACCGTCGTCAGGCGGCTCTTCTGCGGATTCTCTACGACACCTTCGGATTGGACTCCTTTGTTGATAATTTTGTCTCTGTGAAAGTTGAGGTCGCCTCCAGCAAACTGCTGCAGGCGTTACCAGGCCTGACGCAACGCCTCCAGAGTGAAGGGTTTGCGCTGCGCATCGGCAGCGAGCCGCTGGCTGAAGCGTCATGGGCCTTTTCGATGGACGCCACCCGCAGCGGCCTCGACTGGTTCGAGTTGAAGCCTGAAATCCGCTGCAACGGTGAACTCTTGACGGAGGAAGAGCTGCGTAGCTTGATGGACGGCGGAGGCATGCTCCGCCGTGACGGCAAGCTGATGCTGCTCGATGAGCTGAGCGCCCAGGTTCTGGCCATGTTCTCTGGTGCCATGCCGACGGGCAAAAAAAAGAAAAAAGGAGAGCCTGATCTGGTGCGCGTACCCCGCCTGCAGATTCTCGACTGGCTGCAGCTCCGTAATCATGGCGTCGAAGTCAGGCTGTCATCTGAGGATGCACGGATACTCGAGAACCTCCTCAACTTCTCAGCCATACCGGCACGTCCTCTGCCAACCGGGCTTAACGCGACACTGCGTCATTATCAGATCGATGCCTGGCACTGGCTGGCCTTTCTCTACGAGCATCGTTTCGGAGCATGCCTGGCAGACGACATGGGCCTCGGTAAAACGGTACAGGGCATAACCCTTCTGGCCGGCATCATGTCCGGCGGGCTTGCAACCGCTGCCGCACCCGGAACTCCGCATCTGGTGGTAGCGCCGCCATCTCTGCTCTTTAACTGGGAGGCGGAACTGGTCCGCTTTCTTCCGACCGCCCGGGTCATGATTTATGCCGGCAGCGGACGGAGTACTGCCGGGTTCGCGAATCACGACGTAATTATCACCAGCTACGGCATTGTCCAGCGGGATTGCGATCTGCTGGCGGAACTCCGCTTCAACGTCCTGATCTTCGACGAAACACAGGTGGTAAAAAACCTTCAGGCAGCGACGACCAACGCCGTCCGTAAACTACGTGGTTCGTTTACCCTGGCGCTGACCGGTACGCCGGTGGAAAACCATCTGGGTGAATACTTCGCGATTATGGATCTCTGCCTGCCCGGATTATTGGGAACACGTGAAGAGTTCAGCCGAAGCCTCAGTCAAGGGGGCGCTGCCGCCACGGCACGGCTGATCGGCCGCACCCGTCCCTTTGTACTGCGACGGACAAAACAGCTGATTGCCAGTGAACTGCCGCCAAAGATCGAGATGGATATCCCTCTGGAGTTGACGACCAAACAGAGAGTATTTTATCAACGGACCGTGGAGGAGGTGCGGGGACAGGTGCAGGAGGCGTATGCGGATCACGCTCCGGCTCAGGCCCGCATCATTGCGCTGACCGCCATTCTCCGCCTCCGCCAGATCTGTCTCGCCCCGGCGCTGGCGTCACCAACAGCCAGCGATGCCTCACCGAAGCTCGAGTTTCTTGCCGGTCAGCTGGCAGAACTGCGCGATGAGGGGCATAGCGCACTGGTGTTTTCGCAGTTCACCGGCTACCTGGACATTATCGAGAAGGGGTTGACAGAGCAGGGTTTCACCTGTCTGCGTCTCGACGGTTCGACACCGGTTCCCAGGCGCAAACAGCTGGTGGAAACTTTTCAACATTCAGCGGAGCCAACGGTTTTTCTGATCAGCCTCAAAGCGGGCGGCAAGGGGCTCAACCTGACCCGCGCCACGTATGTGTACCATATGGATCCCTGGTGGAATCCGGCAGTTGAGAATCAGGCGTCCGACCGCGCTCACCGTATCGGCCAGACAGAACAGGTCACCATTACCCGCCTCATTATGAAGCATACCATTGAGGAAAAGATGATGGCATTGAAGGAGCAGAAAACGCAGCTGTACAAGGCTATCCTTGAGGATGGTGCGGGTGGTGGAGGTGCCGGACTGACCCGTGAGGATTTTGACTTTCTGCTCGGGGTATAGAGAGGTCATTCGGTGCAGAAATAAGAGCGGAAAAAGGGTTATCGGTTCAGCAGCATTGACAAAAGCATCTCTGCATTACTATAGTGCCTGCAGATGTTTAACATAGAAAGAGGAGCTCACCCGTTATGCCGATGTACGAATACCGCTGCACATCCTGCGATCACCAGTTTGAACTGCGTCAGAAATTCTCTGATCCGCCAGCAAGCCAATGCCCACACTGTGGCGCCGCCGTTGAAAAAATGATCTCATCCACCGCTTTTACCCTGAAAGGTGCCGGCTGGTTCAATACCGGGTACTGCCCGAAAACAGAAGCGCCAAAACCAGCGGCATGCAGCGGTTGTGCCTGCTCAGCGCACTAGTAATCCAACCACTGGAGCATCTCCCCATGAAAGTCAAAAAAGCTGTTTTTCCGGTCGCCGGCCTCGGCACCCGCTTTCTTCCCGCCACCAAATCATCTCCGAAAGAGATGCTGCCGCTGATTGATAAGCCTCTTGTGCAGTATGTTGTCGAGGAGGCGGTTGCTTCCGGCATCGAGCAGATTCTTTTTGTGACCGGTCGCGGTAAGCATAATATTGAGGATCACTTCGATATCTCCGTTGAACTGGAGGCGCATCTCTACGACAAGGGAAAAGATCGGGAGTTGTCACGGGTGCGGGAGATAGCCGAGATGGTAAATATCTTCTATGTCCGCCAACGTCAGGCGATGGGTCTCGGGCACGCCATCCTCTGTGCGAGGGATTTTGTCGGCGACGAACCGTTTGCCGTGCTACTCGGAGATGACATTGTTGACGGCGATCGTCCCTGTCTCGGGCAGCTGCTCGATGTTTTCAATCAGCAGGGCAGGTCGGTGCTGGCACTGGAAAAAGTACCAATGGAAAATATCTCTTCGTATGGCTGTGTTGCCGCAGATAAAGTTGGCGAGCGTGTCTTCCGGGTCACCGATATGGTTGAAAAACCGGCCCGGGACGAAGCCCCTTCCGATATGGCCATTATTGGTCGCTATGTGCTGACGCCCCGTATTTTTGACATTCTCCAGAATCAGGTACCGGGAAAAGGGGGAGAGATTCAGCTGACCGATGCCATCCTGACTCTGTCAAAAGAGGAGGCGGTGTACGGCTGTCTGTTTGAAGGCTTGCGCCACGACTGCGGTGACAAACTCGGTTTTTTGAAGGCAACGGTTGATATGGCGCTCAAGAGGAAGGAATTCAGCGCCGAATTCGAAGCTTTTCTTCGCCAGCGGTTGGAGTAATTTTTTCTCGAAGCAGGGCGATCCGACGGGATCGCCCCTGATCATTTTTCTTCAATCGCCTTCGTCGTATCCCTTTTTGGTTCCCACCCCTGCCAGACATATTCCGGATCGATCATCGGATCGTAATATCCCGGCTGAGGGACCATGCAGAAAACCGCTTCCGTTATGCCGATTACCGCACGATACAGAGTCATACCGACACCCTTGACCGGACCGATAACATACCCCACCGGCCCCATCTCTCTTCCGGTCAGGATGGTCTGCTTCGGAAGTTCGACAATGCTGGTAAAGGTATTGGTCACCCCCCGTACCAGCTTGATTGCCATTTTTTCAACAATGACTTCCGGTTGCTGATCGGCTGTTGCGCGACCCGGACCCAGGACAACAAAAGCACACAAAAAAACCGACACCAGCAGTAGCTTTTTCATACGGTCTCCTTTTTTTTCATCTTTTCACCCTCTTACCACAAAGAAATCCGGCATGCAAGCATCACAGGTCAAACAGCGTCGGTTCCTGCGGCAGAAACGGTTCAAAGCGCTTTTTGACGTGGCGCAGTTTTTCTATGTAATACGGCACATTGATGTCGGGATGCGCCTGATTAAAGGCCGACACCGGACGACAATTTTCGTATGCTGCAGTTCCTTTTCCGAAGCCGCTGACATAATAGCTGACGTGGTCACCGGTACGGTAGGGTCTGCCCGCTGCAAGGGCCACCTCAAATGCTGCTGCGTGATTGCGCGTGCCAGATCTGAGTTTTTCCCGATAGCTGTCAGGCGACTCATTGAGTGTTTCACTCCTGGCAACCCAGGCGACATCAAGCACTCTTTCACGCAGTCGGGCAACATACGCGGCAAAAAGCCGCTCCACGGAATCGGCAGTGCCATTCAGCAGGCGTTCGATGATATCCCGCATGAATTCCCGTACATAGGGTTCAACACCTCGTGACCTGAGTCCACTTCCTTTTATAATGATTCTGCCGTCATACTCCTGCAGGGCATAGTTTTTACTCTTATAGGCGAACATGGTCCGATAGCGGCCGTCCAGATCAACCTCTATACCTTCCGGGAGTTTCTGTGAAATGCGCTGCACCAGTTCCTGCTCAGCCTCGACAGAGGCGCAGGACGCCGGTGGTTTAAAATAGATGCCATCCGTATCCACCTCAATCGGTTGAGCTCCTTCAGAGGCAAGCAGTTCAATCATGTTTTTGATCGTCACACGTCCCAGGCGGGTCACTTCGGCAGCGGTCGCCGGGTCGGAGAAATTGTGCCGCGCTGCACCGAGATAGCCGTAGAATGAATTGATCAGCACCTTGAATACCTGCTGTAGTGCATCAAAATAGTGTCGTTCCGAATCATCGATCGAATCGCGGGCCCTCTGTTTGGCGGTCAGGCGAAAGCGCCGCAGATCCGCGAGCATCGGCAGAAACAGTTTCAGACTGTCTTTGGCGGGAGCAAGATGGTACGTCAGCATCAATGAGGGATAGAGTGATGCCACGTCGCAATGGACAATCGGGCCGACAACCCCGGAAAACGAGGATTCCGTATATCCCCCCTCAAAAGGTGCAACACCCGAAGTACGGGCAGGTATCGTGTGGCCGCGATGCAGGTATTCGCGCAGGAAAAGCGCGTTGATCCGGGTGGCATTGCCGCGAATGACGCAGTTCTGGAAGGAGTAGGGGAAGATGCGACTCTGCAGAAACCAGGGGTAACCGAGCAGCCGGAACAGGGAGAGTGTTTCACGGACATCGTCGAGGTTATAGCGATACAGTCGCTCCGGATCATTCTGAAAAGCGGCTGCTATGTCAGCGCCATCCAGATAGGTACGTTCAGCAGCGGCAATGCCGAAATGGCGCGCAACGGCTTTGAGCCCGTGACTTTCAAGATTGCGCCCTCCGATATCATAGAGCTGAGTCAGAAAGTATGTATCAATAATGTGGCGCCCGTAGACATCCCAGCGGGGGTATTCAAGCGTTTTTTCGGCCAGACTCCAGCGGGCATGCGCTGTTATATGCGGCGGTGCCCCGTTACGCCCCCAGTTCAGACGGATACCATACCGCTCTGCCCGGCGACCGATGTAATCAAGATCAAAACGGAAGAGGTTGTGCCCGGTAATGACATCCGGGTCACAGCGGAGGATCTCGTCGTTAAGTGCCCGGAGCAATTCCGGCTCAGACAACTGGTCGCCGCGCAGTACAACCTCGTCACCATGGGAATTCTTGAGGGCAACTGAGATAATCCGGTCCTCCAGACGTTCCGGGTTCGAAAAATCATAGCCATCGGCACAGGCGGTCTCGATATCGAGTGCCAGGCAGCGTAGTTCGGAGAATTCCATCCCTTTAAAGAGTGTTGTGCCGCTGGCGAGCATGTACTGGTGCGAAAGATCCGGGAGGAACAGATAGGGAGCATCAGACGAGGCATGGTTTTTACCGGTTTTTTCCACCAGAAAAACACGGGCGGCAAGGCAGTCATTCCACGAATCAAACAGCAACTGACAGCGGAAAAAATCTTCTCCCGTCAGTTGCCTTACGGCACACGGCACGCGGCATCCCGAGAGGATACCGGGGTCGTTAACCAGGATAAATGGTTGAAACGGTTCATCATGGAAATGAACACGACCTTCAGCCCTGAAAAAAAGCCGTATAAAATGACCGACAGGCTCGATCGCAACGATGCCGGAGCGTTGGTCTCGGCCGAAGAGGAGCGGGTTATGTTCGATTGAGCTGGTTGGCATAGGTTTAAAAGCAAATCCCCCTCAATCCCCCTTTAAAAAGGGGGAGGTTTTAAAGTCCCACACTTTTCAAAGGGGGGTTAGGGGGGATTTGCCGTTAAAAGTATTCTACAATCCCGCTTTCTGCTTGAGCAGAGCGGCCTTGTCCGTTTTCTCCCAGGTAAACTCCGGTAATTCGCGGCCGAAGTGACCATATGCGGCGGTTTTGCGATAGATCGGACGCAGCAGGTCAAGCTGATCGATGATAGCCGCCGGGCGCATGTCAAATACCTCGCGAACCAGTTCGGAAAGTCGTGCCTCCGTTACTTTACCGGTGCCGAATGTATGTACCATGATGGAAACCGGCTGGGCCATGCCGATTGCATACGCTACCTGAACTTCGCAGCGGTCACAGAGACCGGCGGCAACAATATTTTTTGCAACATAGCGCCCCATGTAGGCCGCCGACCGGTCCACTTTTGATGGATCTTTACCGGAAAAAGCACCGCCACCGTGGCGACCCATACCACCATAGGTATCGACAATGATCTTGCGACCGGTCAACCCGCAGTCACCCATCGGGCCACCAACAACAAAGCGTCCGGTCGGGTTAATGAAGTAGCGGGTGTTGGCATCCAGCAGGTGTGCCGGAATAACCTTTTTTATCACTTCAGAGATTACCTCTTCCTCAATTCTCTTATGGGTCACGTCAGGGGTATGCTGGGTAGAGATAACAACCGTGTCGATGCGGCCTGGTCTGCCGTCAACATATTCAACTGAAACCTGGGACTTTGAATCGGGGCGAAGAAAATCCAGCTTGCCGGACTTGCGAACCTCAGCCAGTTTTTCAACCAGCTGATGAGCCAGCTGAATCGGCATCGGCATAAGTTCAGGAGTCTCATTGCAGGCATAACCGAACATAAGTCCCTGGTCGCCGGCACCCTGCTCCTTGTGAAGCCCCTCCCCTTCAGAAACGCCCTGCGAAATGTCCGGTGACTGACGGTCAACTGAAACCAGTACTGCACAGGTATCGGCATCAAAGCCGATCTCCGAATCGGTATACCCGATGTCTTTGATGGTCTGACGGGCGATCTCGGAATAGTTGATGACAGCGTTGGTGGTGATCTCGCCGGCAATTACCACCATACCGGTGGTGACCATCGTCTCGCACGCCACGCGGGCCGTGCGGTCCTGGGT
>JBMOEI010000050.1:0-36146 GCA_049318985.1 Desulfuromonadaceae bacterium
GGTGGGTCAACTAAACGGCGCTGGGTGGGTCAACACATTACCGGTGGTGGCACAGTGCTTCTGTCGGAGATACTATAATACTTACAAAACTCTAGCCGGTCTCTCATAAACAGAAACACGAAATGGCTTCCAGAAACGGAGGCCTTTTTTTATCCAACCTCATCGTCCCCTTGCTAATAGCAATACGTGCAAAAAGGTATGAATCCGATTCACAGCCATAACGTGATATGAAACGTCACGTTCACATGGCGGTGTGGAATATTCGCCATTTTATTTGACGGCTATGTATGCTAATCAACCGACTCCTTTTATTTTGTGCTGTTCAAAAAGCATGATATGGAAATTTACATTCCGCTCAGAAAAGGCCGGGGTACTCTCCGCCTCTACAGCACGTCGCACAACAAAGGGCAGGCTACCATGCCTTGCATGGCGTTCTGCTACGCTGAAACAGGGAGCAGAGGGGTTTTATTGCTTGTGACATGGCGTGTTTAGTGGGTTGGCTGGATGTTTGATATGATCGGCGGGGTGATAGATCGGCGCTATTCAATGGAATTTGGAATTTTATTACACCACCTACGACACCACGACAAAAAAAGCACCTACAAGAAAACTTGTAAGTGCTTGAATTTTTTGGCTCCCCAATAAGGACAAATCTGGTTACTGGGTGGAGAATATTTCAACGAACTGAATATGTCAAGACGATAGATTGATTTGAGTATCGCCAGTGTATCCAAAACGGAAGAAGCAGGCAATGGGATGAGTCGATAAGCTTTTGATATTGGAATGAGCAACCCGCAGCAACCTTCGCGCAATATGACCTGGAGAGATTCAATGCGTATAGCTTTGGCCCGAATACGGCTGCACAACCAGAAGCGAGGGCAGGATACATCAGAACATTCCCTGCCACGTCAGAACTTGATCGTTCGCAGTAGCCAGGCGATCTGTTCCTCTTCATTCTGACTGACTTTTCCAGCTTTGATCACGGAACGAATCCAGAAGAATCCTTTATAGCGATTGAAGTAGAGCATAGTGACGTGACCGCTGTCGGGGCCGGTCATAACAACACGGGGGCGGATGTCCTGGCGATGCAGCAATTCAAGAGCTGAGAGTTTCAGATTGTTAGATTCTTTTTCAAGAATGGAGTCATACAGATTTTTTGTAAGGATGGGACGGTAGTCTCCATAGTTGGCGTGCCAAAAAAGGTAGAAGTTATCATGCACCGCGTCAAAAAGTGCCAGTTGAAACAGGCCAGATGGGGAATTCACATACTCCAACACAGCGGCGACGTCAACTGTCGTAACAGGCGACTTTTCTCTAAAACATGTAAGCGGTAAGGTGCCGGCGCAGCGGGCGAAAACGTCCGGGCTACTGCCAAAAGTATCAGCGTCCGGCTCAACATAGAAGTAATCGAGAAAGTACCCCTCCTTCAGTCGCACCTTGTCCAATACCTCGAAAAACCGATTTGGATCAAACATGCCTGCCGGATAGCTTTGCATCTGGCGCCTGCCGGAGGAAACCGCTTGTTCAATAACCGCATTATCCGGCTCCCGAGAAATGCTCTCGTGCAACTCTGCCAGTGCTCTTTGAATAGGATTGGCTTCAGCTTCCTCGATGAATAGTGTCTCCGGGGTAATATTGCTTACCGACTCAAGCGCCCCGCCACACAATCGGCATTCATAGATGCCACGGTTCTCCGCTCCACAAGACGGGCAGACAGCTAGGAACATGGATGTCATACATGACAAGCAGACGATATTATCGCTGGAAAGAAAGGTGGAAAGGCTTGTTTTCCCGCACTTAGGACACGGAATGCGATTCTGGTCTTCATCATCCGGTACAACTGGAGGAGGCGGTTCCGTAGCTTTTTGGGCTTCCTTGGTCACACCATTGGGAAAATCTCGCCAAGGGTCTAGACAGGGAGGAGCGCTTGCAGAATTTACATCATCACCAGGCCAGACAATCCTAAATTCCTGTTGGTCACTGTCAGCATTCAATGCATCACACAACCGTCGCGAATGCTGCCCGCACGACGTTCTCACCGAAAATATACCGTCAATATGCCGGAGGAAAAATATCAGATAGCGGTTCAGTTCGTTATCGTCTATGCGGAGATCGCGGTCCTTTTCTGCAACAGTTCGCCGCAGGTATGCCAGCATAGTAGAGTGGTTACTTACCCCGCCATGATACGAACTGCAGGCAGTGCTGTCAGCGAATGGCGGAACGGCTGCGAGCCAGGCACGGCGATCCACAATGAAGTGCTTCCTGATGCCGTAATCAAGTAGATTGAGGGCATACTGGCAGCAGAAAAACGCGGAGATGTCGTAGAACTTCCGGAATCGATATTCCAGCAGGCTCTCGCTGATCGTCGCACCGCACAAATGCCCACTGGCGCCGGATTTACGGGGTTCAAACCCGAGGAATAGCGCGAGGTCAGGGAGATAGTGATGGTTTACGTAGTTTTCGATTGTAACTGCATCTTTAATTGTCATAGCAATATATTCCAATGAGTTTCAATTTTCAGGATCAATACTGCTATTTGCAGGTTCGACAACAGAATTCTTTTCAGGTTGCTGGAACTGGAGGCCGATATAGATCAATCCGTTTCTGGAAATCACCTCAAAATATTGACGGCAAAAACTTCTAAAACACTTATAATCGCTTCATCTCGACATTCAATCCATTGACAATCGGCGTAGGTTCTTAGCTCGCTCTCCATATCAAACCAGGATGCAATTTCTTCATAACGCAGATTCTGTGGTAGTTTTTTATTGATATAAGGTCGTGCGAGATCTCGCTCCAATCTGTCTAAGTTGCTATGTATCGCTAGACTCAAACGGCCTTGCCCAATTGCGGTTAACCATTCTGGTTTCCCAGAATAATCTGATTTTTGAAGCTGTATATACCACTCATTTATACGTATCACGGAATGAGACAGATTGTTTTCGTCTCGTATGAGCGACATAATTGCCTTTCGTCTCCCACCACCAAAATGAAAAACATAAATTTGACCGTTTTTTTCAATGACCGGCCAATGATCAGGAACAAACCCAAGATATGCCTTCACGGCATTAGGTTGTCCAGTTCCTTTCATCCACGTTTTTGTCATGTATCCCCAGGCAGCTTCAGGGGTATTGTTGGCAGCAACTCGTTTAACTTCGAGCTTGTTTTCACTCCATTTTCTAACATTCAGAAAGCGTCCTCCGACATTGAGAGCCTTTCCACCACCATACCTGATCCCTGTCGCAATGCTTTCACCTGTGTCCAAATCAACAACAGACGTACCTAATGCTCCTTCGATATTGGAATGGATGTCTCCACGGCCTGATTTGTCTTTCCAGGTATCATTCAAACGTATCCCAGATCCATCCTCGTGGAGCTCTTCCTGTTGTATCAGGGCATCAAGCAGAGTGCCGGCTTCAACATCAGGGACGCATTGATTCAGGAAGGAAATCAGCATTTGTCTACTACGACTCCTCTGGGGGCCTTGAAATATGAATGATGCGACTTGTTGTACAATGACCCCATAACACAGTCCGCTGTTTGTAAACCCCAAATCACCGATGCGAGCGGCCTCAATCATGGCTGCCTGAATGATGATTTCAGCCATATCGCCTGAACAGGTCATGACCCTGGTCTTATTACTTCTTCTATTCCCTCGACCTATTCGCTGCAGCAATGAAGAAATATCTGGAGCAGGGCCATCCAGAGCAACAAGATCTACATCACCAATATCTACCCCGATCTCCAAAGTAGATGTCGCAAACAATACTACCTTATCAAACTCTCGAAGCTCTTCTTCAGCGTCTTCCCGTACCCTTTTTGAAAGACTTCCGTGATGAGCGCATACTTTATAACCGAGAGATTCGAGCGGATCCCGCATTGTTGAACTCAGACCGTCAACGCGCCTTCGAGAATTACAGAAAACAAGGATTTTCTCTGATTTCTGAAGTGTAGAGATATATGCAGGAAGTGCGGATTCAATGCTTGGGTACTGACATTCGACCGAGACAGTCTCAATTTCTCTGCCCCCAGGCGAGGAGACCAATAAACCATCTTCCCCGAGAAATTGAGATATAACCTTTGCGGGATCTGGGAGAGTGGCACTAAGTCCCACAACCTGTATGTTTTCAGTTTTGACCCAATCTTTAGCTAATGCGTGTTCACGGAGCCTCTTAAGCCGATTCAGCAACCATCGCAGTTGTTCCCCCCGCGCAGTTCCGTGAAGCAGGTGAATTTCATCAATTACTACGGCAACGACATTTGCCAGGAGATGCCCTTTGCCATCGGCCTGTTTACCTCTACAAAGCATACTATCAAACGATTCGGGTGTTGTGATGATGATTTTGGCATTGTTGGTATTATCATGATGGTCACCGGTGTATCTGGCAATCCGGAAGCCAAGTTGGTCAATAGGTCCTGAGATTCTGTAGTAAAGGTCATTCACGAGGGCCCGAGTCGGCGCAATGTATAAGATGCGCCAAGGGTCACGACGATCAGCGTTGGCCTCAAGGATGGGAGCACATACAGCTTCTGTTTTGCCAGACGCAGTAGGTGCGCATACGAGTACATTCTTTCCATCGAGAATATGTGGTATTACGGATCGTTGGACTTCAGTTAACCTACCAAAACGGCTGAAAAAAACAGGCCATGTCTGTACGAGTGTCTTTGCAATCCGTATGTCACTGTTTAATGACTCGCCCATATTCAATTGGGGGGGCCGAAATTGTCATCAAGATGCGCCATGTAATGCTTGATGAAACTACGCACCCGTCCTCCGTGATTCTCCACCTTTTGGTAGATATTTTGAGCTTTCGATACTGAAAACGGTTCCGATAGCCTGTATGTTTTATTATAAAGCGTGTGGATACGCTTACCAATATCCTTCATTGCATCCCAATCCATTTCATCCAAAGGATAATAGTCGCCATCACAGGCCTCGATCAACTGGTCAACAACCTTATCTCCCTGGTGCCCAGGTTGATCCACTGTTGCAAAAAATAACGCACATGGTGCCCATGGGTGTGAAGTATCGCCAGTCAGATATTTTGTGAGCGCATTAATCAGATCAACGACTCTTCCGAAAAGCCCCAAATACTCGACTTCGAACTCATCAATAGTAACAACCAACCCCTTATACCCGGCAAGATTGCTGATGATTGCGTGACCGAATAAGGACTCGACAAAATCATAGGGGCGATCTTCAACCGATCTGCCGATCATTTTCTTCACTGAAACACAATCACCGTGGTTTATCTGATGCTGCTGATTGATCTGGCGTTGAAGCTCACTGGCTGTTATTTCATCATGACTTGAGATTATAGCATCATATTCAAATTCAAAGAGTTCAAGAATCCCCCGGTTTTTAAGCAGTCGGATCGTACGGTAATTGTCGGCAATCCTGTCTATTCCTTGAGGAGCGATGCAGGGAGCCCGGTGGTTATTTTCAATTGCCTTGGAATAAAGTTCCAATAAAGGAGTTGCAGAATGGAGCCCATTGGCATCAAGACTGCTCCACAGGTACGAAAGTAATTTCTCTGGATCTGATAAACTGACACCTCTGCCATTGACTTCGACACGTGCGGTGACATAGCCTTCGCGTTTGGCGATGTGCCTCACAACAGCCATCGTATGACTTTTGCCTGTCCCGTATTGACCATACACTTCGGCCACTCTAGGTGGTCCATCGTCCCCTTCTGGTAGACAATCCAAAACCCAGGCCTCCAGATCATCGAATCCATGAGTGAGGTCTGGCAATACATGGTGTGGAACGAGACCGAATCTGAGGGAGTGGAGTGCCTGGTGGTTGTTGAGTTGCTCAGCACCAAGCGATTGCACAACCTGATGGTGGGCTTCAGATTTCGATGGGGAAACTTTAGCAGTGGCGCTTTCATCTCTCCAGATGAATTGTGGGGATATAGCAATTTTTACTGCTGTTCGACGTTCGAAGATAAAAACGGTCGCTCGATTAGACTCAATGCTCTTAATCTCACCTTTGCCAAACTTGGTATTGACGTGCATTCCTTCAACAAGATTGTGAGACATATTACACCTCCTCATCACCTGCATGAGAAAGCTCCGGAGGTTCAACGAATTCTTCCAGACTTCCAGTATGGTACATATGAAGCAATCTGGAACATGTAAGGCGAACCATATCCCTTCTGTTACTGATTGATGCATTCCTGGCATCAATTTCATCCGCCCAGTCATGGCTGGCTGTTAGAATTTGGTTCTTATCAAACGCTTGCATCTCTTCTTGATATGTTTCGAACATCAGGTTCACCAAGCGTTCACCAATCCGCTGAAGGATAATCAGAGACTTGCTGTTGTTCACCTGAAACGGCTGCGCCAGATCAATTTGAGGCGAATAGTCATTTCCATCAAAAAACCGTCGATTCGGATCGGGTTCAGCAAGCCTTTGCTGTAAAGCCGGATAGCGTTGCATCTCTTGGATCACATCTGGAGTAAATGCATAGAAAATCAGAACGGCTCCGCCTTGCAAACGTGTGATAGCATCAATTTCAGATCTGGCCATTGATAATATCTTGTTCAGTTGCTTGGCAGGTACATTTGCAGCCTGTTCCGCTTCGTCAAAACCGATTACGGTTCCATTGTATCCTGCTGCCTTAATAAACTGACAGAGCGAGAACATAGCCCTGCGACCAAAGGCATCCTGCTCGGTCGCTGTAATAGTTGACATCTTCAAGACTTTGGCGACATCCTTGTCGGCGACCTCGCCTGAAAGCCACTGACAGCCTGCGTCGATGATGTCTTTCTCCCCACGAACAATTGCCTTCAGAGTCCGAATCAAAACTCGCCTGAATCCGTCATGCTCAAACGCCACATCTTCGAGAGCCTCAATAGCAGAGCGGACAAACTCGTCAGAGATCTCAGGGTCATTGTCCTGTAAGCGTACGTTGTCGTAATAGGCTTTAAGAAGACCTTCGATTCCTTTGCGCTTTTGGCCAGGAACCGCAATTTCTCTGGCCACCTCCTTATAGACGATGAGTATTTTGGCAATATCAATATTCCTGCTCAACTGAACTTCTGCTGTAGCGCAGTTGTTCTTTCTGGCAATTTCAAGTGTTTGTCGTAAAAAATGAGTTTTACCAGAGCCATACGGACCAACGACAAACTTTTCTGCAGACTTGCCACGCATGAAGAAACCAGACATATACGTCTTTTCAAGGCGCTGAAATGCATCTTCGTACCCTACACCAAGATCGACACACCCCTGTAATGGTGGCTGGCCCGTAGATGCCATATCTTGAAATATTTCAATCAAATTCATAGTCCCTCCAGTTTTTCGTTTTATACATGTGCAAGTAGCATACTTGCGAATCTACGTATAAGCGGTCGTCTGAAATCCAATCCAGCATGTTTGTTCAATATATCCACCCCAGCTTGTTGCAGCTGAGATTTGAGATTTGTATCAATGCCAAGTGTACGAGACAGAGTTAGAAATTTTTCGATGGCGGAGTCAACAAATTCAACATGTTCCGGCAGGGTATTAATTGCATCCAAGCGCAACACCGGTGTACGCCACCCCGGTTCAAGCCTCCCTGCACTTGAAATTATGAGACGTTCACCTACAGCCTGGTAATTGTTTGCGCAGGCCGGAATGAAGTTTGGCAGTACCGCAAAGGAGACCAAAACACCTTTGATGCCACTCAAGGAACAGGCATCGATCAAACGCCGCATGATATTAGCCGCTGACCGGGCTTTCAATGAGTGGGTCAATGTGTTCCTGAACGTCTGATCTGTTTCGTCGAAGAGCAGCAACGTCCCTGGAAAACCAATGTGGTAAAGCGCAGACAAAACAGTATTAAGAACCAACTCCGCGTTTCTTCTTGAAAGCGGATTTTTCACTCCCGTGACACCGAGTTTCCTCAACTCGACCGCACTGACACGCTGACCGAGAAGAAATTGGGAGAGTTTGTCTTTCGCAGCAGGGCTAAGATTACGATTCATTTTCAGATAGGTCTCGATCCCATTGACAAAACCGGTATGCGGCAGGTGAAATGATTTAAGGGGTTTCTGAATTGCCCAATGTTGAGCTGCTAAGGCATCGAGGATTTTCGGTACAGATTGTATTATCTTGCCGTCGAACCGGCACTGAATCTTTTCCAGGATGAACTGGGTGATGGAATGCCAATTGACAAAATTCATCGAATGGGACAGTTCAACCTCAACTACGAGCATTTTTCGCTTGATAGCCACATCATGAAGCAACTGGAGTAAATGGGTTTTTCCTGACCCGTACGCACCTTCAAAAAACCTGCAGGTTGAACCTCCTTGTGCAATGAAATTATCCAGAATTTCCCGCTCGAAAAACCTGATAAAATCCTGCGTCCCTACATCCAGGACAGATGCCGCACCTACAGATGGCACCCCGATCTGAGCTACATTTTCGAGTGCTTCGATGATCGAATCTCGTGAATATGGCATATTGAAAGCCTCTACGCGATGAAATGACAAATGGTCTTGTAGTCCTGCAACGCATCCAGACCATTTATGATGATGCCTTTACCGTTAGCGATCTCATGCTGGCTCCCTGCCTGTGTTCCAATTCTTCTATTCTGTTGAATTTGGCTTGAAGAACTTAGATAGCGATCCAGGTTATACAGGAATGCCCACTTCGGAAACTCTTTAACGGGCTGTTTTACATCAAACGCTGACCTTACTAATGCCACGCGCACCTCTTTATAGAAATCAACAGCAGGAATTACATGTGGATTAGGCTCGTTTTTCTGAGCACGTTTCCACTTGAGGTATTCATGGGCAGACCAAAATACCTCCTCAATCTTTTCTATCGGCAGACCAGCTTCATCAAGCTGCTTCTTCACATCGGCGTATTGCTTACCAAGGCTTTCTCCGTTTGCAACTGGGAACCATTTGACGAGGACCTCATTGTTGTAGGTAAATTGGGCACATGCCTGTTCTGCTCTTAACTGCATTTCTACAGGCCCGATCCTCCATGCATTGTTGAACTCGCGTACCGACGTCTTTGCTTCACGCTGAGTCCTTATGAACTCGGTAACGAATCTCCCGAAATCTTCCTTGCGAGAAGCCTTGTTTTTATCAGCAGCAGCAGTCGCCAGAACTCTCCATTCATCAAGGGACTTGCCGATTATCTCGCCGCTAGGAAGAGACTTCACTAATTTTTCAAATTCGAGAAGTCCTTCGGCTTTTTTCAGGTCCAACTTCTCGAAACCACCAAAACATCGTGTGATGTTCTGCAGATTTTTTATTAATTGCTTGATGTCTTCCATATTGCCCCCTTAGCTCATGCCTGCGTTGTGTCAATTACCATGTCAATTCCCCGATAATTGACGGAATATTTGACGGAATATTTGACGAGACAGCAAATTACCGTCAATTATCACTCTTTATTTCTGTCCTCAAATACGTAACTTCAAACGCCTTACACTGCCGGTGCTTCTGCAACCTATTGGCAATAGCAAACGCATCATTCATCTCATAGTGCTGGAAAATGTCGAGGCCACGATCCAGAAGGATCTTCCATCCTGTGTTTGTAACGATATGCCGGGCATGGATGGTGTTGCTGACGTCAAACTCCCAGGTGAACTGAATCCCTATTGGTGCGCAGGTATCCTGCATTTTCTGGAACTGCTCCTCCTGCTGCGGCCCCTTAAATTCATCTGCAACAGTGATCAGGTGTACAGCAACTTCATCTTCATCCTGCTTGACCTTGGCAACAGTTTCCAGGAACTCCATCAGGTTCCTCACCTGGAAGAATAGCCGGATGTAAGGATCAGTGATAACGATCTTGCCGGTATTCTTCAGATATGGGCCTAACAGGGTATCGAATGAAACCCCTCGCTGGTTTTCTGAGAAGGTGACATGCTTTTCAGTCAGCTCTTCCTTTGCCTTCTGCTTCTCATCTGTTTTCGTTTCAGTGTTGTCGGTGTCTCCTGAAGATTCCTCGGGTTCATTCGTTTCTGCTGTTTTTGATCGGTAATACTGTGGGTACTGTTCCTCTTCGAGTGTTTTTACAGGAATCAGGTTGCCAGCCCCAGCAGAATAACCAAACCGGACAGGTTCAAAGGTTGGATCAATCCGCATTACCTGATCTTTTACCCGTTTACGCCCTTCAATGGAAAAACGGAGGATTTCCTCCATCTCTTCTTTGGTTGCCTCGCCTGATGGGTAGAGAATCTTCATCAAGCCGGAGAAGGTCTTGTTAATGCCGTCCTTATCGCGGGTTGAGATATCTTTCGATAATGTGAAGTGTTCAGTGTACTTCTGAGAGAAGTCGTGAGACCGCAAGCTCCGCAGGATTTCTGCCAGATAATCAACTACGAAGCCGTATCCTGATGAGAACATTTCCCCTCGGATAATATCCACTTCCCAGCCGGGGATGTAGAAGTGGAGACGATCAAGGAATGCTGAGTCGTAGTATTTCTCCGGCAGTTCATCAAAGAGGTCGGTGTGCTTCAGCATGTACGGCAGGTTGTGCTGCGTATTGCCGACAAAGGCTATTGATGCTTCAGCCCCCAGTGTCTCGACTCCACGAGAGAATGACTTATTAGCCATGTAGTTCTTCATGATGTCTACCAGAGCCTTATCAACTTTCTTACCCTTGCCAGCAAACTCGTCAAAAGCGACTGCATCCCAGTAGCCGACAAGGCCAAGCTTGCCATTGGAATTATTGACAAACAGTTTTGGAACCGTGACTTCGCCACCGGAAATCAGAATGCCATGGGGAGAAAACTCGGAATAGATATGGGATTTGCCGGTGCCCTTCGGCCCAAGCTCAATGAGATTGTAGTTACGCTCACAAAATGGAATCAGACGGATCAGTTGCAGCAGTTTGCTTCGTTTTCCGAACATCTCCGGATTGAAACCTATGCTCGTGATCAATAAGTCAATCCACTCATCAGTTGTGAACTTTTGCCGTGCCGACAGATAGCCATCAAAGTCAAAGCTGGAAAGCTGAATCGGCTTAATGCTGCTCAACAGCCAGGGGCAGGCGTTCTTGTCTTCAGTGAATTCATACTCCACATCGGAAATACACCACACACCACCTACCAGCAATTTCGGGTGTTTCTTGATGGTGTCGCTGTCCACAATGACTTTGCTAATCCCAAGGTTGGCAAATGTAGCCTCGTACATGTCGCTCTTGTCGTTCAGAGAGACGCTGATCTTGTCGATGACCTTGTGTCGCCCCTTCTCTTTGGTGATGGACTTCACCAACCCCGATTCATTACGGTGGACGTAATGCTTGCGCAGGATCTCCTTGACGGTTTCTATCCCTGACTGGATGCTGACCTCATCCGACGTAGCACAGTACTGCCCCAGCAGGTACTCCAGTACGTAGGATGGTACGATGGCATTCCCTTTAACCGCCTTAACCAGATCCTTGCGGACGACGAGGCCGGAGAAATGCTCATTTATCTTGTTGTCGAGTTCACTCATCGGAAGGGCACTCCATTAAAAATCGAAATCACTGGTAAATGAACGCCTGACCAGATAGCGGGCCGATTTGTATTCGCGGTAATGTGATGTTGCACCGACCCGTTCTTCAAGCTTGAGAAGGACTTCCTGCCCGTTTGCCGCATCAGCCTTGCGGCTCAGCACAAATCGTACCTGCATCTCACGGTCACGGGGATTGTCAGAAGCCAGATCAAATTTCAGTTCATGCCTGTCGGATATCAATTCACCTGCTTGTGTATAGATACCAGCTCTGAGAGTGCGGGACTGCACCTTGTCGCAGGCTGGCTGAACCTGATAAAAGACCACGGATAACTGACCAGACGATATGATCGATGTAGCACCACGGAGAATCTCGATTTCAACGGCGGAGGTATCGCTCTGCCGCTTCTTGTTGATCTGGATTACCGGTATGACCGTTTCCTGCAGCGAAGCCCCACCGTGGACATATCTGCTGCCCGAACCCTTCAGGCGCAGCCGGTTGATTGACTTCGGAATCTGGACCTGCTGATCACCTGTCAAGCCAAGCTGGGATACTGTGAATGTGCGCAGCCCCTGATTATCGTTCATCCCCTTGCCGATCACGAAACGCCGGTCCCTGAAGAGGACCGTTGAACCGGATGCTTCGGCGCCAAGAAAATCGCTCTCGTCAATTGCGCGGTTCTGGTAGATGAAACCATGATCAGTAGTAATCAGCAGGTTGTTGGCATTGGCGGCAGCGAGTTTTTTGATAAGCCTGATTATTTCCAGGAGAGTTTCTTCTACCGCTTCAAAGGCTCGTTCCTCGGATACCTGCTTGTCGCCGGTAGCGTCAATCCGGTTATGATAGACATAAATCAGATCGTGATCCCGCAACAGCGCCCGGCAGTCATCACCATTCAGGCGCATGATCTCATCGGCCTTCACCGCCGTGGAGCGTTGCTCTACAGATTCGGCAAGAATTCTGGTTCGATTGGCTGTCCCCTGTGAACTGATTCCATTTACAAATGCCGCACCAGTATCGTCCTGTGCCAATGACAGTTCCCTGTTCGGCAACAGAGCAGCCATACCCAGTTGCGTGTAACTGGGCAACATGGCCAGCGCCGGATCAAGCTTGGCAGTGTAGCGGTCCTCCTGGCGAATCAGTCCGATGAGCTCTTCACCGATTTCATAGCGTAGCGCGTCAGAGATAATGACGATAATTTTCTTGTTGTCCTTCAGAAACGGTTGAACCCATTTTGAAAAGAAATCCCTCTGCAACGGAATATCGCCGGCTCCCCAACGGGTTGCAGCGTCCACATGCTTTTGCCAGGCATCATTTACCTTCAGCAGGAAATTGTTTGAGTAGAGGTTTTCAATCTGCTCGTTAAGCTGTTCCAGCAGCGAGGTCTGCCCGGACTTCCCGGCATGGAAGATGAACTTGCGATAAAGCTGGTCGAGACGGAACCAGGATTGACAGTACCGCTGAATACCGTCCGACATGGACTGCATGGCAAGGTTGGACTCTTCCTGTGCAGCAATGAAACGGGCAGCAACGTCAATGGCTTCATATATGTTGCGGAACTCGCTGTACCAGTGACTTGAGCGCCGTTGACGGATAAACGAAACAGAATCGTTTGCCGGGATAGTCCGGTCAACAACCTGTTGAACAAGGTCGCTCAGAATTTTTTGATCAATTATCCGGAAATAATCCAGTTCCAGCAGGTCGCGAAAATCGCGCTGGCCCAGATCATGCTCAATATCCAGAAGCTCGCTGCACTCCGTGGCGAGCTTTTCATAAGACGCTTCATACTGACGGCTATCCTTCCAGCGTTTCAGGAAGACAAGAGCATCGCCACCCAGCCGGGCAGTGCCGTTGGTTTCCATGGCATAACATGACTTGAACAGCTCGATGGCAAAATCTCTGATCCCCGGCGTGGCTGACTTGTAGCCATAGCATCGCTCAAGCTGCTCCAACAGGAACGCCTCCAGATCGCAGCGTTTAATCAACTTGATCTTGTCATCCCGGCTTTCTGCCAGCTCGGCCAAGAGGTTCTCAATAACGCTTTCCAGCCGGGTGTCGGCGCTGCTGCAGATTGCCAGCATCTTGAGCCGAATAGCGCCCGGCGTATCATTGTCAGCAAGTACTCTTTTCAACCCCTCCCGTCTCTTGGCGGCATTGAAGAACTCGCCATGGTTCTGGACAATATCGGCAAACTCAGGCCCCAGGTCCAGCTCACTAAGCCAGATACCGGCCTGATCGGTGCGGAACTCCCCATGGGCAAGCTGCACATCCAGCAGCCAGTTGTTGATATCTTCCGGCTGTGCCCCTTCATGATAAAGGAGGAACTTCTGTTCCGGCGCTTCCCTCAGGATGTGGTATTTAATGCCGAATTCATTGTTGTTCAGTTCGATCTTTTCAATGCCCGCAAGACTCAAAGCCTCAAACTCCTTGCGGAGCTCTTTCTTTGCGTCGAACCAGAAAACGATCCGATGCTTGTCGAAAATTCGTGTCAGTGCCTGTGTGATTCGATCCATTGTCGGCGTCCGGTCAGTCTTGAAGTTTTACAACAAGCCGGTACACCGTAGAACCAGTGGTGCGGGGCCAGTCAGTACAGGGGGGATTATCCTTGCGGCGGGCTCGGTCAATGGCTGCAGTGATACCAGGTATCAGCTTGACCGTTTCAATATGTTTGTCATAGCTGGGTATGTAACGTTTCAGACGCTCTTTACATTGACGATTGTTCGTAACACCGACAGCATCTTCAAAATGCAGCAGCAGCCACAATTCAAAGCAGGGATTGCTGACCGCAAGACCATACTGCTCGTTCGCAACCGCCCATTCATGCAGTTGAGCAAGTTGTTCTTCTGTCCACTGATCCCTGTCAACTACCAACCATGCCGCATCACCGGGTTTGAGGCGGTTGCCCTTGAGATAGTGCTTCATGCGCCCTAATACATGCTTTGGGTCACTGTGGGTGCCTTTTACCCACTTGGTTGTAATCGTGGTCGTTCTGCTGTTGAACAGTTCAAAATACTGCGGTTCTGTTGTGGTTCCCTCGGTAGCGAGCACGAATACCTTGCGATAATTGAGAAACGGAACTTTCCGTTCAAATTTTCTCCGTTTGCTCATTACGCAGCCTCACCTTCAGAATGCTTTTCCACGGTGGAGCGCAAGGTTCCCATCAAAATTCTTGGAACACCGCCGAGCCGTCCCTGAAGGTAGCTTTTGCGGATATCCTTATCATTGCGAACGTCTTTATACTCGCTAAATGAGATGAGCGTCGAACTGCCGGTCCTGTCACGCTCGGCAACCCACATTTCATCACGGCGCAGAAGATCCTGATCCATCAGCAGCACATCGTGGGTGGTGAACAGCAACTGGGAACGGCACTCCGGCCCACAGGCAAACAGATACCCTTCCAGCAGTCTGCGGGTCAGCAAGGTGTGCAGGCTGCGGTCAAGCTCGTCGATAACGAAAACCTTGGCCGTGCCGGGAGCCGCCATCTCAAGAAATGCGGGCAGCAGATCAATGGTCCGCTGGGTGCCGTCTGACTCCTGCTGCATGTCAAACTTGATATTCTGACCGTTAACATCGCGGTGATAACTGACCAGCTTTTTAGCCTTCAGTTCGCCTCCCTGACGGGTGACCACGAAGCGCTCATTGATCGGCTCTGTCAGCCAACGAACAGAAACCCCCTCTTGTAGTTCTGTTTTCAGCTTTAGCTTCAAAGGCTCGGGCAGAGGAATATGCTCAAACGCCAGCTCTTCTCCACCGATATACTCAATTCCGGTATCCAGAAGCGGCAGCATATTGTTCATAGTGGTGTAAAGCGGATGATCCTCCTGGAGAAACTGTTCAAAAGGTTCAAAACGGGTATCCGGAGCAATCAGGGTCAGGTTGTTCTTGAACCAGTCATAGACCGGCTTGAATGTTTCAACCTTTTGATTAACGGAGTTGGTCAGAAAAAGCTGGTTGTCCCTAGTGCCTTTGAAAGCAAAGCCAAGGAACTTGTCCCGTTTCAGAGTCGAATGAAACTCGATTGCATCACCTGTCCTTGTATAGAGAACCTTCTCGGTCGTTTTGAGGATTTCAACCAATTTTTCTTCAATAACTCGCTGTTGTGTCAACGCGCAGCTGAACTCATAACATTTGTCGCTGATTAGCAACTCAAAGCGGAATCTGCTGGGGAGCGAAGCGCACTCAGGGTCAAGCCGGTATGGTTCGGTAGGGATCAAGCTGCCTGGCAATGTGCCGGCAACGATCAGGTGCCTGACAAAATTGAGGGCGGTAAAGAGGTTGGTCTTGCCTGAAGCATTGCCACCGTATATGGCTGCTACCGGCAACAGTTTCATCCCGTAACCGGGAATATCAGGCAACCTGTCGCTATGCTGTTTTTCCCTGCCGGCAACCATGGACAGGGTTGATTGCTCTCGAAATGACCGCCAGTTTTCTACAGAGAATGAAATAATCATGTGGCACCACCCGGAGAAATTGTCTCTTGATAAAACAGAAATCAACAATACTATAGCACAAAATACAGTGATTCAAGAGAAAAAATCACCTGAAAGGCAAATTTACCACGAAAAGCACGAAACTCACGAAAAGAATCTTTCTGGGGAAAAAAGAAAAGTCATTTTTTTAGGAAGTGCCTGGTTCGTGTATTTCGTGGTTCAAGGTTATAATGCCAGCCTATTTACCGTCGCTTTTGGATACGATCCGAAATTTACCAGCAGCCCGAGTTTCATTCCGGTAGCTTTCAAATAATTCAAAATCTGTGCTTCATGTTCGGGCAGGACAGATTTCACAGCCTTCAGTTCCAATATGATTTTATCAAAACATGTCAGATCCGGTTTGTATATCTGCCGAAGCGGCTCGCCCTTGTAATAAAGCTGAAGTTCTTGTTGAGAAACAAATGGAATTCCGACACGTTTCAGTTCTTTTTCCAGGCATTCCTGATAAACCGACTCCAGGAAACCACATCCCATTTCACGATACACTTCAAACACTGCTCCTTGGATGGCATAGCATTCTTCTCTGTAAATGATTTTGTCATCCATTTTCGTGCCTTTCGTGTATTTCGTGGTTAATCTTCTGAAGCATCCAATCCCGGAATTTTCTTCAATGCATCGCCAAACAGAAGGTAGTTGAATTTCACTCCATTATCCAGATCAATGGCAATCTGTTTTGTCGCCAGCGGATAGAGAGTCTCCCGCTCGTATACTTCCAGCTCATCGATGACCTTGCGCAGTTTTTCGAGATTCTTGAGCGCGTCTGTTTTCTCACGAGGGTTGGCGGAGCCGCTGATGCTAACCTGTTCAAGATGTTCTTTGCGGGCGGATAGCTTGGTGCGGAACTCGCGCAGGTAGTCGTTGAGTACCACGCTGGCAGTATCGGGACGGTAGCGGTGCATGTAGATTAAGGCGTTGAAACTCCCTTTGGGGCTGGAGAAGAGCCAGTAGATGGGGCGCTTTTTGTACCGTTTCAGGTGGTCGGGATAGAAGTCCTTGAGGAAATAATCTCTGATCTCTTGCCGCTTCCCTTTTTTGCCCAGTGCTTCCTCAATGAATCGAAGATTCTCTTCGTAATGCTCCTCGCCAAAAGTAACTTTCAGGAACTTGCGGAAGCGTTCGGTAATGTCGTCTATGAACCACCCTTCGTCGAGGATTGGGATGACGTTGTCTTCGTCAGGCTCGAAGGTCGGGTCAGGCACTCTGGCTAGGTAATCTTCAACCGTTTCTCCCTGGTTGGCAAGTATCAGCCCAGGCTTGTCGAGTGAGTAGCGACCAAACATGCAGCCGACGGCGTAGCTGATAAACTCCTTCATAGTGTCGGCAAGGAGCAGAGCTTCCAGTTCTTCTTCGCTTTTGTCGCCGCCGTAGCGGTAGTGGGGATTGCAGGTAAGGGTGATTTCGTTGAGTGGGACGTCAGATTTTAGCTCATTCTGTAGACCGTATGCGTCGATGAAAATACTGTTGTTCTCTTTTTCAAGGCGCTGCATCTCTTGCGTCATCTGCCGCCAGTGGGCGCGGAGCTTCTGGTAGGTGGCCTTCAGGGTTGGTTGACGGTTATCATAATTCACAAGTGGGAGAGTAGTGAAGTCCCAGGATGTTTCGTAGGAATCCCAGTCAAATTTAGCACTCTTAATCATGTCATCAACAAGCTCTGATATTCGATCTTTCTGACAGATTATTTCATTTCTAAACGGCATGCTACCTACAGGACCTTGGCTAAAGTCCATTGTTGGGGAAATTACTTTCAAGAAGCGTGTCGCTACCGTGCAGTTCATTAACCCAATAATTGGGAGCAAAGGAACTGCTTCTTTTGGAAAAAGCACCGGGCCTTTCGAATCAAAAACAAAGCCTGCCGGGCAATATCTACCATTGAAAGAAGCAATAGTCAGACTTGTCCAACTCATACCTTCTTTGAAATAATAGCCTGGATTCCTAATTACAGCCTTTGGATCATTTTTGAGTTCAAATCCGTCGTTCCGCCAATCAATAACCAATTCATGATTTCCGTACCATTTCCGATAAGAGCCACCTTTTTGATACGGAACCCATCGAGTGTCTCCGAGATTTGAACTGGCGTTTTCTTTCGAGGTTGCAAGCCGTATTTTGCCTCGCTCCGGCTCATACCATGATCGCAGATATTTATCATTATTTGCCGTGGCCAAGCCTTGGCGTGGTTCAGCAATATCGCTCAAAAGCTTTCCTTCTCGAAACGCATTTCTGAATTGATTGCTGATCGCATACGCAAAGGGCTCGCTTGGAATCAGCGAAAATTCAGCTTGATTAACAGAGAATCGCCATGAACATTTGATGTCTCTGATAGCTTCTAAAGCCTTTATTGGCTGGAGAGCTGCACCATAAAATTGTCCCAAGTCGATAAATATACCGACGTCATCCTTCGGTTCACGGACTTCAATGTTAAATGCGCAGACAGGGACATAGGCAGATTCAAAAAATGAATGATATTCTGGTTGTATTAGTCCAAGAATCTTTGTTTTCCTTAATAGTGTTTGCCTAAGAGGCGCAAATGACTTGAGAAACATCCATGTAAATGGAGTCATTAGCCCAACAAAACCGCCGCGAATAACAAAACCTAACACGCGCAATACAAAGGCAGAAAATAGATCCGATTTAACTTCGCTGTAGTTTTCCTTAATCCAATCTGAAAGAGCCTTATTCATCCCCTTCCCACCCATATACGGCGGATTGGCAACAACCACATGATATTTGGAACTAAGGTAATCGGCCTGCTTCAAAGCCAGCAAAACCCGCTCATGAGTATTTTGCAGGAACAGATCAGAAGTAAGATTTTTCTCTTCAACAATACGCAACACACTTGCCGAATCGGCATACTCCGGCCTGATGAGTGAGCCGAAGTTATCCGCCTCACGGAACTGGTGCAGCATTGTCTGGAGATTGACCGTGAACAGATCGCGGCCAACGGCATCCATGTAGCTCTTCAGTTCGCCATCTTCAAACAGAATGTTCTGCAGAACGCAGATGTTTGGCTGAATCGGATTGCGGAAGAAACGACGGGAATTGCTTGTGTCCCCCTTGGGGTTTCCCTTGGCCGCCTTCATGGTCAAGGCAAAAGCGGCTAGTTCACCAGCCCGCTCATCAATCTCGATACCGAACAGATTGTTCTCCAGGATCAGACGCGGAATATCATTGGCATCGTACCCTTCCTCTTCATAGATCGCATAGAGAATGTCGTATGAATAGGTCAGCATGTGGCCTGAGCCGCAAGCGGGGTCACATAGTTTGATTTCCTCCGGTTTGCTGATCCGCAGGAAGTCGGTCTCCGGAGTTTCCGGCTTGATATAGTAATCCATCTGCTTAATCAGAGGGGAGTTTGGCCGATTGAGCATCCAAAGGCGACCAAGAGAGTTTTCCACCAGATAGCGCACGATCCAATGTGGAGTAAAGAGCTGGGTTGCAGCGGGAATGTTTTCCGGGGTGATTTTCTTGTTCTTCTTCAGCCCGTCAAAAACCTCATCCTTTTTCTCAGAGATGTAGAACTGGTACAGCCAGCCGATCACCTCGACATCCCGGCAGACATAAGGTGTCATGGCTTCACGGGTATAAGCCAGGATTGAATTGCCGGAGAGCAGGTCGTCAGGCATCAGCAGTTCGGTATAATCGGCAATTTTTTCGAACATGAACGGCATGGAGCGGTTGTAGTAGTTGCAGGCTGCAACGACAAGCAGCTGATATGCCTCCTGTTGCGGATCACGACTTGTAATGGAGCCGTTCAGCAGATTGAAGACCTTTTGTCGTGCGGCATCCGGCATCAGGTTTTCATCAATATGCCCCATCTTGGCTTCAGCCAGGATTTCTGGCTGGAACTGTCCTGGGTCTGCTGGAGAAATAGTGTTGACGCGGTTGTATCGGTTTGCATCCATGAAGCGCAGGGCGCAAAACCGGTTGAACCAGATGTAGGCGACCTTTTCGATAACACGATCTTGCGATGTCGCCCGTATCTGCCGCTCAAGCTCATCAACTGCTTTCGAATTTTCACGTCGTGCCTGGCTGTCGGTTGCCAGGACGAACTTCATTTTTGCGGCAACCTGCTCCATCAAACTGCGCCGGGCGTACTGGGCGAATCTTCTAAGTTTTAAGGTGTCCATTCAGGCACCTACCAACTGATTGAATTGCAGGTAGTTTGGCCAATCAATTTTAAGTGCTTTTTGAGGTGTGTCGTGTTTATCAGCGTTTTTTGTAACCTGTGTCTTTCTTTTTGCGATACTCGTATGACCTATACTGACAAAACGGTGTTTAAAGTCCTGTAGAAAACTTTTATCCTTCCAAAAAGACTTCCCAATTTCCTGACAATATTTAATGAAACATTCTGCCCCAGTTAATTGCTTAACTATCTGATCCCAAGAATCTTTTGTTCGTTTAATCTCAATATATACGACACATTTTTTTTCTCCGCTTATAATGACAAAATCAGCTCGCTTGCACTCACCTTTATTTCCATTAAAAACATCGTCTGGAGAGCGGAATGCATCAACTTTTATGATAACTGCATCGGCTGGAATGCCTTTGATAATAGCAGATGAGTCAGCTGCTTGTGGCTCTTCGAGTTTTACAAAATGTTTTCCGTATTCTTCTTGAAGTTTGATTCGAGCAGTGTCTTTAACCATTTCGGAGAGGATTGTCATTGTACTCATTGTTCATCTCCTCCCCAGACAATTTCCTCCTGCACTCGGTTCATATCTTCAATTGTCTTATCGAAACTTCTAGCTTCTATACCCATTTTTTGATCAATATCTGCTTTTACCAGAGTTCGCTTTTTAGTTTTCTTTTTTCCTCCATCAAGTTTTATCGACGCTTCTTCAGCGATGTATACTCTCACGCAATTTGCATCGAGGAGCTCATCCGCTTTGTACCCTTCACGCTTTGCAATTTCAATTAAACGAGGGCTTTTTTGATTAAGCATGATCAGTGTATTAAGCTCTTTGATGAAATAGTCGCTGTGGGTTGTTACAAACACCTTGATACCGAGATTTACCAAGCGAGAGAATAATCGTGCTACTCGTCTCTGGTTCTCGGGGTGTAAATTGAGTTCTGGCTCATCCACCATTAACAAGTCACCAGGGGCTGCTACATGACGCAGATAAAAACCAATATCCAGTAATGAACGGACTGCACTGGAGCTTTCAACCAGTGCCAATTTTATTCGTTTATTATTTTCGGGGATGTACTGAATTTCTCCATCTTTTGAAACCTTGTATTCCCCGCCAATAATGTCTCTAAAATTGTCCAGTATTTCTGGGTGATTCTTCAGGATAACGCTTTCACGCTTTGAAATATTAGGGAGATCGCGAATAAAATCTACATTTCGCCTAACTGCCAATGGGTATTCTCCGCTGAATTTTCCAAGAAATTGAATAGGATGAAATTTTGATGATTTGTCGCCAAGTAATTCAACAAGACGATTCCTAGTAAAATCGAGCTCTTTCTGAAATATCGCTGCCCCAGTCCTCTCTGCACTAGCAATGAACGGTTTTGGAATAATAGAACCAATAATTAATTCTCTAATGCTGTTGCTTATCATGTCCTCTATGAAACTCCTACGAGGTACATCGCCGCCCATTTTATCCACAATTAATGTTACCTGAAGTTGCTCTGATCCTTCAGGTTTGTGTATCTGGAGCACACTTTTTTCAGCAGATCCAAATCTTAAGTCTACTTCTGTTGCCGTGTATTGAGCTTTTGTTTCGAGAGTGAAATGGAACTCAGAATTTTCAAATAATTTATCATTTCCAGAAAACACTTTATTAAGTATTTGAGAATAGTTTTTAGCGGCAGACTTCAAATGTTTCTGTAAATCAGATACATATGTACCTATGTCTATTGTTACAGTACCGTTGCTTAATAACGAGGAAATATCGGTATCCGAAACTGACAATCGGAATCCAGATCTCAAATAATCGAAAAAACCATAGGTTGCATGTGTGACATAAGTTTTCCCCGTATTATTTGTGCCGCAAATGATTGTCATTTCACCAAGTGTGAATTCAGCTTGATCTATAGCGCCAAGATTTTTAACTGATATTCTCATGATATAAATCCCTCCCCTTAAATCTGGATTCTTTTCCCTGTAGCAATTTCCTTCAGCAACGCTTTTTTCAGCGCAGCTATATAGCCATCGACATCGGCTTCATCACCTAGCCAGGCTTTTTCGAACGAAACCTGAATTGACCTGCAAGTAACATATTCAACGGCAGGTTCTGCAACACCGGTTGGTTGTTGTCCGCTCGTGGCAGTATTCTCTCCCGCTGGACTGTCTTGTTGCGACAGGGAGTTTACCTGACCCAGAATCCGCTGATACTCATCTTCCTCGCATCTTCTCCGGGTGTCACGGATAACGGCAATGATTGTCTGTCGGGCAAGACCTTGCAGGAATCTGTCTAATGATTGCGTTAACTGTCCCTGTTGTTCCGTTTTCAGGTTGGAGAATTCAGGCATTGCCGCCAGGCGCTCTTTGAGCGTGGTGATGGAATGCAGTGCGATATTCTTCTCTGAATCAAGCTGTGCATCAATCCGGACTTTCAGTGAATCAACCAGAGATTTCGCCTGCTGCATCCGGTTGTTTTTATAGCAGCCGGGATCTTCGAGAATGATCTGTATCTGCGCTGCTTCATCACCCTCGACATAGGGAAAGTTCGGCTCTTGTGCCTGGATAAATGCCTTGGCCTCGTCATAAAGACCCTTTTGTGGCCCGCCCATGAACCGCCGCACCGGATCAAGAGTTTTCTCCTTGAGATCAAGGAAGGAATCCGCCTGACGACTGAACTCGGTAAGATAATAGGTATACGGTTTGCCGGTTATCTCCTGAATGGCTTTGATCGGTTCATCAAGAACCGTGAGAAACGGATATTGAGCCTTCTGGGCAACCAGCGGAGTAAGCGAGTGAAGGAGATCCAGAAACTTTTGTGCGGACTCTTTGCCAAGAGCCTTGGCTTCATTGCTTGTGGGCGGGTTATCGAAGAAATCCTCGAAAAACTCCTTCAGCTGCCGAACCTGCGAAGCAGTGAAATCTATCTGCGGCTCGAGGATGACATTCCCATGACCGTGGGTATTGCGTAGCGCTCTTTCCAGATCGGCATCTTCCAGCGGGTTGCTGTCGGAGCGAACTTCGATTTTGCCACGGGCGCACAGTTTCGCCAACGTGCAGAGAATGGCGGCAAAATACCAGCCATAGGGCTTACGCTCAAATTTCTCCGCCAGACTCTTGAGGGTCGTCCTGACACCGCTACGATTGTTGCCGAGAATTAATGCCAGCATCTCCTGCTCTGATTCAGACATATCGGTCGTGTCATTGCCGAACAGGCTATCTTCCGACTGGCGAAGACACCGCTGGATATCATTTTCGCTATAATTGATCCCACGAAGCATCCGCAGGTTGGGGTAGGTTCTCTGGATCAGTTCATGGAATCCCCTGACAATCTTGGTTTGGGCATCTTCTCCAGACAATTCGATGTCACTTCCCATGATGATCAGCTTGGCCTTGCCGATCAGCTTTTGGGCAAGCTGCTGCAATTCTCCATACCGTTCACGGTTCAGAAAGCCTTTGTCCGTAAGGATACGTTTGACGTTTTCCTTTTGGGTGATCGACATGTTCTGCTGGATGTATTTACCGGTACGTTTATACATGAGCAGATCTCGAACCAGCCGGTCATCCGCTGGCATGCTGATGACCAGTTCGTCACGCCCCATTGACTGCATACGCAGGATGTCTTCGTTGCCGGAATGTTCGTGGAAGGGGGAGATAATGTGAATTGCCAGCTCATATTCCCGGCCATGGAGCCGGTCGTCCAGTTTTCTGGTGAAGGAATAGTCCTGGCCGTTTTCGTCATAGCGGATTTTCCTGTTCTTGATGATGCCGTCGAAAATGATCTTTGCCAGTTCATCGGCAACATCCGATGACTCTACTTCGGTGTTCTTGATCTCCTGCTCAACATCCTTTTCATCTTCGGTCAGAAATTCGTATTGTTCACCGTTACGCTGGATATAGCTCTGCTGCTCCAACAGATTTAGGGCATCTTCGATATTCTTTTTCAGATCGGCTATGTCCTGGTCAAAGTTTTCCAACATCAGAACGCACAGGTTACGGATGGTCGCTTTGAACTCACGGACATATTTGACCAGAAACAATGACTTCAGAATTTTCACTGCATAGGGGTTGTTGAGATTCTGTTCCGCTACCCGGATGGATGTCTGAATCTGTGTCTTGAGTGCTGTCCTGATCCCCTCGAACATCAGGTCAAAAGTAGCCAGTTGACCGATCTGATGATCTGATATCTGGACGGCAACCTGCTGGAAAACTCCCAGCATGGAACGCTCACCAACAGAGGTATGCTTACCTTCAAAGGCATTGTGCAGGGAAAGCGCCTGAATCGCGGTCTGGAACAGGGTGAATTGATACGGAATAAACGGGTAGCAGTGGATGAAATGGTCTTTACCCTGAAAGTTCTTGTACGTCTGTGAGCCGTCGCTGAAATCCAGCAGCGTTTTGAAGTTGTTGCTTGCCGTATGGTAAGTTGCAGAAAGCTTTTCAACGCCCGCCTCATTCTTCAATAGCAGACGTTTCTGTATCACCTCATCCACGTTCGCACCGGTAAGCTTCATCCGATTGGCAAAGCGGGCCTGAATCTTGGAAAAATCGTTACCCTGCTTGGCGGTCATTTCACCAACGACACTATTCATGTCTTCCTGTGCAGTAACAATAATCCAGGCTCTGCCACGGCTCTTTGTGGCAAGGCTCTCGGCGATGGTCTGAAGGTTGGTCATCAGCTTGACGTTGTCGGCAACGTACTGGCCAACTTCATCAACAAAAAAGTTCAGGCGAAAATCTGCCCCCTGTCTTTCGATATAGGCATTTACTTGCTCGGCAAAGTCTTCAATTGAGACCTTGTACTGACTGCGGTATTTGTCGAGAATTCCGGTAGCAGCTTCCTTTTTCTCACCTGCCGCTCGGGAGTAAGCTTCGGCGATATTGACTGATTCCAAAAGCGCCTGTTCGCGCCCGGTGGTCCATTCCTTACCGGAGACCTCCTTATATGCCTGTTTGAATGCTGAAAATATGTTCCGACTGTCAAGTTCACGTTCAAACTGAGCAATGTGTCCCTGTTTTCCGTAATACCCGCACATTTCATCAAAGACCTTGACGAAAACAGACAGGAGGGCATCAATCTGCGTCTTGCTGATAACATCCGCTTTCTGGTCTATGTTGAACAGGATGCTCTTGGAGGGTATCGCAACCGCCTTTTTCAAATCACCACGCAGGATTTCATTGTTCTGAAGCTCAGGCTTACGCAGGAACATGTCAAGAACAGTAGCGCCATCTATGGAGCGATTCTCCAGCAAGAGAGCCAGCATTTTTAACAGGTGTGACTTTCCCGATCCGAAGAAACCGGACAACCAGACACCATTTGCTCCCTCGTAATTATTGTAGGCGTCGAGGAATGCTTCCAGGCGTTTAGTGACCTCGTTGGTCAAAACATATTCGTCAACTTCTATGCGGAGACTGGCTGCATCGTCAGCCTTGATGACACCTTCAATTGTCCTGTCTACCGGCTTGCTGAATATGGCACGCAATTCCATCAGAACTCCCTCGTATCAGATATCGCAGTGAAATATATTGAATGCCCGATAATACTTGTCGTCGTGCAATCTGCCAAAGAGGTCAAGCGAAGCGCCGTGTTCCAGTGAATGGGTATATGCCCCTGGAAAAAACATCACGGTCGGTTGATCCTTGGCAGTACTTTGCAGATTATTCAGGACATTGTGAGAGCGGATATAGGGAAACACCTCGCCAACTCCGGTGATGAACATGACATCGAATTCAGTCTGTTGCATTCTTGCAGCAATTTCAGGTATGAGGTGAGCTTCAGGATCGAGAACCCCTTGGAGCAGTTCCTTTATCTCATCCTTTGCAACCTCAGTTTCCATTTCAAGGATCTGATCCCAGATGCCACGGCGACGGAGCAGCTCAATTGATGTGTCGTAAAGATTAATTTCCAAGATCCGAACGCCACCCTGATTCAGCCGGTTTATGAGTTGTTTTTGAATACGTCCCATTTCAACGGCTTCTTCAGACTTGTAAGGGCAGATGAAGAAAGGAACTTCGTTGCCCAATCCCTGCCGTTTCAAAAATCTTTCACTGCTGATCAGCGTCAGCAGATGTTGAAATCGTTCCTGAATCGGCCTGTATTCCAAATCGGCGCTCATTGCAACAACTCCCTGATGTCTCTGTCTGATAATGGGAAGATCCTGAGATCATCCGGTGAATGACTGGCGACAGCACGAGCAGCCTGCCCACTCAGGATCACAGGATTGATGGTGTTTGCTTTGGTCAATAAATCAGCCTCACGCAGCATTCTAAAGACGACCTGACGGAGCTTGTTGCGAGTGGACTCGGTAAGTTGCTCCAGTTCATCATGCCATTCAGCCTTGGCATTGAAAAAGGCATCGTAATCTTCTTGAAGCAGATCGAGGTTCAATTGAAGGTACTTCTCCCGGATGACCTCAACCGCGAATCCATAAATAAAACGATGATGTCGGCAAATGGCAAGCCAAAGAAGCTGTTGTTGTTCCTGAAATGAGCCTTCTGCAACTACCTTCAGTTCGTCGCCAATTAATTTTTCGAGGCGTTTGCAGATTTCCCTTATTACCCGAACTGAGCTGCTTTCGGTCCTTGACTGGATGACATTCTGCTGTAGCGCTCTTACTCGGACCAGTTTCCAATCTTGTATTTCAAGATATAGCTGTGCGATCTCAACGGATTCTCTGAGAAACAGTCCACCTGCAGTAAAGGACATGTTGTAAATTTGGTGATTTCCCATGTTCTCACAATTAAAAACGGCTTGGTTTAATATAACATTGAGTTACGACAAAATATGTCATTGCTCAGAAATGTTCCCTCACGGATTGTTCGGAAATGAAGGGTTTGATTGGCGTTCTTTTGCCATTAGGTCGTAGGCAGCCTTGAATATGACGCACAACGACCGCGACAACTGATCGGAAAAGGCTGTTACGTCGATCGTTGGTGACGAATTGCCATTCGCTATCTCTTCCAGACTTTGCCCTGTGATAATACGACTGGCAGCATTGCCGGCCTGTAGCAACCTATCGCGTATCAGAGCATTGTGCTGCGCTTCAAGCACCAATGACACGGCATCCAGGTTGGTAACCGTTCTGGTTTTTAATGCAGTCAGCCTTGTCAACGCCTGGCGTAATGCCATGAAATCAAGTTCAATCCCGAACTCTTCGATTTGCGCGGAGATAAACGACAGGCAATCCGCATCAAAGGTTTCGATAGTACCGAAAGTATTGTCTTCGATGGTGTGGCAATCCAACCCGCAGGCGATAATTGTAATTTTTTCCGCAAGCTCGCGGTTCGTCAGCAACAGACTGTCAAAGATTTTATCCCGCCCAAAGAGTAACGTGCAGTTGCCATCCGCAAGATTTCCCGTCACCAAGCCGGTAAACCGGTTTTCCTGGATTAACTCCGGGAACAGCTTTTCCAACTCATCAATGATGTTCTGTTTTCTCAGGGAGTGTTTTGGAATGCTCGGTATCCAGACATGATTAAGGATAACCGGTGACCCGTACCGGAGATACCCTGGCTCGACTGAAAAGATGTCGGCAAGGCGAATGATGATGTCATCGATGGGGCTATACCCCCCCTGTTCATAGCTTACCAGGGCCGGACGCGAAATTCCCGCCAGACTCGACAACTCCTCCTGTGTCAACCCGAACAATAACCGTAGCAATTTTATTCGATGGTTAGTTTTCATAAAAGTTCAATACCATGTCTTTTCACTACTGTCAATTATCATATTGACAGCTTTACATAAGCGATGGTATACGAAAGCTTATGGCGGAAAATTCATAGTATGTGAGGGAAATATGAACCGAAAAAAATCGAATGATGAGTGGGTACAACGGCAGCAAAAAAAGTTTGAAAAATGGAACCAGAAAAGAATTGCCCGTGCCGAGTCCAGGGAGCGGTTTAACTTTCGGGTTCGGATGATCATAAATGGTGTATTCCTCTTTTGTTTCGTGGTCCTCTTGATCATCGGTATCCCCTGGGTCATCGAGCTGTACCGGAACGATCCGACCTTGTGGCCGACTGCCATAGCACCGTTCAAAAAGCATGCGGCAGAGTTCGGTATGGTCTTCGGTGCCATGATCGTGCTGGTTATCATTCTGTTCCCGCTGGCATGAAACCGATGAAGGTCAGCGCCGCCAATGCGGCCGAATATTACTACCAGCGCGATCCGCTCTTTTCCCGTGACGACATGACCGGCAGCAATGCCGTCTGGGTCGGACGGGGATCTGCTGTCATGGGAATTCACGGACGGGTCAACCTGGAGGCATTCAATAATCTACTCTACGGTCATGATCCAACCGGTAGCAGTCGTCTCGTTGGCCGGGATAACGGCGAACAGGCTCATCACCGGAATGCCGCTACTGACATTCCTCTGAGTGCACCGAAATCATTTTCCGTGGTGGGTCTGTTCGATCTTTCGGTGCGTGAAGCGTTTGAACGTGCCGTCACCAAAACAGCTGATTTCATAGATAACCATCTGGTCTCTGGCCGGCAGACCCATGACGGCATTACGGAGCGGGTGCCGGGCAAGATGGTCGCCGCCATGTTCATGCACAGCGTTAGTCGGGCCAATGACGTCCACCTGCATGCACATCTGGTCGTTATGAACATGGTGATCCGACCAGACGGTAGCTTTTCCGCGATGGAGAACCGTTCGCTGTTTCAACATCAAGCCGCCATCACCCAAACCTTTTATTCCCACCTGTCCGATGAAACCCGAACCCATGGCTACCCGAAACCATCAATTACGGAGGATCACAAATGGAAAAGATCATCAAATTATTTAAAGCTCATAAAATCGAAAAGGCAGAAGAGATTTACGACAAACTGATTGACTGCAATTTGATCACAACAGACGCCACAGTCCGAAATGTTGCCGTCTTCATGGTTGCCTGCTCAATCCCGCCTGGCGCTAATTTTCTGGAATATGTCGTTGAACGCTTGCACGCCGAAACGGAGGAAGGTTTGACTTTCGCTCAAGCTATCCGGCAACTCCTTGCCGCTCCAGCTCCTGACGTGGCAAAAATCGAGATCTCGCAATCCCGGCCATTCGCTACGATTAGCTTTATGGACGAAGTGGTGATTGAATTTGAAATTCAGGATGATGCGTTTACCCCGCTGAGTACCAACTTTGTTATTTCTGGCTCGTTTATTTCGAGGCTGTACCCCCATATACGCGCTTGTCAAACAACAAGCCAAAAAGGAGAAACAAAATGACTAAGCTACAACAGTTGAGAGAGAACAGGGCAAAGATAGCGGCTGAACTTGGCGCGCTAATTGATGCAAATCCCGGTAAAAAGTGGACGGCAGAAAATCAGGCCACCTACGATGCCAAGATGGTAAAAATCGGTGAAATTGACGGCGCGATTAATCGGCTGACTGATTTATCAGAATCACTTAATGGTGACAACAGCTTACCAGGCGGCGGTGGAGCGGTTAACAATCAGGGTCGCGTTTATCTCGACGTGAACGGGGTTAGGAGTCCCGTCATTGCCCGTCACGAAAAGGTTTCTGCATTCTCAAAAAACGATGATGCAACACCATTTTCAATCAGCGATTATGTCAAATCAGCAATGGGGTTTCAACCCCGCTCTGCTGTAACGACTGGCCCTGCACTGGTACCTTCTAAGACTTCAGCGAACATCATCGACATGATCAGGGCCGCTAGTACCGTTATCGCAGCGGGGTCGGGTACCATTTCCATCGACGGCCCGACTAACCTGGCACGGATCACCGGCGATCCTACCGTTTTCCAGCACACTGAAGGAGCCGCCGATGTAAACGAATCAGATGTAACTTATGACGCTGTTACCTGCAATCCGAAAGCTCTGGTCGCTCTGGTACCACTGTCTGCTGAAGTTGTATCTGACTCTGCAAACCTTGACAGCATGCTTAACATGGCCATTGCCGGTGCCTTTGCAGCAAAGCTTGATATTCTTTGCCTGGCAACCATCCTTGCAAATGCATCAATACCGAAATCAGCGGTTGCACATGCCACAGCAACATGGGCCGGCACGATGCTGGCAATAACCGCAGCACTCGGACTGAATCAGAACCTTCCGGCATTCCATATCAGCAACACGGCGGATTTTATGGCACGGGCTGGACAGTTGGCAAGCACAGCCGGTTCATGGTTGGGCAAGCCGCCCGTATTGGCTGGCATGCTGGAACTGGCAACCACACGAGTTGCAGCCGGAACCGCTCTTCTGGGTGATATGGCAGAGGCGTTTGCAATCATCACCAGGCAGAACTTGAATCTTGAAGTGATTAGGTTTCAAAAGCCTGGGTCATATAGTCATCTTCTGGTTGCTCACGCACGAATGGACGGTGTTGTCTTGCAACCTTCCAAGTTGTTCATTCAGAAGTTGGTACCGTAAAGCTTCAATGAGATGGCCGTTATCAACTCAGGGGTGTTCTCTTTACGTCCTGAACCGGCTGGGGTGTAAAGTCTGACGTGGCCCCCGAACCTGAACGAAAATAACTCAGACCGTCGCTGGGGATTCCTTACCCGCGAGTGACAAGCAAAGCGGCTGGACTTAACGGTCTGGCCGCTTCTTTTGTTATCGGAGGCAGGGGTGTATGCCAAAAGTCCATAGCAAAACCCTTTGGCACCGCGCTGTCACCTCATCTTTTACGGCCGCGAAATGAAAATCGAATAACAAAAGGTGACTTATGGCAGGCAGAAAACCGAAGCCAACATATTTGAAGCTGATAACAGGCAATCCCGGCAAACGGGCGCTCAATAAGAACGAACCGATGGCGACCACGGCACCACCGCGCGCTCCTCAGTGGCTTGACACCAGGGCAAGGGCCATATTCAAGCTGCTGACCAGGCGACTTGTAGAAATGGGTTACGCTTCCGCAAGCCATACGGAATCACTGGCCCTGGCGGCGTGGCGTTTATCTCAGGTGGAAACGTGCGCTGCTGTTCTTGACCGTGACGGGTACACTTTCGAGACGACTACCCCGCGAGGACCGGCGGTGATAAAGGCGCGTCCGGAAGTTGCGTTAATGACACAAGCGGCGAAACATGCACAGAGTCTGCTCAATGAATTCGGTCTTACTCCCGCAAGTGCGACACGGGTACAGTTACCAGGCAAACCACAACGCAACCCGTTCAACTCGCTATGAAGCATTGCCGGGACGTTGACGGCTGAATTTTGAGCCACGAGAAATGCCAACAATTTGCATATCAGGTGAATGCATTATACTATACCTTAATTCTAAACTGAATCGGGGGACGTATGGCGTTATCATCGGATCAGCGAAACGTTTTCATGTTGGCAATGGAAAAGATCGAAACATACAACATCCGGGCAATGGATCATGCCGGACGCGATCATGGCAGTTCACGCAAGCGTTTTGATATGGCTCCTGTAGCTGAGTGGGCTCTTGATTACATGGCGTGCTTGCCGGATGATTCTGAATTATCAAGGTTGATAATCAAAGCTCACATGGGTTCTGATGAAAAGTGGAGTCAAACGGAAATCAGAAAGTGTGGAGGGGCGTGCCGTGGTTTCTATCAGCGAGTGCAAAAAAAGCGGCTGTTTAGTGCCGGGATAAAATACATTGGCTGACTTTTCAGCCGATCAGAATATGACGAAACATCACATTATAAAAGCCGCTATCCAGTTCAGGACGGCGGCTTTCTTTATTCATTTCATTTCACCGCTGATAAGCAAAAAAAGTGTGACTGTCGTGTGACTGTAAAAAATAAATCAAAAAAAGCACCTACAAGAATCCTTGTAAGTGCTTGAATTAACTGGCTCCCCTTCACGGACTCGAACCATGGACAAGGTGATTAACAGTCACCTGCTCTACCAACTGAGCTAAAGGGGAATAGGACCCTGCAAAAGCGAACCGTTATCTATCATGTACCAGACAAAAAAGTCAACCACATTTTATTCCGATGATGCAATTTTACCAAAAACGGAAACTTATCACTGGGCTTGCAGGGCTGCATCCTTCTGTTCCAGTTCCTTGTCCATTGCCTCTCTATAGCGTGTAAGGGATTCAGTAAAAGAAGAGTCCGAAAGAGCCAGGATTTGTATCGCAAACAGCCCGGCATTTTTAGCCCCCGCTTTACCGATTGCCATTGTTGCCACCGGAATGCCCCCTGGCATCTGTACGGTGGCATACAGGGCATCGACTCCGTTCAGGGCTCCACCCGGCATCGGAACGCCAATGACCGGCAGAATCGTGTGAGCGGCAACGACACCCGCCAGATGTGCCGCCATACCTGCACCGGTAATAATTACTTTAACTCCCCTGCCGGCAGCTTCCGATGCGAGAGCCATGGCACGAGCCGGGGAACGGTGCGCGGAGGCGATGCGCATTTCATACGGTACCGCAAATTTTTTCAAAATATCTGCAGCTTCCTGCATAACCGGCAGATCGGTATCACTTCCCATCATCATCAGGACGCGCGGGGAATTTTTCATTCTTTCACCTCCAGCATAGTATTCAACGGCGTTTTCAGAGCCGCTCCAGCGCTTTTTTGCCGATGTCGGTTCGGGACTGCACACCCGGCCAGGTAATTCGTGACACCCCTTGATAGGCGGCGGTGATGGCATCTTTCACGGTGGACCCGAGTGCGGTAACGCCCAGAACCCGACCGCCGTTTGTGACACAGGCGCCGTCTTTCAATGCGGTTCCGGCATGAAACACGTATAAATCCTCAACTTCTGCCGCCTGATCCAGACCGGAAATCAGATCGCCTTTCCGGTAATCTCCCGGATATCCCTCTGAAGCCATGACGACGCAGACAGCAGCCTTATCGTGCCATTCAATTGTACTGTTCCCAAGATCACCATTAGCGACGGCGAGCAGAACCGGTACGATGTCTGATTTCATCCGCATCAGGAGCGGTTGGCACTCCGGATCGCCAAAACGGGCGTTAAACTCAAGCGTTTTTACTTCACCGTCTTTCACCATTAAACCGGCGTACAAAACCCCGCGATACGGGCGCCCTTCGGCAGCCATACCGTCCACAGTCGGGCGAATAATCTGCTGCATGGCTTTTTCATGAATTGCAGGAGAAACCACCGGCGCCGGAGAATACGCGCCCATGCCGCCGGTATTAGGTCCCCGGTCGTTATCAAAGATGGCCTTGTGATCCTGAGCACTGGCGAGTGGAATAACATTTTTCCCATCCGTGATAACCAGAAATGAGGCTTCTTCACCGGTCAGAAATTCCTCAATGACAACCCGCAATCCGGCACTGCCAAACGCATTACCACTGAGCATATCACGTACCGCCGCAACCGCTTCCGCGCACGTCTGGGCAATAATGACTCCTTTACCTGCTGCCAGACCGTCTGCTTTAACGACGATCGGCGCTCCGGTCCTTTTGATGAATGCCTCGGCCTCAGTCTGATCAGTAAACACACCATAGGCAGCGGTCGGCACATGGTATTTCTGCATCAGATCTTTTGAAAAGGCTTTGCTGCCCTCAATGTACGCTGCTTTTTGCGACGGGCCGAATACTTTCAGGCCGTGGGACTCGAACAGATCAACGATGCCAAGCGACAGCGGCTGTTCGGGACCGACCACTGTCAGATCAATGTTGTTTTCGTAGGCAAAGGCCAGCAGTTTATCCAGTTGATCAACGGCAATCGGCAGATTTTCGGCAAGCGCTGCAGTTCCCGGATTTCCGGGGGCACAGTACAGCTTGGTGACAAGAGGAGACTGGGCTATTTTCCAGACCAGTGCATGTTCGCGGCCACCGCCGCCGATGACAAGTATTTTCATAATGGTATACCTCAATATTTTTCAAATTTAACGCAAACAACACGATTCAAAAACGTGACAATCCGGAACCAAACAAAACCTTAATAGAACGCGGAAAAAGCGGATCTAACGGATAAAAGCGGATCAGACCAAACTAAAAAACTTTTAACCTGTGCTCCGAAGGTTGAAATCCGTCTTAATCCGTTCAATCAGATTTGATCCGTGTTCCATGATTCCAGTATTTTTTAAAGATCTTAATGCCTGAAATGCCGCATGGTGGTGAAAATCATCGCTATGCCATGTTCGTTCGCGGCCTTGATAACCTCTTCATCGCGGACACTGCCGCCGGTCTGAATGATAGCGGTTACACCGGCTTCTGCTGCGGCATCAACGCCGTCACGGAACGGGAAGAAAGCATCGGACGCGAGTACCGTTCCACGGGTCGGAAGCAGCGCCTTCTGAACAGCAATTTTTGATGAATCAACACGGGACATCTGGCCGGCACCGATACCGACCGTCTGATCTCGGTTACTGAAGACTATGGCATTCGATTTGACATGCTTGCAGACACGCCAGGCGAAATCAAGCGCTTCGTATTCTGACGCCGTCGGGGTACGCTCGGTTACCACCCGGCAGTCGAGAGCATTGACCATTCCAAGGTCACGACCCTGCAGCAGCAAACCACCGGTAACGCGCTTCAGATCGAATCCTCCCGCTATATAGTGGTCAAGGAGCGGAACATGCATAACGCGGACATTCTTTTTCGCAGTAAATATAGCCAGCGCCTCTTCACTGTATCCGGGGGCGATCACCGCTTCTAAAAATGTGGAGGTAAGCTCTTTTGCCGTTTCCGCATCAACGGTGCGATTGAAACCGACGATACCGCCGAACGCGGATACCGGATCGCATTCACGAGCTTTGAGGTAGGCGGTCAATGGTGAATCGGCCAGGGCGGCGCCGCAGGGGTTGGTGTGTTTGATGATGACTGCTGCGCTCTGTTCGAATTCTTTGACGGTTTCAATGGCAGCGTCAAGATCAATGATATTGTTAAAGGAGAGCTCTTTACCCTGAAGCTGTACGGCATTGGCAACGCATGGTTCGGAGATCTGCTTTTCGACATAGAAAGCTGCTGACTGATGAGGATTTTCGCCGTAGCGAAGGTCCTGAGCTTTATTAACCTGCAGGGTGAATGTCGGGGGAAACTCTGCCACAGCACCGTTCAGTCGCGCTCCCAGATAATTTGATATCGCGCCGTCATAGGCTGCCGTATGCTGAAACACTTTAACTGCAAGAGCAAAATTAGTCGTCGCTGAAACCGCACCGGCAGAAAGGTTCATCTCTTCAAGCACCTGCGCGTAATCGGTACTGTCAACCAATACGGTTACATCGGGATAGTTCTTGGCTGCCGAACGGAGCATGGTCGGCCCGCCGATGTCGATATTTTCAATGGCATCTTCAAGGTGACACCCCTCACTGGCGGTTGTCGCCTCAAAGGGATAGAGGTTGACAACCACCATATCGATATTCTCAATGCCATGTTCCTTCATCTTGGCGACATGTTCCGGATTCGAGCGCATTCCCAGCAGACCGCCATGCACTTTGGGATGCAGGGTTTTCACCCGGCCATCAAGCATTTCCGGAAAACCGGTAAACTCGGAAACATCCTTAACGGTCAAACCGGCGTCACGCAACAATTTGGCGGTTCCTCCGGTAGAGAGCAACTCAACACCATACCCTGCCAATTGGCGGGAAAATTCAATAATACCGTTCTTGTCAGAGACGCTGATCAGTGCCCTGGTAATTTTTGCCATGCCCTACTCCTTGCTGGTGGTTGATTGTCTGAAAAAGGGATTGCTTGTAGCACACTTTGGATAGAAATTCCAAACGTTTTTGGGACATTTCCAGCCTCACGCCTGTTGAGGCATTACGTGATATACACCCGTGGCACCCGTTTGCTGATGCCGCAGAAGATGACATAGGGAATGGTTTCGGCCCACGCCGCCAACTCTTCAGCATGAATACAGTCACCTGAATCATCCGGTCCCATGAGAGTGACAGGATCTCCCACAGCGACCCCCTCTATCGAGGTGACATCAAGCATGATCCAATCCATACAGACAGTTCCGGCAACTCCGGCACGTTGGCCGCGAATCAATACTTCGCCCCGGTTGGTAAGCGCTCGCGGGTAGCCATCGGCATACCCTACCGGCACACTGGCGATCAGCGTACGCTGGCCGGCAGTAAAGCGGCGCGCATAACTGACGGTTGTTCCCGGATCGACCCATTTGAGCATCGCGATCTGACTTTTAAGACGCATAACCGGTTTCAGGTCAAGTTTCCCCTGAAAATCAGCTGACGGGAGAGCGCCATACAT
>JBMOEI010000051.1:0-32773 GCA_049318985.1 Desulfuromonadaceae bacterium
TTGTATTTGTTACCATGATGGGGAGCGTCAATGAGCGGACGACCGAGATCGGGGTATTTCGAGCCATCGGCTTTCGCAAGAGCCATGTCATGCGGATTATTCTGCTGGAAGCAGCTCTGGTCAGCCTGCTGGCCGGGTTTCTGGGGTATGCTGTCGGCATGGGCGGGGCACAACTGGCACTGCCGTTTATGGCGGAGAGTAAGAATGCACATTTGATCTGGGACGGCTGGATCGCCGGAGGCTCAATCTGTTTAGCTGTACTTCTGGGATTACTGGCAAGTCTCTATCCGGCACTGCATGCGAGTAAAATGGATCCGACAGAGGCACTGCGGGCATTGTAGGATAAGCTATTGGAGATTTTTTTATGGCACTTATCGAGATTAAAAACGTAAAGAAGCAGTACACCAGCGGCGATGATGTCGTCGAAGCGTTGCGCGGCGTCGATATCAGTATTGAAGCGGGCGAATTCATTACGATTATGGGGCAGTCCGGTTCCGGCAAGAGTACCCTGCTGTCGGTGCTGGGGGGGATGAACCATCCCACCACCGGCGAAGTAGAGATGGCTGGAGTTAAGCTGTATCAGCTCCCCGGCGAAAAACTGGCTGATTTCCGCGCTCAGAATCTGGGCTTTGTCTTTCAGGCGTTCAACCTGATCCCCTATCTGACCGCCGTCGAGAACGTCATGCTGCCGCTGGCTATCGTCAAAATGAGCACGCCGGCAAAAAATAACGCTGCTCGTCAAGCCCTTGAACGGGTCGGCCTCGGCAACAAGCTGGACCGCCTCCCCAATCAACTCTCGGGTGGAGAGCAGGAGCGGGTCGCCATTGCACGGGCCATTGTCAACAATCCGCACATCCTGCTGGCGGACGAACCGACCGGCAACCTGGATTCAAAAACGAGCGAAGAGGTCATGGCCCTGTTCCGGGAACTCAACGATGCCGGTCAGACGGTCGTCATGGTGACGCATAATCCGGAGAATGGTGCCTATGCAGACCGGACTATTCACCTGAAGGATGGGAGAGTAGCGTAGGGTTCGGCTTGACATTTTTTTCAAACATCAGAGGTCATCATGAAACCGCACTTTGTTCTGCTCGCCATTATTGTCTTCCTTGCCTTCTCTCAAGACTTATCCCACGCTGACGAACCACCTCAGGCAGAGCGCCTTCCTACTCTTATTGAAACCGCTCTCACCAACAACCCTGAACTCAAATCATCCCGGGCCCGCTGGCAGATGTTTGCCAGCAAGGCGAAACAGGCATCAAACCTTGAAGATCCGATGTTCATGTTCAAGCTGCAGAATATGCTGGTGCGTGAGCCGTTTGTGTTCAATAAGGACCCACAATCCGCCAGGGTGATCGGCATCTCGCAGCAGCTCCCGTTCTGGGGCAAGCGCGCCATCAGGCAGGAGGTTGCCGATTTTGAGGCAGAGTCGTATAAGTGGGCTATCGAAGAGCGCAAACTGGAATTGGCCCGCATGGTCAAGGAAACCTTTTTCCAGATTTGGGCTGTTGATAAATCCATGGAAATTGTTGATAAAAATGTAAGAATTTTGTCCGATTTTATAACCATTGCCGAGTCGAAATATTCGGTAGGCCAGGGGGTGCAGCAGGATATCTACAAGGCCGGGCTGGAAAAATCAAAAATGCTCGACATGCAGATCAACCTCCAGCAGCAGAGGAAAAGTCTCGAAGCGAATTTGAACTATCTCCTCTACCGTCCCGGAAACACTCCAATAGGCACGGTTGCCGATTTCACGCTGCCGCAGATTGCGCTCTCTGCCGAACAGCTTAACCAGACAGCACTCGAAACGCGCCCGCAGATAAAAAGTCTCGCCAGCCTGACCAGCAAAGGCCAGGCATCCCACCGTTTGGCGCAAAAGGAGTTCTACCCCGATTTCAACCTTTCTTTTGAGTACATGATTAAGGATGCGATCAACACTGACATGATAACGGATCCCGGTTACGACATGTTTACCCTCGGGATCACCTTCAATCTGCCGTTCCAGCAGCAAAAACGGCACGCGATGATCGCTGAATCAACCTCTGAGACAACAATGGCGACAGAAGAGTTACACGGTCTGAAGAATACTATTTCCTACACCATCAATGATACTCTCGCCCAACTGGAGCGCCGCAGGAAACTGGTGGAGCTCTACAAGGGGGGTATTATCCCTCAGGCGGAACAATCCCTGGAGTCGGCGGTTATCAGTTATCGAGTCAACAAAGTGGATTTCCTGACACTCCTTGATGGCAGAATGAGCCTGTTTACCTATGAGCGCGAACTGTACGAGTCACAGGCGGAGTATATGATGGGGGTGGCAAAACTGGAAGCGGTTGTGGGGATTGAGTTGGATAAGATTCAAAGTCAAAGACAATAGAACACGGTACAGGCGGAAAAGGAGGATTAAATCGGAAAATCCGCCTTTATCCGCTTGTACCGCTTTTTCCGCGTTCCATTGCACCTAAATGAATTTAAAAGAGGTCATAACCATGACACTGAGCAAGAAAATCGTAATCTCTGCGACTGTTCTGATCGTCGCTGTTTCTGTCGCAGGTGGACTGCTCTACAAAAAAGGCTGGTTCAGGGACGATGGCGGCGGGCATTCAAAGCTTGAGCATAAGGTTCAGCTCTGGACCTGCTCCATGCATCCGTTCATCATCAAGGACAAACCGGGCACCTGCCCGATCTGCGCCATGGAACTGATCAAGAAGATTGATGACACACCTGCCGAAGGTGGCACTCAGACAGCTGAGCAGAAACAACAGGCCGATATGCTCGGGCATGTTTCCCTTTCACCGACTCAGCGCGTTATGGCGAATGTCGCGACGGTGGCGGCAAAAAGCGGCACCCTGAACAAAGAGATTAATGCTGTCGGCATTGTCCAGTTCGATCAATCACGCCAGGCCAAAGTAACCGCCTGGATCGCCGGTCGTATTGACCACCTGAATGTCAGTACTGTGGGTTCCCTGGTATCCAAAGACAAGCCGGTCGCGGAACTGTACTCACCTGACCTGGTTGCAACACAGCAGGAATATCTGTTGGCGGTCAAAAGCCGCGAACAGCTGAAGAACTCTTCAATCCCCTCCATAGCCCAGAATGGTGAAGGACTGGTGGCATCATCCAGACAGCGCCTGATGCTCTTCGGGGTTAAAGAGAGCCAGATTGCTGAACTGGAGAAGAGCGGCAAACCCAACATAAGGCTTCCGATTTACACCCCGATATCCGGCATTGTCATCGAGAAGATGGTGCAGCAGGGGCAGTATGTCAATGTTGGAGATGTTCTGTTCAATGTCGCTGACCTTTCCCGGGTATGGGTGGAGATTGACGTCTTTGAAAATGAAGTCCCCTACATACGGGTCGGCCAGCAGGTGGAAATACGCTCGGCAATGGAGCATGGCGCCGCGTTCAACGGCAGGATCAACTTCATCTATCCGTTCCATGATCCCAAAACCCATACCGTCAAGGCTCGCGTTGAAATGCCCAACCACAATTTCCAGTTGAAACCGGACATGTTCGTCAACGCCATTATCAGGGTGCCGCTCGTCAAGGGGATCATCCTGCCGACCACGGCGGTCATAGATACCGGCAAGCGGCAGGTCGTCTGGGTCGAAACCTCGACCGGCATGTTCGAACCGCGTGATGTCCGGGTAGGAGAGCGTATTGAAGATAAGGTTCAGATTCTATCAGGTATCAAACCGGGTGACAAAGTGGCGGTTTCCGGCGGCTACCTGATCGACTCAGAATCGCAGTTGAAGGGTGCCGGTGGTGTTGATCACAATCAGCATACCGGCGGGGCAAAACCGGAGGTCAAGGGGCAACCCTCCCCACCCCCGGCGAAAAAAGAATCGCTGAAGATGGATGATATGAAGATGTAGGCTTGAAAGGTTCTCATCCATGATAGAAAAAATCATCGAATATTCCGCACGCAACCGGGTCATTGTCCTGATGATGTTCGGCCTGATTATCGCCTGGGGCACCTGGTCGGTCTACAAGACCCCGGTTGATGCCATTCCCGACCTTTCAGACAATCAGGTAATCGTGTTCACCGACTATCCGGGCCGCTCACCACAGGTGGTGGAGGATCAGGTCACTTATCCGCTGGCGGTTAACCTGCAGGGTCTTCCCCAGGTCCGGGCCGTACGGGCTTCCAGTGCTTTCGGCTTTTCGATGATTTACGTTATCTTCGAAGACAAGGCCGATATCTACTGGGCACGGACTCGCGTACTGGAACGCCTCAACTATGCAGCCTCGCTACTCCCCCCCGGCGTTGTCCCGACTCTTGGTCCGGACGGTACCGGCGTCGGTCACGTCTTCTGGTACACCATCGAGGGCAAAGGATATGATCTGGAGCAGTTGCGCACCCTGCAGGACTGGTTCGTACGCTATCAACTCAACACCGTCCAGGGGGTTGCCGAGGTCGCTTCTATCGGCGGCCTGGTGCGTGAGTACCAGATCGATCTCGACCCGAACAAGCTGTTTGCCTATAAAATAAAGGTCACAAAAGTCATGGATGCGGTCAAGGCGTCCAACAAGGACGTCGGCGGCAAGCTGATCGAGCAGGCCGACGCCGAATACCTCATCCGTGGTCGCGGCTACGTAAAATCGAAGGAAGACCTCGAAAATATCGTCGTCGGTGCCGACATGCGCGGCACACCGATCTACGTCAAGAATCTTGGGACGGTTCAGACCGGCGGTGCCATCAGACGCGGCCTCCTGGAGATGAACGGCGAAGGTGAAGCGGTTGGCGGCATCGTCGTCATGCGCTACGGCGAGAATGCCAAGGATGTCATCGACCGGGTAAAGGTAAAGATCAAGGAGTTGGAAAAGGGGCTCCCCCCCGGCGTAAAAATCATGGTCTCCTATGACCGTTCCGATCTGATCCAGCGGGCCATCGATACCCTGAAAAAGAATCTGCTGGAGGAGTCGGTCGTCGTCTCGCTGGTGATCCTGATCTTCCTGCTCCACTTCCAGAGTGCCCTGGTGATTGTACTGACCCTGCCGATCTCTGTATTGATCGCATTCATTACCATGAAACTGATGGGAGTCAGCTCGAACATCATGTCGCTGGGTGGTATCGCCATCGCCATCGGTGTGCTTGTGGACGCCGGTGTCATAATGGTGGAGAACTGCTATCGCCATCTTTCCGAGATGCCGCCGGAGGAACGGGCGGGCAAACGCCTGGAGACTGTTATTGCTTCAGCAAAGCAGGTTGGTCGGGCGATCTTCTTCTCTCTGGCAATAATCGTACTCTCCTTCGTACCGGTCTTTCTGCTGGAGGGACAGGAAGGCAAGCTATTCCACCCGCTCGCCTTCACCAAAACCTTCTCCATGATGGGGTCGGCGCTGATTGCAATCACCCTCGTACCGGTGCTGATGTACTACTTCATGCGCGGCAAAATGCCACCCGAGAGCTCCAATCCGGTCTCAACCTTCTTCATACGGCTGTATTCTCCGGTTATCCGCTGGGTGCTCGTCTGGAAAAAGACCACCATTGCCCTTAACCTCGTCGCTCTGGCGGCTGCCATCCCGATGTTTATGTCTCTCGGCTCCGAGTTCATGCCCCCCCTGGACGAAGGATCACTTCTCTACATGCCGGTCACCCTCCCCAATGTTTCGATAACCGAGGCGAAACGGATTATTCAGGTGCAGGATACTATCATCAAGAGCCTGCCTGAAGTTGAGCATGTCCTTGGCAAGGTCGGTCGGGCCGAGACTTCCACGGATCCAGCGCCGGTGTCCATGTTCGAAAGCATCATCATATTGAAACCGAAAGAGCAGTGGCGACCGGGAATAAAAAAAGCCGATATCGTCGCCGAGCTGGATACCAGACTCCGGCAGATCGGCGTCAGAAACGGCTGGACCCAACCGATCATCAACCGCATCAACATGCTCTCCACCGGCGTCCGTACCGATCTGGGTGTCAAAATATTCGGTAACGATCTGAATGTCCTACGCGATCTGGCTATTCAGACCGAGGCGATATTGAAGCCGATCAACGGTGCAGCTGACGTCGTTGCCGAGCGGGTCACCGGTGGTAATTACATCGATATCGATATCGACCGTGAAGCGGCGGCCCGCTACGGTGTGAACGTCGGCGATATCCAGGATGTCATCGAAACCGCCCTGGGAGGAGAGATGCTTTCCACAACGGTTGAAGGGCGCAACCGCTTCCCGATCCGCATCCGCTATCTGCGCGACTATCGCGACAACATCCCGGCGATCCGCCGTATTCTGGTGGCAGGCATGGAGGGCGCCCAGGTGCCGCTCTCGCTGGTTACCAAACTGAAAATTTCTACCGGTGCGCCGGAGATCAACAGTGAGGGGGGACTTCTTCGCTCGTTGGTCTTTCTCAATGTCCGTGGTCGTGATATGGGGGGCTTTGTCACCGAAGCCAAGCAGATTCTGGAGAAAGAACTCAAGCTTCCCCCCGGGTATTATGTCGCCTGGTCAGGACAGTGGGAGAATCAGATCCGCGCCAAGGCACGCCTGCAGATGCTTGTGCCGATCGGCATCCTGATCATCTTTATCCTGCTCTACTTCACCTTTCATTCGGCACTGGAGGCGAGCATGGTCATGCTTTCAGTCCCCTTTGCCCTGGTGGGAGGGGTCTATCTGGTCTATGGCCTCGGCTATAATCTGTCAGTCGCGGTCTGGGTCGGCTTCATCGCCCTCTATGGCATCGCCGTGGAAACCGGGGTGGTCATGGTCATTTACCTTCACGAAGCCCTGGATAAAAAACTGATGGTCGGCCCCTGCACCGAGCAGGATATTTATGACGCCACCTTTGAGGGGGCGGTGCTGCGCCTGCGGCCCAAGCTGATGACTGTCGCAGTGGCTCTTTTGGGTCTGCTGCCGATCATGTGGTCGACCGGTACCGGTGCTGATGTGATGAAACCGATTGCCGCGCCGATGATCGGCGGGATGATTTCTTCAGCGGTACACGTACTCATCATGACTCCGGTAATTTTCCTGCTGATGAAGAAGCGTGATCTGAAAAAAGGTAACCTGCATTATTCAGGAATGAAACATTAGAAACTCTCCGTTTTTCGATGTCCTGCTATTTAACGGTAAACTTGGGTAATCGCGTACCGTCATGCCGCGATATCCCGTAATGCACGTAAAAAAACATTCAGATTAGAAAATACAAGTGATCCTTTACCACACTACTTTGTATTGAAAAAATAAATACTCAGTATTTACAGCATATTACAACACAGCTTAACGGCACTCGATATAAATACAAAAATTATTACAAATTGGCAAGGCTATTGCTAGTAGTAGAAATATAGAAATTAACTCAGCGCCATTCAGGTGCAAAATAAACAAAAGGAGATTTACCATGTTGAAAAAAATTACCGTAGCAATCGCATTAACTGGACTTATGGCAGGTGCAGCATATGCCGGCATTAACGCCGGTGAAGGTATTACCGGTTCATTGCACGATATGAACTACTCAAGAATTTCCGGAACTCCTGACGAGTTCAAAAGAGCCTGTGTTTTCTGCCACACGCCGCACAACGCAAAAAACGACAAAACTTATACTACAAACGCACCGCTCTGGAACCGTGTCGACACAACACTTACAGCCCCTACCCCGTACACCTGGGCAGCTCCGGCAAATGCCGCCTACGAAGCTGATGGTAAAACACCTAAAATTCTAATCGGCGATCCTCTTCTTGGACCGACCCGCCTCTGCATGGGTTGTCATGACGGCAGCATCGCAGTTGACTCCCATGGCTCAAAAACCGGTCTTATCAAAATGCCTACTACTTCAAAAGCATATGTCAAAGATCTTACCATTACCCATCCAATCGGCTTCGATTATGATGCAGCATATGCTGCACGTGGAGTAAATGAACTTATCCCTTCAACCGGTCATTTCATTACCGGAGCTGTCGGTCAGGCTTTCAAAACTCAGGCAGCTGATCGTCCTGCCGCTTTAACAGCCGGTGGTAAACTGATCAGCGACACACTGTACGGTGGCACGATGACCTGCGCTTCCTGCCACGAAGTTCATAACACCAACAACGCCAAGCCTGTTGTTCCAGGTGCGTACAACTACTTCCTGCGCGCTCAGGAAGAGGGTTCCGCAATCTGCCTTTCCTGCCACATCAAGTAATTTCAAAGCAACAGATCTCCCCCGTCATTTGGCGGGGGGAGCAGATATAAAAACAGCCGGGGATTTTTCCCCGGCTGTTTTTTTGTTCAGCTGTAAGTACTTTAGCAGACGACATTGGTATCTTGCTTTTTGTCGTTGCATATGCGACAATTCACCACAAGGAGATACTATATGAAAGCTCTTAAGGACGTTGAAAGCAGCACTGCGGACGATCAGTTTTTAGCGGTACTTTTCGGCACTGATAACGACGTAGTATTACCGGTTTCTGAGCAGGATTGGATTAAAAAGATTCGCTCCGGATTGCCCTGTTCAGCCGTAACGACACTGGCACACAAGATGGATGTTCCTCAAAAAGTTATTGCGGCCTGGCTTCACACCACGACGAGAACAATTCAGAGAAATGCGGAGGCCAATATTCCGTTGGGATTCGATCTCTCTGACAGGGTCGCACAGCTTACCAGGGTGTACTGCCGCTGCAGGGATGTTTTCAAAGAGGATAGTAAAGTTTCCGGTTGGTTGAAGGCGCCAAATTATGCCCTTGGAAATGTATCACCCGCCTCACTGCTTGACACTATTCCGGGGATGGAGATAGTGCTTGATGAATTGGGTCGGATTGAGCATGGAGTGTTTATCTGATGCTACTCTACCGGGTAACGACGCACGTATTCGCCCGAGACCTGAGTGGCAGAGGAGCTCAGTTATATGGAGGCCGCTGGAATCCAAAGGGGGTTGCCGCACTCTATACAGCTGAAACACCTGCTCAAGCGCTGCTGGAATTTCTACCTCACTTTCCCGATACCTGTCCCCCTCACGCTCTCGTGCTGGTAACTATTACTGCACCCGATAACCTGTACATTGAAGAAATGAGCAAAAACGATCTGCCGTCAGATTGGGATGCAAAACCACCGGGTGTGCTGACCGTCAGAATAGGACGTGATTGGTTGATAGCCGGGGAAACGACTGCTCTACGAGTACCTTCCGTTATGCTCCCGTTCGGTATGGCCTGGAATCTCGTGTTAAACCCGTTGCATCCGCAGTTTAGCGAACTTACCGTTATCGAAGTTGTTCCATTTGCCGCTGATCCCAGATTAAAAACTGCTGCTGCCTAAAAATTTGAAATGGCCCCACCTCGCAAGAGATGGGGCCATTTCACGTTGATACTAATAACCAATCGCCAGGTTATGGGCAACTGGTTTTTATACTGAGAACTTTGGGGTTGTGTGTTGTGTGACAGACTTTACATACGTTGGTGCTGCCGGTAAAGGAACTGTGGAAAGTAAACGCCGCCGGTGGCCATTCCAGACCATAGCTGTTATCGGTCTTATGGCAGTCGGTACACGTTGCGACCGGATTATGCACCCCCTTGACGTGACAGAAACCACAGGAAGCAGACCCGGCGCGAAGTGAATGCCTGCTTGCGGCAAAATCAGTGACTATCGCCGGGTTATGACAGGTAACACAAAAACTGCCGCTGCCGAACTCTGCCGAGGTATAGTCAAAGGTGGTCTTGTTCACCGACCCCTTCTTGATCTGCCCGGAGTGACTGGTGTCGGCATTAATATGGCACCCGGTGCAAAGGACCCCTTTGGCTTTATGACCCGATGAAGACCAGTTGCCGAAAACATTCGAGGCAACACCTACCAGGGCATTATAGTGACAGTTATAGCAGAGTGTGCGGGCGAGAGTGGCCAGACTGTCGGAGATGTTAACCGTTGTAGAAGCAGTAGATCCACCCGGCATAAGCGTAAGGGAAAAACGATAGGTACCGGCGGTTGTCGGGGTGAACCCTGGCAGAGCAGTATCTGCATTTAAGAGCGTTACTGCCGGCCCGGACAGTTGTGCCCAGGAATATGAATAAATACCGGCGCTGCCAGATATACTGCCGGTTCCGTTCAGTGTGATATTAGTCCCGATGATGGCAGACTGTGTCGCACCGGCATTGGCAATGGGATTTTGAGCAGTAAAGGTGCCAACGAGGACGATATTCGAGCTTATGACGAAACCGGGGGGGAAGGTCACTGCAACCGACTGCCCCTCAACCGGATCAGCAGGGCTCATTGCCGCTCCAGTGGGAATGCCGGTAATGCCACTGACCTTGTAAGCGACCGACTCCGGGGTAAAAATAACTGTCCTGGCAGATGTAAAAGTTGAACCGGGTACCAGGTTCGTGAAAGAAGCAGGACTCACTGTCCCCCCGACACCACCGGCGACAGATGAGGTGATGCTGAATCTTTTGACAGCAAACCACGCAAAAACATTCTGCACATTCGGACCACTGACCGTATATGTTGTTTCGGTCGGATTGGCGGTAATTACTCCGTTATAGTCGACCTGGGTAATAGCGTAACCGGCATTGGGAGTAACCGTTACCGTCGCAGGAACACCTGTCTGAAAGTACGTGACTTTAATACCATTGGATGAATTTTGTGGTGTATTGCCATTTACCTGAAGCGCCCCCCCCGCTGTTTTAGCCGCAGTATACAACGTCCATGTTGCAGCATACGCCAATACCGGAAACAAACATGACACCATGATAACCGCAAGAATTCTTTTTAACATATGCTACCTCCTTCAAGTGTGAACTACCGGAAGATACCTGCACTGAAAAATTGATTACTGAAACAAATTAAATAAATAGCCATGAAGTAATGCACCTCAATTATCTCTAATTGACAATACAGAAAGATACTAAAGCTGTAAATAAAATTTTTGGCACTGAGTTTATGAATAATAACGTCCCCCGGTCCGCCGGATGACGTTGGTATGAAGATGATGGAGTGTGGTAGCGGTGAGGTGTATGGGGGTAACTGAAGGAATCAAATCACTTGTAAGTCAAAAAAACAGCCGGGGTATAATCCCCCGGCTGTTTTACTTCAAACTGAATGATGCACGTGTAGCCTGTTCTGCTCCTCCCCCGCAAGAAACCGGAGGTCCCGGCAAGGGGGAGGATTGAGAGAAGACGATTACAGTCCGAATGTCCAGCCCGGAGTCGGCTGGAAGTGGCAGCTTACGTTTGAGCAGGTCTGAGCTGCAACGGTATACCGTTTTGCTCTGCTTTCGTCAAAACGGAATGTTGTGTCAGCGGCATCATTTACATTAACAAACAGCTTGGAAACAGTACCGTTACCACCATTGTGGAATGCAGACGGGTGGCATGGAAGACATGGTGTGAAACCTTCAGAAGCTTTGACCGAAGCAAGCAGGTGGGTTTGATGATGACCGGCACCGCCAGCGTAATCTTCAACTTTTGCATTTACATAATTTGCACCACGTGCACTGAACTGAGCAGCGGTCAGAGGAGGATAGCCGTGGCAGGCATCGCACGAACCATTGCCAAACTTGATTCCGTCCATATGCTGCTGACCGGCGGCACCACCGGTTCCACCGTTGTGACCGTGGCAAGCGGTACAATCTGTACCAATGCCGAGCGGCATGGCGGTGGTGCCGTGGTCGACAGCCGCAGTAAATCCGGCATCACCGGGTGATTTGTGGCAGGTACCGCAGTTAGCCTGTGTTTTGAGCGTGCCATCTGCAATGTAGTTGGCATTTGTCCAGGATGGAGTTACACCGGTACCGGCGTTGGCAGTGTTGAGTGTACCACCGACAGCAACTGCCGGGTTGTGGCAATAGGTACTTGAACAGCTGCCGCCACTGAATGAGGCACCGGTCATGGCACCGTTGTTAGTTGCAAGACCCTGGAAAACAGGGGTTGATGAGCCATTTGCGTGCGAACCGGATACTGGCAATGCACCGTGACAGTCGTTACAACGGCTGTCCTGTGTACCCTGAGCAGACAGGTTATTCAAAAATTTCAGGTGAGTTTCGTGTGCACCGGTTTTAGCATTGGCGCTGACTTTACCGGTGCCTGTTCCAGCGGCATCGGATGGAGCGACAACAACACGGTTGGCTGCAGTAACAACAGCTGTTTCAGTTCCGTGGCATGTAGTACACATATCGTTAGTAGGTAGTGTACCTGTGGTACCCCAGGCAGGTGATGTCGTACCGTGGCAGACTGACGTTGAGCAGCTTACACCGGCAGTGCCCTTAATTTTGTTAAGTGTTGCATAGCCGACATTGGCGACATCGATGTTACCGTCATTGTGGCCAGTACCCGGAGCGACAGTTGCCGTTGTACCAGCAGTGTGGCAAGCGGTACATGCTGCTGTACTGTGCTTGGCATGGCTACCGGTGGCCGGGCCGCTGGCAGTGATGAGGTTAGCACCGGTATGACAGGCGGCGCAACCGTTACCGGTTGATGCCCAGGCTGGTGTTACTACGAAGGCGGTTGAAACAGGGCTGATGTGGCAGGAAGCGGCAGAACAGGTAGCACCGGCAGAGCCCTTGACTTTGTTAAGTGACGCGTAGCCTACGTTCGCTACATCGATATCGCCATCAGCGTGACCGGCGGTCGGTGCAACTGTCTGAGTTGTACCTGCAGCGTGGCAGGAAGTACAAGCGACATTGTGGCCGCCTCCAACAATACCGTGGCTGCCGGTAGCAGGGCCGTTGGCAACGATGAGGTTAGTACCGGTATGACAGGCGGCACAACCGTTACCGGTTGTTCCCCAGGCAGGAGTTACTACGAAAGCGGTTGAAACAGGGCTGACGTGGCAGGAAGCGGCAGAACAGGTAACGCCAACTGAGCCCTTGACTTTATTAAGTGTTGCGTAGCCAACATTCGCTACATCGATATCGCCATCAGCGTGACCGGCAGTCGGTGCAACAGTCTGTGTTGTACTGGCTGCGTGGCAGGAAGTACAAGCGACATTGTGGCCGCCTCCAACAATACCGTGGCTGCCGGTAGCAGGGCCGTTGGCAATGATGAGGTTAGCACCGGTATGACAGGCAGCACAACCGTTACCGGTTGTTCCCCAGGCAGGAGTTATTACAAGGCTGGCAGCTACCGGACTGGCGTGGCAGGAAGCGGCGGAACAGGTAGTTCCGGCAGAACCCTTGACTTTGTTTAGTGTCGCGTAGCCAACATTGGCAACATCAATGTTGCCATCATTATGACCGGTTGTTGGAACGGCGGTATCGGTTGTACCGGTTGCGTGGCATGCAGTACAGGCGGCAGCATGGCCGGCAAGAGCGTGGTTGCCGGTGGCAGGACCAGATGCAGTAATTGCATTAACACCAATATGGCAGGCGGCACAGCCGTTACCGGTTGTTCCCCAGGCAGGTGTTGTTACCAAACTTGCTGCAACCGGGCTGGCGTGGCAGGAAGCGGCCGAACAGGTAGTTCCGGCAGTACCTTTCGCTTTATCAAGAGTTGCGTAACCTACGTTCGCTACGTCGATGTTACCGTCATTGTGACCGACAGTTGGTGTGGCTGTTGACGTTGTACCGGCAGCATGACAGAAAACGCAGGAAACCGCATGACCGGCGGTATTTGTATGACTTCCGGTTACCGGGCCGTTTGCACCGATCGGTGTTGTATGACATGCGGTACAATTCGCGGCAGCATTACCCCAGACAGGAGTCGTCATAGTGCCGGAAGCGTACACATTAGCGTGGCAGGATGCGGTACTACATGTTCCAAGAGTAAGGTTGTTAGCACCGGACTGGGCAAAACTAGCACCTTTTGAATAGCTGAGACCAGGAGCTGTTGCAGAAGTAACATTAATAAAACCGCTACGGTGATTGGTACTGACAATCAGTGGACCATGGCACGGAGTACAAGTATTCGCATTGATAGTAGCTGCCGGAATATGCTTGGCGTGACTACCTCTAATACTACCGGTTGTGATGTTGCGATACGTAGATTCAACCGGACGGATGTCAGTGGTCGAGCCGACCGGTGCGTGGCATGTCAAGCAGGTGGCTGCTTCAGCAATGCCGGTTAAGCCGGCCAGACCGGCAATCGCCAGAGTGAGTGTCAGAAGCACCCTGGATGTTACTGTTTGAGACGTTGGTTGTTTCATACTTAAACTCCTTGAATTTATTTTCTGCTACTTATGGTAAATAAATATTTTTGTTTATATAGCAAATATTGTGCCAGTTGAAATTAATATGTATTTTTTGCTGCTATTATTAGAATGTGATTTTAAAATTCTGATATTACAAGACAATAACGTAATGGGTGAGGTTGTTATTTATTAGTTTTTTGCCATTAAGCAGGTGAGTGCTTTTGCCATTTACGGTATATCACGTAGTGGCATTACGCAATTTTCCATAATTGGCCGTGAAAACACTGCTTACTCACTGAGTAGAATCGATGGACTTCTGATATTCCTAAAAAACAAAGCAGCCAAAGGAAATCCCCGGCTGCTTTGTTATCCCGACGAATCGGTTATATCCGACTCTGTTAATTCTTTGTTACCGGTACCGCCCCCGTGGAAAAGATCACGCGGTCAAAGGTTTTGTTCAGACTTTTGCTATTGAAATTGGTCATTGTCTGGCCGGGAAGGAGTTCGAGTTCCTGCCCGACGGATACTTCCATGGTCGGCACTGCACCCCAGATATTCTTGTCGCCACTCTCAATAAGGATGTACGTATAGCCGCCCGCATCCATGGTTTCCAGAACTTTACCGGAAATAGGCGTTATACCGGCTTTGCGGAGCTGCTCCTTCGTGGCCTTGCCTGCAAACGCTTTCGGATCGGCATCGAGAGCGGGATGGCCTGACGGCATGGCGTTTTGTTCAGGCGGTGCAGGCGGAGCGGGCGGTACAGGCGGAGCGGGCGGTACAGGCGGTGCGGCAGCAGCAGGCGGTGCATTGCGGTCCTCCACCAGTCCCGGCGAGAAGACGATGCTCTCGAATTTCCTGTTCAGGGATTTACTGTTGAACAGACCCATCTGCATTCCGGGCCGTACCTCAACCTCCTGTCCGACGCTGACTTCTACACTCGGAACCGCAAACCAGGCCTTTTTCCCGTCATTTTCAAGCTGTATATAAGTGTAGCCTGTAGCCCTCATGGTTTCAACCACCTTGCCGGAGAGGAATGTCTCTTCCGGTACAACCTCGGCTTTTTCGGTTTGCTGCGGTACCGCTTCACTCTTCACAACAGGCTTTTCTGTCGGCCGGGTCACCGTTGTGGATGCTGCACAGCCGCAGAGTAAAACAACGACCAGCCCCATTGTCAACCCGGTTCCTGTCAAATTTCCTGCTCTTTTCATGTACCTGCTCCTTGTCTGATTTTCGAATTATTGAACATGATGCGCTACTTTGAACGAACCACTGAGGCACGTTCTATAGATTTGATTCTTCGTTGCAGGGTGCCGTCAATGACCTCCACGCTCCAGAGCAACTCCTGATTTACAGCGCTCTCTTCACGAAGTTTCAGATCAATAGTAATTTCTGCCGTTGAGCCGCTTTCAATCGCTTCAACCTTGAAGACCATCATACCAGCGGCCTCCTGACTGAATGGTACGAGCGGAGTGCCGACAACATCGACCTGGGGTGGAAGCAGAAGTCTGACTGTCAGGTTCCGGGCCGACAACGAGCCGGCATTGTGAAGCAAGAGCCGATAGCCCAGTTTTTCACCGGGGGCGACTTCCTGCCTGGAAAGTTTCGCCTCGACACGTATCAGGGGGGCGGAGCAGACAACAGGACTCTCCTTCTGAAAGAAGACATCGCGGTATTTCGTTGATTCAGCCCTGACGGTGACCGTTGCTTTCTGACCATCAACCATTCCTGCCGGAATTCTGAACAGGACATTTCCTCTCAATGTTTCGCCGGGTGCAAGGCGCAGAAGAGTTACTTTTTCGTCAGGTATGTTCGCTCGCGTGAGAAAAACATCAAATTCTTTTGGTGCGGTGATTGTCATCAGATATTCTTCCGTGTTTACCCCCTGATTGACCATCTCGAAAGAGAGACTCTGATTACTGTCAACAGGCAAAGCCCCGCTCACCTCTTGTAACGCGATAGCTGCCTTTATGCCTGACTTGGCAAGGATTTCAGCCGCCAGGCGTGCATTCTCAATACGGTCCGCCTCATTTTGAAGCTCCTGCTCAGCCTTTATGGTAACTGAAGGATCTATTTTTTCGACCAGAACATCAACCCGACGGTTCTTTTGCCTCCCGTCAATTGTCGCATTATCTGCAATTGGTTTTTCCGGCCCGTGAGCCGTTATGGAGAGTCGGTTCGGATTAACGCCTGATTTTATCAGGCTGCTTCGCACGTTTTGTGCTCTTTGTTCTGAAAGAGTTCTGTTGACTGCCAATTTTCCGGTAACATCTGCGTGGCCTTCAATATGAGCCGCTACGTTGTTTGAGCTTTTTAAAATATCTGCAATTTCATTTAACTGCGTATAATATTCCGGCTTGACAAGCGAACTGTTATTGTCGAATTCAATCGAAACCTTTTTAACTAATTCATTTTTGACGACCGGACTCACTGACACTTCAACAGTGGCGGGAACTGGCTGACCTGGCTCCGCAGTTTTGTCAGTGACAGCAGGTACAACAGGCTTTGCGATCTCTTCAGCTTTCGGCGGAATATCTTCCGGCACCACTATTTTTTTCTTTTCCGGCACAGGTAGAGGCGCTGTTTTTTTCACTCTTTCCTTACCAAAGTAATAGCTTAATCCGAGATTAACTTCATAATTGTTGCGGATATCCGAGCCTTCATAGATAACCAGTTGACGTGCGTCCACTCTCAATGCCAGATAATTTTGCAGGAAATACTTGACGCCCGCCCCGTAATTGAAAAGAAAATCGCTATTGGTTTTTGCAGGAGTTTCATTAATAATGCCACCTATACCAACGGCTACAAATGGCAGCCACTTCTTACCTATGGGAAAGGGATAGGTGGCGTCAAGACGGTAAATATAGCCACTATCGTGGCGGCCAGCAATCTGTGATCCTGAGATGAAATAATTAAGTGTACCTTCAACGCCCAGGCTGTCGGCAACCGATTTTTCAATTTTTTCATACCCGACCTTGAGGCCATATAACGTCGTGGCGTTTCGCTGCTCTGATCCGGCAAAAAAATAGCTCCCTACTGTTGAGGTGACAGATAATCCGCCCGGGGAATCGGCTTTGGTTGGTGGTTTGGGTATTATTTCAGCGGCGGAGGCAGGAAATTGGAGAGTGGCTGATATAAGTACGGCACATATGAGCGCAAAAACAGTTTTTACCAAGTACATACTCCGGATGTGTGCAATTTTTTGGAGATTATATAGCAATGCCGTAATGACTTCAACCTAAACGACATTAAGAATAAATACGTAGTATTTACTAATTTTTTATGCTACATTTCAGCGCAAATTGTCATGAGCCGTGAGCGCCTTGGACAATAAGGGGGTCGATAGTTATGGGACATTCAGCGAAATTCCGTATAGGCACACTGTTAGTGGGAGCCGGTTTATTGAATCAACAACAGCTTGATAGAGCCCTCGAAGGACAGAAGCATGGTAATGAGCGTATCGGTGATACGTTAATCAGAAATGGCGTACTGAAGGCTGTCGACCTTACAACTCCGCTAATCGTTCAGGAACACCTCTCAACTATTGAAAGCGCTGTCAAGCTTGCGGCTGGTGAGCGCCTGCTATTCGGGCAGTTACTTGTCAAGTCCGGGCATATCAGCCAGGAGCAACTTGATCAGGCAATAGCCGAACATCAGCAAACCGGTGAGAAGCTTGCCGACATCTTGAGACGCTTCGGGACTCTGACCGGGCAACAATTAAACGGTTTACTTGCCTTTCAGCAGAATCAGGACTCCACGCACGTTTCTCCACTCAGACTCGGAGAGCTGCTGGTATCGACAGGACGAATTGCTCGCGAACAGCTGGAAGATGCTCTTCTCAGACAGAAACAATCTGATAAAAATATTGGCCAGGTACTTTTAGAATCAGGGTACGCAACCCCCGCCTGTATTCAACATTGCGTCAGCCTGCAGAAGATGCTGACGAAGATTGTCCTGGCAGCTATCCTTGCCCTTGGTTCAGGAGCTGAAGGTCATGCCGGAGAGATGTGCACTTTTTCAACGCAGCTGCAGGATCCTGCCATGAGAGCACAATATGTTGCTAAAGTGGCGTCAGAAACAGGAAACATGGTGGCGTACAACACTGTTTCCGACGCTACTGTCGCGTCCGACGCTGATGAAAGTTCTGTTTCCTCGTTCTTTTTTGGAACCTCCACATCCGTTAAAAACCAGGGAAGTTCAACTCTTGATTCATTCAGCCAGGACTGTCTCGGGTGCCACGACGGATTTCAGGCCAGTGATCGCAAAGTCAATTACAAAAACACCCCCGGTCAGAAATCACACTGGAGTCAAGGTGCTTCAGAGCACCCAATCGGCATGAATTATGCCTCTTACGCTGCAATGGATCCTAAAAGCTATAAGCCGGTATCATCTTTTGGCTCAAAGATGATGTTTGTCAACGGTCGGGTTGGCTGTACGACCTGCCATGATCCACTTAATCCCGAAAAAAGCCATATGGCAAAAAGTGATTACCGTAGCGCGCTTTGCCTGACCTGCCATACAAAATGATATGGCAAGAGTTGCAATTCGTAATGTCTAAACTCTGCAGTTTGCCGGTGCCAAAGAACATAAGTGTCCCACGATCCACCCATTTCAAATTTAGCTCACAAAATGCTTGACAAACAACTCTGTAGCATGGCATTTATATCCGGCTAAACAGTACTGCTTGCTACGGGGTTGTAGCTCAGTTGGTTAGAGTGCCAGCCTGTCACGCTGGAAGTCGCGGGTTCGAGCCCCGTCAACCCCGCCATTATATAAAAAAGTTCCTCCGTTCCGTCCTTCGTGCTACACCTTCTCGTATGAAAAAACTCAACCCACCACAACAACGCGCCGTCAACACGGTGGACGGCCCCCTGCTGATTCTGGCAGGCGCCGGCTCGGGCAAGACCCAGGTCATCACCACCCGTATTGTCCATTTTTTAAAAGATCTACACATCCCGGCTGAAAACATACTGGCGGTCACTTTTACCAATAAGGCGGCCAGGGAGATGAATGAACGCGTGCGGGGCATGGCGGGCGGGCTTGCAAAAGACATCGTCATTTCAACATTCCACTCTCTTGGCGTACGCATCCTCAGGCGTGACATCCGCTCAATCGGCTTCAAAGCTAACTTCTCGATCTATTCCACTTCCGATCAGTCGGGCGTCATTCGACAAGCGACTCGCGAAAGGGACATAGACCCGAAGAAGATCGATCCGGACCGGATTCTCTGGAAAATATCCGGCCTGAAAAACCGTCTGATCGGCCCGAAAGAGTTTACCCCGGACCGGAATGATCCACTGGAAATAGCGACCGCCGCCGTGTACCCCCGCTATCAGGAGCTGCTGAAGGGCTTTAACGCCATTGACTTTGACGACATCATCATGCTCTCCGTCCGCCTCCTGCAAACCACCCCGGCTATCCTTGAGTACTGGCAGCAACGCTTTCGCTACATCATGGTGGATGAATATCAGGACACCAACGCCTCGCAATACCTGCTGATTTCGCTGCTGGCCAATAAGCATGGCAACATCTGTGTCGTCGGTGATGACGATCAGTCGATTTACGGCTGGCGTGGCGCGGAAGTGCAGAATATTCTTAATTTTGCCCAGGACCACCCCGGCTGTGTGACCATCAAGCTGGAGCAGAACTATCGCTCCACCGGGACAATTCTGGACGCCGCCAACAGTGTTATCAGGAACAATACGGTGCGGACGGATAAGGCACTCTGGACGGCAGACGGCAAAGGTCGTGAAATCGACCTGATTGTAGCGGAGAGCGAAGAGGACGAAGCGGCAAAAATCGTTGAACAGATCATGCTGGAGCAGTATCGTGAAAAACTGCGCTGGGCAGACCTGGCTATCCTGTATCGCTCCAACGCCCAGAGCCGGGCTTTTGAGGAAAAACTGCGCCTTGAACGCATCCCCTATGTCGTCATCGGCGGCCAGCAGTTCTACGAGCGTAAAGAGGTCAAAGATGCTATTGCCTATCTCAAGGTGATCGACAATCCGAGCGATGAGGCCTCACTGCTGCGCATCATCAACTTCCCCCGCAGGGGAATCGGCGACACAACGCTGATAAAACTGAACCAGTGGTCGATGAATCATGACGTGCCGCTCTTTGAGACTCTTGGCCGGGCAGGTGAAATTGATGAGATTTCCCCCTCGTGCCGGAAAACGGTACTCGGGTTTCACGCTATGATGAAAGAAGTCATCGCGGGCTTCACCAATTTCAGTATGGGTGCGCAGGTCAACGCTCTCTTCAACCGTTTGCGCATTGAGGACGAACTCTATCGCACTTTGAATGATGCCCCCCAGGCCCGCAAACGGATCGAAAATATCGAACAGGTGGTAAACTCGCTGGCATCGTATGAAGAACTGAATCCACGGGCAACCCTCTCGGCATTCCTTGAACGGATATCGTTAATGGACGAGGATAAACCGGCTGAGGATGGTAAGGAGCATGGGACAAACGCAGTCACACTCATGTCGCTGCATTCCAGCAAGGGTCTTGAATTCAGCCATGTCTGGCTGGTCGGGATGGAGGAGAACCTGCTGCCGCACAAACGCTCGATTGAAGAAGACCCGACCGTCGCTGAAGAGCGCCGCCTCTGCTATGTCGGCATCACGCGAGCGAGAAAATTCCTGACTATTTCGCGCTGCATGACGCGTCGTAAATACGGTGAGGTGGAGGGGCAAAAGCCGAGCCGCTTCCTCGCCGAGATACCGGGGCATCTGCTCAGTGGCGCAACTGATACCGATGAAGCGGAAGTTCCCCGGGATCTGGCTGCTGACTTTTTTGCGCAAATGCTCGGTGAGTAGGGACTCGGAACCACGTACGTACCAATCCCGCTACTCCGGGAGTGGAGCCAAAAGGAGAAACAGAACATGTCAAAAACAGCGAACGACACCGCCGCCTACGTCGCCGGCCTGATGGCGATTGACAAGTCAACACTTCCCGCCGACGGCGGCGAACGTTTCAACCGCCTGATTTTCGCCCGCTCCCCCTACCTGCTGCAGCACGCGGAAAACCCGGTGGCCTGGTATGAATGGGGCCCGGCAGCCTTCGACAGAGCACGCGCCGAGAGCCTGCCGATTCTGCTTTCCATCGGCTATGCCACCTGCCACTGGTGCCATGTCATGGCACATGAATCATTCGAGGATGAAGAGGTTGCTGCGCTCCTGAACCGTCATTTTGTCTGCATCAAAGTTGATCGGGAGGAGCGCCCCGACATTGATGATTTCTACATGGCTGTGGCGCAGACGTTGACCGGGAGTGGTGGCTGGCCGCTCAATATTTTTATGACGCCGGAGAAACGCCCGTTTATGACGATTACCTACCTCCCCAAACGGGGTGGCCGGGGCATGAGCGGTCTGATGGAGCTACTCGGCAATATTGCTACCCTCTGGCGACAACGACCCGATATGATCGAAAAAAACTGCCAGGGTATCATGGAGGCTCTGGAGAGTGGACGTAAACAACGAGAACACGAAACGGCACCTGACGTAACGGCCATTGCCAAAAAAGCGCTGCAGACCCTGACGAAAATTTATGACCCGACACAGGGTGGTTTTGGGGGTGCCCCGAAATTCCCGATGCCGATTTATCTGAGCTGGCTGATCGGGCAGACGTTGCCAGGGGGCAAATATTATTTGGAAATGGCTCTCCATACCCTGAGGAAGATGCGGGGAGGCGGCATCTGGGACCAGCTCGGCGGAGGGCTTCACCGGTACTCTGTCGATCAGTTCTGGCTGGCACCTCACTTTGAGAAAATGCTCTACGATCAGGCCATGCTGGCCCGGGTAGCGACAGAGGCCTTTCTGGCCGGTGGAGATCCTTTATTCCGCGCAATGACTGAAGAAATTTTCACGTTTGCTGCGCGGGAGCTTCAAACTCTGGAAGGTGCCTTTTGTTCCGCCCTTGATGCTGACTCAGAGGGGATTGAAGGCAAATTTTATGTCTGGGATAAGAGTGAAATCGATACCTGCCTCGGAACGAACGCCGAACTGTTCTGCCTCTTCCATGCGGTAACAGATGAGGGAAATTTTGAAGGAGAGACTATTCTTACCGCACCGGTGGCCCTGAATGAATTTTGCCGGCACCACCGACTCAATGAAGGTGAGACAGGCATCCGACTGGAACGATGTCGGGCAGAGCTGCTTAAGCTGCGTGCAGAGCGTATCCGCCCACTCAGGGATGACAAGATCATCACCTCCTGGAACGGCCTGATGATTACGGCACTTGCCACTGCAGCGGTTGCCTTCAATAAACCGGAATACGCTGCTTCTGCCGCCCGAACCGCAGCGTTTATCATCGATAAGCTCCGCCGTAACGACGGCAGAATCCTGCGCAGCTATCTGAACGGGGCATCCGAGGTTCCCGGCTTTCTGGAGGATTACGCGTTTCTGGCCGGAGGGATGTTGGACCTGTTTGAAGCAACGCTCGATCAGAACTGGCTGGCAGAGGCGCAAACACTTGCCGGGGACATCCTGAACCTTTTTCGAGACCCCGAAACCGGCGAATTCACCCTCATCGGCCACGATGCCGAGCAGATGCCGGCCCGGGTATCATCGGACCACGATGGCGTTACACCATCGGCACTTGCCCGTACCGCCCATCTGCTCTATCGGCTGGCCTGGATCGATGACAGGCCGGAACTGCTCGACTGCGCACGGTCGGCACTGAACGGGATCCGGAGCGATATCGAGCAGAATCCACTGGGCCATCTCGGTGCCCTGCAGACCCTTACGCTATTGTCAACCGAGCCGACAACGGCAACATTCTCCGGAGATACCGGCAGTTCTGAAGCGTTTGCACTCAATGCGGCCCTCCGCAATTACTCAATCAAAAACCTGATTATCCGGAGCGAGAAAGGGCCGTCTCCCGTATCACTATCACTCTGCGTACCGGGCACCTGTTACCCCGCCGTTGCCACGGTCGATGAATTGAACCGGCTTTTTCAGTAAGGGCAATTGTGATTTGCCAGCAGCTGGCCCGATATGATATAGCTTCAAACGCTTTTACTTTACACAATGAGGAGTTGACCAACATATGTTGACCGGAAAACAGAAACGCCACCTGCGGGCCCTTGGGCACAAACTGAAACCTCTTGTCCAGATCGGCAAAAAAGAGATCGAGGCCGCCTTGATTGCTGAATTGAACGTTTCTCTTGACCACCACGAACTGATCAAGGTGAAGCTTCTTGAGAGCTGCATGCTTGATAAGCATGAAGCTTCTGCGGCCTTGGCTGAAGCCTGCGAAGCCGATATTGCCCAAATCCTCGGCAAGACGTTTCTCCTCTACCGGGCGGCTAAAACACCGGTCATTATTTTTCCGAAAGCGGCATGACAGTCCGCGCCGTTCTCTTTGACCTCGACGGCACCCTGGTTGACTCGCTCGGCGATTTGACCGATGCAGCCAATCATGTCCGGGAAGCATTCTCCCTGCCACTCCTCTGTGAAAATGATGTCCGTCTGAAAGTTGGCAAGGGATCTCGCAATCTCATAGAGCAGATACTTCCCGGTTTTTCTGAAGGTACTATTACCCGAGCTCTTGACCTGTTTCTGGATTACAACAGACAGCACATTGCAGAGAAAAGCCGCCTGTTTCCGGAAATGCTGGAGACCCTCCAGGACCTGGCTGCCAACCAGATCAGAATGGCCGTTATCACCAATAAAAATGAAGATCTCACCGTGCTGCTTCTGCAAGATCTTGGCATTAGTGATTTGTTTGAATACGTCTGCGGCGGAGATACCTACCCGGAAAGAAAGCCGTCTCCCCTCCCCTTGCTGAAAACAGCCGAAAAACTGGGAGTCCTGCCCAAAGAGTGCGTCATGATCGGAGACAGCATCAACGATGTAGAGTCCGGTCAGCGTGCCACCATGATGACGATTGCCTGCACATGGGGGTACGGCGATATGGCCGAACTGAGCGGAGCCGATATGATTGTGCATACCCCCACGGAACTGGGTAAAACCACCACGCACATCTGCAGTCAGCATCCATGAATGGCTGGACCGGTACACTGCTCAAGGTTGACCTGACAACAGGAACTTCTTACCGCGAAGAGCTCCCCCGTCAGTTACTTGAGGAGTATCTCGGCGGCCGCGGCCTGGGTGTCCGCCTGATGCGCGACTATTTCAGACTCGATCCGTTCGATCCCGACATGCCGCTTATTTTCTCCGTCGGTCCGTTATGCGGCACGCCGTCTCCTACTTCCGCCCGTCTTGCCGTTGTTTCCCGATCGCCATTGACCGGCACCATCTATGATTGTTCAGCAGGTGGCCGTTTTGCCTGGCGCCTGAAAGCTGCCGGAGTTGATGTTCTGTTCATCAGCGGCAGAAGCCCGCTGCCGGTCATTGTAACCATCGCCTCGGAAATTGTTGATATTAAGCCGGCAGGCCACCTCTGGGGCTCTGATATCCCGACAACCGTTGTCGCCTTGAAAGAGTTGGGCAGTGTTGCCGCTATCGGTCCAGCCGGCGAAAACGGCGTCCTGTATGCAAATATCATGATGGGAGAAGGCAATTCCGTCGGCCGTGGCGGCCTTGGCGCCGTCATGGGGAGTAAAAACCTTAAAGCGGTGACGGTAAACGGCAACAGAAAAGGTGCCATCGCCGACCCGGCGCTGTTTGAAAACGCCCGTCAGGATATCATGCGGCTTTTCAAGGCTTCTCCGGTTATCTTCGGCCCTCTCGGAATTTCTGAGTTCGGCACCCCGGTGCTGGTGGATCTGATGGCGCAGCGCCGCATGGCCCCGACGGAAAACTTCCGTAAAACTTTTTTTGAGCATTCCGGCAACTATTCCGGCCCAACCCTTAAACGCGTCTGCGGGGCAAAGAAGGACGGCTGCTACGGCTGCCCGATACAGTGCAAAAAATCGTCGCAAGCAGGCAAAGCGCTTCCGGAATACGAAACCGCTTCCCATTTTGGTGCACTCAACAATGTCCATGATCTGCACGCAATTGTTGCTGCAAACGACCTCTGCAACGAACTTGGTCTCGATACCATAACCGTAGCGGCCACCCTCTCCGCCTGGGGTGAGATTAAAGGGACATTTCCAACAGCCGGGGAAATTCCGGAATTGCTGAACGATATTGCTCATCGACGTGGAGAGGGTAACCTGCTCTCACTGGGGTCCCGTCGCCTCGCAGAACAGTTGGGACACCCGGAACTTTCCATGAGCGTTAAATCTCTGGAACTTCCGGCATATGATCCACGTGGGGCGTACGGCATGGCACTGGCGTACTGTACGAGTAATCGCGGCGGCTGCCACCTGCGCGCCTATCCGATCTCTCATGAAATTCTACGCAAGCCGGTGCCGACCGACCGTTTTTCCTTTTCCGGTAAAGCCCGCATCATTAGCATCGCCGAGGATACCAATGCCGCTGTTGATTCGCTGGTCGCCTGCAAGTTTGCCTTCTTTGGTGCCAGCCTTGAGGAGTATGCCGAACTGTTGACCGCCGTCACCGGGGTGGCCTATTCGCCTCAGCGTTTGAAGGAAATCGGCAGGCGCATTGTGTTGACGGAGCGTTATTATAACTGCGCCAACGGTTTTTCACGGGCGGACGACATGTTACCGGAGCGCTTTTTCTCCGAACCTGGCAGCAGCGGTGATGGCATCAATATTCACCCGCTTGACAGGGTGCGGTTTGAAGAGGAGCTGGATAAATATTACCGTATCCGGGGATTGAACGTGGATGGCTGCTGTGAAGATGCCGCTTTTCTGGAAAAACAGCCATGAACCTCATAAAAAAACTCTTCTCTAAAACGCCATCCCCTCCCCCACCCACCGGTAACAAAAAAACCGGTGAACTGGGCGAGGAGGTGGCTGCCAATTTCCTGATCGCGCGTGGCTACCGGATTCTGGAGTGCAACTTCCGCTGTAAGGGGGGCGAAGTTGACATCATCGCCCGTGATCCGGAAGACAAAAGTCTCGTCTTTATCGAGGTAAAAGCCCGCCGGGGTCTTTCCTACGGTGTACCGCAACTTGCGGTGACTCCCTTCAAGCAGCGTCAGATATCCAAAGCGGCACTGACCTGGCTCTCAAAAAACCGGTTGCATGACACCAACGCACGGTTTGACGTAATCGCCATTCTGTTGCATACTGACGGCCAACACGCAATTGATCACATCAAGAATGCTTTTGATCTGGCATATTAAGAGGAGTCGCCATGGATTTTACCGCAGTTCTGGCCCAGATAAAACCTAAACTCGGCTGTATTGCCGATAACCTGACGCTCATCGAAGAGCGGATAACAAAAGCGCGGGACGCCGGTGCCGATCTGATCGTCTTCCCCGAACTGGCACTGTCGGGCTATTTTCTGAAAGACCTCGTCCCGGAAGTGGCACTGCGAACTGACTCCCCCGAAATCATGCGTCTAATAGAGCTTTCCCGTGGCATATCGATTGCCATCGGCTTTGTCGAAGAGAGTGCTGATTACCATTTTTACAACTCGGCTCTCTATCTTGAAGATGGAGCGATCCGCCATCGGCACCGTAAAGTATATCTACCAACGTACGGCCTTTTTGATGAACAGCGCTACCTTGCCCGCGGCGAATCATTTCGCGCTTTTGAAACAAAATTCGGCCGTTTCGGCATGCTCATCTGCGAAGATATGTGGCACCTGTCAGCTTCGTACATTCTCGCGATGGACGGGGCCACAACACTGCTCTGCCTGTCAAGCAGCCCTACCCGGGGAATTGAGGGCGATTCGCCCGGATCGGCTGCCGCCTGGCAGAAACTGGTCTCAACCACTGCAATGTTTCTTAACTGCAGGGTACTCTACAGCAACCGGGTCGGCTTTGAAGATGGCGTCAACTTCTGGGGTGGGTCTGAATATGTCGCACCATCGGGAGAATCAATTATTCGCGCGGCTCTTCTCGAAGAGGATGTTATTACCGTAACGGTTACTGAAGGGGCGCTGCGCCGCGAACGCATCATTTCACCGCTGATGCGTGATGAAAATCTTTTTGTGACGATACAGGAATTGCAGCGTATCGCAGAGAAGAGGAGGGGCTAGATGACTGCACTGCATGCAAATATGGAATTACTGAGAAAACTCCTGGTCGGTTTCGTCCGGAATGAAGTGCGTAAAGTCGGTATCGGTAAGGTTGTTCTTGGCCTATCCGGCGGCATTGATTCGGCACTGGTGGTGTTTATCGCTGCTGAAGCATTGGGTCCAGAGAACGTTCATGCTATCTGCATGCCCTACAAGACAAGCAATCCGGAAAGTGAGACACATGCCCGGTTGGTGGCAACGGCATGTGGCGTCAATTTTTCGGTAGTGCCGATAACAGCAATGGTGGACGCCTATTTCGACACCTTTCCTGATGCGGATAACATGCGGCGCGGCAATAAAATGGCTCGCGAGCGGATGACAATCCTGTTTGACCACTCAGCGCTGCTGCGGGCTCTGGTACTCGGCACCAGCAATAAAACCGAACTGCTGCTCGGCTACGGCACCCTCTACGGCGATATGGCTTCAGCGCTCAATCCGATCGGTGATATTTACAAAACTCAGGTCTGGCAGCTCTCCGCTGCCATGGGAATACCGGCAGAGGTCATCGAAAAGCAGCCATCAGCTGATCTCTGGGCGGGACAGACCGATGAGGAGGAACTCGGGTTCTCATACCGCCAGGTTGATGAACTGCTCTATCGTATGGTTGATCAGCGTCTGACGAGGCCGGAACTGATAGCTGACGGCTTTGAAGGCGAGTTTATCGATACCATCTACGCCAAAATTCAAAATTCCCACTTTAAACGACGCCTGCCGGTTATTGCCAAAGTTTCCAACCGCACCATTGACCGGGATTTCAGATATGCACGGGACTGGGGCAAATGACAGACTGGTCTGACAGTATCCCTGTCTATTCAACTGAATCGGGGCGCATTAAGCAGAACACCCCCGCACACAAACCAACGCCTCAAAAAAACGACGGCATCGTTCGTCTGCGCAGAGAAGTTAAAGGGCGGGGTGGCGGGACGGTAATAGTCATCAGCGGCATCCCGCTTTCCGCTCCGGAGATCAAGGAACTGGCAGGGGCGCTTAAGAAGAAATGCGGCTGCGGCGGAACCGTTAAAGAGGGTATTATCGAAATCCAGGGTGATCACCGTGATTCATTGCTGGCAGAGCTGCAGGTTCGCGGCTTCAAGGTGAAACCGGCCGGAGGATAACAGCAGCATAATGTCCACCGGCATTTTTTAATAATTTCTTGACCTATGGATCATCATCATATATTGTCAGAAATCTTTTACCCCCCGACAGAATGCAACCATGATCAATCGCTTCATGGTTCAAGACAGATGCGAGAGTGGCGGAATTGGCAGACGCACCAGACTTAGGATCTGGCACCGTAAGGTATAGGAGTTCAAGTCTCCTCTCTCGCACCATCCAGAGTTTCCAATGTTTGTTTCACTGTTCTTCACATGCAAACATTACATTTCAACTATAGAAGAGGATAGCTACCATGCAGGTTCACGTTGAAGACATCAGCCCGGTTCAAAAAAAGATAACCATCGAAATTCCGGCTGAACGGGTTAACGAAGAGATCAATAAGGCTTATGCAGCGATCCAGAAAAAAGCCAAGCTCCAGGGATTCCGCCCCGGCAAGGCACCTATGCAGTTAATTAAACGTACCTATAGTGACGCCATGCGTGATGACGTTATGCGACGTCTGTATCAAGAGACTCTTTACAAAGCGATGGATGAGCACAAAGTTGAACCACTTGATTCACCTACGATTGAAAGCGACATTCTTGAACAGGGAGTGCCGTTTAAATACAGTGCCATTTTTGATGTCATGCCGCAGATACTGTTAAACGAATATGCCGGCCTGATTGTCAGTAAAGAGACATACGTTGCAAAGCCTGAGAATGTTGCCACCGAATTGAAACGCATGCAGGAAAACATGGCACAGCTGATTCCACTTGATGAAGACGCCGTTGTCGAAAATGGTCATACCGTTTCTGTCGACTACTCTGTTGCGGTTGAAGACTCACCCGAGGAGAACAGCGGCGCCCAGACTGCGGAGGTAGAAGTCGGTTCAAACAAACTGATTCCCGGCTTTGAAGAGCAATTAATCGGCTTAACACCTGGCACATCGAAGGAATTTACCCTTGATCTTCCGGCTGGTGGTGACGAGGAAGAAGCCACTGCAAAAAAAGGTATTTTCACGGTTACGGTAAAGGAAATCAAGCGGAAGGAACTTCCTGAACTTGATGATGAATTTGCCCAACAGTTTGGGGAATACGAGACCATGGAGGCATTGCGCGCCAAAATGGTTGAGTATCACGAAAAACATGGAAAAGATCGCATTGATAATGAATTTAAAGAGCGGGTTATTCAGGCTCTGATCAAAAAGAACCCGCTGGACGTCCCGGAATCAATGATAAAGCGGCAGCTTGATCATATGTTCGAGAACCTTAAAAACCGCCTTAAAAGCCAGCAGATGTCGCTCGAAATGATGGGACTTGATGCAGATGGTTTCCGTGCCCGCTTCCGTGACGAGGCTATTGATAAAGTCAGAGGCGGTCTGCTGTTGATGGCGTTAGTGGAAAAAGAAAATATTTCCGTATCCGATGAAGATCTGGCTGCACAGTACGAGAAAATTGCTGCCGGAAACCCTGAAATGCTTGAGCGCATCAAAGAATATTACTCTTCAAACCAGAACGCCAGGAGTTCAATTATTTCAGAAATCAAAGAAGATAAAGCGATTGCTCTTCTTATTGACCGTGCTGTTGTCACAGAAGTTGACGCAGAGCAACTGAAAGCGGCCTAAGGAAAATACATGTATATCCCAATGGTTGTAGAGCAGAGCGGCAGGGGCGAGAGGGCGTATGATATTTATTCCCGACTGCTCAAAGAACGGATCATATTTTTAGGTGGGTCGATCGATGATACGGTAGCAAACCTCATCATCGCGCAACTTCTCTTTCTTGAAGCCGAAGATCCGGATAAGGATATTCATCTCTATATCAATTCACCGGGAGGCGTTGTGACCGCAGGCATGGCAATATTTGATACCATGCGCTACATTAAGGCTCCCGTCTCAACCATTTGTGTCGGGCAAGCGGCGTCAATGGGGGCAATTTTATTGACCGCCGGCGAAAAAGGGAAGCGCTACAGCCTCAGTCATTCGCGCATCATGATTCACCAGCCTCTTGGCGGTTTTCAAGGCCAGGCAACTGATATCAGTATCCATGCCAGGGAAATCCTGCGCATGAAAGACGAGTTAAATGGAATTCTTGCCGACCTTTCCGGGCAGCAAAAAGAGAAAGTTGAAGCAGACACCGAACGGGATTTCTTTATGTCTGCCGAAGACGCAAAAGAGTATGGCCTGATTGACGCTATCTTCACGCGTAAGCCTCTGACTGGAGACACACCATGAGTCGTCGTGACACCACCCAGGAACATTTAACCTGTTCATTCTGTGGCAAAAATCAGGATCTCGTCAAAAAACTGATTGCCGGGCCTGCTGTTTTTATTTGCGATGAATGCATTGAACTGTGCAATGATATCATTTCCGAGGAAATGAAGCTTGAAGAGGCCACAGGACCCGATTTAAAAAAACTTCCCAAACCACGCGAAATAAAAGACATCCTTGACGAATACGTCATTGGCCAGGAGCTGGCCAAAAAAGTTCTCTCTGTCGCTGTCTACAACCACTATAAACGCATTGAATCTGGTGGTAAGCAGGGCGATGTCGAAATGCAGAAAAGTAATATTCTGCTGCTTGGCCCTACCGGTTCCGGCAAAACTCTTCTCGCGCAAACATTAGCCCGAATCCTCAAAGTGCCGTTTGCAATGGCAGACGCAACCAACCTCACTGAAGCCGGGTATGTTGGTGAAGATGTTGAAAACATTATCCTCTCTCTTCTCCAGGCAGCTGACTATGATGTTGAACGAGCCCAGAAAGGCATCATCTACATAGACGAAATTGATAAAATAGCCCGTAAGTCTGATTCACCTTCAATCACCCGGGATGTTTCCGGTGAGGGGGTTCAGCAGGCGCTTCTCAAGATAATTGAAGGAACTATTGCCAGTATTCCGCCGAAGGGTGGCAGAAAACATCCGCAATCTGAATTCATGAAAGTTGATACCACAAACATCCTCTTCATTTGTGGTGGCGCTTTTGCGGGCCTCGAAGCGGTAATTCAGCAGAGAATCGGCAAAAAAACGCTTGGCTTCGGGGCGGACATTAAGAAGCGGGATGAGAAAAAACTCGGCGAACTGCTGAAGAGCCTTACCCCCGAAGACCTTCTTAAGTATGGCTATATTCCCGAGTTTATCGGTCGGCTACCCATGCTGGCCACCCTGACCGAGTTGGATGAAGAAGCGCTGGTCCAGATTTTAAAAGAGCCGAAAAATTCACTGGTAAAACAGTATCAAAAACTATTTGAACTTGAAAAAGTACGCTTGCGTTTTACTGATGGATCATTAGTTGCGATCGCGAAAGAAGCCCTGAAACGCAACACCGGAGCACGTGGCCTACGGGCTATACTGGAAAATTCAATGCTGGATATTATGTACGAAGTGCCGTCTCAGCCAAATGTGCAGGAAGTTGTCATCAGTGAAGATGTTATCTATCACAAAGAAAAACCGATGATTCTTTATGAACAGGAATTAAAAGAGGCAGCCTGATTCCATCTTTATTTCAGTCGCATAAGCTGGTTTTATCTGTTCAGCAGACTTATTATCGCTTCATTAACAGTAAAGCATCCTCAACCGCCCAGAATATGTGCACTTACTCGAAAAAACACTTGACACAATTTAAGAATATCTGATAAACAGTGTTTCGCTTTGTTTTTAATAATGAATTTATGGGGGTGCAACATGACTAAAGCAGAATTGATCAGCTCAGTAGCAGAACAGGCCGGCCTGAAAAAAGTAGAAGCAGAGAAAGCCGTTTCCGCTTTTATTGCCAGTGTAACGGCTGCTCTGAAAAGCGGCGATAAGCTCAGCCTTGTTGGCTTTGGAACATTCTCTACTGCTAAACGTGCCGCCCGTAAAGGTCAAAACCCTCAAACTGGAAAGAAAATTGACATTCCTGCTGCAACGGTTCCTAAATTTAAACCGGGTAAAACATTGAAAGAAGCTGTCAACGTTATACCTGCCAAGAAAAAGAAATAATTTTTACGGGGTTGTAGCTCAGTTGGTTAGAGTGCCAGCCTGTCACGCTGGAAGTCGCGGGTTCGAGCCCCGTCAACCCCGCCATAAAATTCGGGCGAATAGCTCAGCTGGGAGAGCGCCAGCCTTACAAGCTGGATGTCACAGGTTCGATCCCTGTTTCGCCCACCAAAAAAGCCTGATAAAACAGGCAATTAAAAAGAGAGGGCGGCTACCAAGCCGCCCTCTCTTTTTTTGACTTTACACTTTACTTTACACCAAAACCTCCTTTTAGTTACCGACCCCATTCTTTTTAATATCTCCACCCTTTCCAAGAAGGTATTTTATCACAACCCGATTACACTCCACCTCCACCTACAGACATTTATTACTGCATGAAGCGACGAAACGCGCCACGGCGCTGAAGTATTCTTCTTCGTTGACCGCCAGAATGGTATTGTGATCGCCCCGTTCGAAGATCAGAAGCTGTTTTGGTTCATTCGCCCATACATAGAGTCGCTCCGCATGAGATACGTTTACCAGGTCGTCATTCCTTGAATGAAGTATCAGCACCTGCCCTTTAAATGCTTCTATTTTCTGTTTCTGATTCAGGTGTTTTTTAACTGCTGCCTGAAGCGCCTCCATGG
>JBMOEI010000052.1:0-32595 GCA_049318985.1 Desulfuromonadaceae bacterium
GATGAAGCGCTGAATATGTTCGACCGCTTGGTCGGCTGTTTTTTCAAGAAAACGGGGTTGTAATCCCTAATCCACGAAATCTTTAAGTGTTTAATATTATACCTGATAAAACATATTCTAAGTCTATCAGGTGCCGTTTGTTGCGGAAATCATAGTACCCCAAGAAGTGAAGATGCTGCCACTTGTGAGGGACTTACCCCGCAAACGACCGGGCATGTTCAACATAAACGCTACTTCCCCGCCCGACGAAATCAAGCTCAAGAGTCACACGCTGCGCCGTCACACGAGGGGCGCGTGTACGTCCTGGACCCTCTTCGTAATCAACTATACCGGCATCGTGCAGTTTTTTAAGCGTACGCGATAAATTAGATTCTTTGCGATGAGCCATCAATGCCAGTGCACGCAGCGAAGTCGGGTGTTCCGATATGATCATCCGCAAGAGGCTGATATTGTCTTCTGAAAGCAACTTCACCATTGCTTCTGGCGAAGTCGTTGTCCTTGATGCTTGCGCTGCAGTAGCATCACTGTCGAACCAACGCTGGGGAGTCTCGTTAGATGTAACCGGATTTGTGATGACCCGTTTTGTCCAAGTCATAAATTCGCTAATTGATCCAGTCTTATAAGTCATTGGGTATCCCCCTCTCGTTCATAGCTCGCTTCACTTCTCGCCAAAAATCGTCAAGCAACTGTGTGGCTGTTGTGAAAATATATGGCCGTCCTTCGTCATCCTCTGTCTGGTGCCAGTGGTCATAAGCAACCGGTGCTTTCACGAATTTTCCACCCAACCATTCGACACCGTGCGCATTGTCAAAACGCACATAAGGCTTCCCGTCATTAGGGCGAAAAACAAAGGCATAAATAACGCCGTGTGGTCGTGCCGGTGTCGGATTCGTTCTCTGAGCCTTAAATTCGACTACGTAGCCATCTGCCGCTTCATAGCTGGCTCCATCTAACGAAAGTAACAGTTCAAGCTCAGTATCCTCATTCATGCGATAATCTTATCATCATCAGATATATTGTACAAGTGCCATTTTTCACTGTCTTTCATCCACTTCGGGTAGTTTTTGGTACGGCGCTCACCAAAGTTCCATAGGATGTACCAAGTAATGGCCCGAAACAAACGTCCGTTTTTCAGAAGAATATTTTGATCTGATAAAATGGTTGTTTTTACCTCAATAACTGTTTACTAACTCAACTATCAAACTACCGCTGATAAACGAATGGGAATATAATATGGAAATTGGATATTCTCGTGTTTCCAGACTTGTAGGGTTGAATTGGATCACCTGGGCCGGGGCAGCGTCAAAATAAACACATCAGGATGTGTTTCGACAATCATTGTCGGTAATTACTTGCGGAGGAAATCATGAAACAGAAGGTATTCGGCATCCTGTTAGTCGGTATATGTCTGCTACATGTAGATGCTGCACTGGCCAAAAACAGTAGATTTAAGGTAGCTGAAGTCACAGTTGCCGAGAATTTATTGCCAACTACATCTTACCGGCAGGCGCTTGAACAACGCATCGGTTCGCCTGCGGAAGCCATTTCGGCAGCAGACAAAGGGCTGATCGTATCCAGCATTCACCCCTTTGTCCAAGCTGTTTACTCAGCCTTTAATGAGCACAGACCACTCACCCTTTCTCCGGATATGGTCTGGTTATTGATTGCTCAGGGATTTGCCCAACACGTCAATAACAATTCAGAGGCATTACGGAAGAAGTTTGTGAAACATGACGGGAAGAAAGTTATTGAAGTCCGCAGAGATGATTTTATCAAAGGCAAGCCCGACAACCCTTGGGAACAGGTGTTTCCCGAATTCACCAACGGCATAAAAAAACATGTCGGTCCCGACTTGCATAATGTCGTTGTAGCTTCTTTTTCTACTACTGGAAACATCGAAAAAGCGGCCTTTGAAATCACGCTGATGGATTCTATGAAAAGCTACTTTGAGTACCGGTTGAATACCTTGTGCGGGATACCATTCGTTACTCTGGAAGGGACTCCTGAAGACTGGCGCTTAATTATCGAGAAGGCGAAAGCATTGCGGCAATTTGAATTGGACTGGTGGATTGATGAGTTGGTTCCGGTTCTCGAACAGTTTGCCCGGGCTTCCCAAGGGAAGGTTGATGCTGCCTTCTGGAATGGCATGTTCAAGTACATACCGCCACGGGGTGCGAGTGGAACTGTCTCCTATGTTAATGGCTGGATTGTAAAATTTTTCCCATATATCCTATATTTCGCACAATTTTGGGGACCAAATTGACATTTTCCGACCGACTTCAAAACTTTATCCGGAACGGATAGCCTCTGGCATTAAGTCTATTTCGGTAAAAATACCTGGATTAACCTCCAAGGCGTTGAGATAGGCAAGCTGTACTTTATTAAGGGGCGTAAACAAGGAGCGTTCGCCATTTTTTATCGCAACGACAACGGATATAAACTTTGAGACCATCATGAAAGACGTTGGTTTTGCAGTTTTACCGTTATTCCATCCAGTAAGTGTTGAATTTTCTTCCTTAATCTTTCTTCTGATGGCTCTTTCCATAAGTCGCCACAGAAGAAGCGCCAGTACCAGTATAAGTCCCAAGGCTTCAATACGACTCGGTGTTTTGAGAAACAGATCGTTGACCACAAGCGGGTCTTTCAGGAAGCCAAAGTTCTTTTCAATACCATCTTGCTCCTTGTAGGTTTTCAATACCTCCAGTGCACTCTTCTTCTCTGTCGGTACATTGGTGAGAAGGACAAAACATCCGGCTTTTTCTTGCAGTTCTTCAATGGCCTCTTTGTTTTCATTGACCTTGACCGCCACCATGTAGCACATATTCTTTGCAGTGCGTATTTCCTTTTTGCACGGTCGGCCACGACCGTATACGGGATGCTCTTCAAAGATGAAGGTCACGTGATGAAGGTCGCCTGGCTTGAAATCCTTTGCTGCCGCCTGAGCGTCCGGAAGACAAAAGAACTTTTTGCGCCGTAACTCATCAACCGCTTTGCCAAGTGTGATCTTGTCTTTCTGAACGGTTTTTTCAATGCGCTTGCGCCGACGTCTGTCATGAGCGTCGGAGTGCACGATCACAGCACGGTAATTTTTCTCGCAAAGATCAATAGTTGTTTCCTGAATGCGATAGCTGGCACAGATATTCCTGCCCTTTACTATCCGGCAGGAGAGTTGCCCGACATCCTGCCAGGAGCCAGTGTCAGTAACGGCTTTGCCGATTAATTCTGTGCAGGCACCAAAGTTCTCCGGCAACCGGGTGATAAACTGGATGTCATCTTTCATCAGCAAAAGATTGTCTCTTGTTGCCAAGGCGGAATCGGCAACATAGATGAATTCATGTTTCCCTGCTCCATGCCGCGCCATGACCCGGGGAAGCTCCGTGATAATAGTACCGTTGATCTTTTTGTCGGATGAGTTGCCATCAAGTATTCCGGCATGGAAAGGAAGATTGCCCTCCACACAGAGAAGAGACAAGACGAACTGCTTGAGATCTGGACGCTTATCCTTGCTATAGCCGTGATTGATTTTCATGGGATCGTCAGACCCAGGCATATATTCACCCCAAACGCTTACGGAGGTTGTGTCCTGATGAATGATCGTACAATCTACATTGAAATTGCGAAAAGCCTGAATGCAAGCTTCTGAAAACAGTTTCCATGTGCCGTAGTCGTAAATGCGATCCAAAACACGTCCGATGGCATCATCGTTAAACTTCTCAGCAGTCATGCCCTCTCCGAGAAGGAGTGGCACATCACGCATCTTGAAAAACTCCTCTACCCGGTAAATCGGCGATCTTCCACACAGAATATTCATGATAAGGCCCAGCGTTATCTTGCCGGGACTCGTGTGCATGCCGCAGTTAAGGGCACCGTCGATATTTTCCACAAGTCCCATGCGCTGCGCGTATTCTTTCACAATGGGCAAATGCGCTACAGAGAAACTGGCAATGTTGTCCTGGGCCGACATACGCTATATCACTTTTAGTCCGAAAATATTCGGACCTGTCCGGATAAACGTCACGCCCTTTTTTACTTTTTTTGTCAGTGCCGAGACCACCGATTCTCGATCAAGGATAATCCCGTGCTGTTCATTAACCAGTCGAATAATTTCGGATACATGTAGCGGTGAACCTGCGGCAGAGAGTACGTCTGTTATGATACTAATATGAGACAGACTTTTTGATTGTGATGATTTCCTCTCATGTTCACCCGGTTCAGTATTTCTCAGATAGTTGCGAATAACACCGAGCTGCGCCTTAAGCAGCTCTTCTTGAAGCTTTGCCCAATCATTGGTTTCCATAACCACCTCCAGGTAGTCATATAACACCATAGAGTCTGTATGTCAAATAAATATTGACATACATGGAATTTGACCTAAAATGGTGAGAACGTAAGGCAAGGCCTCTGGAAAAACAGGCACAGAAAATACATCGTAACGTCATTCAAAAAGTGCGAAATATGGGATATATGGCAAATCAAATAACAACAAGACGCAACCCGTATCTCCAACAGTCACCAAAAGACAAAACCGGCTTCGTATTTGCTGATTTTCCTGGGGGGTTATCAAAGGCGGAGTTCGAATGGCACTACTATAGCGATATTTATAAAATGGATTTTTTGGCCGGGTTTATAGGGGTTTCTCAAGACATCAAGACGAAAACATTGCGGCCGGAGATCGGTTGGGCTGTACGTGATACGACCACTTCAAAAAAGCCTCTAAGGGGTAAATCACCGGTTGCATATGAATAGCTACAAGTCGTCAAGGATTCCTACCCTGTATTGACACTCCTTAGTTTGCCTGGAGAAAGGGTGAACGGATCGTATCAGGATATCTCGATCGCAATTATTTCTGTGACCCGTGATTTAGCCCTTTTATCAACATGGCTGTATTTAGCCGCCATCTCAATACTCGCATGACCGAGCGTTTCCTGAACAAGCTTCAGATCGCCAGTTCCTTTGTATATATCGGTTCCACACGTATGCCGAAGAGCATGACAGTTGCGCTGTCTACGGATTCCGGACTCTTTGGGTATAACCTTGGTAATGCCGGCTTCGAGGAAATACTGGCTGACCATTTTGGTTAAACCGCGTCGGGTGATCCGTCCCTTGTTCCGCCTCAGTCGGAATTGGACTTTCAGGCCGCTTGATCTAATGGTAAGTCAGCTTCCCCTGAATGCCTGACTTCAGGATAGGCTCGTTGTCGTTTTTGCTTTCTTAATTCTCTTGCTTCTTCAAGCTTTCTATCACGCTCTTTGAATATTTCTTTGTCTCTGCCATTCAGTTTGTCAGATGGTGTCACGTAGCCAATAGCACTGTGCAGTCTGACGGTGTTGTAGTGTTCGATGTACTTTTCTACTATCCGGCGGGCATCGTCAAGTGAAAGCGGAGTACCAGGACGGATGCATTCAGTTTTTATGGTTTTGTGGAATCGCTCCAGCTTGCCGTTTGACTGCGGATAGAAGGGCGAAGTCCGTACATGCGTCATCCCGGATATCCTGATGAACTCTTTGAAGTCTTTGGCAATGAATTGCGGCCCATTGTCGGAAATGATCCTCGGTCGGGCAACAGGGTACTTTTCTTTCGCTCGCTGAAGGATGATTTCAATGTCTTTCTCAGTCATCTGCTCTCTGATCTCCCAATGGATGATGGAACGACTGCAACCATCAAGAAAGCTGCACAGGTAGTAAAAGGTACCACTGATATTGAGGTAAGAAACATCTACGTGCCAGTGGTCGTGCGGCAATAGTGGCTGAACGAAGCCGGTCCCTTTGAGAGATGGTTTCTGGTTCCACTTCTGAAGCAAGCCTGCTTTTGTAAGAACACGCCAGGTACTGGATGGGCTGACGGCAACAATATTCTGATCCAACATCATGAAGGTTAGTCGCCGGTATCCTTCAAGCGGATTTTCAACAGCAAACTTGATAATTGCTTCCCGTTCCCAGAACTCCAGCCAAAAGTCACGGGGAATCGGGGCATTGTGCTCGTTAACTTTACCATACCGGTCAATCCAGGTGTAAAACTTACTCTTTGATACAGACAGCCAGGATATGAAGCGTTTCAGCGGGATCTCGGTCTTGTCACTCCATTTCCTGGTGAAATCAACAACAGCGTCTCGAATATCATGGGGAACCCAGACGCCGGTTATCGGGGTGGAGTGTGCCTGACGTGGCAAGGTCTTCAAGGCTGCCGAACATCTCGAAGGCAGGGTTAAACTGAAGAAGCGGTTCAGGCCAGAGTTTTCCGCGACTCAGCTCGCGGTTGACAACCTTGCTGATCTCGGGATCGGCTATGGATATGAAACTGCGAATATAGGAAGAGTAATCACCAACGATATCGGCGTGAGTCTGGAAAACATTCATTAGTTGCTCCCACCTCAGATAACATTAAATGCACTACTCTTATCAGATTACTGAATTACATACCAATGGAAACCTTCTTAATTAAAGTGGTTATGTCATCTTTATGATTCATACTCGACAATCACACGAATATGCCAGGATTTGTTATTTCGATACAATGAAGGGTCAACATTTTGTTGACCCTTCATTGTATTATTCAAATATTTTCAATTTTATGTAGGGTAAAAACAATAATTGGGGCCAAAAAACAATAATTGGGGCATCCTACAACAATAATTTTAAATGTCTAAATTCACGACATTAAGCGCATTTTTCTCAATGAAATCACGCCTTGGCTCTACCTGATCTCCCATCAGGATCGTAAAAATCTCATCCGACTCAACGACATCTTCGATTTTGACCTGCAGCAGCACCCGATTTTCAGGATTCATCGTGGTTTCCCACAACTGCTCCGGGTTCATCTCACCCAGACCTTTATAGCGCTGGATTGCCAGCCCTTTTTTGGCATTTTCAAGGAAAAAGTTGAGTAAGTCCTGATGGTTGGATGTCTCAAAAAGCACTTTTCCCCCATCCTGCTCGACGAAGGCCCGACTGTCGGCCATGGTCTCGACGATGCGGCGATGGTTGTCTACCAGAAGCTCATATTCACGAGTCGAGAGTACCGAGAGTGTCTGCTGATCAATAATCGAGCGGATATTGCCGATCCGGAAGGCGATCCGATACTCTTCCACGTCGTACTCTGAACCTTCCGCCAGCACTTTCATCCCTTCCAGATACGGCACAATCTGCGCCATATCTTCCAGTCCGGATGGTACATTACTACGAATGACTATGGAGAGAAGTTCGGGAGAAATGCCCTTTTTAACAACCTTGTTAAAGATGGCTCGGTTTTCAATGAACTGTTTGATCACCGGAATAATCTGCTTGCCGTTATAGGTGCGGTCGCCCTTTTCAAGGCGCAGGGTCAGCTCTTCAGATCCTTCTTCCAAAAGGAATTCCTGCATGGCGTGCTCGTCACGCAGATACTGTTCCCGCTTGCCACGCTTTACTTTGTAGAGCGGCGGCTGGGCGATGTAGAGATGGCCGCGTTCGATTAACTCGCGCATGTTGCGGTAAAAGAACGTGAGCAACAGCGTCAGAATATGCTGACCGTCAACGTCGGCGTCGGTCATGACGATGATGCGGTGATAGCGCAGCTTGGCGATGTTGAAATCATCCTTGCCGATACCGGTGCCGAGTGCGGTAATCAGGGTACGGATCTCCTGCGAGGCGATCATTTTGTCGAAACGTGCTTTCTCGACATTGAGAATTTTCCCCTTGAGCGGCAGGATGGCCATGTTTTTCCGGTCCCGCCCCTGTTTTGCCGAGCCGCCGGCCGAGTCACCTTCGACAAGATACAGTTCGCAGAGCGCCGGGTCTTTTTCCTGACAGTCGGCCAGTTTGCCGGGCAGACCGCCCATATCGAGAGCACCCTTACGACGGGTCAGGTCACGAGCCTTGCGTGCCGCCTCACGTGCGCGGGCAGCTTCTATCGACTTGTTGAGGATATCTTTAGCAATTTTGGGATTTTCTTCCAGATACACTGCCAAACGCTCGTTAAGAAGCGATTCGACGTACCCTTTGACCTCGGAATTGCCCAGCTTGGTCTTGGTCTGTCCCTCAAACTGAGGCTGGGGGATCTTTACTGAAATGACGCAGGTCAAACCTTCGCGCAGATCGTCGCCGGAAACCGTCACTTTCTCATTTTTAAGCAGGTTGTTGGCTGTTGCGTACGAGTTCATGGTACGTGTCAGGGCGGCCTTGAAACCGGCCAGATGGGTGCCGCCTTCGTGGGTGTTGATGTTGTTGGCAAACGCAAAAACCTTCTCATCATAGGAGTCGTTGTACTGCATGGAGACTTCCATCTCCACCCCCCCTTTTTCACCCTTGAAGTACATCGGTTTGGGATTTATCACGGCCTTGTTGCGATTTAAATACTCGACAAAGGAGTTGATCCCCCCTTCGTAGTGAAATTCATGAGATTTGCCGTCGCCCCGTTCGTCACCAATCTTTATCCGCACCCCGGCGTTGAGAAAAGCCATTTCACGGATACGCTGGGAAAGAATATCGAAGGAAAATTCAGTTGTTTCAAAGATTTCCTCATCCGGCATAAAGGTGATCTTGGTGCCCCGTTTTTTTGTTTCACCAACCATTGCCAGTGGCGCCTGGGGATCACCGCGTCGATAGGATTGACGGAAAATCTTGCCGTCACGGCGAATTTCCAGTTCAAGCCATCGAGAGAGGGCATTGACGACGGAAACGCCGACGCCGTGCAGACCACCTGAAACCTTGTAGGAATCATTATCGAACTTGCCGCCGGCATGCAGTACTGTCAGAACGACTTCCGCCGCCGATTTGCCCTCATTCGGCATAATGTCGGTCGGAATGCCGCGCCCATTGTCGACAACAGTTATCGAACCATCGGTATTAATGGCTACTGAAACCTCGTTGCAATAACCGGCCAATGCCTCATCAATCGAGTTATCAACAATTTCATATACGAGGTGATGGAGTCCGGCCGCAGAAGTGGAGCCGATGTACATTGCCGGACGTTTCCGCACAGCAGAGAGCCCTTCAAGAACCTTGATATTGTCAGCACCATACTCTTCGGAGCCGCTTGTTACGTTTTCCTGTTCACTCATGCAGTTAATTTCCTTCAAACGTCAGATTGCCGTTTTCTACACGAAATACGGCGCATTGTGGAGCGGACGCCAGCAGAGCCGGAGACCGTTCTGTTGTGGTAATAAATACCTGAATTTCTCTTGTTGTCAGGAACTCCATCAGGTTATGGTTCCTGCGTGCATCCAGCTCGGAACTCATATCATCCAGCAGCAGCAGGGGTGCTTCGCCGAACGTATCGTTCAGGTTGTCCATCTCTGCCATTTTGAGCGCGAGAACAAAGCTTTTCTGCTGTCCCTGCGAGCCAAACGCTTTGAGAGGCCGCTCATCCAGAATAAACGTCAGATCATCCCGGTGCGGACCGGCTGTTGTCGTCCCGTAGCGTTCGTCTGAGCGCAGATGCCGTTTGAACAGTTCCAGCAGCTCGTTCTGAATTGCTTCTCTCTCTGAGGAGCCTACTCCGTCAGGCTGATAACTAAGTCGCGATGCTTCGCTGTCACCTGATATCGTTGCATAATATTTCTGCAGTTTACCATCAAGTAAGGCGACAAATTTGAGCCGTCGCTCGATTACCTCGGCACCTGCCTCTGCCAATTTTTCAGTCCATATATCAAGGCCGGTTTTATCTGCATGTTTCAGCAGATGATTACGCTGTTTCAATATCCGTTGATACGAATGCCAACAGTGAAGATAGCCGATATCACCCATATACACAGCTCTGTCAAGGTACCGTCGCCGTGATTCGGGGCCTGTCCGGACCATCCCGGTGTCATCTGGAGAGAAAACAACCGCATTAAGTTTGCCATGTAACTCTGATGCTTTATGTACCGCTTTCCCGTCTATTTCAACTTTACGACCGACCGGTTCAATAACCAGCCGGAGTACACTCTCAATGCCGCCCGATGTTACGCTGCCCTGAATTTGCGCCCGCTCTGCCCCATGTTTCACCAGTTCAGGTAATCGTGAAGTTCTGAATGAACGGGGACTTCCAAGCAGGTAGATTGCTTCGAGGAGATTAGTCTTGCCCTGACCATTGAGACCATACAACAAATTGAAGTGATTGCCCGGTTCTATACTGATAGAACTAAAGTTCCTGAAATCGGCAACCGCTACAGAGCAGAGACGCATCAGTGGTTTTAGAGCCTCATTGGCATAATGACGGCAAGAAAGCTGTCAGAATTTTCCGGAACAATAATCGAAGGTGATAGTTCGTCCTTGAATTTCATTTCAACACGTTCCGTTTCGGCTACTGCAAGTACATCCAGAAGATAGCGGGCATTGAATCTGACTGAAATAGGATCTCCGATATAGACAACGTCCAATTCTTCCATAGCATCGCCCAACTCAGGATTACTGGAAGAAATTCTGATGCTGCCTGAAGTAATTTCCAGCATGATGCCCTTGAATTTTTCACTTGAAAGTATCGCCATCCGCCTTACTGAATGACTGAAATCTTCTTTATTTACCGTGACAATCTGAGTATTCGACGTCGGAATGACCCGATTATAATCGGGAAAATCACCATCAACAAGACGCATGACCATGTATGAATCTCCCCGCTTAATAACAGCACTGTTGTCCATGAATCCAAACAGCAGCATGCCGCCATCTTCATCGGTGATCTTCTTCATTTCGAAAACACCTTTTTTAGGAAGAATAACACCTTTGATGAGTTCCGGACCTGCAGTACCGGTGAGATTACCAGAGGCTATCGAAAGACGGTGACCATCTGTGGAAACCATTTTAAGTCCATTGCTGCCATCTGCACGTACCTCTACTTTGATAAAAATTCCGTTGAGGTTGTATTTTGTTTCATCCGTGCAGATCGCATACGAGGTTCTTTCAATCATGCCACGCAAAAGAGCCGTTTCTATTTCAAAGAGGGTCTCTTCTTTTACATCAGGAAAATACGGAAATTCATCAGAGGAAAGACCCACTATGTTGAATTGAACCTTTCCGCATTTTATTTCAACCCAATCGTTATCTTTCGTGGAAAAGAGAATTGGTTGATTAGGAAGCTCCTTGACAATCTCGTATAATTTTTTAGCTGAGACCGTTATTTTTCCAGGGGATATTACTTCGGCAGCATAACTGCTTTTCATTCCCACTTCCAGGTCTGTTGCCGTGACAATAAGTGATGTTTCAGTCGCTTCAAGAAGAACATTCGATAAAATAGGCATCGAAGTTCTCTTTTCAACTATGCCTTGGATTTTGTGCAATGACTTGAGGAACTGTTCTTTATCAATTTTAAATTCCATACATGCCCTCTTTTCTTACTAGTAGTATGTTTATAATATATTTAAAAACTTGGTAGTACATTGTTGATCCTGTTGAAAGTGGGGATAATCCTGTAACAAGCTTGATTGCAAATCAAAAGGAACGTTTTCTGTATGTGCATACCCGGTTCAATATACCATACTTTTGCACACGATAAAAAAGTATCAACAGTTATTCACACTGAATTCACAGGTTATCCTTATTTGAGCAGGATGCGCCGTATTTCTTCAATTATTTTAGATATTTTAGTATCTTCTGCGATAGCTTTATCGACTTTTTTATATGAGTGAATAATAGTTGAATGGTCTTTGCCACCAAACTTCAGTCCTATATCAGGATAGGATGATTTTGTCATCTCTCTGCAAAACCAAATGGCTATCTGCCTGGCATAGACGATATTCTTAACCCGTTTTTCAGACTTCAGATCAATTAATTTTAAATCGAAGTAGTCGGCAACAGTTTTTTGGATCAGTTCCACAGTAATTTCTTTATGTCTGTCCCCCAGAATGTCCTTAAGATTTTCTTTAGCCATATCGAGTGTAACCGGAATGTTCTGCAGGCTACTGAACGCACCGAGCCGTATCAGCATACCTTCAAGTTCCCGGATATTTCTGGTATCACTTGATGCAAGAAAATAATAAACATCTTCAGGAAAAAAAACTCTTGTTATTTCAGACTTCTTTTTAAGTATAGCCATTTTTGTTTCAACATCAGGCGGCTGTATGTCAGCAATAAGACCCCATTCAAATCTGGATCTTAAACGCTCTTCGAGGTCAGAAATTTCACGAGGTATTTTATCCGAAGTAATAACTATTTGTTTGTGTGCATCATGCAGGGCATTAAAGGTGTGAAAAAATTCTTCTTGCGTGGCCACTTTATTGCCGGAAAGAAACTGGATATCGTCAACTAAAAGAACATCAACATTTCTGAAACGATTTCTAAAGTAATCCATTTTTTTATTGCGAAGATGATTAACCATTTCGTACATGAATTTTTCGGCTGAACAGTAGCAGACATCCAACCCGGGAGAGTTTTCACGAATAGTATGACCAATAGAGTTTAATAGATGACTTTTCCCCAATCCGACACCACCATAAATAAAAAGCGGGTTGTAGGTGTCAGCGGGGTTGTTCGCAACGGCCATTGCTGCAGCGTGAGCAAATTGATTGCCGGCGCCGCTCACAAAAAGGTCAAACGTATATTTTTGATTTAGTGGTGTAAATACCTGTTCAAGATGGGTATTTTTTAAAGCAGCTGGTTCAGTGCCGTTTTTTGTAACATAATTTTCTGATATGTATGGCTGATGTTCCTCTTCAGTCCGAATGACAAAATTAAGTGAAACGGCAGACCCGGATGTTGCGGTAAGGGCTCCGGTCAAAACGTTTATGTAATGATCCTCCAGCCACTCTTTTGTAAAAGAGTTGGGAACGGTCAAATAAACGGATAAACCCTCATGGTGACTGTAATAAATCGGCTTTATCCAGGTGCCGAAATCAGCCCCCGACATGACTTTTTCTATATTTTCTGTTGCCTGCTGCCACGCATCTAACATCGGTAAAAATCACAATTCATAGAATATATTTTTTATCAACATGGAATGTTGAATGTATCTGCTAAAAGAGAAAGCATTTTATTATAATTTTATCAAACTGCCATTTAAAAGTTATCAACATGATTATTAACACCTGTGGAAAACTATTTAAATAAACAAAAACGGTAATTTGTAGTGTAATTCTGATAGTATCAGAGTCGCTAAAGGTGTTGGAGGATAGCAGAGCCGGTCCCCTTTTTCAAGGCAAATCAGTGGGAAGAGAATTCTTTATGGATAATATAAGACTTGACATATACAGGGAGGTATGTTTAATAACCCATTTCCTGAAAAATACTTTTGTAGAGGTAAAATCAAGATGAAAAGAACATATCAGCCAAGCAATATCTCCCGCAAGCGTACCCATGGTTTTCTCGTAAGAATGGCCACCAAAAACGGCCGTTTGGTAATTAAGCGCAGAAGAGCAAAAGGGCGAAAAAATCTGGCCGTTAGAATTGCTGTAAAATAATATTTTTACCGGCGTGATTTTCGTTCCAGCAGCCACATTTCCCAAGAGTGCGCGTTTGCGGAAGCGGGCTGAATTTCTTCAGCTCGCTTCCGCGCAACATAAATCAGCAGTCCGCGGTTTTCTTGTTGTGTGGCGTGAAAATAACATGCAAACGGCTCGTTTGGGTATTACAGCGAGTAAAAAAATCGGCTGCGCCGTTGTTCGTAACAGGGTGAAGCGGTATCTGCGCGAATTATTCAGGCATAATCGACTGAGGATGACACCCGTTGATGTAAATATCATAGCCCGTCGAGAATCGGCACTCATGACGTTTCCTGATATTGAGCGGGAACTCAGGAAGGCCCTTAGATTAATAGGCATGACCCCATGTTCAAGAGCTTCTTGCTCCTTGTAATCAGTTTTTATCAAAGGGTGGTTTCGCCACTTCTTCCCCGGACCTGTCGTTTTTATCCCTCCTGTTCCGAGTATTCCCGTGAGTCATTAATTCGGTATGGTGTCGTCAGGGGCCTTTTTCTTGCTGTAGGCAGAATATGTAGATGCCATCCGTTTCATCCGGGCGGATACGACCCGGTACCTTAGCACATTTAGGTTACGTAGCATTTTAGGAGTCTCGATGGAAAAGCGCGCTTTTATAGCTGTAGGTCTTTCAATTGCAGTTTTTTATCTTTTCTCCATGCTGTTTGGACCTGATAAACAGCCCGTCGCACCTGTTGCTCCTCAGACGGTTTTTGCTCCGGCAAATAGTTCTGTCTCACCGTCTCAGCAGACACCGGCTCCTCAGAATACGGTGGCTCAATCAGGGCAGTCACTTCCCACAAACGCCTCCCAAAAAGTTATCAGTGTAGATACCGATCTCTATACAGCTGTGTTCTCTTCTCGAGGAGCAAGTCTCAAAAATCTGACGCTGAAAAATTACCGGGAGGAAAACTCTCCCGAAGCTAAAAAAGTAATTCTGGGAAGTGATTCTGACCCGAATGTATATTCATTTTCTTCGCGTGCTTCCGGCTTTAACCTTCCGGATAACACCGACTTCATGGCTGATGCTGATAATATTACGATTGAAAAAGGTGGTACGCGCCAACTGACGTTTAATTATATTTCCGGTCAGGGGTATACGGTCCGTAAAATATACACGTTTTCTTCAGGGGCGTATGGCATAAAACTTGAGACTCAAGTTTTTAACAACTCTGCCGTCCCCCTGGTTGGTGCAATTCAATACGTCATGACCTACCCGGCAGAACCGAAAGTTAAAGATAACCGCTTTGACACCGCCGGTGCGTTCCTCTTTTCTGATAACAGCCTTCAGACCAATAAAATCAAAGATGTTGCTACAGCTTCAAAGCGTTATGACACGTCTGTTCAATGGACCGGATTTGCAGATAAGTATTTTTTGAGTGCAATTCTTGCCGATAAAAACAGTATTGCATCAGTAGAGTTGAAAAAAAACAGCGCCGGTTTTTTTGAGTCGGTCGTTTCATCCCCCCAGTTCACTATCAATCCCGGTCAGTCAGCCACCACTTCAAGTCGTCTTTTTGTCGGTCCCAAAGATCTCGATATACTCAAGGCACAGGGCAATTCACTTGAACAGTCACTTGATTTGGGCTGGTTTACTGTCATTGCCAAGCCGCTGCTCTACTCTCTGAAGTTTTTTTACGGGTATGTCGGCAACTACGGTGTTGCAATAATAATTATAACGATTATTCTCAAGGCGTTCTTTTTTCCGCTCACCCACAAGAGCTATAAATCTATGAAGGGTATGCAGAAAATACAGCCGGAAATGGCAAAGCTGCGGGAAAAGTACAAGGACGACCGTGACGCCATGAACAAAGCGGTCATGGAACTGTATCGCGAGCACAAAGTGAATCCGATGGGTGGCTGTCTGCCTATGGTTGTACAGATACCGGTATTTTTTGCGCTCTACAAATCTTTAATGTTTTCTATCGAGCTTCGCCATGCCCCCTTTTACTTGTGGGTAACCGACCTCGCCGATAAAGACCCCTACTATGTCACACCGGTTATTATGGGTATTACCATGTTTATCCAGCAGAAGATGACCCCTTCTCAAATGGATCCGATGCAGCAGAAGATGATGCTGGCCCTGCCGGTGGTCTTTACCTTTATGTTTCTCAGTTTTCCTTCCGGTCTGGTACTGTACTGGCTTGTTAATAACGTACTGACGATTGGTCAGCAGATGTATATAAACAAGCTGGTAAAAGATTAATTCTGCTCTGCGGGAGCCTTTAGTATATGTATATCCGTGATACGATAGCGGCTGTCAGCACCCCACCAGGAAATGGTGGTATCGGCATAATCCGGGTAAGTGGCGACCAGGCAGCCGTGGTCGGTAAAACTGTTTTCACCTCTGTATCTGACGGTGGCTTTGTGAGCCACCGTTTTTATTTTGGTACGATATGTGATGCGTTGACCGGTGAAAATGTGGATGAAGCAATGGCGGTGCTTATGCGCTCCCCCCGCTCGTATACTCGTGAAGATGTTTTGGAACTGCATTGCCATGGTGGTTGGTTTGTTGTTGAAAGGGTTTTGGCGTTAGTTCTTGCGTGCGGAGTCCGACTGGCTGAACCGGGAGAGTTTACCCGGCGGGCCTTTCTTAACGGGCGCATCGATCTGATTCAGGCTGAAGCGGTAATGGACACTATTGCTTCAAAGAGTGATGCTGCTCTTCAGTTGGCTCAGAGGCAGCGCGAAGGGGCGCTTTCGAAGTGTCTTGATGAGGTGAGGGGGCACCTGCTTCAGGCTCTTGCGCTCGTGGAAGCATATATCGATTTTCCCGATGATGATCTCGGCCATACCGACATTATTGCAATTATTGCTGCTGTTGATACCGCTCAACGAATGCTGTCCGAGTTACTTGCTACCTATGAGGAAGGGCGAATCATCAGAGACGGGATAACCGTGCTTATCGTCGGTAAGCCGAATGCCGGTAAATCGAGCCTGCTTAATCGGCTGCTAAATGAGAATCGTGCTATCGTTACCCATGTACCCGGTACCACCCGGGATATAATTGAGGAAACAATAATATTTGAAGGTTTAGCAATCCGGTTTTTGGACACAGCAGGTATTCGCCATACAGATGACCTGGTGGAGCAGGAGGGTATCAACAGAACTCTCGAAAAAGTGCCTCTGGCGGATCTCATCCTTGCAGTATTTGATGGTTCGCGAATTTTCTGTCATGAAGATCAGATGTTGCTGGATGCTCTTGCCGGGCGAAATATTCTGGCGGTTATTAATAAGACAGATCTACCACAGCAACTTGTTCTTCCCGCTGAATACTCCTTTTTGGATGCTGTCAAGATAACAGCGCTTTCGGGTGATGGCATTGACGAGCTTAAACAAACTATATGTGAGCATTTTCTCCATTCAACAGTAGCAGATTCTCGTGAGTTCACCGCCTTGTCGCGGGCTCGGCACAGAGATGCTCTTGTTTCTGCCATCGATTATTTGCTGCGGTTTTCAGCTGGTCTGCAGCAGTGTAATTTGGAACTACTTGCATTAGACCTGCGTGGTGCTCTCGACGCTGTGGGGTCTGTCACCGGGCAGACTGCCACGGATGACGTACTAGACATGATATTTTCTTCGTTTTGCATCGGTAAATAACAGTATGTTCCACGTGGAACATACCATATGTGGATTGAACTATGATTCTCTCTGAACAGATATACGATGTAATTGTAGTTGGTGCAGGGCATGCCGGGTGTGAAGCTGCACTCGCAGCTGCCCGTATGGGCTGCTGTACTATGCTGCTGACTATCAATCTGGATGCGATAGCCCTTATGTCATGTAACCCTTCAATTGGTGGTTTGGCAAAGGGTCATCTTGTAAAAGAAATTGATGCCCTTGGCGGAGAGATGGCAAAGAATATTGATGCGACCGGCATTCAATTTCGTATCCTTAATATGAATAAGGGGCCTGCAGTAAGGGCCTCACGCGCACAGGCAGATAAACAGCTTTACCGGCTTCGTATGAAAGGAGTTCTTGAACATCAGCAAAATCTTGACCTTAAGCAGGGAGAGGTAACGTCTCTACATCTGGTGGGCAACGAGGTCCGTGGTGTACATTTGCGCTCAGGAATCAGCTTTCTCTCGAATACGGTTGTTGTAACAACCGGGACATTCATGCGGGGCCTTATCCACATTGGACTGAATAATTACCCAGGCGGCCGGGCAGGTGATCAGCCTTCTGTAGGACTGTCCGACCAGTTGCGGCAAATTGGTTTTCAAGTTGGGCGCCTGAAGACAGGAACTCCGGCGCGTCTTGATTCCCGGTCAATTGATTTTTCAAAACTTGAAACACAATTCGGTGATGATCCGCCACGCCCGTTTTCTTTTGCAACTGATCGAATAACCATGCCGCAACTGCCATGCCATATTGCCTACACGAACCAACGCTCACATGACATTATTCGATCCGGACTTGATCGTTCTCCTCTGTACTCGGGTATTATCGAAGGTATAGGTCCCCGTTACTGCCCTTCTATTGAGGACAAGGTTGTTCGTTTTCCCGATAAGGATCGGCACCAGACTTTTATCGAGCCCGAGGGACTCGATACTATTGAAGTGTATCCAAGCGGAATGTCAACATCATTACCAGTTGATATTCAGATTGCTTTTTATCGTTCTATTGAAGGTCTTGAACGTGTGGAAATAATGCGACCGGCATACGCAATTGAATATGACTATGTCGATCCGATCCAGCTGCACAACTCGCTTGAAACAAAAACGATCAAAAACCTTTTTCATGCCGGTCAGATAAACGGTACTTCCGGTTACGAAGAGGCGGCGGGGCAGGGACTCCTTGCCGGTATCAATGCTGCACTTCGTGTCAAGGGGCGAGATCCGCTTATTTTATCCAGAAGTGAGGCGTATATCGGCGTCATGATTGATGATCTGGTGACCCTCGGTACGAAAGAGCCGTATCGCATGTTTACCTCACGGGCCGAATACCGGTTGTTGTTGCGTGAAGATAATGCCGATTTGCGTCTTCGTGAATATGGGTATCAGCTCGGACTCGTTACTGAACAGGAATATGTTCAGTTTACTGGAAAACGCCTCAGCGTTGCTGCTGAGCTCGAACGCATATCGACTACCCGCCTGCAGCATAGTGAGGAACAGCTTGAAGTGCTTGTCCGCCTCGGCCTTCACGATATTCAGAAGGGGACTTCTCTTGAGCACCTACTTAAGAGACCTGAAATATCATATAATGATCTTTCTGAGCTGGACCCTGTTTCACGTGAAACATCCGGAGTAATTCGAGAGCAGGTTGAAATACAGACAAAATATAAAGGCTATATTGACCGGCAACTGGAGCAGGTCGAACAGGCAAAAAAACTTGAATCGGCACATATTCCTCTGGATCTTGATTATAGTTCAGTGAAAAGTCTGACTACAGAAGTTCGTGAAAAGCTGACAAAGAACAGACCTGATACTCTTGGTCAGGCATCAAGGATACCCGGCGTTACACCGGCAGCAGTTTCAATTCTGTCAATTGCCCTAAAATCCTCATCGTGGAAGGTCCGTCGCGTGCAATGAGTTCTCTTATCGGTGACATTGTTGCGCGGGAGGCGCAATTAATTGGTTTAGCCCTTTCAGCCTGTGAGTTAGGGGCTTTTGAGCAATATGCCGCCGAGCTGAAAAAATGGAACCGCAAGGTTAATCTTACTGCAATTACTAAAGACAGAGAAATCGCAATAAAACACTTCGTTGATTCCCTTCACCTTATCACACATCTCTCTTCGGGAGACCGGCTGCTTGATATTGGCTCCGGAGCAGGCCTTCCGGTAATCCCTTTAAAAATTATCAGACCTGATATTTCCATGGTCTCTGTAGATGCTGTCGCAAAAAAAATTCATTTTCAACGTCATGTGATTCGCCTTCTTAATTTAAAAAATATTGAAGCGATTCACGCACGGATCGAAGAACTTCATAAAACGGGACTCAAATCATTCTCAGTTATAACCTCGCGCGCCTTTACACGGTTAGACCGTTTTGTTGCTCTGGCTGCTCCGCTCCTTGCAGAGGGTGGTGTGCTGATTGCAATGAAGGGAGTGCAGGCGGAATGCGAAATTTCAGCGAGCGATGATAATCTACAGGCTGGAGGCTTTACCGTTGTCTCTGTACTGCGTTATACACTGCCTGAAAACATGGGTGAACGGGTACTGACGTTCCTGAAGTCGAGTAAAGCCGCATAAAATAAGGGCTGAGAAGGCATAACCCTAAAAACAGGATCTAAGGCGTTATAAAGCAATTTAAATAGTAGGGCGTGGATATTTTGAGTTTTTCAATTCTAGCCCGTTTTTGAGCCGCTGAGCGAGGTGAAGATGCTTTTCGTGACAAAACAACGTGAGTATGGCATCCTCACCAGGAGCAGGCCTTGACTTTTTTAAAATCATGATTATGCATCAGAGTAGAAGGTACCATCGGATTATCCGTCAAAGGAGGTAAATGTCATGGCACTTGTAAAGTACAATCCGCTGAGGGAGTTGCGCACAATGCAGGATCAGATGAACCGGCTCCTCAATCTTTCCTGGAATCATGATCTACCGAGTGAAGATATCAAAGAGGGGCTATGGCAGCCGGCCGTTGACATATATGAAACTGCTGACTCTATTGTGATAAAAGCCGAACTGCCGGATGTCGACCAGAAAGATATTGAGGTTCGTATTGAGGACAGCACCCTGATTCTGAAAGGTGAGCGGAAACATGAAGATGAGGTGAAAAAAGAAAACTATCACCGCATTGAGAGGTATTTTGGTTCATTCCAACGGAGCTTCAGTTTGCCGACATCAATAGATCAGGAAAAGGTTGAGGCAAATTGCGAAAAGGGTGTGCTTACAATTACACTTCCTAAAAAAGAAGAGACAAAACCGAAGCAGATCAACATTCAGGTGAAATAGAGCCGCCGTACATAGTAATGTTACGTGAGCAGGAGCCAGATTAGTTCTGGCTCCTGTTTTTGTTTCAGTGGATATAATTAATTTTTATCAAAAATAAACAAATTTAACAGAAATAAAAATCCGTTTGACATTTTTCTGAAATCAGCTATTTTCAGCGGATGTGAATATCAGTATATAGCCACAACTCAAAACCGACCAAGGAGAGCTTCATGAACATTCACGAGTACCAGGCAAAAGCGATTTTACGTAAATTCGGCGTCCCGGTTCCTGACGGTCACGTCTGCTACAACAGCGCCGGCGCGCGCGAATGGGCCAAGCGCCTCGGTGACGGCCCATGGGTTGTCAAGGCACAGATACATGCCGGAGGTCGCGGCAAAGGGGGGGGCGTTAAACTCGCCCGTACCACCGACGAAGTGCGCAACATCGCCCGTGAAATGATCGGTATGACCCTGGTCACCCATCAGACCGGCCCGGAAGGGAAACTGGTTACCCGGGTACTCGTTGAAGACGGCTGTAACATCGCCAACGAACTCTACGTCAGCCTGCTCGTTGACCGGGCCACCTCCAAAGTCACTGTCATGGCCTCCACCGAAGGGGGCATGGACATCGAAGAAGTTGCCGCCAAAACCCCCGAGAAAATCTTCACCGAAGCGATCGATCCACTCGTCGGCATGACCTCGTTTCAGTGCCGCAAAATCGCCTTTGAACTTGGCCTGTCCGGTAAACTGATCAACAAAGCGGTAGCGCTGCTGCAGGGCCTCTACACCACCTTTCTCGCCTGCGACTGCTCCATGCTGGAGATCAACCCGCTCGTCGTCACCAAAGAAAACAACCTCCTCGCCCTCGACGCCAAATTCGGCTTCGACGACAACGCCATCTTCCGTCACCCGAAAATCGGCGACATGCGCGACTACGACGAAGAAGACCCGAACGAAGTTGAAGCATCACAGCATGAACTCTCCTATGTAGCCCTCACCGGCAACATCGGCTGCCTCGTCAACGGCGCCGGCCTCGCCATGGCCACCATGGACATCATCAAACATTACAGCGGCGATCCCGCCAACTTCCTCGACGTCGGCGGCGGCGCCACCATCGAACGCGTCACCGAAGCCTTCAAACTTATCCTCTCCGACAAAAACGTCAAAGGGATCCTCGTCAACATCTTCGGCGGCATCATGAAATGTGACATCATCGCCACCGGCGTCGTCGAAGCCGCCAAACAGGTCTCCCTCAAAGTGCCGCTCGTCGTGCGCCTTGAAGGCACCAACGTCGCCCGCGGCAAAGAGATCCTCGCCGAAAGTGGCTTAAACATCGTATCCGCCGACGGCATGGCCGACGCAGCGCAAAAAATTGTCCAGGCCGTGAAAGGAGCCAACTAATATGAGTATCCTCATCGATAAAAACACCAAAGTAATCACTCAGGGAATCACCGGTGCAACCGGCCTCTTCCACGCCCAGGGAGCCCGTGAATACGGCACCCGGATGGTCGGCGGCGTCACCCCCGGCAAAGGGGGCACGATCATCGACGGCTTTCCGGTCTACGACACCGTCCTCGATGCAGTCAAGCAGACCGGCGCCACCGCCTCAGTCATCTACGTTCCGCCGCCATTCGCCGCCGACTCCATCATGGAAGCCGTCGATGCCGGCGTTGAACTGGTCTGCTGCATCACCGAAGGTATCCCGGTCCTCGACATGGTCAAAGTCAAGCAGTACATGATCGGCAAAAAGACCCGCCTCATCGGCCCGAACTGCCCCGGCGTCATCACCCCCGGTGAATGCAAAATAGGCATCATGCCGGGCTACATCCACAAAGCGGGCCGGGTCGGCGTCGTCTCCCGCTCCGGCACACTCACCTACGAAGCCGTCTGGCAGCTCACCTGTCTCGGCATCGGTCAATCCACCTGTGTCGGTATCGGTGGCGACCCGGTCAACGGCACCAACCACCTCGATGTCCTCAAGATGTTCCAGGAGGACCCGAACACCGACGCCGTCATCATGATCGGTGAAATCGGCGGCACCTCCGAAGAAGAAGCGGCCTACTTCGTCAAGGAACATATGACCAAACCGGTCGCCGCCTACATAGCCGGCGTAACCGCCCCTCCCGGCAAGCGGATGGGTCATGCCGGCGCCATCATCTCCGGCGGCAAGGGTACTGCCGCAGAAAAGGTCGCTGTTCTGGAAGCGTGCGGTATCAGCGTTGCAGCAAGTCCGGCAGAAATGGCGCAGTCGTTGCTGAAGGTTTATAAGCCGTAATACTGCTCGTCAGGGTAAAAGTACTGCTATTAATGAGAAATAAAAAAAAGGAGAAATCAGAATATGAGTAAAAAAATGGACGCACTCGAATATCACTCAATGGGCCGTAAAGGTAAAATTGAAGTCGTCTCAACCAAACCCTGCCAGACCGCAGCAGATCTGTCGCTGGCCTATTCACCCGGCGTTGCCGAGCCTTGCCTGGCGATCCAGAAAAACCCTGAAGATGCCTACAAATACACCGCCAAAGGCAACCTGGTAGCCGTCGTCTCCAACGGCACCGCAGTACTAGGTCTCGGCAATCTCGGAGCCCTCGCCGGTAAGCCGGTCATGGAGGGGAAGGGAATCCTCTTCAAGCGCTTCGCCGACATCGACGTCTTCGACATCGAACTCGATACAGAAGATCCGGATGAAATCATAAAAGCCTGCCAATTGCTTGAGCCGACATTCGGCGGTATAAACCTCGAAGACATCAAAGCACCGGAATGCTTCTACATTGAGGAAACCCTTAAAAAGACTATGAATATTCCGGTCTTCCACGATGACCAGCATGGTACTGCCATTATCTCATCAGCCGCCCTGCTCAATGCCCTGTACCTGGTTGACAAAAAAATCGAAGATATCCGTATCGTTGTTAACGGCGCCGGCGCCTCTGCCAACTCCTGTGCCAAGCTTGCCATCTCGCTCGGCGTGCAGCCGAACAACATGATTATGTGCGACACCAAAGGGGTCATCTACAAAGGGCGCGTTGAAGGAATGAACCCCTACAAGGAACTCTTCGCCGCCGACACCCCGTTTCGCACTCTCGAAGAAGCAGCAAACGGCGCCGACGTACTCTTCGGCCTTTCCGCCAAAGGTGCTTTTACAAAAGAGATGGTCGCCAGCATGGCACCCAATCCGGTCATCTTTGCCATGGCCAATCCTGATCCGGAAATCACCCCGGAAGACGCCCATGCGGTACGCAGTGACGTCATGATTGCCACCGGTAGATCGGACTACCCGAATCAGGTTAACAACGTCCTCGGCTTCCCCTTTATCTTCCGTGGAGCCCTTGATTGTCGTGCTACCTGCATCAACGAAGAGATGAAACTAGCGGCAGTCAAAGCTCTGGCGCAACTTGCCCGGGAAGAAGTACCCGACTCCGTCAGTAAAGCCTACGGTAATGTTAAATTTGCCTTTGGCCGCGACTACATCATCCCAAAACCGTTTGATCCCCGCGTCCTCCTGCACGTCGCTCCTGCCATCGCTCGTGCCGCCATGGAGACCGGCGTTGCCAGGCAGCCGATAGAAGACATGGCAAAATACATTGAGAACCTTGAATCGACGCAAGGTAAATCCAAAGAGATCATGCGCATGATCATCAACAAGGCAAAGAGTGACCCGAAATCGATCGTCTTTCCGGAAGGGGACAACGAAAAAACCCTCAGAGCCGCACAGGTGCTCGTAGAAGAAGGGATAGCCCAACCGATCCTGATCGGAGACAAAAAGAAAATTAGCCAGAAAATGGCAGACCTTAACATCGAAATCGAAGTTCCGATCATCGACCCCGCTGAATCGGAGCTGACGGAAAAATACGCCGAAGAACTCTACCGCCTCCGCCAACGCAAAGGGCTGACCCTCTCTGAATCACAGCGCATCCTGCGCCGCAAATCCCGCACCCACTTCGGCGCCATGATGGTGCATATGGGCGACGCCGATGCACTGCTTGGAGGTATCGACACCCACTATCCGGAAACCATCCGTCCGGCTCTCGAAGTAATCGGTAAACAACAAGGTCTCTCAAGCGTTCATGGTCTTTACATGATGGTCTTCAAAAACGACGTCTACTTCCTTGCCGACACGACCGTCACTATCGACCCGACCGCCGAGGAACTTGCCGAGACCGCCATCCTCGCCGCCGAGAAAGTACGCATGCTCGATATCGAACCACGTGTTGCCATGCTATCCTTCTCCAACTTCGGTTCGTCTACACATCCGCAGACCAAAAAAGTCAGACGGGCGGTGGAAATCGTCAAGGAACGTGAACCCGGCTTGATCGTCGAAGGGGAAATGCAGGCTGACACTGCTGTTGTGCCGGACCTGCTGGAAGGCTTCACCTTCTCGAAACTCAAAACAAAGGCCAACATCCTGATTTTCCCTGATTTGAACTCCGGCAACATCTGCTACAAACTGCTGCACCATCTGGGAGGCGCCGAAGCGATCGGCCCGATACTGATGGGTATGAACAAACCGGTACACGTTCTGCAACGCGGCGACAGTGTCGATGATATTGTTAAAATGGCAGCAATTGCAGTTGTGGATGTGCAGAATATTTAGAAGGTAGCATTTCAGAGCGGTACAAGATGAAGAAAAAGCAGAGATACGAAAAAAGGGGGGGAGTGCCACAAGCCCCCCCCTTTTACGCAGGAATTATTCAGTCGATTCCGGAAATTATCCCTTTGGAGTCTCTGCCTTCTCAGCAGGTACGACATGAGCAGGTTGGATCGGAGTGGTAACATGGGCCTGCTCGGTGGTGGCCACCTGCGGTGCTGGAACAACTTTCTCATCGCTTTTACGGGACTCTTCCTGAACATTTTTCTGGAAGTCTTCCGTAGCCTTTTTGAACTCTGCCAACCCTTTACCCAGAGACTTAGCCAATTCGGGCAGTTTATGTGGTCCGATAACGATCAGGGCTATCACAAGAATCACTATCATTTCCGGCATGCCGATTCCAAACATTGCAGATCTCCTTTGTGCCGACGTTGATTATTCGCATTAAAAACGTAAATCTGCCTGTTGGCAATAAAAATCTTTTATTTCTCCTTGCCATTTATTTTTGCTGTGCTACTATGCCCAAAAAATAGGCAGATAAAACCGTTTTCCTCTCCCTCCGGTTCGTCTCTTTAGTGTGTATCATGTTAAAGCAACTGATAATTGGTTCTCTCGTCCTCCAGCACAACGTCGTGCTTGCACCCCTGGCGGGAATTACAAATTTACCGTTCCGTCTGATCTGTCGTCAGGCCGGAGCTGCTTTTGCCTATACCGAGATGGTCAGTGTTAACGGTCTGGTGCGTGAGGGGATCAAGACGCTGGCTCTTCTGAAAAGCTCTCCTGCTGACCGGCCTCTCGGTATCCAGCTGTTTGGCGACAAACCTGCCGATCTCGCTGAAGCGGCACGTATGGTTGAGGGCTTTGGCGATCTGCTGGACATCAATATGGGGTGTCCGGTACGCAAAGTAGTCGGAACCGGTGCCGGCAGTGCATTGCTGCAGGAGCCGCATAAAATTGCCGCTATCGTTCGTGCGGTTCGCGCAGCAACGACACTGCCGCTGACAATCAAAATTCGTTCCGGATGGCACTGTGGAGACAATGTATTTCGGGAAGTCGCACGCATTGCAGAAGCAGAGGGGTGTGACGCCATAACTCTCCATCCGCGCAGCCGCAGCCTGATGTTTTCCGGCCACGCAGACTGGAGGCAGCTTGCAGAGATGAAGATGGTGCTTTCAATTCCCGTAATCGGGAGCGGTGATCTGTTTACACCGGAAGATTGCCTCCGGATGCTGAAGGAGACCGGTTGCGACGGCATTATGATTGCGCGTGGAGCGCTCGGTAACCCCTGGATTTTCCGTCAGTTGCAGGAGTTGCAACTGACCGGGCGCTACATTCCGGTTACGACAGGTGAACGCGCTGATACTATCGAAAACCACCTGGGCCTGTTTGTTGAGGAGCGTGGTGAAGCGATTGCAGTACGGGAAATCAAAAAACATATCGGCTGGTACGCCAAAGGCTTTGCCGGAGCTTCAGAAATCCGTCGCACGGCAAACTCGGCCGCCTCGATTCAGGATATACGACAACTGACGGAAAGGATACGGAGCATCCCCGAAAATCTTGGGCATGCTTCAGTGAGCAATGCAGAGTGAACAGCAGCAGAAAAAACGTGATGACTACTACGCCACCGTAATTGACAGTGTCGGTGACGGTGTTATCGTCGTCGGGAGTAACGGCGTCATCACGCTCTGTAATCCGGCAGCGGAGGAGATCACAGGATTTTCGCAGCGTCAGGCGCAGGGTGCGGAGTTCGAGAGACTGTTTTCACTGGAGACGACTCTGGTTGAAATGCTGGGGAAAACAATGCGCACCGGTATCACCATTTCCGACCATGAAAATGTCGTCGTTCGCTCAACAGGGCGGGTTACGCCGGTAGCAGTTACCTGTTACCCGCTGGTAGAGGGGAACGGAGACAACATCGGCGCGATAGTGACGCTCAAGGATATTACCTATATCCGCGAGCTGGAAGCTGCGGTTCGACAGGCGGACCGCCTTTCCACGCTTGGAACGCTGGCAGCCGGGCTGGCCCACGAAGTGAAAAATCCGCTGGGAGGGATAAAGGGCGCTGCTCAACTGCTGGAACGTGAATTTGAACCTCAGAGTGAAATGCTGGAGTATACCAAGGTGATGATCCGGGAAACAGAACGGATCGATCATATTATCCGCGAGTTATTGGAACTGGCTTCACCTCGGGCTCTCAAGCTCGCTCCGGTTAATCTGCACAGGGTTTTGGGCGATATTCTGCTCCTGCAGAAACAGGCTGCAGTCGGGCGAGAGATTGCGTTCATGTCACACTTTGACCCGAGTATTCCGGACATAATGGCAGATGAAGAGATGCTTACCAGGCTTTTTTTAAACCTGATCTGCAACGCACTTGATGCAATGGGAGAAGATGGTCGCCTTACCGTATCGAGCAGGGTGCTTTCTGATTATCGCATGACACAGAATCAGCGCAATTCACGGATGGTTGCCATTGAGGTACGTGACGATGGGCCCGGTATTCCGGCGGAAGATCTGGAAAATATCTGGACGCCATTCTTCAGTACGAAATCAGGTGGCACCGGTCTGGGATTGACCATCTGCCACAAAATCGTCTCTGAACATCGCGGCATGATAAAGGCTGAATCAGATTCGGGTCATGGCACAAAATTCACGGTATTGCTGCCGTTAGTGCGATAAAACCGGTTCAATGTTCGTGGTTCAGTGTTAAGAGCCTTGGACCACGAACCTTGAACCACGAACTTTGAACCAGAAAATGAGGTCTCCTATGCCGCTTAACAGAATACTGGTTGCCGATGACGAAGAGAGTATCCGTTGGGTGCTTTCAAAAGCGCTCAAACAGAAGGGTTTCAGTGTGGACCTGGCCCCGGATGGCCGTCATGCCCTGGAGTTGATCAAGGACAACTGTTATGATCTGGCCATCCTCGACATCAAGATGCCCGGTATCACCGGCCTGGATCTTCTCGACAAGGTCCGTGAAATGAACAGCGATCTGCTCGTGGTTATCATGACCGCTGAAGCCAGCATGAAAAATGCGGTTGAAGCGATGAAACGCGGAGCTTACGACTACATCACCAAGCCGTTCGATCTGGACGTCATCGACGCCATCATAGAAAAAGTGGCCCGGGCACGTGATATTGCCGGACAGGTGGTCACGCTCAAACAGGAGCTGAAAGAGCGCTATCAGGTTGAAAAAAATATCGTCGGCAATTCCTCTGCCATGCAGGAGGTCTACAAAACCATCGGCAAGGTTGCGGTCAGTGATGTCACTATCTTAATCCAGGGGGAGTCAGGAACGGGTAAGGAACTGGTGGCGAGAGCCGTCCATTTCAATTCCGAACGCCTCGGGAAGCCGTTTGTTGCGATTAACTGCGCCGCCATACCGCGCGACCTTCTGGAGAGCGAGCTGTTCGGTTCCGAGAAGGGGGCTTTTACCGGCGCAGGCGAACGGAAACAGGGCAAGTTCGAACAGGCCAATCATGGCACCCTCTTTCTCGATGAGATTGGCGATATGCCGCTGGATCTGCAGGCCAAGATTTTGCGCGTTCTGCAGGAACATGAGGTAACGAGGATTGGTGGCAATCAGAATATCCAGGTCGATGTCAGAATTGTCGCTGCTACAAACCAGTCGCTGGTTGAAAAAGTACGACAGAAGGAGTTTCGAGAAGATCTGTATTATCGATTGAATGTCGTGCCTATAATCCTCGCACCGCTGCGCGAACGTCGTGATGACATCACTGATCTGGCCAACTACTTCCTTTCCCGCTCCTGTGTGGAGATGTCGGTTCTTCCGAAGCGGCTGACCGATGATGCCCAGGCACTCCTGAAGTCTTACTCCTGGCCCGGTAACGTGCGTGAGCTCGAAAATGCTATTAAAAGAGCCGTCATATTATCAAACGACCCACAATTGACGGCGCATGATTTCGGAGGCCTGCTTCCGGCAAACGAGCGTATGCAGAGCGGGGCGCAGGATGCTTCGCTGGAGGAGCTGGTAGATCTGAAACTGCGTGCCTCCATGAACGGCATTGAAGCACTTGACAAGGGGGATATTCATGCCATGGTGCTGGAACAGGTCGAGCGCCCCCTGATCCGGCTGGTACTGGAAAAATGTCGCTGGAATCAGGTAAAAGCGGCAGATGTCCTCGGCATAAACCGGAACACATTGCGGAAGAAAATTGCGGAGTTACAGATAGAAATGAAACGGGGCTGAATCGAATAAAAAAGACAGATCAACGGTGGGGATTCCGCACCATGTCAACCGGGACTACTTGATAATCATCAGCGACAGATAGTCAGGTGTATGTGCGGCAATTTCACTGAAATCAGTCAGCACCTTCTGGCGGGGGCTGCCGACCCGCTCGACAAAGACAGTACGCTGTTCGCGACCGGTCGAGCGGAGAAGTTCAATAATATCAGCATAGAGTGGTTTTACCTTGAGGAGTACAACGGTCTCGTAGCCACTCAAAGCGGCCTTTATCTGTTCAATCCCTGCCGTTGCCGGAATAACCACCATTTTTTCATCACCCTCCACCAGCGGGAGGACCGCTTCCGATGCGGCAGCATTTATGCTTGATATGCCGGGGATTATCTCGATCGGCAGATGCGGCCACTGAGCACGCAGAATTCGCAGCAGGTAGATAAACGTGGAATAAAAGAGCGGATCACCGATGGTGATGAAGGCGACTGACCGTCCCGCTTCCATATGAGTGGCGATCAAAGCAGCCGCTTCCTTCCAGGCGGGAATTAACCGGGCCTTGTCAGCAGTCATCGGAAACTGGTGGACGATAATTTCCTGACGCTCCTCGTCGATAAATTCTCTGATTGTACCAAGCGCTACACTTACCTCAGAGGGATTAGAGACCGGAGCGAGGATGACATCAACACTCCGCAGAATCCGCTCCGCCTTACGGGTCAGAAGTTCCGGATCGCCCGGACCGACCCCGACAGCATAGACAGTTGCCACTATTCGCCACCTTTCCGGGCGGAAATGACATATACCGGATTCTGGGCTTCAAACATCTTGTATTCCGTGAGGTTGCGGGTCTTTGCAACATTAATGCATGACGCTTCAACCGTAAAACCATGGTCTTCGAGAAACTCGACCGCCCGGGTAAGGGTGTCAAGAGTTATGGCGTTGATCACGACAACCCCTTCCGGTTTCAGCCGATGCGAAATAATGTCGATAATTTCGTCCAGCTTGCCGCCGGCTCCGCCGATGAAGACACGATCCGGGTCAGGCAGATCATCAAGGCCATCAGGTGCATACGCTTCGATCAGTCTTATGTTGCGGGTACAGAATTTTTTCAGATTTTGCTGGATAAATCCAACGCATTGCGGATTTTTTTCCACGGCAAAAATCCGGCCGTCCGGCATCAGATTTGAGGCTTCAATTGAAACAGAGCAGCTTCCGGCACCAATATCCCATAGTACGAGGTCATCCTGTAGCTGGAGCTTCGCCAGAGTAACAGCGCGAACTTCCTGCTTGGTAATCAATTTTTTTGAAGTATGAAACTCGTCGTCATCGATGCCGATCAGCGGATAGTGAACGAGGTTTGGTTCGTAGGTGCGGATCAGTATCAGGATATTCAGTTCAGATGCGGCAATATCGAGCAGGCCACGCACGGTCGTCTTGGTGAAAGCCTCAGTCGGCATCCCCAGATCTTCGCAGAGCCACGCTTCATAGCCTTCTGCGCCACGATCAATCAGTTCAGTTGCGATTGCTGCGGGGGTATTGATCTTGTCAGTCAGGACGCAGGCTTTTTCGGCAGAGATGATTTTATCTATCGCCTGATGCATGCCTCTGCCATGAACCGATACGAAAATGCCATCGTCCCACGGCTCTTTAATTCTGGCAAAAGCATACTGCATGCTGGTTACATTGGGGAATATTTCTATCCGTTCTTTGGGGAGATTGCGGAGCAGAAAGCGCGAAATTCCAAAAAAAGTCGGATCTCCCGAGGCGAGCAGCACAATCCGTTGCTGAGTTTTTTTCAAAAAATCAATGAGTTCAGAAAGATCGCCGAGCTCTTTTTTTATTCCTGAAAAATTCGGAAAAATCTCCAGGTGACGCTGATGACCGATCATAATGTCGGCCGAGTCAATGATCTCAAGTGCTTTAGCCGGAAAGCCATCCCACCCGGTAAAGCCGGCTCCTATCAGATAAATGGTTTGCTGTGTCATGGTGTATGCCCCGCTCTGAAAGTCTGGTAGGTACCGGCGGACTATATCACCCGCCCAGCCAAAAATCACCAGATTATTCAAATTTCAAAAAAAACGAGCCGGGGAAAAATCCTCGGCTCGAATATTCTGCCTTTATCAAGATGCTACGATTTGTGGGCTCTTTTACGCCTGGTCGGATCGAGCTCTTTCTTGCGGAGGCGGATCGAACCGGGCGTTACTTCTACCAGTTCATCGTCCTCAATGAACTCAAGCGCCTGTTCAAGCGTCATCACTCTTGGCGGTGTGAGCTTGATGGCGTCGTCCGTGCCGGAAGCACGCACGTTGGTCAATTTTTTCCCTTTGCAGGGGTTTACATCCAGATCGCCATCCTTGTTATTCTGGCCGATGATCATCCCCCCGTACACTTCAACGCCGGCTCCGATAAACAGAGTGCCGCGCGGCTGCAGTGCGTCAAGCGAGTAGGCGGTTGTTTCACCGTGATCCATAGCCATCAGAGCGCCGTTTTTGCGGCCCGGGATGTCACCTTTGTACGGGGCATATTCATGGAAGGTGTGGGTCATAACGGCGGTGCCACGGGTATCAGTCAAGACCTCACCACGGAGGCCGATCAGGCCGCGGGCCGGGATGATGAATTCGAGGCGCACCATCTCGCCCATCGGTGCCATGGCGACCATTTCGCCTTTGCGTGGCCCCATTTTTTCAATGATTGCACCCTGAAATTCCGAGGCAACATCGACAACCAGATACTCCATCGGCTCCATTTTGACGCCGTCTTTGATCCGGACAATAACTTCCGGTTTGGAAACAGCCAGTTCGAATCCTTCGCGGCGCATGTTTTCAATCAGGATTGAGAGGTGCAGTTCGCCTCGTCCGGAAACCATGAATGTATCGGCACTGTCGGTGTCATCAACCCGCAGGGAAACATTGGTCCGCAGCTCTTTGGTGAGGCGCTCGCGGATGTTGCGTGATGTGACCCACTTACCTTCACGGCCGGCAAAAGGTGACGTGTTGACAATAAAGTTCATAGACAGAGTCGGTTCATCGATAGAAACGTAGGGAACTGCTATCGGATTTTCGGCTGAGGCCAGCGTTTCGCCGATGCTGACTTCTTCAAAACCGGCTACGGTAACAATGTCGCCAGTCCCGGCTTCTTCGATATCAACCTGCTTCAATCCCTCATAACCAAGCAGCTTGGTTATGCGGCCTTTCGTGATGGTGCCGTTCTGCTTGATCATGGCGACCGTTTCACCTGCTCTGACTTTACCGTTGAAAATACGACCGGTTGCCATGCGGCCGATGTAGTCATTGTAATCGATGTTGGCGATCAGCATCTGAAACGGGGCATTGGCATCTCCCTTGGGGGGGCGGACATTTGCTTCAATCACGGCAAAGAGCGGCTCGAGGTTGGTTGATTCAATATTGATGTCTATTTTGGCGTAGCCCAGTTTGGCACTGGTGTAGACCACCGGGAAATCAAGCTGGTCATCGGATGCGTTCAGCTCGCAGAACAGGTCGAAGACCATATTGAGCACTTCGTCGGGACGGCTGCCGGGACGGTCGATCTTGTTGATAACGACGATCGGCTTCAAATTCAGATCGA
>JBMOEI010000053.1:0-31352 GCA_049318985.1 Desulfuromonadaceae bacterium
GCTTGACTGCGAGACCCACAAGTCGAGCAGGTACGAAAGTAGGTCATAGTGATCCGGCGGTTCTGTATGGAAGGGCCGTCGCTCAACGGATAAAAGGTACTCCGGGGATAACAGGCTGATCTCCCCCAAGAGTTCACATCGACGGGGAGGTTTGGCACCTCGATGTCGGCTCATCGCATCCTGGGGCTGAAGTAGGTCCCAAGGGTTTGGCTGTTCGCCAATTAAAGCGGTACGCGAGCTGGGTTTAAAACGTCGTGAGACAGTTTGGTCCCTATCTACCGTGGGCGCAGGATATTTGAGAAGAGCTGTCCTTAGTACGAGAGGACCGGGATGGACGTACCGCTAGTGTTCCAGTTGTGTCGCCAGATGCAGTCGCTGGGTAGCCACGTACGGAAAGGATAACCGCTGAAAGCATCTAAGCGGGAAGCCTCCTTCAAGATTAGATATCCCTGGGTGTAACAACCCCTGAAGGCCCGTTGTAGACCACAACGTTGATAGGCTGGGTGTGTAAGTGCAGTAATGCATTTAGCTGACCAGTACTAATCGGCCGTGAGGCTTGACCATAAAAATGAAATACGGCACGGGGAGTGGCAACACTCCCCGGGTCGATATAAATCAATCAAAGAAACACGACAATCATACAACACAAAACAAACTATCCATGCCAAAGCAATTGCCAAGAAATACATTGGCGTGATACGTGATAGTGAAAAGTGAAAGGTCTGACCTTCACCCTTCACCCTTCGCGCTTCACCCCTCAAGATTTCTCGGTGGCTATGCCGAGGGGGTCACACCCGTTCCCATCCCGAACACGGAAGTTAAGCCCCTCAGGGCCGATGGTACTGCACGGGTAGCTGTGTGGGAGAGTAGGTCGCCGCCGGGAATAAAATAAAGAAGCCCGCAACCAGTCAAATGGTCGCGGGCTTCTTTGCGTCTGCTTTGCTCCTTGATCTAAGTCGATACTGACGGTGAATCCTGGTAAAAACTTGATCACTGAATCAATTGGACTTCCAGATTTCGAAGCGCGAAAGGTTATCGAAACAGGGAGCTTTGCCGCTGCAGTCGATGCCGACTGGGGAAAATCAAGAAAATTGCGGGTAACTGCTGTTCCCACCCATCTCTATGAAGGCAAGAGATTGGCGGGGTTTGGAGCCTATGAAGATTTCGAGGTAGAACATGTTTGAATCGCAGTACAACGAAGAGATGGAAGCCGAAGTGAAGCGTCTGGAGTCACAGATACGAGCCGTCAATGCCGGACATCCGGAATGGGCAAACGCCTGTGCCGTTTGTGGATGTGAGTTGACCGGCACAGACTCCAACAAATGCGAACAATGCCGCTGAACATCTGCAGCAAAATCTGCCGGATTTCACCCGGAAGCTCTCGAGCTGGCAAACACAGGCTCCCTGTGAACCTAAAACGCTCACCAGAGCTGTCCGGGATATGGCCCGGCTAAAGAATGAAACCTTCGAGCGCATACGCACTTACTGTCTTGAGTGACTTGCAAAATTCGGGCAATTTTCATCCATCGTTTTTTTAAGTAAAGCCATTAAATCAAATGACTTTTCCATCTCAATATCCATCCTTGCCACATAAGTGAGCGCCGCAATGCCCGGTGCCAGTCTCTTCAACTTGACCCCGTCCTTTTCGGTTGTAATCGCATATTCTGCACCGCTGCTAAGCATAGCCGCCCTTATCTCTTCGAGGCGGGCATGGTCGTAATCGGCATGGTCCGGAAAGGGGAGGGTGTGTACAATGGTAAGCCCCCTGTCACGTAAGCCGGAAAAAAAAGAGTCCGGTTGCGCTATGCCGGCAAAAGCCAGAAACCGGTGACCCTGCAGGAGAGAGAAGGGTACCGGCTTTCCTCCCAGCAGGGGAAGGGCATCAACAAGGCGATGCACTGCTGCAAAGGTTGGATTGCCTGAAGTGGTGGTGCTGATGCTCGTGCCTTCAGGACAGCGAGTTATGATGGTCAGGTTGGCGCGATGTGTCGCGGTTGCCGGTTCCCTGAGTAACCCGGCCGGGAGTGTCCAACCGTTACCAAGCGGCCTGGCACAGTCCAGCAGGAGGATATTCAGGTCCCGCCAGAGGCGCAGGTGCTGAAAACCGTCATCGAGCAGAAAAATATCCGGCGAAAGCTGCTGCATTGCCAGTTGGCCGGCGGCATACCGATCCGTACCGATCACGACTATAAGTCCCGGCACTGTAGAAGCCAGCAGATACGGCTCGTCACCGCATTCGTGTGGTCCGAGCATAACCGTGACACCATCACTGACGACGAAGTTCTGCCCTTCCAGGGAACCGCCATACCCCCGTGAAAGCACCGCCACCCGGTACCCCCGCTGTATCAGCAGGCGGGCTACAAAGGCCGTAACCGGAGTTTTGCCGGTGCCGCCGACGGTAATGTTGCCGATTGAGACCACCGGTCGTGGCAGGCGGTTGGTTTTAAGTATGCCGATCCGGTACAAGCCGGCGCGCAGGTACTGGATACACGAATAAATCAAACTGAACGGTGACAGCAGCAGGATTGACAGTTGATCAGAGGTTGTTGAGCGTGTGCCATTTGCCAGCTCGCGCCAGTATGGTAACAGGGGAATATTCATAAAAGCTGGACAATTTCCTGCATATGCTGTTGTGTCGCTCCACCATTATCGCGCATCATCTTCAAGCCGTTCTGTCCCAGAACCTGCCGCAGTGTGCCATTCGTGACAACGGTGCGCAGAGTTTCAACAAGTTTTTCCGGCGATTCAAGTTGTATTCCGGCACCGTACTGGAGGACGAGGTGTGCAATTTCTCTGAAATTATTCATATACGGACCAAAGATGCCTGGAATGCCGAGCGATGCCGGTTCCAGAAGATTGTGCCCACCGGTCGGCGTAAGACTGCCGCCAACGAAGGCGAGGTCGGACAGGGCGTACAGTCCCATCATTTCTCCGATTGAATCGACCAGCAGTACCTCTCCCGCGTGAAACAAGGTCTCATCCGATGGAGCCAGAGTTGTCCGCCGCCGGTATGGCAGACTCATTCTCTCAAGCAGCAGAGCAACATCGGCGGCCCGTTCAGGGTGGCGCGGTACGAGCACAAGAAAGAGGGTGTCGCACGTTGTCACCAGTTCCCGATATGCGGAGAGCAGCAATTCTTCTTCTCCGGGGTGGGTGCTGGCGGCGACCAGTACCGTCAGGTTGGCCGGTATGGCGTACTTCCCGCGAAGATAGGCTCTCTCTTCGTCCTGTACCTGATGGAAGGGGATATCGTATTTGAGATTGCCGGCAACAAACGATTTATCCGGCGCTGCGCCGATGGCAATGATCCGCTCCCGGTCAACCTCCGTCTGCATGTAGAGGGAGGAAAACTGCTGCAGTGAGCGGCGGAAAAACCAGTCAAACATCAGGTAGCGGCTATAGGAACGATCTGAAATACGCCCATTTGCCAGCATGACCGGGATACCCCGGCTGGCCGCTTCACGGGTGAAATTCGGCCAGATCTCGGTCTCCATAATGATGATCAGCACCGGCTTTATACATCGCAACGCTGAGTGGACAGCGGGAAGGAAATCAAACGGGAAATAGATGCAGAGATCTTTTTCCGGGAAAGTGGTACTGATCGCCCGCCCGGTCTCGGTGGTATTGGATACAAGGATGGCATGACCCGGATACCGGGTGCGGAGAGCCTTGAGAAGCGGACGGGCGGCTATCGATTCACCCACCGAGACAGCGTGCAGCCAGATTACCTGTTTTTTTTCGATAACGGCCAGATCTCCGGGAGTGATAATGCCGAAGCGTTCACGGAAAGCGGGGGGCCTGCCCCGACTGACGGAGCGGTAGAGATGGTAGAGTATGACCGGGATCAGCAGGAAGAGGGAGAGTATGTTGTAGGCGAAAAAAAACATTGTTCAGGTGGTACCGAAGTCGGAACTCTGTTGCCCCGCCTGCTTCCAGCGACGGTGTACCCAGTACCAGTCGGCAGGGTGGGCACAGACGAACTCTTCAAGATACCGCGATAACGCCTGGACATCCTGAACTATACCGGCCTCTGTACGGTCGCCGCACAGGGTGTACTCCGGAAGTAACAGCAGTGCATGCCGGTTCTCTTCTCTATAGGCAAAAAACGGGACAACAGGTACGCCGGTTTTGTGTGCAATGACGGCAGGAGCTTTGAGAGCCCATGCTTTTCTGCCGAGAAAGTCAATCAGGACGCCGTTCTGCTCACCAGCGGCCTGATCGGTCAGCATAACGATGACACCATTATTCTTAATGACGCCAAGCATCGGCTTTAAGGCGGATTTAGTGTAAATCACCGTGTTGCCGTATCCCATGCGCATTTTTTCAATGATCGTGTTCAGGTACGGGTTGTTCTGTTTCCGAGCGATAGCCCAGATATTCTCACCCAGGTGTTTTTTGGCAGAGAGAGAAAGTTGTTCCCAGTTGCCGCAATGGCCGCCGATGCACAGAACGCCGATGTTTTTTTCTTTAGCGCGCTGAAAGTTATCCAGGCCATGTACCGCCATCGTATCAAACAGCTCGGCGTCTTTGCCATGATACAGTCGGCATACCTCTATTATAGAGGTCCCCAGGTTGATGAACGTTGCCAGGGCGATTTCCTCAGTGGTGTCGAAAACACCGGTCCAGGCAGGATGCTGTTTCATGAAAGGGAGCGCCTGGCGGATGTTATCAATGGCAATCTCACGCCGTCTGGCGAGCAGAATATACATCAGCTGCCCGAAAAGACGGCCGGCTGCGCGGGATAAACGCCGGGGGATGGCCGCCATTGCCCCGGTAAAAAGGTAGAATAGTGCTGCCTGAATTGCCCAGGAGATTCGTGTCATGGTTTGTCAGTAGGTGCGTTACTGTCGCCGTCACCGAACTGCAGAGAGCAGAGACGGCTGTAGAGCCCGCTGTTGGTAAGAAGTTCTTTATGCGTACCGCTTTCAACGATCCGACCATTGTCGAGGACAAGAATTTTGTCCGCATGCAGAATGGTTGAAAGGCGGTGGGCGATGACAAAGGTCGTCCGGTTGGTCATCAGGTTATCGAGCGCTTTCTGCACCATCTGTTCGCTCTCAGTGTCAAGGGCGCTGGTCGCTTCATCGAGAATAAGAATCGGTGCATTCTTTATCAGGGCACGGGCAATACAGAGACGCTGACGCTGACCGCCGGACAGTCGTACGCCACGGTCTCCGATGGTGGTGGCGTAGCCTTCAGGCATCTCCAGAATGAAGTCATGCGCAAAAGCTGCTTGTGCGGCACTCTCAACTTCAGCATCGGTAGCCACAAAATTTCCATAACGGATGTTATTGGCAATCGTGTCGTTAAAGAGCATGGTTTCCTGATCAACCAGTGCCACCTGGCGAATGAGATCCTTCATGGCGATAGCACGGATATCCACGCCGTCAAACAGAATTGCACCGTCGGTGACATCATAAAAGCGGGGTATCAGCGAGACCAGTGTTGATTTTCCGCCGCCTGACGGGCCGACCAGCGCGATGATTTCGCCGTGACGCGCGGAGAGATTGATGTGATTGATGACCATCTCCCCGTTATAGGCAAAGGAAACATCCCGGAATTCGACATCACCAGCCACGCGTCCGATTGCTACGGCATGTTCTCTGTCAGAGATTTCAGGTTTTTCGTCAATTACTTCAAACACGCGGATGGCAGCTCCGATGGAGGCCTGAATGATATTGTAAGAATTATTGAGGCTTTTAACCGGCTTGTATACCAGCACCATAGCGGTTAAAAACGAGAAAAATTCAGCCGCTGTGAGTTGACCGCTCATGACCATGCTGCCGCCGACCCAGATTACTCCGGCAATGCCGAGCGAGGTAATCATTTCGATTACCGGTGCCGAGAGACTGTTATACTTGATCGCCTTCCGGATGAAAATGTAATAGTCGCTTGTTGCAGTGTGAAAACGCCCGGTCATCCACTCCCCGAGCCCGAAGGCCTTGACCACTTTAATGCCGGAAAATGTTTCCTGCAGAAGAGAGGCAACATCACCGATCATTTCCTGGCTCTTGCCGGAAAGGCGTTTGATTCGTTTGCCGATCTTCTGTGCCGAAAAAACGGTAAGCGGTATAACAATAAACGTAATCAGCGCCAACTGCCAACTGCGGTAAAAAATAACGACGAGGAGTGATATGGCAGAAAAACCGTCGCGGCAGATACTGGTGACCACGTTGGCAATGCCGTTCTGCATTACGCCGACATCGGACATCACCCGTGACATGAGTGCGCCGGTGGAGTTTTTTTGAAAGAAGCGGAGGCCGAGAGTCATGCTGCTCCGGTAGATATCGTTGCGGATATCCTGTATCGCGAGCTCCCCTGCGGTTCTGATGAAATAATCGTTGAGGAAACGGCACGCCGCCCGAATGGCAAACAGAATCAGAACACCAAACGGGAGGAGTGTGAAGATGGTTTTATCATTGGTGGCAAATGTTTTTTTCAACAGAGGTTCCACCAGATAGGCAAACGCCCCGTCCATGCTGCCGACAGTGATGGAAGCGGCTGTCGAAATGACAATTCTCCCCCAGTACGGTTTGCAATAATGGAGAATGCGGCCAAAGGTACTCATACGCGGTCCTGTTTTCTGTTAATGAGATCAAGCGCCAGTGACGCCGTGCGCAGTGCTGAACCGCCACCGCCGAGTTTCTCGCGGATGGAGGCCAGATCAGCATTCATTGTGGTCCGGTAGGTTTCATCTGAAAGAATTTTAGCTATTTCGGTTGCAATCGCTTCCGGATTGGCCTGCTCTTGAATCAGTTCCTTGACAATGCTCCGGCCGGCGACGATGTTGCACAGTCCTATATGCTTGATCTTTACGACCCTCCTGGCTACCTGGTAGGTGAGCGGGGCGAGTTTGTAGATTATGACCATCGGTGTACCGACCAGCGCAATTTCCAGCGTGACTGTACCGGATACCGATATAATGGCATCACAGCCCCTGATCAGGTCATGAATCCTTTGGGTGGTAATAACCGGTGTAATGCCGATGCCGTTAAGATGGTGACGTATGTCCTCTTCACGGAGTGTTGATGCCAGCGGCAGGACGAATTGCAGATCGGGAAAGTGTGACTGCAAAAGGTCTGCGGCGGCAAGGATTGCCGGCAGAATCCGCTCTATCTCGCTTCTGCGACTGCCGGGAAAAAGGCCGACAGTCTTTCCGGCTGGATCCAGGCCAAAACTTAATGCCGCTTCTTCCCGGCTCATCGCTACATTTACGAGGTCAAGCATGGGGTGGCCGACAAAGCTGACCGGCACTCCCGCTTTTTCATATAAGGGAACTTCAAAGGGGAAAATCACCGCCATCCGGTTTACCGTAGCAGCAATTTTTCTGATTCGTCCTGCTTTCCAGGCCCACACCTTGGGGCTGATATAGTAAAGAACTTGCACCCCGGCCTTTTTTGCCACTTTTGCCAGACGGATGTTAAAGCCGGGATAGTCGATCAGGAGAAGCAGCTCAGGCGGGTTTTTCTGCAGAAGTTTTTTGAGCGTAAGAAATGCGGCGGATATGGCACCAAAATGCCTGAATACCTCGAATAACCCCATCACCGCCATGTCAGCAGAATCGATCAGCGTCGTCACGCCCGCCTCACGCATCCGTGAACCACCGATGCCGAAGAAATGCAGTCCGGAATCAAGTGAAAGTGCTTTCTGAACCAGGTCGGCTCCATAGATGTCTCCGGAGGCTTCTCCGGCAACGATCATTATTCTCCGACCCCGGGAAATGTCAGGCGGATCTGAAACAGCCCCGCCATGGTTGGACATCATCCTCTACAGATTCCTCGTTCAGAGCGCTTTATGAATGCCAGCAGATAGTCAACTTCAGGGCAATCGCTGATTTCCGCGTTAATGCGCTCTATTGCGTCGGCCAGTTTCAAATCCGCCATGAAAAGGGCTTTGTACGCCTTCTTCAATTTGGAAATCGTCTCATCAGAAAATCCGCGGCGTTTGAGCCCGACCAGATTGAGCCCGCGCAGCCTGGCATCGCCGGTCCCTGGCGTCGCAATCAGATAGGGAGGCAGATCCAGGCTGACCAGAGTGCCGCCTCCTGCCATGGCGTGAATACCGATCGTGACAAACTGATGAACTGCAACCAGACCGCCAAGAATAACATGATCCTCCACGGTGACATGCCCCGCGAGAGTCGCTGCATTTGCCATAACCACGTTATTGCCGATCCGGCAATCGTGAGCCACGTGCGAATAGGCCATGAACAGGTTATTATTTCCTACGGCCGTCTCACCGATACCGGTAACCGTGCCGCGATGAATCGTCGCAAATTCACGGACAATGTTGTTGTTCCCGATGCGGGTCCAGCACTCCTCCCCACGATATTTCAGATCCTGAGGGGCCGGCCCGACCGAAGCGAGATGGTAAATCTGGTTATTTTCACCGATCTCGGTCCAGTCTCCGATGACGGTATGAGCACCGATTGAGGTTCCCTTGCCGATAGTGACATGTCTGCCGATGATGGCATAGGGGGCAACTTCTACGTCTGTGGCAAGTATGGCAGTTGGGTCAATAACTGCGGTCGGGTGAATCATGTTGTTTCTCCTGTAAATCCCCCTCCGACAGGGAAGGATCGGAAAAAATGCATTATTTTGGTGAATCCGCAAATGTTGCCTTAAGATCGGCTTCGGTTACCAGGGTGGAGCCGACAAGCACTTTTCCGGCTACGCCCCAGATTCCTCTTCTATTCATGGTCGTTGTAACCTCAATTCGCAGTTGATCGCCCGGAGATACCGGTTTGCGGAAGCGGGCATTGTCGATCGCCAGGAAGTAGGTTACCTTGTTACGGGCTGATTCATCGGAAGCGAGGTATGCCATGATACCGGCGACCTGAGCCATGGCTTCAATGATCAGGACCCCCGGCATGACCGGATGTCCGGGGAAATGTCCCGGAAAAAACGGCTCGTTGATGGTAACATTTTTTACCCCTACACAGCGTTGCCCCTGTTCGACTTCAATAATCCGGTCAACCATCAGGAACGGGTAGCGATGCGGGAGTATTTTCATAATCTCATTGATATCCAGTTGCATGTCAGTTCTCCTGGGGGGGCTGTTTCAGCATGGTTTCAAGTTGAGCAATACGTTTTTCCAGAGATGCAACGGTTTTTCGCATCTCCGGCAATCGTGGCACTATCATGGAAGATTTCAGCCATTCCTTGTGCGGCATGGTAGGCGTTCCGCTATAGGCGGCATTGGCCGGCAGCGAGCCTGGTACACCGGACTGAGCGCCAACCAGGACATTGTCACCGATGGTAAGATGACCGGCGACGCCGACCTGACCAGCCAGGGTGACGTGATTGCCGATTTTCGCACTACCCGATATGCCTACTTGAGACACAATCATACAATCTTCACCGATCTCGCAGTTGTGGGCGATCTGCACCAGGTTATCAAGCTTGGTGCCTCTCCTGATCCGGGTCACTTCAACGGCGGCCCGATCAATGCAGCTGTTCGCTCCGATTTCAACATCATCATCAAGCACGACAATGCCGATTTGCGGGATGCGGTAGTATCCTGTGCCGTCAGGTGCGTAGCCGAAGCCGTCCGAACCGATGACAGCACCCGGTTGTATGATGCAGCGATTACCGAGTCGGCAGCGTTCGCGAATAACGACGTTGGCATGGATGATACAATCTTCGCCGATAGTGACGTTGTCATAGAGCACTGCACCTGAATATATTACCGAGCGCTTCCCGACGATAACATTCCTGCCGATGCAGGCCCCCGGATATACAGTAACACCTTCGCCAAGTGATGCTGAACTGTCGACAATCGCTGTGGAGAGAACCCCGAGCGGCTCGTGAGGCTTTGTGTAGAAGAGGGTAAGCAGCCTGGCAAAACCGAGATACGGGTTGGCAACTTCGATAGCGGTACGTCCATAGCGTTCGCCACCCGGCGCCATAAGTACCGCACCGGCCGAAGTCCCGGCAACTTTGGACGCATACCTCGGGTTGGCAAGAAACGTCAGCGCGTCCGGTCCGGCGGCTTCCAGCGTTCCCAATCCGGAAATCAGTATCGTTCCGTCTCCCTGCACAGTGCCGCCAAGATAGCGGGCAATTTCTACAACTGTTCGTGGTTGTGTCATATCGGTTACTTCTTTCTGCCGGAATTGAACAACTTCAGCACCTCTTCGGTAAGGTCACCCTTTTCATCAGCAAACAACAGTAAACTGTCATTTTTCACGAAGATGAAGCTGTACCCGTTCTGACGACCGAAAGCCTGAATGGTTTTTTCCATCCCCTCAAGGATTTTACGGGTGAATTCTTCATCTTTACCCTGCAACTCATCCTGAGCATCCTTCGTGAAACGTTGAAATTCTTTCAATTTGTTCTGATAATCCTTCTCTTTGGAAGCACGGGCGGAGTCGGAAAGCAGCATTCCCTGTTTTTCCAACTCCTCTTTCAGCTTCTTGAGCTCTTCCTGCTTCACATTGATTTGGTCCTGATAATTCTTTACTTTGACGGCCAGTTGCTCCTTGGCCTCTTTTCCCGCTTCTGAGCCATTCAATGCCCGCTGCATATCAACATACCCGAGTTTCAGATCTGCTGCAAAAACAGATGTTGCCGCAAGACACGCCGCTACGATACCTGCCAGAATAATGTGCTTCATAAATACTTCTCCTTTAATTGGTGGTGGGCACCAGGCCCTTGTTCTTTAAAACATGCTGCCAATCGAAAATTCAAGTCGGCCGCTTGAACTGTCAATTCCTGTACGAGGGGTGAGCGGTATGCCGTACTCAAGGCGTAACGGCCCGATGGGAGAGGACCAGCGAATACCGAAACCATAGCTCGTAAGTAGCGGGAAAGCCTCAGAAGCAGTCGTAAAAGAGTTGCCGTAGTCGAAAAACAGAACCCCTTTGAGACCTGCTTCGGCGATCAGTGGAAAGGTCAGTTCGATATTCCCGAAGAGCTCTTTCTCTCCACCAAAATATATCCGCTCGTTTGTATAGTTTCCGTTAATATCTTTTGCAAACATGGTGCTTGTCGGAGACACAGTGCGGGATTGATAGCCGCGCAGGGAGCCGATGCCTCCGAGATAAAACTTTTCATCGATCGGGATCAGTTGGCCGACTTCCGCGATATACCCGAGTGTTAATTTGGATGACGCGATCAGTTTTTTGTAGACCGGGTGAAAATAAGTATGATCGGTTATAAAACGGGCGAATTTGTTGTTGCCTCCCAGGCCGGCGTACTCTGCGGAAATCGAGTTGATAAAGCCGATAGACGGATCCATCCGGTAGTCAGTGTTGTTGTGGGTGATGCTGCTGAATACGGCACTGGTCGTTGTCTCGCCGAGCGGGTATGTACCGTTGACGTCGGCATCATTAAGAATCTGATATGTGGTGCTCGGTTTTAAAATGTCCTTTAACTCATACTTATACATCATAAAGGTGCCGATAGAATCACTGATCGGATAGCCGCCTTTGATGTCCGCACCGGTGAGTTTCCGCGAATAATCGGTATATTCGCGCTCTGAACGGTAGATGTCACCACCGAGCGTCCATTTGGTATCCATGAAATGGGGGTCAGTCAGGCCAAGTGCATAGGTCTGCGATTGTCCGCCGAGCGAAGCGGAAAGATTTGCCTTCAGTCCCAGACCGAGAAAATTGGCCTGCTGTACGGAACCCTGGGCGATAAAACCGTCCAAAGAGCTGTAACCACCGCCGATACTGAATGTTCCGGTCGGTTTTTCCTTGACGTCAATATTGACATTAAGTTTATTACTGGCACTCCCTTTGGCGGTAGCAACGTTAGCTTCCTCGAAAAAGCCAAGGTTCATCAGGTTTTGCTTGCTCCGCTTCAGGCCTGATGAATTGTACAGGCCCCCTTCAGTAACGCGGGTTTCCCGGCGGATAACCTTGTCACGGGTTTTGGGATTGCCGGCAATATTGATTCGTTCAATCGTCACCAGTTCGCCCTTGTCAACGTCAAACGTCATATCAACGGTCTTTTTATCGTTATCCAGGCGGGTCAGAGGATTAATCGTGGCAAAGGCATAGCCCTTGTCGCCATACACGTCGGTGAGTACGCCGATGTCGGTGCGTAGAATTGAGCGGTTGAATACTATCCCCGGTTCACTTTTCAGTTTCGTGCGGAGATACGCTTCCGGATCAAGCAGTTCTCCTTTGAAACCGATGGTGCCGATTCGGTACTGTTCACCCTCGGTAATACCGATAGAGACATTCAGTGCCGTTTTTGCTTCGTTCAATTTTACCACCGGTTCGCCGACCTTGATATTGATATAACCGTTATTGAGGTAATGGTCGGTAATCAGCAGGGCATCGTTCTTCAGCACCTCTTCCTTGTAGGTACCGGCGCCGGTCAACCAGGACATGAACCATTTTTCTTTCGTTTCCATGAGCCCTTTGATTTTGCTGTTGCTGAATGCCTTGTTACCGTCCAGCCTGATCTCTTTAATAAGAATTTTTTCGCCCTCAACGATTTTGACAAGAACTTTCATATCGTTTGTCGAAGTTTTCGTTGCCTCTGTCTGAACGTCTGCGAGATAATAACCGTCATCGCCATATAGTTTTTTAATTTTCACGACACTCTTTGCCAGATCTTTTGCAGAAAAGACGGAATTAAGGCGGAACTCAAGCGCTTCCTTCAGTTTATCCGTTGAGATCTCCTTGTTGCCTTCAAAGGTAATCTCACGAACAATTGCCTTTTCCTGGACCAGATATACCAGTACCACGCCTTTGTCCGACTCCTCTTTCAAGGCCTGGACATCCTGAAAATGCCCCAGCTTGTAAATCGCCCGAATATCCGCGTCAGTCTTTTCACCGGTAAGGGCGTCACCGGCGCGCATTTTTACCGTATTCAGTATTGCCGCCGATTCAATGCGACGATTCCCCTGAATCCTGATTTCCACCAGCTTTTCACCATCAGCGCAGGCGGGTGACGAACAGCTGATGAATGCGATCAGTGCTGCAGGTGCTATGTGTAAAATACGGGACATGCGTGCCTCGAATATTAGGTCGTTTTTTCTATTTTACCATCGAGCAGGTGAATGGTGGTTCCCATAGCTGCTGCCAATCGCTCATTATGGGTTACTACTACCAGAGTCAGTCTCTTTTTGATCTGCAGTTCAGCAAGCATGGCATGGATACTGTCGCTTGTTTTCATATCAAGATTACCGGTCGGTTCATCCGCCAGCAACAGCTCAGGTTCAAGTGCCAGTGCCCGGGCAATAGCCACCCGCTGCTGCTCACCACCGGATAGTTCCCCCGGGCGGTGAGTCATACGCTGTCCAAGCCCAACGTCCTGCAGCAGAGAAGTTGCCATGGCTATGGCGTTACTGCGTGGCACTCGGGCGATCAACGCCGGCATCATGACATTTTCGAGTGCGGTGAATTCGGGCAGCAGGTGGTGAAACTGAAACACAAAGCCGATGCTCCGATTCCTGAAGGCTGCCAGCTGCCGCTCGTTTTTTTTAAAAATGTTCTCGCCTCGAAAGCTCACCGAGCCGGCAGTGGGACGGTCGAGAGCCCCCAAAAGGTGCATCAACGTGCTCTTCCCGGCACCGGAGGCCCCGACAAGGGCTGTTGTCGTGCCGATCTCCAGATCCAGGTCAATGCCGCTCAGCACTTCAAGAGTATTGGCACCGCTCCCGTAGGACTTGCTGAGACCACGTATCTCAAGGAGATTACTCATAGCGCAGTGCCTCGGCCGGCAGCATCCGTGACGCCTGCCAGGCGGGGTAGAGCGTCGCGAGAAACGAGATCAGTATCGCCGTTACCGATATAAGGACAACATCGGAAGGCACCACCAGTGACGGGAAGTGGTCAAGGTAATAGATATCCTTGTTGAAAAAATTCTGTCCGGTGATTTTCTGGATCAGAGTAATGATCGGCTCCAGATTGAGTGCTATCAGCAGACCCGAAACAACGCCGACAGCAGTGCCGATTATGCCGATTATCAACCCCTCAAGAACAAAAATTTTCATGATGCTGGCGGCGGTGGCCCCCATTGATTTGAGGATGGCGATATCTCTGGTTTTTTCCATGACGACCATAAAAAGTGTTGAAGCGATCCCGAAAGCGGCAACCAGAACTATCAGCGTCAGAATGATGAACATGACGACTTTTTCCGTCTTCAGCGCAAACAGAATATTCTTGTTCATCTGCATCCAGTCACGCGCGTAGAAGTTACTCCCCATTTCACGATTGATACTGCGGGCCAGTTCATCGGTGTGATACACATCCTCAACTTTCAACTGAATGCCGGTAACGGTATCGCCAAGATCAAAAAAACGCTGGGCCTGTTCAAGGCTGACGTAGGCCAGAGTAGAATCATATTCGAACATGCCGGTATTAAAAATTCCGGTGACCCTGAACGGTTTCATGCGTGGCATCATTCCAAGCGGAGTAATGCTGCCCATCGGCGAAATTACGTTTACCTTGTCACCCAGAAACAGGTTGAGATGTTTTGCCAGCTCTTTTCCCACCATGAGGCCAGGGAGCGAGTCTGCACCCTGCCCCATACGAGGTTCGAGGACATCGATACTTCCCTCAACAATCGACTTGCTGAGGCGGGTTACCTGGCGGTCGGTTGCGACGTCGATGCCACGGAGAACAACACCGGAGACGTTTTTGCCGGATGAGAGCATGACCTGATTGTAGATAAAGGGTGTTGCCGCCTGAACGCCGTTAAACCGCTTCAACTTTTCAATCACCGCACGATATTCCTCCATCGGTGCACCGCTCCTGATAACGACTATATGGGCGTTTGTGCCGAGGATTTTTTCTTTCAGGTCATTTTCAAAACCGGTCATAACCGCCAGCACAATAATCAGCGCCATAACGCCGAGGGCTACACCGGCGGTGGAAATAAACGTGATAATTGAAATGAAGGTGGATTTGCGTTTTGCTTTCAGATAGCGCAGGCCGATAAAAAGTTCAAAAGGCATCAGTTATTTGACTTCCTTGCGCAGCTGCGGAAACAGTATGACGTCCCGGATCGACGGAGCGTCAGTCAGCAGCATGACGAGGCGGTCGATGCCGATACCTTCACCTGCTGTCGGCGGCAGCCCGTACTCGAGGGCGCGGACATAATCCTCATCCATATAATGCGCCTCTTCGTCACCCTTGTCTTTTTCGGCTACCTGAGCCAGAAAGCGTTCTTTCTGGTCGACCGGATCATTCAATTCCGAGAAAGCATTGGCGATTTCACGCCCACCGATTATCAGCTCAAAGCGGTCAACAATTTCCGGGTTATGGTCGTTTTTACGTGACAACGGCGATACTTCGGTCGGGTAGGCGGTGATAAAGGCCGGCTGGATCAGTTTGTGTTCAGCCACCTCTTCGAAAATCTCCATCAAAAGCTTGCCGAACGTTATGCCGTCCGGCAGCACCAGGCCGATGCTGCGGGCGTAAATCAGGGCAAGGTCACGATCATCGAGCTGCTGTGCCTCGATATCGCCATACTCCAGAATCGCGTCGCGCACGGTCAGGCGCTTCCAGGGACGCTGAAAACTGATATCAAGCCCCTGGTTGGTAAAGTCAAGCGTGCCGAGAATATCCTGAGCGACGTGGCAGAACAGTTCTTCGGTAAAGTCCATCAGATCTTCATACGTTGCATACGCCTGATAGAATTCCATCATGGTGAATTCCGGATTGTGACGTACGGAAATCCCCTCATTGCGGAAGTTGCGATTGATTTCAAATACCCGATCGAGGCCGCCGACAACGAGACGCTTCAGGTACAATTCCGGAGCGACCCTGAGGTACAGTTCCATGTCGAGAGTGTTATGGTGGGTGATAAACGGACGTGCCGTCGCACCGCCCGGAATCTGGTGCATCATCGGTGTCTCAACTTCAAGAAAATCCCGGGTGGTCATGAAGCTGCGGATCAGGTTGACGATACGGGAGCGCTTTATAAAGATTTCCCGCGCTTCAGGATTAACGATCAGATCAACATAGCGCTGGCGGTAGCGGGTTTCTACATCAGTCAGACCGTGGAATTTTTCCGGCAGCGGCAGGAGCGATTTTACCAGTAAACGTATAGTGCGGATATGGAGGGAAAGTTCACCGGTCTTGGTACGGAACGGATACCCTTCAGCACCGATAATATCACCAATGTCGAATGTTTCAAAAACAGCAAATGCCTCTTCGCCGATTTCATCTTTTTTGACGTAGAGCTGCAGGCGTCCCTTGCGATCCTGAAGCTGAATAAAGGCGGCTTTGCCAAAAGATCTGCGCGCCAGAATACGTCCGGCTACGCTCATATTGGCATCTGCGGCATCAAGTTGTTCAATTGGTCCGTACGCAGCAACAATATCTGCCGAAGTATGTTGCGGCTTAAAGTCGTTGGGATAGGGATTTATACCGGCTTCCCAGAGCGCATCAACTTTGCGGCGCCTTTGAAGCAGGAGTTCACTGAGTTCTTCCATAGTGGTTATTCAACCTTTCACAACAAAAATAATTCCTGAAAACAAAGCCTGTAAAAATATCTGTAACGATCTGGTACGTCAAGAAAAAAAGGGGCTTCCGATACTGGTATTCTTAAAACAATCTACTGATATTTTAGAGGTTTTACTCATTACTTACTGGATTTTACGAATAGTGCTGTTTTCGCTGTCAGCGACAAAGAGGCTGACCCCGTCGGTTGTGATACCGACGGGGGAGAAAAAGCTTGGTGTTCCGGGAGAATCAATAGAGCCACCGGCACCAAGAGTCGGATCTGAAAAAGCCTTGGCTATGCCGGATATGGTCGTAACAGTGTAGGGGAAAGATTTATCTACTCTTCGCACAGTGTTCTGATATGTGTCGGTGACATAAAGATAGGTACCATCGGTAGTAATGCCATTCGGCTGGTAGAAGCGTGCTGCGGTGCCGATCCCATCAGCAGTGCCGTTGTTGCTCTGACTGATTTTTTCAGGGGCCCCCGGGGTTGAAACGCCGGCTATTGTGGTAACCGTGCCGGATAGAATTTCAATCTTACGGATGGACCGGTTACCGAAGTCGGCCAGGAAGAGATTGACGCCATCGGTAGTGATGCGGCCCGGTCGGTTTAAACGAGCGCCCCCCTGCGTTCCGTCTGTTGCGCCACTTGATTGTGAGATGCCGGCGAAAGTGGTCACCGCTTTTGAGGCAATATTTATACGGCGTATGGTGTGGTTGCCGGAATCTGTAACGAAGAGATCGAAGCCGTCGGTCGTGATGCCGATGGGAATGAAAAAACGGGCATCGGCTGGATTGGTTGAATCAACCGAACCGGCCAGGCTACTTGAGCTGCCAATTGTCGTAACCGCATTTGTGGCAATTTCGATGATGCGGATCGCATTGGAGCCTGAATCCGTGACGTAGAGATACCCACCGTATGTTGTGACGCTTGAAGGCCGGTTGAATCCAATTGGCAAAGTTGTAACAATGCCTCCGGGGGTTACCTGACGGACCGCATTATTCCAATAATCTGCGACGTAAAAATTTACTCCGTTGGTCGTAATATCAGTTGGATGATAAAACCTGGAGTTAGCGCCAGTGGCATCTAGCCAGCCGGCAATCCCTGCACTGCCTGCAAAAGTTGTTACCACGTTGCCAAGAACGAGTGATGTTCCTTGAATCGTCCCACCCATAGGCGTGTTTGGCGGGAGCGGGAGTGACGGCAGGGTATGGGCTGGCTGGCTATAGATTTGGGTTGCAGCCGTATTGTTTCCGCTACCGCCGCACGCGGCAATGCAGGCAGCAAAAAGAAGCGCTACAATGTAATGTACTGATTTACGCATATAAAATTTCCCTTGGGACACTGCCTTGTGAGAGTGTGACTTACTGGATTTCATCATCCTTTTTCTTGCGCCGTGGCCGGCCAGCCGGCCTGGCTGGAACGGTTTCGGTTTCCGGTGCCGTTAGGACTGCCGGTGCGGCTTCTTTTTTAGGAGCGGCCCGTCGCGGTTTCTTTTGTACCGGAAGAGGTTCTGAAATGAACGGCGGTGCCTCGGGCAGAGCCGGCTCAGAAGGTGACTGGCTTTCGACCGCATCTTCCGTACTGTTCTTGCGTGCTGTCCGGGTACGTTTTGGTTTGGCTGGTGTCGGGGGCTCCTCCGGCAGGGCAACATCCGGGGCTACGGCATCCAACGTTTCGCGTGCAGGTGTTGCTCCGGCTGCAGCATCCTCTGCGGAGCCTTCCGGGGTTTTGTGGGTTTTGCTGCGACTGCGCCGCCGTTTACGCTTTTTCGGTTTCAGAGTCGAATCTGCAGTACTCTCCTCACTGTCAGGAGGGGATACCTCGTCCCCTTCAGAAGCGTCCTCTGCCAGAGCAGGGTCGCTCTGCTCCGGTTCAGCGTCGGTCTGGTCGGTTTCAGTCGTATCGGGGTGGAGGCCACCGGCAGATTTTTTCTTCTTCCGCTTACGCTTTTTCGGTTTCAGGGCTGACTCTCCGGTACTCTCCTCGATGTCTGGTGATGAGACTTCTTCAGGCTCAGAAACTTCCTCTGTCAGAGTCGCGTCACCCTGCTCCGGTTCGGTATCGGTCTGGTCGGTACCGGTCGTATCGACATGGAGGTCGCCGGCAGATTTTTTCTTCTTTTTACGCCGTTTACGTTTTTTTGCCCCCTCGGCAGGTCCGCCCGCTTCATTATTCGGCTCTTCATCTGCGACAATAAGGGGTGCGTGAACGCGTGGAACGATGGTTTTGTGCGCTTCCTCAGCCTCCGCTTCACTCTTGAGAACATCCTCAAGATGCGGTATCTCACGCTTTACTATTTCAAGCTCCAGCTGATTGAGCAGGAAAGATGTTTTTCCTTTGACGGTTACTTCGATCTCATAATCGTTTTCAATCTGGGTCAACTCCCGTTTTTTACGGTTGAGCAGATAATATGCCACTTCCAGAGGCAGTCCCCCGCGAACTTCGCCAACTGTTCCCTTGGCAGCGGCAGCATGGACTTTGCGCAGGAATGAGACCGCCATCGCTTCAACAGATTTAACTTTACCGCGACCTTCACAGTGGGGGCATTCGAGATAAATGGCGTCATTCAGTGTTTTGGCAATCCGCTGGCGCGACATTTCCATGATGCCGAATTGAGAAATACGACCGACATTAACGCGCGCCTTGTCCATTTTAAGGGCGTTTTTAAGCGTTTTTTCAACATCGCTGTTATGTTTATTTTCACGCATATCTATGAAGTCGATAACAATCAGGCCGCCAAGGTCACGCAGCCGCAGTTGCCTGGCGACCTCCTCGGCAGCCTCCATATTGGCCTTGAAGGCGGTATCTTCAATGCCCCTCTCTCCGCTTGATTTCCCTGAATTGACATCAATCGAGACGAGTGCTTCAGTCGGCTCGATAATCAAAGACCCGCCTGATGGCAGCGGCACCCGTTTTTCATAAATCTGGTCGATCTGCTCTTCCAGCTGAAACCGGGAAAAGATCGGTCGTTTTTCTTTGTGCAACTTGACCCGCTTTTCTACGGCCGGCATGGTATCGCGGAAAAACTCCTTCGCTTCACGGTAGGCGTCCTTGCTGTCAACCAGGACTTCGTCAATGTCATCCGAAAAATAATCCCGTATGGTGCGAATGATCAGGCCGCTGTCGCGATAAATCTCGCCCGCGCCATTGATAGCGGTCGCCTTCTCTTTGATCGATTCGTACAGTTCGGTCAGGTTGGTGAAATCCCTCTGAAGTTCTTCAGGGCTACGGCCGACCGCCTCAGTCCGCATGATGTAGCCGGTGCCCTCCGGAATATCCATACCGGCAACAATTTCTTTCAGCTTTTTTCGGGCACCTTCCTGCTCGACCTTACGGGAAATACCGCTGGAATCACTTCCAGGCATCATCACCATATAGCGGCCAGGGAGGGAGATGTACGTGGTAAGTGCAGAGCCCTTGTTGTCCCGCTCATCCTTCTCGATCTGTACTAACAGTTCCTGTCCGCGATGGAGTACCTCTTGTATGCGGGGGAACCGTTTGCGCTTCTCCTCCGGAATATCATCACGCCATTCAAAATAATCGGGATGCAGTTCGCCGATCTGAAGAAAACCCGGTTTCGCACGCCCGATATCGACAAAAGCGGCCTGAAGTCCCGGTTCGACGCGGAGGACGACACCTTTGTAAATATTTCCTTTGATCTGTTCTTTGCCGCTGATTTCAATGTTAAGCTCCATCAGGCGACCATCGTGAACGATGGCAACACGGGTCTCCTCCGGGTGCATGACATTAATCAACATTTTCTTACTTATCGGTGTACTCATGATAATGGAGTGCCTTTCAGGATGCTAATTGTAGCTATTAGTGTAAAACGGGCGGATTATATCTCTTTTAGTACCGAAAGCAAAGAAAAAGGCGGCACAGGTGCTTTTGTTTTCAAATCCCCGGTAGTTGTCAACCGGATGTCGCTACTTGTCATCCTGTTCCACTCTATGATATACAGTTCTCAATTATTTTAGGACACGGGAGTTCACCTATGAAATATGCTGCTGTCGGTGTGTTGTTTGCTTTCTGTCTGTCAGGTTGCGCCTCACAGACCGCGCTTGATAATGTCAGAAATGATGTCGATGCGGTAAAATCGCGCCTTTTTTCCATGGACAGAGACCTTGCAGGTATGCGAGAGGAATCAAAGGTAAATGTCGGGGCTATTGAAAAGGGCTTTAAGGCGGATGTCTCTGCAGTGCGGAAAATGTCAGCCGATATTCAGGCTTCAATTGACGGCACTAAAAGTGAGATGCAGGCTCTGAATGGCAAACTTGACGATACCCTTCTCTCTGTTAAAAAACCTGCCGAGGATCTTGCCCGGTATCGCGAAGACGCCGACAAGCGTATTATTGCCCTGGAGGAACGCATTCTGAAACAGCAGGCGGTCATTGATGCTCTTTCAAAAAAATTGACAGAAGTGTCTATGGCAAAAAAGGAAGAGGCACCTTTGACCCCTGATGCGCTCTACTCAAAAGGGCTTGACTCACTCAAAGCGGGTGAAATTGTCGCGGCGCGGGAACTCTTCACCAAATTTCTTGAGCAAAACGCGAAGCATGAGTTGGCGGTAAATGCACACTATTGGATTGGTGAAACATACTACAGTGAAAAAAATTATGAGTCGGCAATTCTGTCCTACCAGGATGTCATTAAAAATTATCCCGGCAAAGAGAAGGTCGTTGCCGCCATGTTGAAGCAGGCTATGGCCTTCAATGAGATCAAAGACGCCAAAAGCGCCAGGTTTGTGTTGAAAAAACTGGTGGAGGGTTTTCCTAAAAGCGAGGAGGCCAAGAAGGCCAAAGAGTTGCTGAAGGAAATTAAATAATTACGTTACAAGACCCCTTTTGTTGACATGACCCCTATAACACGCGGGTCAAGCTGGCTTGCAGCATCAAGCGCCCGGGCAAACGCCTTGAAGCAGGCTTCAATGATATGGTGCACATTGTCACCATACATGACGTTTATATGCAGGTTAAGGCCGCAGTGGTTGACAAAGGCCTGAAAAAATTCCCGTGCCAGTTCTACGTCAAATTCCCCGATTTTCACCTTTGGCAGGTTGACATGATAGACAAGATATGGTCTCCCGGATATGTCAACAGCGACACTTGCCAATGTTTCATCCATCGGAACCGAAGCCTGGCCATAGCGCCGGATACCTTTCTTATCTCCCAGAGCCTGCTTGAACGCCTCTCCTAACACAATACCGATATCTTCAACCGTATGGTGAAAATCAATGTCAATGTCGCCGCAGGCTTCGACGTTTACGTCGAAAAGCCCGTGGCGGGCAAAGAGATTGAGCATATGGTCGAGAAACGGTACCGAAGTACAGATGGTAGCTTTACCCGATCCGTCAATTGTCAGAGATAGCTTGATTTTTGTTTCTTGCGTAATCCGTTCGATAGTGGCAGTCCGTGACATGGTATCTCCTCGTTACAGTTATCCGATTTCCGACAGCGCTAAAAAAGTTTTTTCCATCTCTTCCCGGGTTCCGATTGAAATCCTGAGACCATGAGCGAGAAGCGGATCAGAGAGCAGGCGTACCAGAATTTTTCTCTCATATAAAGCGTCATACACTCGTTTGCCGTTTTTATCCGGCGGGGAGGCAAAAACGAAATTTCCCTGCGATGGTATGACGCTATAGCCGATTGCAGTCAACTTTGCGGAAAACCACTCGCGGGTATCGATGATTTTGCGGCACGATTCACGGAAATAGGTCTGGTCCTGAAGTGCGGCAACACAGGCTGCCTGAGCCAGTCGATCAAGGTTGTAATGATCGCGGATTTTGTCCAGTGCGGCGATGATTTCAGGTCGGGCAATTGCCAGCCCGAGACGCATACCCGCAAGGGCATAGCTCTTTGACAGGGTCCGGGTGACGACAACATTTTCGTACTTTTTCACCAGTTCGAGAGCGTTCCAATCAGCAAAGTCGGCATACGCCTCGTCAATTACCAGCAGTCCGCCGCACTTCTGTGCCAGCTCTTCGATATATGCCGGTGGAAATGCGAACCCGAGCGGCGAGTTGGGAGTGGTCAGAAAGAACACCTTGCCGTGATACTGTTCGGGGAATGCTTCAATCCTGAACGAACCGGTCAAGCTGTAGGTGCAGACATGCGCACCCTGAATTTCGGCAAGCGTGGAGTAATAGGAGTAGGAGGGATGGACATAACCGACATCCTGACCCTGGCCGACGCAGGCCCTGATAAGATTATTGAGTACTTCATCAGAGCCGTTCGCCATGATGATCCATGAGGGGTCAAAGCCGTACAGTTCAGCCGCGGCTTCTCGCAGCTTCCGGCTTGATGCGCTTGGATACGTGCGCAGTGATGCCCCGTCAGTTCCTACCTCTGCCAATATCGCTGCAACCACATGTGGCGATGGCGGGTAGGGGTTCTCGTTGGTATTCAATTTGATCCACGATGCCACATCGTCCGGCTGAAAACCGGGGACGTAACCTTTCATGGCTGCTATGTCGGGGCGAAGGTACGTCACGCTATTTTCTCCTGTCTGATTGTTACCGAACGTCCATGCGCTTCCAATCCTTCCAGTTCAGCGATCCTGACGATATCCTTTCCGAGACGCTCCAGGCCGCCCTGCGAAAAATAGACGATCGAAGATTTTTTCACAAAGTCATCGACAGAGAGCGGTGAGAAAAAACGGGACGTACCGCCGGTCGGCAGTGTGTGATTCGGTCCGGCCAGATAGTCTCCCGCCGCCTCGGGGGTCCAGTGCCCCATAAAAATTGCCCCGGCGTTGGTTATCTGCGACAGGATGGCAAACGGGTCTGCCACCGCCAGTTCCAGATGTTCCGGGGCAATGCGGTTCGAGAAGGCAATCACTTCAGCCAACGTGTCAGCCACAATAATCGCGCCATATTTTTCCCATGATGCCCGGGCGATTTTTTCGCGGGAAAGCGTCGCCAACTGGCGCTCCACTTCTGCCGCAACTTTTTCTGCGAATGACCGGTCGGTAGTTATCAGAATTGATGACGCCAGCTCATCATGCTCAGCCTGAGAGAGGAGGTCTGCGGCGATATGCGCCGGATTGCCGCTGCCGTCATTGATGACCAGAATTTCACTCGGCCCGGCGATCATGTCAATGCCGACCTGTCCGAACACCAGCTTTTTTGCGGTGGCAACATAGATGTTTCCCGGCCCGGTAATCTTGTCGACACGTGGAATAGTTGCGGTTCCGTACGCCAGCGCGGCGACAGCCTGCGCACCGCCGATACGGAAGATCCGGTCTACACCGGAGAGACTCGCCGCCACCAGAACGTGGGGGCTGAACTCGCCGCCGGGGGAGGGGGCTACCATGATGATTTCGCCAACCCCCGCCACGCGGGCCGGAACGGCGTTCATAATCACGCTGCTCGGATAGCTGGCTTTGCCGCCGGGAACGTAGATTCCGACCCGTGACAGCGGCGTGACCTTCTGCCCCAGCATGATGTCCGGCTCTTCAGTGGAAAGCCACGTCTGCTGCTTCTGCTTCTCATGGAAACGGGTGACGCGTGCCACTGCCAACTGGAGCGCAGCGGTATCTTCGGCGGAAACGAGGGCGAAAGCCGCTTCAATTTCGGCAGCAGAAACTTCAAGATCGGCAACGGATTCAGTTTCCACACGGTCGAAACGGCGGCTCAGTTCCAGGACTGCATCATCGCCCCGTGTGCGGACATCGGCAATAATACCGAGCACGACCTGTTCAACTTTGCGGCCGCTCTCTTCTCCACGCGACAAAATAGAGGAAAATTTCTGATCAAACCCGGAATCATTCATATCAAGAAAAAGCATTATGGCACACCTTGCTCAGTGCGACTGGAGCAGTCGCTCCAGCCCCTGAATTATCTGAGAAATACGGGCGTTCTTCGTTTTCAGGCTCGCCCGGTTAACGATGAGACGGGTCGTGATTTCGGCGATGGTTTCTACCTCGACGAGGCCATTCTGCCGCATCGTTTCTCCCGTTGAAACGAGGTCAACAATCCGGTCGGAGAGGCCGACCAGTGGTGCCAGTTCGATTGAACCATACAGTTTGATGATTTCTACCTGCACCCCTTTCGAGGCAAAATAGTTTTCCGTCACATGCGGGTATTTCGTGGCAATCCGAATATGCGACCAACAGGAAGGATCACCTGTTTGGGCGCGGTTTGCCGGTTCGGCAACCATCATACGGCAGTAGCCGAATTTCAGGTCGAGCGGTTCATAGACATCCCTGCACTGTTCCATCAATGTGTCTTTGCCGACGATACCAAGGTCGGCACTGCCGTATTCCACGTAGGTCGGGACGTCTGTCGCCCGTACAATCATATAACGCATCCGCTGCTCACGGTTTTCAAAAATCAGCTTGCGGGAGTCGGAGAGCAGCTCCCGGCAGTCAATGCCGATCTGTCCGAACATCTCGACCGACTCTTCCAGAATCCGCCCTTTCGGGATCGCAATGGTAATCCAGTCGCTCATTCTTTTACTCTCACGATATCCGCGCCGAGTCCGGCAAGCTTTTTTTCGATTGATTCGTAGCCGCGATCCAGATGATAGATACGGGTGACCTCAGTCGTCCCTTCCGCCGCCAGTCCGGCCAGAATGAGTGACGCAGATGCCCGCAGGTCGGTGGCCATGACCGGGGCTCCGGAGAGTTTTTTTACTCCCTTGACGGTGGAGATATTGCCTTCGATGGTGATGTCGGCACCAAAACGCTGTAGTTCTGAAACATGCATAAAGCGGTTTTCAAAAATATTCTCCGAAATAACACTGGCACCGTCAGCTATACACATCATCGCCATAAACTGGGCCTGCATGTCGGTGGGGAAGCCGGGATAGGGGCGGGTTTTTATATTGACGCTCCCGATCTTTTTCGGCCCCCTGACCCGGACAACGCCATCCCGACTGGTTATCTCAACTCCGGCATCCTGCATCTTGAACGCCAGTGCATCGAGGTGCTCCAGCTTCATGCGGTGGATTCTTATATCTCCGCCGGTCATGGCGGCGGCAATCATAAAGGTGCCGGCTTCGATGCGATCCGGCATGACTTCATAGCTGGCGGCAGAGAGTTCCGTGACTCCCTGGATGGAGATGGTATCGGTTCCGGCCCCTTCGATCTTTGCCCCCATGCGGTTAAGGTAGTTGGCGAGATCAACAATTTCGGGCTCGCGCGCCGAGTTTTCCAGGACCGTTTCGCCTTTGGCTGTGGCGGCCGCCATCATCAGGTGCTCGGTCCCCCCCACTGTTGAAACGTCAAAATTGATGCGGGCCCCTTTCAAGCGTTTGCAGCGCGCCTCAACGTAGCCATGCTCCAGAACTATTTCGGCACCGAGCGCCTTCAGTCCTTTGAGATGCAGGTTGATCGGCCGGGCCCCGATGGCGCAGCCGCCGGGGAGTGAGACCCGCGCCGTGCCGAAGCGTGCCAGTAGCGGACCAAGTACCAAAACCGAGGCACGCATGGTTTTTACCAGATCGTAGGTTGCTTCATGGCTGGAGATGTTTGTTGTGTCAATCCGGACGATATTGCCATTGCCATCGACGTGTGCGCCGAGTGACTCCAATACTTTAATGGTAGTATTGATGTCACGCAGAAACGGCACATTGCTTATCTGGTTGATGCCGGGAGCCAGAATAGTCGCGACAAAGATAGGGAGTGAGGCGTTTTTGGAGCCGCTGACGGTAACGTCACCCTTAAGTTTTTTTCCACCTTCTATGATGAGTTTATCCACCCATGTGCTCCTTTTATGCCGTTAAAAATCGTGCCATACTACTGTATGGACCGGCTCTTGTCCAAAGAAAAGTTGGCACATACATCTGCACTGCCACGGTAAAAACAGTCAGATGGATATTTCGGTAAAATTTATGAGTGGTCCCATAATTTGATATAAGTAATTCTCTAAAAATATGGTATCGTCGGGATCACTTTTATCACCTGTATCGTGGAACGGGTCCGTTCATGCCTCGATTTAACCTGAAAATAAAAGCTACTCTCCTTTTCCCTTTGACCATTACGGTTGCGCTGTTTTGTCTGTTGTTCCTGATGCTGCATCTGCTGCAGAGCTCTCTCAAAGAATCCGTTTCCAGTCAGCAGTACCAGATAGTCTCCACTATTGCGGAAGAAATTGACCGGGGACTTGTGGACGCTCAGAAGCCTCTGCTTGCACTTGCTAAAAAAACATCACTCACCCTGCTTGACAATCCCGATGAGGCCCTGGCATTCCTTATGGAGCGAACTGAATCAACCGGTTTTTTTGATAACGGGGTGTTTCTGTTCGACGCCAACGGCCGTATTGTTGCCGAACTCCCCTTGGGGACTTCCCGCACCGGACAGGATTTTTCTTACCGGGATTATCTTAAAATAACCTTTGCGACCAAGGCGCCCCACATATCTGACCCATATATTTCTTCTCAATCTCACAAACATCCTGCCATTATGCTGACTGCCCCGGTTTTTGACCGTAACGGCACAGTTGCGGCCGTGCTGTGCGGCAGTATTGATCTGACAGGGAGTAATTTTCCGGGAGGGATCAACAGGCGTAAGATCGGCCAGACCGGCTACCTGTTTCTCTTCGATTATAAACGGACAATGATTGTTCATCCTGATAAGAACCGGATTATGAAGCAGGATATTCCGGTTGGAGCAAACCTTTTGCTGGATCGTGCTTTGAGCGGTTTTGAAGGGACCGGGGAAACCGTAAACTCCCGCGGCCTGAAAACCTTGACAACATTCAAGCAATTGAAGTCAAAGGAGTGGATAATCGGTGCCAATTACCCGATCGCTGAAGCATATCAGCCGGTATACCGGATCAGAAATTTATTTTTGATTGCCATCCCGTTACTGGCAGTGGCGATGTTTTTGTTTATGCGCCGCTATCTCAAGCATCTGACCGACCCGATTATCCAGCTTACCACCCATGTGGAAGAGTTGCCCGGCAAGAGCGGCGACGACCGCCTGTTGACGGTGCTGGGGGAGAAGGAAATCACTACACTGGGGCACGCTTTTAACGGGCTTATCCGTGAAACAGACCGGCAACGTTCACTACTGGAAGAGGAACTCGAAAAACATGTCCATGCTGATGAACTGCTGCACCGCCAGAACGAATACCTGCAGGCACTGCACGAAACCACACTTGGCTTGATTACACGACTTGATGTCGCCAGCGTTCTTCAGGCGATAGTGCTTCGTTCCGGCAGGTTGGTCGGGACAGAACACTGCTTCCTCTATCTGGTTAATGCCGGCAAGACCGAGATGAATATGGTGTATCAGAGCGGGATTTATGAAGCGCTGACACATGATCCGATCAAGCCTGGAGAAGGCATTTGCGGTAAAGTATGGGATTCAGGCGGGTCGCTCACTGTTGCTGATTACAATCTCTGGGAGGGGCGCCTGCCGGCAGTTGATCGCAACATTCTGCATGCCATGGCTGGAGTGCCTATCAAAGCCGGTGAGGAAGTGGTCGGCGTACTCGGCCTGGTTTTTATAGAGAAGGGTGCGTTTTTTAGTGAACAACAGATGCGGGCGTTGGAGCAGTTTGGGGAATTGGCTTCGCTGGCACTCGAAAATGCGCGGCTGAACGAAGCATCACAATATGAATTATCGGAGAGGAGGCGGATAGAGGAAAACCTGCGGAAGCTTTCGGTTGCCGTGGAACAGAGTCCGGCTTCAATTATTATTACTGATATTTCAGGTAACATTGAATACGTAAATCCCCATTTTACCGAGTTGACCGGCTACAGCTGTGCGGAAGTTACAGGCCAGAATCCCCGTTTTCTTAAAACAGGAGAGACCAACAGCGAGCAATACCATAAATTGTGGCATACAATTCTTGCCGGCGGTGAATGGCGTGGGGAATTTCATAACCGCAAAAAAAATGGTGAACTTTACTGGGAGCAGGCGCTCATCGCCCCGATTCGTGATGATGATGGCACCATCACCCATTTTATTGCCATTAAGGAAGATATTACCGAGCGGAAACAGCTGGAAGCGCAGTTGCGCCATTCGCAGAAAATGGATGCTGTCGGCCAGTTGGCCGGTGGTATAGCTCATGATTTCAACAATATTCTCACTGCGATTGTCGGGTATGCCAGCATTATTCAGCTTAAGCTGCCGGACGGAAGTCCACTGAAAAAAAGTGCCGGGCAGATAACTGCCACTGCCGAGCGGGGAGCCACTCTGACCCAGGGATTGCTGGCGTTCAGTCGCAAGCTGACTTCCAATAGGGTCTCAGTCGACCTGAATGAAATAATCAACCGTGTTCATCAGCTGTTATCGCACCTCATCAGCGAAGAAATCCATCTCGAAATAAAACTCGATTCCCAACACCTGCCCGTTTTGGCAGACAGCGGCCGGATAGAACAGGTTCTGATGAATATAGCAACCAACGCCCGCGATGCTATGCCGCAGGGTGGCTCTTTTGTGATCACCACGGAAGCGGTAACTATCAACTCTGATTTTGTTCTTGCCAAAGGATTTGGCAAGCCGGGCAGGTATGCCCTTCTCACCTGCAGTGACAACGGTCAAGGTATGGATGAAGATGTCGTAAAACATATTTTTGAACCTTTTTATACAACCAAAGAGATTGGCAAGGGGACAGGATTAGGACTTTCAATCGTATACGGTATAGTCAAGGAGCATAACGGCTATGCCACCTGTCACAGCACCATTGGTCAGGGTACTGTTTTTCAGGTATATCTGCCGCTGCTGAATTCTGCTCCCGATACTATAGAGGAAAAAATTGAAGAGCAGATGACACCTGTTCAGGGAAGAGATTGTATCCTGCTGGCTGAAGACGACAAGACGACCCGTGACCTTGGCAGGGAGATACTGGAAGAATTCGGTTATGTGGTAATTGAAGCGGTAGATGGTGAAGATGCTGTAGAGAAGTTCCATGAGCAGAAAGAGAGGATCCGCCTGGTGATCCTTGATGTAATAATGCCAAAAATGAACGGCATGGATGTACTTAATGCCATACGGAGTGATGCCCCAACTATCCGGGTTCTGTTTTGCAGCGGCTATGCTAAAGACGTCGTGGCCAGTCAGGGGGTCATGGAGGAGGGGTTTAATTTCCTGGCAAAACCATTTACGCCGAAAGATCTGCTGATGAAAATTCGTGAGGTACTTGACAATGAGTAATAACAGCGGCGGGAGAATATTTGTTGTTGACGATGATCGTTTTGTTCTTGAGAGTGTTACCTCTCTGCTGACAGAATACGGGTTTTCAGTGCGGGCCTTTTCTAACGGACAGGAAGCTGTCAGACAGTTTGTCATGGAACCGGTTGATCTGGTGCTGACCGATATCAATATGCCGATTATGGACGGGCTTGAATTATTGGAAAAGATCCGTTTTCTTGATAAGGAAACGCCCGTCGTCCTGATGACGGCCTATGCTGATCTGGATGTCGCTGTCAGGGCTATTCAGAAGGGAGCGTTTGATTTTATAATCAAGCCATACCGCCCTCCAGCCTTGATACATACGGTCGAAAAAGGGGTTAATTTCAAACGATTGACTCAAATTGAAAGAAACTACAAAGCGGAACTGGAGCATACAGTTGAGGTCAGAACCGCTGAACTCAATGCGGCGCTGGGTGAAATCACCCACATGAGCAGAGAGATTATCGAACGGCTGACTGCCGCCGCCGAACTTCGCGATGAAGATACCGGCATGCATATCACGCGGGTTGGCATGTATGCCAGATGCCTTGCCCTTCATCTGAACATGGATGACGCTTTTGTGAACGACATTTCGGTCGCCAGTGCCATGCATGACGTCGGAAAAATAGGCATACCTGATTCAATTCTTCTCAAGCCGGGCCCACTGACAACTGAGGAGTTTACCATTATTAAACAGCACACGACTATCGGCGAGCGTATTCTGAAAGGGTCTCCGTACAGAATGCTCAATATGGGGGCTATAATTGCAGCAACTCACCATGAACGCTGGGATGGCAGTGGCTACCCGTTCGGCTTAAAAGGCGAAGAAACACCACTGGAGGGGCGAATCGTCATGCTGGTTGATCAGTATGACGCTCTGCGCAACTGCAGGGTCTATAAGCCGGCTTTTGATCACGCCAAAACCTGCTCAATCCTGATGAATGGCGATGGCAGAACCATGCCGCAGCATTTTGATCCCGGGATTCTGACCGCTTTTAACGAGATTAAAGACAGTATCGCTGCTATCTATGAAAAAAGTCAGGGCTGAAGTAGTCTTATGTATCAAGGTAAATAACGGAAATAGTTGATGGGCTGGAATTCCAGGATATATAAAGTAAGTTAATTCTTTACAACACTGGATCTGCACGGTATATTCAGGCAAATTTTATTAGACATTTTTTTAATTATAAATAATTATATATCTCGTTTGTAAGCGCGATACCGATGGAGGAACTCAAAATGTACAGAGTGGTTTTGATGTTACTGGTTGTAATGGTTCTTTCCGGATGTGGAGGCAAAACGAAAGAGGACTTATATGCTGAAGGAGTAAAACAGTTGGCGGCAGCAAATCCAAGTGGTGCTGTTGTCCTCTTTAAGAGTGCCCTGGAGAAAGACGAAAACTACCTTGACGCTCGCTTTCAGCTCGGCAGGTGCTACGCGAAGCTGGGTAAGAATGAACAGGCTGAAAAGGAATTTACCAAGGTTCTGAAGCAGAATCCATTACGGGATGAAGTGCTTCTTGAGTTGGCTGCTGTTTTAAATGCATCGAAGAAACCGGCAGAAGCTCTCAAGCTTGGTGAACAGTACCTTGCCAAGCATCCCGGCAGCGCTGATGGCCTTGAAATCATGGGGGTTGCCAGTGCTGTTTCCAATAAGTTTGAGGATGCCGAGCGGTATCTGCAACAGGCGGTTACCGCAGATCCTGCCCGCTCAAAAACAAAACTTGAACTTGCTGCAGTGTATGTATCAGCAGGAAAAGAGCAGAATGCAATGCCACCACCAGTAATGTGTTGACCCGTTTTTCTGAATTCAGGTTTACCCACC
>JBMOEI010000054.1:0-31330 GCA_049318985.1 Desulfuromonadaceae bacterium
TTCCGAGCCAAACGAAACGTCACCTCGGATAAAAACCGGCCAAAGCTCCCTTGGCAATGAATCCAGATATTTCCAAAGCCCGACAGCAACATGCTTGCCGGTATGCTTATCACCGGCTTCCACTTCTACGCCAAGAGCCATGCGGGTGTTGGCCATGAAGTAGCTGTGGTACGAATGGGAAGGGCGCCCAGGCTTCTTGGGATTGTAGCTTACAACGGCCCCTTCCTGCTTTCCGTATAGCGGTTTGACCGTGTTGTCTGTGTCCAATATCCACGGTGCAAGACCAAGCACAGGACGAGTACTTTGGGCCAAGTGCCGATCAAGCCAGTCTGTAGCCACTTTTTCATCCACAAGGGTGAATGCCCGCCGGACTGAGTCTTCGCTGGCAACTGCTGTCATCCCTAAGAGTTCAGGATTGACCTGGTCGGTGCGGATGGTAGTAACGTGAGAATACCGTTTATGTCCGGCAAGAATCGACAAAACGATGGTACCCAGAACATCCTTGATGTTTGGCGCATTCGGGCTCGTATAGCAAAGCGGACAGTCTGCCAGAAAAGAATCATAAAGGCCGCTCGCTTTCATGAACTCAATAAAAAACGGTAGCTGCCCCATCGGGGTGACTGCTGCATTGTGATCCCATTCGATGTGAATGCGACCAGCAAAGGTATCAACGGCAACACGTGAACTACTATCAAAAACCTGAATATCCTGTTCACCCATTTGGTGAGCCCTCCTGACAGTATAATGTGTACCATGTCAGTATGTTACACCATTTATGCAAGGTCAACAGCCGTTTTTAGGATAATTCTGATACAAAGTCCGGTCTCGTCGGCGAATTCTGTTAAGCGCAATAGAAACTGCGTCCGCCGTCCGCTGCATTCTGGTCCGTTATCAACATTAATGACCAGTTGTTTCAGATCACAAAGTTCCTGCTTTCTCGCCTCCCACCAGAGATAAAGACCGTCAACAATGAAGTCGCTGGTTTTGTAGCTGGTGCCAAAAAACAGAAATGACCTGCCGGTAACCGGTTCCAGGATGCCGCCAGGAACCAACTTCACCTTGGGGCACATATCATGGTCCAGTGCCTGGACTGCCTCTACCCCACGCGACTGACCGCCTCTGGAATATTCACCAACATTTATGGTTGCCTTTGTGTCTATACTGATCCTCATGGTCTCCGGATCAGCGTCAGTCTGAGCATTTACCTGCCAGACGTTGTCAAAGATGTCGTCGGTTTCCGCTGTTTTTTTTGCACTTTGGTTTTCGCCACAGTGCGCAATTGGTAGTTTTGCCGAAGCAGGATGTTAGAAATTGTGCGCACAGTCGGTAATGATTCTGCTGACCACCCCTTCTCAATAAGAACATCGTATACTGTTTTGGCCGTCATATTTGTGTGCAGCAAGGTCGTGCGAAGATGAGAGTCTGCTTCGCTATGCGGTTCCATGATGTTGTGTATTTCAATAAGCAGTTCCGGATTCTTCTCTTCTGTTTTCGGCTTAATCCGTGTGGATAGGTCATTCACGCATGAAATGCCGGTTTTAAATTCATTGATGCCAACTTGCACAACTGACCGACCCCAACCAAAAACGTCCTCCGCTACACGATGCTTGCCGTCCAGTAACACCAGTGTCGCATCTCCCATCGCTCGCCGACGCTCTGGCCATGGAATCAAATCAACCAAGCGAGAAACCAAATTCACCAAATCTTCCGAAATCCCATTCCGAACAATTGTCGATGTTTTCATATGCAGTTCCTCCTCCTTTGCAGTATGAAAACAGTATAAACGGTAATTCAGTAAATTCCAAGTCCCTTATTTACTTCAAGCTCGTCTTTTGCCAATTCAAACTGCTTTCTCAGCTCTTCATTATTTTTTTCAATAAGGACCCGTTCATTGCGTTCTCTAGCAAGGATCTTGTCCTGCTCGACGATTCTTGCGTTGAGCGCCGCAATCTGGTCGGAGATCTCTTCCACTTTGGTTTTCGGAAGCGCCGCGCCCAACTTGGTCAGTACGAAGAAACCGTCCTTATCCATTGCCGTTACAAACCGTGAATGTTGGGGGGTCTGCTTGCCAAGTTCCTTGACTTTGGGGATTACTTTCTGGTCCACGAGGCTGGCTGCGTCAATATACCGGTTCTTGTTGTCTTTCAGCGCTTCGAGGAAATAATGGGCAAACAGGCTGTGCTGGCTTCCTTTCACCGCATCGGTGACCGCCTCGACCCCGCCGGAGGTAATCAGTTCGCGGGATGGCTTCAGTCCCATTTCAATAACGTCGTTGCCCTTGGTTATCTTAATGCTGCGCGATTTCATCTGTCCACTGTAACAGCTGTCGGCAACCAGCAGAAAGTTCTTGATCTTAAAGTTTTCCGATTCAAGAAAGTCAGTAACCTGGCGATGGTCTATCCAGGTCGAGACATCGTCGGCTTTCCCGTCGATCGGAATCCAGTATCCCGCCTTGGTTTTTTCTTTCAGATTACCATGTCCGGCGTAGTAGATGAGAAGGTTGTCGTTTTCGGTCAGGCTTTCCGCCTTATCGCTAATTGTTTTGATGATATTGGATGCCGTCGGCTTGATATCTGATTTGTCCGTAATATAAATAACATCCTGGAAACCGTAATCTTTCGTCAGAATCTTGCCCAGCTCTTCGACATCAGAGATCGGGGAATCAAGGCGATCGAAATTATTGTACTTGCTGATGCCTATCAAAATCGCATGGTATATGCCTATTTTATCAACGTTTGCGTCTTTGACCGCCTGATCCGCCGCACCAACCAGCGTCGGAATTGACAATGCAACCAGGATTGCAATCAACAGCATGAACTTAAGAATGATTCTGCGCATAACATTACCCGCCACCTAAGGATAGGAAATTTCTTTTTTTGACTAGGAGTATGTCGGACCTGAGCTTGAAGTCATGAACTGATCCAGACGTACTTTTTTAATAATAGCTAAGTACATCTGCTACTGAATCATCAGATTCATGTGTTTTCTGTCGATTATTTGTGTTTGATATTGTTTTTGCTCTCCCTCAATCGATTTTGCCAGAACATGTGGCCGTTTTATGTTCCAGAACACGTAAACAAGATCCCATTCGTCCAACGCAGCCTCAAACCCCGCGTAACAGGAACGAACGAAAATCCATAACAGATTTAAAGATCCCAAATACCGACTCTAAAGTTCGTTTTTGTGTTGCGCAAACTGCTTTACCGGCTACTAATTTTAAGCCGGTGTTTCATTCTTACCCGGCATTCCAACACAGGATTAATTAATTAAAAGCGCTGGGCTATGTAGTCGATGTTTCTTGGCATGGTAAAATACTAAATTAGCAACCTTGCAAACCTCACATCATCGATCCATTCATTTTCTGGTCAGAATTTCAATTTTGCGGTACAACTCTGTTACAACTTTGTCAGTAAATGGGATCACCTGGCCTCCACGCACGCGGGACACCTCTATCAAACACAATAATCGGCGGTCTCTCAGTTTCTTCATCAACTGAATATGAAGGATGGACACGTTTACTTGGGTTCGGTTGAGCAACCTTTGGGGCATTTTGCAATTTTATTACCGTTTTTTTGGGTTGCACTGGATCCGGAATTTTGAGACCAGTATTGATCCGAAGTTGTTGTTCTGCTAATAATTCATTCAAATAACATTCAGCGAAAGCTACATTTTCATCAAGTGTCAAAAGACCTGCTTCTGATGTTTGGTTTGATGCTTTTCTCCGAGATTCAAAAGCATAGTGCACCTGCCTCTGCGCCCAAGTTATTTCCTTTGACAGGTCATTATCTGAATGAGATTTATAGTTGCTCTTTTTGAAATACATACGTACCTCTTCTTCAGCGTTCATCTGTTAACATATGTGAATAGCGGTATTTAAGATCTGCCATCAAACTGCATCGCTGCACCACGATTACGTGATAAAAAAAGCTAATGTATGTAGTCGCAGTTTTAATGGCATCGCTAAATACCACATCAGCTATTGCGGCTTTGCAAGCCCATTTACATTTATTCCCCCCTTTTATGATGCTTATAAAATAAACATCCCAACAATTAGCCAAACAAAGTTGAGAGTGAATATCTCTCATCATCACTATCTTTTTTATTAGTATCATTTTGTGTACCAACATAATTTAACAATCCAGAAAACTTGATTGCATCTGATGAGTATCCATATGCTTTTACTACAACAGTCGAAACTTTTAACTGCATTTGTCCTGCTGAAAAACTCATAGTCAACTTAGCATCAGCACCAAAAGGGCTGGCCGCTTCTGTAAAACTAAACTCACAAAGCCATTTATCCAAACTACCAGCTCTGTCAAAAATCGACTCGCTTATTTCAAATGGGTCAGTATAAAGAAACTCTGCTTGCACAATTGAATCATCAGACTTACCAAATTTACCAAATCGATATATCTGTTCAGGTTTGTCGATAAACAGTGATCCAAACTCAATTCCTGGTTTAATTTTTGATAAATTAACCCCAAATCCACCTATTTTTACAATAGCTTTTGGCATACGTACTCCTTATTCTTAAAATATGATTGTTTATTAGATATTTTTTTGTCAGCTTTAAATATGTCATTATACATCAAACCACCTCAAACCCGAACCCATCGCCACTCAACGAAACCTTCACCTCTTTAATCTGCTCACCAACCGCCATCCGTGACAGAATCTCCCGAGACATCTCCGGAAGTAGCGTGTTGGTCAGGATGTGGTCGGCATTACGCGCGCCGCTGTCGACCTCTTTGCAGCGGCCGGCAATATTGTCAATCAACGCCTCTTCAAAGGTAAAGATGATGTTGCGGTTCTCCAGCATGCGCTTGGCAATTCTTCCAAGCTTGAGCTTAACAATCGCACGCATGATTTTGTCCGATATAGGGTAGTACGGCACGATCTTCATGCGACCAAGGAAGGCCGGCTTGAATTTTTTCAGTAATTCAGGACGGAGCATTTCGGATAATCCCTGCCAACTCGGCATGGTTTCCTCATCGGCACAAACCTTCATAATCAGGTCGGTACCCAGGTTGGACGTAAGAATAATCAAGGTATTTCTGAAATCAATCTTGCGCCCCTCACCATCTTCAAGGGTTCCTTTATCAAAAACCTGAAAGAAAATCTCCATGACATCCGGGTGCGCCTTTTCCACTTCATCCAGTAGAACGACACTGTAGGGGCGTTTACGAACCGCTTCAGTCAACACTCCGCCTTCGCCATAACCGACATAACCGGGGGGTGAGCCTTTGAGAAGCGATACATTATGAGCCTCCTGATATTCGGACATGTTGATAGTTATGACGTTGTCATCGCCACCGTAAAGCAGCTCCGAAAGCGCCAGGGCGGTTTCAGTCTTGCCGACGCCGCTTGGACCGGCGAACATGAATACGGCAGTCGGTTTGTTAGGGTCCTCGATACCGGCATGGGCGGTCTGAACCATCTGGGCAATGGCTGACAGGGCATGTTCCTGGCCGATGATCCTCTCTCCGAGCAGTTTGTCCATGTTGAGCACAGTATTTATTTCATCCGCCAGCATGCGACCGGTCGGAATACCGGTCCAACCGGAGATGACTTCCGAGATGGTCTGTGAGGTAACTGCAGTCTGGACCAGCGGTGAATTTCCCTGGGCTGCAACCAGTTCAGCCTCGGCTTTCTTCAACTCCTCCTTCAGAGCGGGAATTTTCTCATCGGCGGAATTCAATGCATGCAGTTCTTGCAATTCCTTGCGGAAGGTGCTGATGCGCGCGGCGATCTCTTTTTCCTGCTCCCATCGGCTGTTCAAGGATTCAAGGAGCGAAGTAGTATCTTCTTTTTCACGCAGCAGTTTTTCAAGTCGCAGAGAATGATCGAAGCCAATCACGGTCTCGCGATCCAGGATCTTGGTTTCCCGCTCAATTTGAGCAATACGCCGGATTGTATCTTCTATTTCAGGCGGGCTGGTTGAAATGCCGATGGCGATCCGGGCACAGGCGGTATCCAGAACTGATACCGACTTGTCCGGCAACTGCCGCGCCGGCAGATAACGATGGGAAAGGCGCACAGAATCATGGATCGCTTCATCACTGATCATGACCTGGTGATGCTTCTCGAGGAACGGAGCAATAGCTCGCATCATCATGGTCGCTTTTTCTTCATCGGGCTCCTCTACTTTAACTACCTGAAAGCGACGGGCCAGAGCGGCATCTTTCTCGAAGTATTTTTTGTACTCAGCCCAAGTGGTAGCGGCAATCGTTCGCAACTCTCCCCGAGCAAGGGCCGGTTTCAAAAGATTGGCTGCATCGCTTGTGCCTGCTCCGCCTCCGGCGCCGATCAGGGTGTGAGCTTCATCGATAAAAAGGATAATCGGTACGGGGGAAGCTTTTACCTCACCTATCACCGACTTCAGTCGGTTTTCAAATTCCCCTTTGATACCGGCGCCTGCCTGGAGTAGACCCAAGTCCAGAGTGCGGATTTCAACATTGCGCAGCGGCGGCGGCACATCACCCTCGATAATCTTCAGGGCAAAACCTTCAACAACCGCAGTTTTTCCGACGCCAGCTTCACCAGTCAGGATAGGGTTGTTCTGGCGGCGACGGATCAAAATATCCGCCATCTGACGGACCTCGAAATCGCGTCCAAGCACCGGATCAATTTCACCCTTGCGGGCTTTCTCCGTCAGGTTGATCGTGTACTGATCAAGAGCCTTGGTTCCTGCGGGCGCTGATGGCTTACCATCACCCTCAGATAGTTGACGGGTCGCTCCTGAAACCGCAGTTTCTTCCACTGACCCTGAGGTCAGATCGTTCAGGTGCTGGGACAGTGTCTCTTGTGACATTTTTTTGAAGGTATCAGAACTGGTTACCATCATCCGGGCCATATCTTCGTCGGAAAGCAGACCGAGGATTATATGTCCCGAGCGGACGCTGGCAGTCTGGAAATCAACAGATGCAATCAGCCATCCTTCTTGAATCATTTTTGGAATCCGTGGCGAGAGCGCAGGAGTTCTGGCATTTCCGGTTTTGAAGCCCTCTATGGCCCTGGTCAGATCATTGCGAAAACGGCTCTCGTTGATTTCAAAATAGCGGAGGATCTTATGCAGATCGCTGTTTTGAATATCAAGGAGCTTGAGCAGGAAATGTTCAATATCGATCTCGTAGTGAGTCTGAGAAAGACAAAGGCCTGCAGCCTGTTCCAAAGCAATCCGGCAGGGTTCATTCAGCTTTCCGATCAGCGATTTGAGGTTGGATTTTGCCATATTGTAGGCCTCCTGATTATTGATTTCATCTCATAATGTGTTAGTTACCACTATCCATTACCGACAGCGTCCGATTCCTGAAAGGTTGCAAAAGGGTCTGCCTTAAGAGGAATTGAGGGCGATTTCAACCAGGTTGTCCAGCCGAGTCGCGTCCCGTCAGCACTCGCACCACCTAACCGACAGGACGGAGCATCCTCCCTCTTTAGTATGACACGAACATCAAATTCGTATTCAATCCCCACCTGGTATTTTACAAAAGAAAACACTGAAACAAGTTTGTCACCTCCGGGCAGGAACCGTGTGTACACCTTGAACGGCATTGGCCCAAGATTAAGGCGGAACATCGTCTGATTTTCCCAGATCTGGCTGCCAAAAACCGTATCAACTCCCAGTCGGCTGTTAGCCTTTCCTATTGCCGTCCGATCTTCCTGACAAAGAGTTATTAAACGACTGACAAATTGGTCTATACAGGCATCAACTTCGAAATAATAACTGACTGAAGAACTTACTGCTGAAACAGTTGGAGTTCTCCGGGAAAGGAGGCCGCCGAAATGCATGGGAGCCTCGGCGGGAAGTCCGAGATTTTCAGACAGCCCTACTGTACCCAGGCCAATGAGACTTTTTAGATAAAATGAAAAGCGGTCTTTGGCATCAGGGCGGTAACTATTTTGAAAATGATACTTTTTCCACGCAAGGTAGAACAACGACAGCAAACGGTGGTGGAATATGTCAAAAAAAGCTGTCAGAGCAGTATCTTTTTGACTCCTCCTCTCTGCGGCAAGCTCATTATACCAGTAAGGTAACACACCGGAAGGTCCAATCAAGCCAAGAAAAGCAACCTCAAGAACCGGCTGCGTCTCTCCTTCAGCTATATCAAGACTGCTAATGTCGCTGGCAGGGAACGAAAAACCGGGTATTACTGAAAACCTCACCGGTTCCCTACCCGGGCTCAACTCCTCGCCGACTTTTTTCCGCCCTGACGCAAGACGCTCCAATAACGATACGGCCTGATAAAATGAGAACCGGTAAAACTCATTATAGAGCCGCTCTTTTACAGGAGTACTCTCTGTCCGTTTCTCGGAGCCCATTCCTTAAACCGTTCCTTTCTCTGAAGTGTTTCTGCTACAAGCCTGACAAAAGAGTTTATAGAAACATATTGCCCCAGAAACCGTTCAATGATGCTGGCAAAAAGATAAAGACCGGTCCCTACATATTTTTCTTCATCAAAAGTTATGATGATCTGTACCCCACGACAGAACGAAGAACCTATCCGCTTGGTGATATGTTCCGAGCGTAGTGATACGATACCGTTTATCAACTGCCTTGTTGCCGGTGAATTGTCAAAATCATACAATTTAAGGATTTCTTTCAGTGCCTCGCCTTTCCCTTGAACTATTGACAAATAGTTAAGAGAGAGATGCGAAATCAACCGCCATTGCAAATCTCCACCCAGAGTCGGCCTACGAGGTACTGTCGGTTTTACCAAACATCTGATTGCTGAAATAGGGGCGGACAACTCTGTTTCGAAGTCTCCCGAAGGGTCGCCAATAGGAATCCTTGAAGGGAGGTCACGATTTGTGCAGGTCACATGAACATGTACCACTGCAGAACCGGGATCAGATGGGTTGAAATCAAGATCCACAAAGGAGAGGTAGACATCGGTACCATCATCACCATCTTTACCGGAGGACTGTCTTTTTGTATGCCAATAAGCTCTGGCGGCACTGCGCCCCGATTCCTCTGCATGATGATCGAGGGAATAAAAAGGGCGATAGACGGTTTCTTTATCTGAACCGATAGCTGTGGAAACTACCCGGTCAACCATAAATATTTCCGTTGCTCCCGAACGTCTCAGGTCGGGTATGACCATGTACTGGACCTGCTCCTGATCAACGTAAATGGGTTCTGCTGTTTTCTTGAAAATATTAATGACCGGTGTGGCGCTGAGACAGAAGGTTTCCTTTGTGACGATCAGATTTGATTTGGTCGCCTTGTCGAAGTAAAGTAAAATTTCTACTTCACTTTGGATATTCCTTCCAATGAGCTTATCAAACCCAAATATGTCAAAAAAAAGAAATTTTTCCGGAAAACAGAAATATTCAAAAAGGAGCTGATAACCGGAATAAGTTCGGCCATCAAACGGTACAAGCGTTTCATCGGGTTCAAAACCAACAGGGCGTATATCACCGGAATTAAGCGTATACGACTCCTTTATTCCCTGTCGGTTAGTCCAGGAAAGCTCGGCGTGACACACATTATTAAGAATGAATTCATAGAGATGATACGCATATTGGGGAGATCCGTTGATGAAAAATCTGAGATTTTTACATTGGATCTGCGAAAAAGACAGATTATTCGCAGTGTTTAACTTGAGAACCAGCGTCTCCTGTGCATGAGCGATCGGCTTTTTCACATCAGAAATCATGCACGAAGTTACTTCGATCGGCCAGAGTGTGATGGGATAACCGGTCGAAAACTGGCACGGAAAACCGTTGACCGGTTTTGAGAAGAGTACCGTATTTTTGTCTATCAGGTAACCGGTCGGAGGAATTGCCTGTTTCAATCCTTCAAAAGAGACAACGGACATGGAGGGAATCGGAGCAACATAGTGGGGATAGAGAACCTGGAACAATGATTCCGTAATTTCAGGAAAATGATCATCAATCTTTTTATGGATTCTTCCGCACAGCAGTGAAAAAGCTTCTATCAGACGCTCCGTGTGAGGATCTTCACACTTGTCTGCATCTAATTGCAGCCTCCCCGCAATTTTCGGATATTTACGGGAAAACTCCTCTCCCATCTCACGGATAAAAGAAAGTTCCCGTTCATAGTAGTGCAGCAGATCGTCAGCCATAAACATTCCCAGTTGCTCTGGAACCGCAACAAATTTCTATTTGGGTACGGAGTATTCTCCCCTGTTGATATCTAAAAGGGTATCAAAGCTGACCGGTTCCGCTTCCTGATCCATGAGCAGAAGCGCACTAATTTTAAACCGGAGCCGACGCCCATTTTCTTCGGTCTCTTCAATTCTTACTGAAACGTTATGCAACCTCGGTTCAAATATCTGAACCGCCTTTTCAATCTCCTGCCGCAATTCAGTCCTGACTGAAGGACTTCCCGGATTTTTTGAAGTAAAATCAGAGAGTCCATAAACAAAAACAGATCGGCTTAACTCTTTGAACCCCTCCGGAATTTCCGGAGAAAAACATTTAGTATTGAGAAGATTTTCCAGATCACGGGCAACGGCAGATTTCATCTGGTTGTAAGACATCTGCCGGTACTGGACAGGCTCACGAGACACACCGGGGTCCAGATCGATAAGCCTGTCCAGTATTGAGGGCTGCACGCGTCCGTACCCTAGCAGACCTTATTAGATTTGATATCAAAGGCAAAGGGCACTTCACCGGCGGCCCCTCCCTTTTCATCCTGAGCCGTATAGGTGATCTGAAACTTTGCAAAGTTGACGGATACGTTTTCCGTCAGCCTGTCCTGCCCACCGGAACCACCAGTAGAAACTGAAGAGACGAGACAGTCAGACATCTTTATTTTAAGATATTCCAATGGTTTCTCTCCAGCCTTCCGGACGACAAGATTTAATTCCTTGATGTGCTGACCGTTGCAGCACGCTTTGAAAATAAGTGGTGAGGATTTGTCAACATATTTTGTGATGCTAATGTCTTGTACATTGACCTTTCCTGCACCGCCTCCACCACCCGATTGGGCATTTCCTGACTGGGAAGCACCCCAGCTCCAGGCAAGGATGTCGATTTCGTCCTTGTGCTTATCGTCGTGAGATTCACCTTTAATACCATCAACTTTAAGGAACATGTCTACAGCCATAATAAGCCTCCTTTAGATTGGTCTCTGAAAGACCTGTTGAATAATTGTTACATCGCCATTGCCGAAAGGTTGCATGCTGAGTTTTACCTCACCCCCTTTTGTGTTAAGACGTTAACATCAACCTGCCTGCGCAGGGAGATTGGCAACGAGTCTCAGCGATACTGAAAGCTCGTCAAGCTGGTAATGGGGCTTCAGAAATGCCACGGCTCGATATACTCCGGGTTTCCCCGGAATTTCACTTACGTCTACCCGCGCTTCACTCAACGGATATTGGGCCTTCATTTCCTGGCCTGCATTTTCATCGAGAAGTACAAACTTGGCAATCCATCGATTCAGGAAGTCTTCGGCCTCCTTGCGGGTCATAAAACTTCCGATTTTGTCACGCATCATTGATTTGAGGTAATGGGCAAAACGAGAAATCGCCAACATGTACTGAAGCTGCGATGAGAGTTTCGCATTAGAACTGGCGTCATCTGAAGAGTACGTTTTTGCCTTGTTTGCAGTTTGGGTACTGAAGAAAGCAGCATAGTCAGTATTTTTGCAGTGCACGAGCGGAACAAAGCCAAGGTCAGCAAATTCTTTTTCACGCCGGTCTGTGATTGCAATCTCTGTAGGGCACTTCAATGCTACATCACCTTCATCAGTTTTGAACGTATGTACCGGCAATCCCTGAACAAGCCCTCCACCCTCTACACCACGTATAGCAGCGCACCAGTGATACTTTGAGAAGGCGTCGGTCAATCTGGTGCCAAGGGCATAGGCAGCGTTACCCCATAGATACTTATCATGATTGGTACCATCAACATCCTCTTCAAAAGCGAATGATTCTACGGGCACATTTGCATTGCCATAGGGTAGACGCATTAAAATGTGAGGTAATGCGAGAGCAACATATCTGGCATCCTCGGAATCACGGAATGATTTCCATTTGGCATATTCGACACTCTGGAAGATTTTTGCCAGATCACGAGGTGCGCTCAGCTCGGTAAAGCTATCCCAGTTAAACATTGTTGGAGCTGCTCCGGAAATAAATGGTGCATGGGCCGCAGCTGCAACTTCAGATACTTTTTCCAAAAGAGTGAGATCCTGTGGAGAATTGCTGAAATGATAGTCACCGATTAGCGCACCGTATGAAGCACCACCGAACTGTCCGAATTCTTCTTCATAGATTTTTTTGAATAACGTAGACTGATCAAACTCACTGGCTTTCTCCATATCTTTCAGCAGATCTTTTTTGGAGATATTCATCACTCTGATTTTGAGCATGTCACCCGTTTCGCTCTGCTGAACCAGGTACTCCAGCCCCCTCCAGGCGGCTTCAATCTGCTGAAAGTCCGGATGATGTAATATTTCATTTAACTGACGGGAGATGAGACGATCTATCTGGGCGATTCTTGAGTTGATCATCAGCTCCGTATCTTTGGAAATAACCACGGCGCCTTCCATGATCTGTTTTACAAATTCACCCAGAATATCTCTCGCCCAGCCCTTTTGATTGTCATCGCGGGCCAAACGACCTTCCTGGATTATCTGATCCAGCAGTGAAGTTTCACCTGCCACTTCCTGTAGTCCTTCCTGCAATTGCTCTTTTTCAAGTTCAGCCATTTTTCCCTCCGAATTATTCAGTAGATTCAGTTTCTTTTACCGCCGAAACACCTGCCTCGTTACCAAGTTTTTGCAAAGCTTCAGTACTGGAGATCGCGTCCTGAAGCAGTTCGTCAAGCCTGTCATTGCCATCCAACTTGTTAAGAAGATCCGAAAGGCGACGTCTGGTTTCAACCAGTTTTTTAAGTGGCTCAACCTGTTGGACAATCTGTTCGGGGTGAAAGTCATCCATATTTTTAAATCGAAGCTCCACTGCGATCTTTGAATCATCATTGACCAGTTTATTGTCAACCTTGAAGGCCACACGTGGCTTCATTGCCGCGAGGACATTGTTGAAGTTGTCACGGTCAATTTCAACAAATTTACGATCTTTTACTTTGGGAAGCGGTTCGTCAGGTTTTCCGGAAAGATCAGATAACACCCCGACAACAAAGGGTATTTCCTTCATTTCCATTGCACCGCCAATTTCAACATCGTACGTAATCTGAACTCGTGGCGCCCGTACCCTGTCCAACTTGTGCTGCAAACTTGATTTTCCTGCCATGTTTCTCTCCTCCTTTCAGTTTTATTTCAGCGCTTTTGTGACATCCATCGTACATATTTTCTTAAAAAGCTCCTTCGCCCTCCCAGCCTCGTCATCAGCATCCTCCCCCGTAGTGAGACACTGGTACAAGGCTTCAAGAATTTCGGAAATCCAGAATGGTGATTCCCACTTTTCCAACTGAAGATCAATCACCATGGTATTCAGTTGTTCAATAATTGGCCGTGCCAGCTCCGGTTGCCCCGCCTTAAGGCAGAGTTTTGCCACAAGAAAGCGATATCGGCAGCGTCCGCGCTCGGATGCCTGACTGGTGGCAGCAGAAAGAAGTAGTTCAAGTGCCTTTTTGAATCCACCGTTCTGTAAAATCCTCAGAGCCTCACTCCATATCTGTGTCTCCTGCAAATCAGCACTGGAACTATTCAATGGCATCGCAAAATTTTGAGAGGAAGCGGCCACGGGTGTATTGGTGGTAGTTTCTCCACCAAAATCCGATACATTTTCAGTCGATAACTGTCTTGCCGTTTCATCCGTGTCGGTGGATTCTTCTGACACCTCTTTCAACCCTTTTTGATCACGACCTATTTTAAATACCAGTCTATGGCATTCTTCAATTGTCTGGCCCAGATCGGAAAGTCTTGGGGAGTGTGCACCAAATTTGGCATCAACAGCTAGTTCAAGCGACTTAAATGATTCGAGACAGTTCGAAATGGTTTCTCCCAGGCTTTTGTAAAAAGCGACTGATGATTTAGTAATAGAGATATCAAACTGCTCCGCGGAAATTTTACCCTCAGAAAGCAACTCTTCCCGCAGATTCCTCTTTGCATCAGATTCATAGCCAACATCTCGGGATTCTTTCCATTTAAACAGACCGAAACCCGGAGTTGTCCTTGGGTCAGTTAATGGGATGTGACGCACACAAAGAGATATTTTTTCGTTGAGAAATTCGAAAGGTGCCGCCCGGCCATCATAGTCATCATCTTCAACAAGTGGATAGACATTTTCCCAATATCTGTTTACCAGACCTTCAAGAATTTCCATCCCAATGGCCAAACCTTGAAAACCTTCTTTAATCGTCAGAGCTTCGGAAAGCCATGCTGCAATCTGAAGATCCTTCGATTTTTCTGAAAGTGTAGAGACACAAAGCGTAATTACCTTCTGCCACTCCGATTCCTTCGGCTTATCATCACCATCACGCGCAAAAGCTGGATCATCGGCCCGCCGTGCCTTTTTTATTTCATCATAGGTTGCACTGTAATACAGATATTCTCCGCAAGGGTTTTCTCCTGAGAGGGCAGCAAGAACAGATTCTTTATCAATTGAAATTGTCATTCGCTTCGCTCCTGTTTCGAGGCATCAATGGTCAACTCGTGAATTTCAAGTAAACCCTTCTCCTCATCCCCAAAATTCAAAATATGTTGCCCCACACCTCGCGAATATCCTCCAGCCAGATCAACCCAATCAGTAACCCTGCCAAGACGGATAGTGTCATCCTGATGTAATCCGGAACCAGGATAAAGCACGGGAAGAATACAGTCGGTGGTCAATCCGTCCCAGGTAACTATTCTTGCCCGTGTCCAAACCAGGTCAAGCAAAGAAAGCGGGGGCTGAGCGGAAAATTCTCGTATTGCGGTAAAAGGAATCCAGATATAGCGATCATGGATAAAGGCTTCCAAAAATGGAAACAGAGTAGCGTCCAAGTCGGAGATTCCCTCAAAAGGGACACCGTTCACCGTCCCTGAAAGAGTGACTTGAGAATCTTCCATTTCGGAAAGCAACTTTGAAAACTCAGCTGCATTCCCTTGAAAAAGTTTCTCTCTGGCCGAAAGAAATTCTCCAAGGATAGCAGGTGGATCTGTCATGAAATCAGGAACCGTTTTATTTTGTAACACTTCAAGACGTTTTTTTTCTGCCTCAACCAGAGTACGTACAAAGGCAATTTCAGGAGTAGTGCCACTCTCATTAACTTTTAAAATATCGAGGTGCACCAGCACCTTATCCCACTCTCCAAGAAAAACTAGTACCTTGACCAGAAGCATTCGGGACTCGCTATTGCCGGGTGAAGCTTTTACTTCGCCTATAAGGTGTGCCCGAGCTTCTGTCAGTTTGCCCGCCTTTATCAATTCTGTTGGGTTCATAGTGCCATTCCGCTCTCTTTATTCGGATTTGCCGACCAAAGCACTCCAAAGTCGGATAATACCAGTGGTCTAAAAAAAAAGAACATCCTTGTTTTATCAACCGAACCACTAATAAAAACTGAACTCGGAAGATCATTTACCAAAGCCTTTACCGCAGTATGAGTTTCTATCGAAGGGTTTTTCTGCTCGAATTCAGAATTTCCCAACTCAATCACTACAAGATTTGAATCGTTCCCGTGTGAAAGTGTAATTTGCTCTTTTAATGTTTTTAAACTGCTTTGTGATCCGCATTGCGCAATACCAATATCCACTTCAGGAGCGAGAAGAGTGATATTTTTGTTCCACGGGTGTAAAGAGTCTTTAAACTTTGATTTAAGGCCGTCAAGTGATGAAAAACAAGATATCGAAAGTGCCTCCATGGACTGCCAGGTTTCATCAAGGACGAATGGCACCGAATCCCATCTCTCAAGCAACTCATTCATTGGGCCACTCCCCATGACAAGAAAAGGGAATGATCTGCCGATACTGTCTTTACTGTCACAAACAATGCCACATACTATTGATTCTCGTACACCGCCTCTGGCCCAAAAACGCCAGAAAACCGGTTCAGAGACTGCGCATCGCCTTTGATCACATTGGTTAAAACCACACTCGACCCACCGGGAAAAAATCCGGGCAAGTGGAAAATCGACGCCGATCCTGAAATAGTCCTTTGCACAAGGATGTTTCCCTTCAGCAAACCAATTCCAAATTCTTTCCGATTTTTTTAGTCCCAGCACTTGGTAATCACACGGGGAATCTGATCTGTCATTGCTCCGGGAGCAGTACCACCATTTTGGCCGACCGAATCAAGGATGCCACTGAACTGATAATTTGCCCGGATAAAACGGACTCCCATTCTTTCGAGCGCAGCTTTCTCCCTTGGAAAGTCCTGTGGGTAAAATGTGTGGCGCCCCCCCTGAAAATCCTTCACAAATGCAGGAAAACCTTGAGCACCTGGATATTGCTTTGAAAGTACAAGTTCGCCGATATCAATCTGGAAAGTAACATCACCGCACACTTCCTGGTTCCAGTTGAAAGTCTTGCTTACCGGGTAATTCATATTTTCAATGATCTGGGGACCGGTCGAGCATTGCAACTCAAGCCGTGTACTTTGAGGCTTGATTTTGGCATCAGCATTTGCATCCGTTGGGAGCCCCTTAATGGTAAAGCCATTGTTTTGCTTTGGAGCAGATGGCGGTTTACTCGCCATGATCTTGGCTTTTGTCCCTTTGGCCAGAAAGGTAAAAAATGCAGGTTCAAAAGTAATCCCACCACCAAGCGCAACCTTTGAATAATAACCTTTTTGAGGTGACCAGCCATGAAAGGGAGCCAACGAACCATTTACAAACTTCCAGACAGGCCCGTCCTGCCCGACAAGGTACTGTAATACCTGCGGATCAGAAGCCCCCTGGGCCTCTTTAAGAACCTTCTCCTCCCATTGAGACTGGATTACACATGCTGTTTCCATACGCGAAAAGTTCCAAAGAAACGCCAGTGGGCCACTTTGCAGACGTATAAAACTGTCATCAGCTTTTCCATTTGTAATTGAACCGTTCAACCTCTGTGAGGCGTCAGCTGCAACGTAAAAAGGAGACTTACTGGCTACCGGATCTTCAGAGAAAACTTGGAGAGCAAGCTGATACGCCTGAGTTTTGGATTTAGCCACGGGTGTTATAGCTGCAAGCGCCCCCTGATATTCCTGAACAGCCTTTGCTGCTGCGGTTTGCGACTCACCAGGTACCGCAGCAACTGTATTGGACTGCCTTCCAATAAGTGAATTTACTTTTTCAGCCATTTTCTTACCTTCATCAACTGCTTTGCCGGCTACACCGGCAACTGGTCCGGCAGTCTTGTATACCTGATACTTAACTATCTGTTGCAGGACAGGTGGAAGCGCTCCCGGATTGCCGAAAGCTTCGAGTTCAGAAGCAACTTTGCTAAAAAATGCGAAATACGGCCCCTGGTCGGTTGCCATTGTTTCCGCAACAACCCGCCACTCCTTGGCACCGTTCAGACGCTCCTCGCCCCGTGGGAAGACATAGGCAAATTGAGCCCAGGTATTAAAACAGTTTCCTCTATACCAATTGTTAAAGCTTTCACTTTCACGGTCCACCAAATCAGAATTTGAAATGGCACTTTTTAATTCACCCTGGAACACCGTCGCAATTTCTTTTCCTTTGCGAGTGAATGCCGGTGGAATGACAATTTCATCCTTTGCAGCACGAGTTCCACCCCAGAACGTCTGTAATGTCAATGGAGGTGCTACACCCTGACGATTTATCCAATCTGGCAGCCAATGTAGATTAGCACCTTTAATGGTAAGGCAACGTTGCAACATCCCCTGGAGAACTGATATTTCACGGGAAAGATCGTTACTATCAACCCGCCATACGAGGTAATTCAAATACTGCTTGCCAAATTTTTTGACATTTTCCACTTCATCGGGATTAGGAACAGACGAAAGCACATAGGAGGGAAGTGGTTTGGCAGAAAGGGTACCCATCCCACCACCTTCAAGCCTGGCTTTTAATAAATTTATTCTTCTCGCAAGATGCACAATATATTGACCCATCAAATCATCAGGAGTGGCTGTTGAGAATCCCGCAATAACTTCATTCATGTTTTTATCAAATGAGACCAGAAACCGGTCTTGAAACTGTTTGCAATATTTCATCTTCAAACCATCTTCGACCTTGATACATTCGTTTAGCCAAAATCTCGGTATCCACCAATTTTTGTTCTGAAGCTCAACACTCATGATCATCTGTCTGTACTGATCCATAGTTGAAATGTCAGAAACAAAATCACCTCTAAGTTCAGGAGCTTTCGCAATAACGCCAGACGCTGTTCTAATAGTTGCCATGTTTTTCACAAAGGAGTAACTGAGAAGCCCTGAAAGAGCAATCCAGACAATTATCCAGGATGTCAGACCAAGGTTTTTTGTCAGGGACTGCCACTCCTTCACGCGTGTAGTCGGTGCGAAGAGCTTTCTGTCCCTTGGAAGCACTTTATCAAAGAAATCATGTAGAAACAGTCCTTTACTCGTGCCCGGTAAAACGTCACGATCACTTACAAGGCCAAGACTATTCAAAAAATGGGAAAATGGTGTACCTTCTTGCTTACCGCTGCTGAAGAAAACTCCACGAAGAAATGGAGTATCCTGATAGCGAGATTCCTGGAACGCAGCGGTAATGAAGGTCTGAAGTCCTGATTTCAAGTTTGCGAACTCATCCGGGAAAAGAAGGATGTCCGAACCTGCAATTACTTTTTCCTGCTTGTTGAGCATCAGAAGTCTTAATTTTTTTAACCGCTCCAAGAGGGTAGAAACCGCAATATTGATAAAACCGGATACATCCTTTGAAACATCCTGGTTTACATATCCCATGGGCTGCTTCAGGGCTGACTCGGAAAGTTGCTCACTGAACTGGGTCATTCCCTGAATAAGGTCACATTTTGTTACCAACACGTAAACCGGGAACTTGATACCCAACACTCTCATGAGTTCATCAATTCTCCGACGAAGTTGAAGACCATCCTTTTGAAGAATCTCCGGACTTCCCCCCAAAATTTTATCCGCAGCAACAGTCATAATGAGCCCATGAATAGGCTCTTTTTTCCGGTACTTTAATAACTGGGACAGAAATTTTTGCCATTCGTCATTATCTCTGCCGGAGTCAACAGGCATTGCATAGCGACCGGCGGTATCTAAAATTATGGCCTCATCAAAGAACCACCAATCACAGTTTCTTGTTCCTGAAACTCCTGACACATGATGAACCTCTGCAAAAGGAGAGTTTAATCTTGCACTGCTTATGGCCGTTGATTTCCCGGAACCACTCTCACCCATGACCAGATACCACGGCAGTACGTAGAGAGGGTTCCCTTGTTTTCTCAAATGCGATTTTCGCAGTGTATCAACAGCCTCTTTCCATTTTGCCTGGAGTTCCTTGTGCTGGCTCCGTTCACTGTCCGCAAGGGTACTCATACGGCTATTGTCTGCTTCAATAACATCCTGGACAAACTGCTGTTCTTTTCTTCTTAGCAACAGTTTTCTCAGGAACAAACAGCCAATGAATATTCCAATGGCCCCCAATACTAAAAAAATACTTACCCACCATGGCCAGTTCATCAGGAAGACAAGCCCAAGCAGAAAAAGAATCACGAGAACAACTGAAAGCACAATAAGAAAATATTTCAATATTTTTAGTATATTATCTTTCAAAGCAGTATCCTCTGTTAAAATAGTTTGCTGGCAATACTACCGAGGGTGAACCGATAAATGAGGAACAAAATTAAAAAAAGCAGTACAGGCCCCAAGATTGCTAAAATTATCATTATTGAAAATCGTGGTTTTTCTTGTTGAGTCACTTCACCCGTTTGCAGTGGATAGGCTTCAGGAAAAAAATCTCCAGTTTCCAGAGATCGTAATCCAGAGTCGTTTCCGATAAGCAGCTTCAAGTTTGATGACTTTAACTGCTCAAGCAGGAATTCATCTCCCTGATTAACAAATCTTCCCTTAAATCCGAGTGAGAGACAGAGGTAAAAAATTTCCCGTACTTCATTCTGGTGGTAATCTAGCTGATTCAGTCTTTCAAAGACCTCAACTCCCGCATCTGTTGTATTGTAAAATATTCTTTGCAACTGCTCTTTTTGCCATTGCTGTTTCTCTTTCCAATTAGAACTGAGAATATTTTCGTCAATCCAGGCACATACTATAAAACGAGCTTGATCATATTCCGTCTGCGAAATACTGCTCTTCTTTACACATTCCTCGCTCTTGGCAATTAGTTGAGTAATATATCCCTTGACCTGCTGAAACTCAGGTTGCGTTTCAACTACATTTTTTCGAAAATGTGCAACAAACCCAATCAGTGGCATAAAACAATCGACAAGCTTCATTTACGTCTCCAATCATTTGAGTAAGTTGAATCAGGACCTCGAAACAATCATCAATTCAGCTTCAAGATCTTCCGGAGCGTTGTCCCAGTAAAAAGCAATATTATTGCCTTTTTCGACCAGAGCCCACTGCTCACAGTGACTGTCTACCGCGAAGTAGATTGAAAAGGCACGACGAGGCAACTCCTGAGGAGGATTCGGCAAATGCTCCAGTCCTACTCCCGGAAGTGCACGTGCAATCAGTAAAGGGAGATGACCACGAGAACTGAGCTTTGATAAAGCTCCCACCATTGACACGATACTCTTAGGGTCATCCTCCGTACGCAGAACTAAAAAGAATCTGTTCTTATGCCCAAAATGGGCCGGCTTCATTTCGCTGGTAAAGTACGTGCCATCATAGTGAAGTGGGACAACATACTCAGGGCCTGCCGTTATTTCGTCCAGCAATTTAAGGATCAGCAAATGAGCAGAGGAGAAACATTCACTAAGATTTCTGTGATTATACTCTGCCAACAGAGGAACATTATCGATTTCCGACTCTCCCAAGACAGTAACATTTTCACTGAAAGATGACAGTTCACCAATAAGTTGTCGTAGTAAACCAAAAACAAACCAAGGATGCACCTGTCTTGCTTCTGTATAATGGAAGAGTAGTGGTACAAAGCGGTTTATTGATCGAAGGGCGAGAAGATAGGAAACATCACGCGAACCAAACTCAGCAGTTTGTACACCTCTTTGCCGTTTATATCCTTCTAACTGGCGACTACGGGATGCAAGTTGATCCCTGATTTCCTTAATCACAGCGTAAAGAAGGTCATGGCTCCCTAGTGTAAGTGAAGGCGGAATAAACTTTTGGGAGAGCTCTATTCCATCCCTTGTCCTCTCAAGCTGTGCAACAGGAATAAGCTGATAATCTCCAGCATTGTCAGCTTCATTTTCCCAGAACACTTTCAGAATATATTTAAGCTTTCTAACCTCACCTTGGGGACCGCCTGAATGGAGATCCGGAATTTCCTCTTCGTTGGAAGCCACAAAACGGGTTGAAACCTTGGATGCAGATTCGGAGTCACTTGTATTGGTCACATTGGTCCCCGTATCGTTCCACTTGCACATACCAATGTAAATTGTAAACGGCTTGCCGCCTGCTACCCATCCGTCTTCAAATGTCCGTGATTCAATTTCTGCATTTCCGGGGTACGCCACATGCGTCCCGTCAGGAAACAGAAACGTACCTTTGGATATTTGAAATGACTTTGTCCCCAAAGCGGCCTTCTGAATAACAAGTTCATAAATTCCCCAAAAGTGGGGTGTCATATACAAGTGACGGGGAGAAGATAAGGACTGTATGTACCTGTCAAACACCTGAAAGTGCTGCGGTTGTAAAAAAAGTCCCTGATGCCAGAATAGAGGTTGTTCGATATTCATTATTTCACCATCACGCTATCAATTTCAAAGGATCCGAGATTAATTGTTATAGTTTGCCCAGAGTAATCACCATTATGAACCGCAAGAGGGGAAAGATTGGAAACTCTCACTTTTTCCATGCCAAAATAACCAGTCACCAAGCCAATAAACCTGGTTCCCTCGGCCCTGTCTCTAACATCAGTCAACTGCTGACCAGGTTGCATGATAATTCTTTTTGCACTTGCAACTGAAGAATCAAAGCGGCCGCACTCAAGCAACTTTGGTATTCCACCTTTTTCTTCAGAATACTGATTAAAAGCGTTTGGATCCTTAAGTTGGTATATACAGACAAATAGTGCATGTGCGCTGTTTTGATATCTGTTGAGCTGCTCATCGGCGACAATATTGAATGTGATATCGTTCTTCTTGTACCCGACTTTTGCACTCTCAATCTTTGTTATATCCGTAATGGGAGCCGGTTTTGCAGCAACTGCTGCATAACCGGCATTATTCGGGTCAATTGGCATTCCCTGCATATCATACGGCACTTTAGCCTGCGACTGTGGCTGCGGCGGTGGTTTCTTCATAAAAAATGAGCATGAACAAAGCAAGGATGCCGAAACTATTAATAAAAGAGAAAACATATTTTTCACAGATTTTTCCCCTGAGCATTGAGATTTAATTGGCACTGATTTTCAAATTCCCTGAGTAATCTCTCCCTGAATTGCCCCGTTGTATACCAACGCTTACATCGCTGGTATTTCTCGTCATATTGCTCAAAAAGATCTGCCTTACGTAGCGGCCCAATTTTCAGCATTGAAGTTTTGGATACATCAAGATGCTCGGGGTCCAATTCATTTAATACTTCCCCGATTACAATTTTAGCAGCTATTTGAAATGAATTATGAGCCGCCAGAAACGCTTTCTGAATCCGGTCAAGATAATCCTTAATTGATGCGTACCCCGTATCGCCTTTAATATTTGCTCCAATTACTTTACGAATGGTCTCCAGTTCCTGTGATTGACCCAGCAGGTTGGTATTAATAACTGATACAATCTGGTTTACAGAGTCAAATAATGCATCGAGTGAACCGGAAAATTTTTCTGCCAGCTCCTGAGAGGAATAATTGCCAACTTCATTTTCTTTACCTAGAAACCGCGAAACAAGCTGATAAATATCACTGTTAAAATTTGACTCGTATCCGGGTAATTGAGTCGGTACACCTGAAGACAAAATCTCGGCGATCTTATCAAGCACTTGATTCTGATATTTTATTTCATATTTATCTAACGCATGACACAGATAATCATCCACATCCATTTCAAACCCGACGTTCTTCGAGGATGCCAGGACTCGTATGTCAAGAACCATTTTTTCAGCATCTGCAAGAATACTCATTTACTCTTATTCCTTCATATTCTCAAAATAAATAACTTTTTTGATGAATCATCCATTCCTGGGGCGTTGTCTGCCACCGGGACTTTGGATGACAATCGTTTCACCTAATATATCCTCAATTTTATCAGGCACCTGCGGTGCTACAGTTGCGGCAATTGAAGGTGTATCTCTTTGTATTGAAGTAACGGGGCGAGCTCTGTTAAACACCATCGTTTCGGCTAGTCCGGAGTCCCCGGAAAAAGTCTGGACCTGGTCTGGTGAACTATATTTTGCACGCTGTGACGAGTTGAGTACCACTGTCTCTGTGACAACGTCATCTTGATACACAAAAGGCTGACGGCCAACCGGAATAATCATTGTAGCCACATCCTCATCGTCATCGTGCATAACTGATTGGTAAATCGGCTGGTGAGTATTCGCATCCTTTAATTTACGGATCAATCTATTTACAACGCCCAAAAGTTTATCGTCGTTGACTCTCGAGTCGGTTACTGAAATCACTTCAGATGGTTTATGATTTGAATGGAAAAGAGTGTTTTTAATTTCTGAGATGACAGCACCAATAGAATCATCAAATGAATTCCATGTAAACGATTCTACATTGTCAATGGAACTATCCAGTAATTGACATCCGAGGGAGCAGGTCCGCTCCCACACGCGAAACCATTCTTGGCGGACGCCCCGTTTGTCAGGTTGCCAAAAGATATTACGAGGAAGACAGATATCATCCAAGGCTGAAGAGATACCACTTGAATCATTTCCCATAGATCGTCGGGAGAGATAATGCTTTACCGAATAACCTACTTCACTTTTATTAATTGTTTTATTTTGAAGTAAAATTTCAAACCATAAATATCCCAAACTTGTGAAAATCTCAGTCTCCAGATTTAATACCTTCTGACTCTGTGATCTTGGATTGACTGAGTCTAAAAAAGATATGCTGAAATCCCAAAGTGAAGAGATAGTATTTTTATGAGTAGAGAGATTGACCCATATATTATCAGATTTGATCGTTATGACATTCTCAGGATTCTTAAGGTGTATATGTCGAAAAACTTGCTGAAGTACCGACAATTTAAGCAGAAGAACTTCCAAAAAAGAGCGTTCATCATCACTGGAAAAAAGAGGCAGTGGTCGCTCTCCTTGGAACCCGCTTGTATTGAGATAATGAATTCTCAAGGAATTTCGCCCTTGGTCCAGATTCTGAACAAGCTCATCGCTATCGGCCCCGGAAGCAAGATGCAGGAAGTCTATAATATTTATCGATGGTGCCTCGTGAATTAACAGGTAAAACGGATAGAAAGTAAAGGGTACAATCCTGTTTTTAGCTCTATTCTCCAAGCCATAGCAAAGGTTCCGATCACTACACCTGGCACAGGGAAACATATTATCCGGATCTTTAATTTCATCGACAGTTCGAAATCCATCTATAAGTGACCACCTATCCTTGGCAGATACGGGATCAGTTGGATCGCGCTCGAAGAGATAAAATTCAAGGTTACCTAATGTCGTGCAACCTGCACAGTAGAGATATCTTTTGGAGGATTTGGAGTACTGACTAAGGCCGTGCTTTTGAAGAAGATCGTCGTTGACGCAGAGCTTTAAATTGATTCCGCAAGAGGGGCATACCGGATGAAAAAAAAGTGACTTTTCTCTGCAGTAAAATAAAGGTGCAAGTTTTTGCAGTTGACCGGAGGAATCTTGCTGAGGAGAAAGAAAAGCTCCTCGATGCTTCTGATTGTCCTGGCAAAGAAAGGAACTCTGCCATGAACAATCAATATCAACATTGCTTGCAGAGGTTATATCATGTTCTCGGAGAGAATATTGATCTTTCTGTATTTGGAGCAAAACCCGCTTAAGTAGAATTCCATTATCAGTCTCAAATTTTGCTTCGACGATTTTCGAAGTAGCGTCATATTCGTCCAATACATTAAACGGGTATGTTCGATCTAACAATAACTGATGATTATCAAAAAGAGAAAGGTACAGCCGGATTTCAGGATTACCACACTGCAAATATGGTAATAGTGAAGAAGCATTGCCTGCAGTGTAGCCAATTCCCGCCATCACAATCTCCCAAAATTACTGGATATTAAGCTATTTTCTAAATCCTTTTAATAAATTTGACAATACATTTGCATCTTTCACCTTTATAGACGTATCAACAGCAATTGAGTCGTGGAATCGGTTACTATCTGATTGAGCTGGCGTTTCTGTTTCCATTTCTACGAACCGCCCTTCACCAAGAAAACGAAAAATTGGTCCATGAGTATTAAGTGTGATTTTATCTTGCGGATTAAGCTGTACCTGTTCTTTTACGAAAAGGTTATTCACTTTTATCAGTCCTTGTCCCGTCAAATCCTTTATCCAGTAGCTATTTTGAAAGAAAATGAACTGAGCATGCTGATCAAATATACCAGGACTCTGAATTACGAAATCTGATTTTCCACCGCTCCCCACAACTACCGGTAACTCACTGAACGATTTAATTGCCGGGCCAAACTGGATGACTAATGGAGCAGATGTTTTGTTGGTTGGTACGACCACCTGGCCGGTTATGTTATTCACTCCAGCCGGTGAGTATGCATTTACATAAGCATCTTCGGCAGGAGGGAGGGGAACTCTTTGAGACACTAACGATTCTCTGGGTGGCTGAAAGTTCTGATTTGAAGCAACAGAAGTGGGAGACTTCTGAGATTGGGTAGCAATTGATACGGACGAAGCAGCCACGATCTCCACAGTAAAACTGACTTTTGGACCCCCAGGACCAAACTCAATGACATCACCATCTTTAAGGTAAGCTTCTTGAGACTGTTTTCCATTCAGAAAGGTTCCAAACTTACTGCTGTCAGTTAATTTGTATTGATTTCCTTCGCGACTGATAGACGCATGCTCACGGGATACTCCTGGCTCTTCTGGAGGAAATTTTACCAAACAGGTCGAAAGCCTGCCCACCGTAATGTTATCACAGGTAAACTCTTGAATTTCACCTTTCAAGCCACCATGTATGTGAATTAACTGGACGGTCATTTGGGGTGGTGAGGCCATATCAATTCCTGAATTTTACCATTATTTTAGATTATTTCCCTTATTCTCCCCGGCGGGTTTCAAGGGTAACTGTTTTTTCGACATATTCAACAACTTGATGTTTCTTCTTGCCACCTGTACCCTGACGACTGAGTTCAGAATCATTTGAGTTTGTGTCAGCATTTACTCCACCAGTTGGTACTATTTCCCCCAATAAATTGAGAGGCACCGTTGCAGCATAGACCGTAATTCTCTCCGTCCCAAAAGGGGGCTCAACCTTCATAGCAAATTCACCGGAATTAGGAAACCTGTACTCTGTACCACCTTCAAACTTCGTATTCTTCTGGTACTCATTCGGAATAATCTGAATTATATTGTCAGCTGCGTCAGTGTAGACAATACTGCCAAAAAAGATTTTATTACCCTTTACTGTAAATGCGACAAAATCTCCCTGGGTAAATACTTTACGCGCAGGAACCACCTCAACTTCAAGAGGGCCATTAATTCCGACAAGTCGCTTTATATTGACTTCATATCGTTCATCCGGGACAATTTCGGCCATAACGGTGGCCTTGATGCACTTAAGTCCACGAGAATTACGAAATAATTCTTTCCCAACCTCCTGCAGACCTCGTACAGGAGCCTGAAGATAAATAGTGCCCAGCTCCCTTCCCAGAGAAGAATTTTCTAATCCAGCCTGATGAACGATATGTTGTGCAGCAACTTGCCCGGCATTTTTTATAGCATCAGCTAGTGCCTGCTGACCATTTAGTTCCTTTACAGGACCTTTAGGAGAACACGACTGCCCCTCTCCAACGGCAATCACTGAACCCGCTGAAAGGGCCATATTGGGGTAAAACGCAACAAAACAAATAACATGTACTATCAGCAATTTCAATTGTTGCTCCACATGTCACAAAAGAGTTGACGCGATGGGAGATAACGAAACAAATCTATTTATCCACCAGAGGTGTGCTGTTCTGCTGTGTGCCATACCTTGCAATAGAACCAGGAGAAGGTGCCCCATCTTTCACGATCTCTACACGTCTGTTAAAGTGCCTATTCTCATTTAAATCATTTTCCTTTGCCGGATAATCTTCACCATAGCTAACTTCAGATAACTTGTCCGGAGTCATGCCCATTGCCATAAGATATTTCTTAACACTGCGAGCTCGTTTATCACCAAGCGCACGATTGTATTCATCAGACCCGATATCGTCACAAAATCCTTCCAATCTGTAATTTACGTTTTCACTAGAAGAGGATTTATAGAATCTGCTCAGAATGTCTTTCGCCTCTACGCTCAAAACATAAGAATCAAAATCAAAAAAAACAGTCTCTAAAGGCTTGAATTTTTCATCAGCTGGCTTCAATACGGATGTTAACAAAGGCTGTGAGGACTGAGATGAAGCAGGATTTCCTGTTGTGACTGGAATTGGCATTATAGGTACTGGAGCAGCAGGAGGAGCAGTCTTAACCTCCGGATTACAAGCTAAAACTTCAGCAGGATCCTGAACAGGTGCAACGGTCGTCAGAGCAGGCTTCGTCGCACATCCAGACATTACAACTGCCCCTAGCAAACAAAACACCAATCTATTTCTAATCTTTAACATCGATCCCTCCTTCATGTATTTCACTATTCAAATTATCTTCACTTATTCTTATCTTTGAGTCTTAATTTTGTAAATTTCCTCTGGAGTGGCATATCGAACCGGCCAGAGATATCCAGGATTTTTCTTGTTTAACCTGGCTATTGATCCGTTACCAAGATTGATACCTTGCGGACCGGATATGTTTGATGAAACCCAATAGTTCCCAACGATAACTATATTCTGGAACGGATGACCTTCCGGGTAAGCATTGTCAATCCCTTTGACATTCTTACCGACTAACGACCGCCATTCATCATTAGATGGTATGTGCCAATCGTTAAATCCACTTAAGCTCATGCTGCTTACATATTTTTCGGCGTCTTCATAATTCTTTCCACTGCTGGTATAATTAGCATCTTTAAGCCACATCAGATTAGTCTGCTTATCAAAAACAACATTGTCTATTACTACAAACCTTCCCTTGGCATCGCCACTATTTTCACGAGCAATAACACCTGCAGCAACTTCCGTGTCTTTCTTTATATTTTTTATTAAATTCTGGGCTTCCTTTACCTTAGAATCCAGTTCCAGCTTTGTCTTGTCTAACTCTTTATTTTGCTCCATTTTTGCTTTAAAAAGTGCTTCAGCTTGTTGAGCCTTCTCAAATTCAGCCTTGGCAATTCTGGCAGCAGCCTTTGCACGTTCTTCATCCTGCTTTGCCATTTCATTGGCATCTTTTGCCCGCTGTTCAGACTGTTTTTCGAGAAGAGCAATTGCCTTCTCTTTCGCTTTAATTTCTTTTTCCCTCTGTTCAAGAAGTTTTTGACTTTCAACCCGCACTTTCTCTTTTTGATCTATGTCGTCTTTCAGCTTTGCTAATTTCATTTCTGAATCGATTATTTCACTTTCTTTTTTTGATAAAAGTGCCTTATCTCGTTCAGTTTGCTTTTGCATGGCAGCTATTTTGTCAACTTCTTTCTCTAGCTCTGCAATTTTTTCTGATGATAAATTCTCCCTTTGTGCCAATTGGTTCTCTATAACCTTCTTAGCATCATTGTTTTTCTTTTCAATATCAACGAGCCGATCCTGAGCTTTTTTGTACTCCTTTAATTTTACGTCATTTTCAGCAAGTCTGGTTTCGTACTCAGACGCTATCTTTTTGCTCGTTATCGCTTCTTTTAAGAGTTTTGCATTCTCCTCTTTCAACTTGGCAACTTCGCTCTGCAGATCAGGCTTCTTCAAATGTTCCGCTACGCCAATTTTGGTGAGGACGAAGAAACCTTCTTCGTCCACGGCACTAAGTACTCGTGAGCGTTCCGGCGTTTGCTTCCCCATTCTGGTAACTTCAGGACGGATTTTTTCATACAACAGAGTTCCCATATCCATATATCTGCTGTTGTTATCCTTAAGTGCTTTAAGAAAATAATGAGCAAACAAGCTGTGATTACTTCCTCTAACTCCATCTTCGACCGGTTCATTTCCCCCAGAGGTAATAACTTCTCGAGACTTTTTCATGCCCATTTCAAGAATTCTTTTTACTCGCGTATCCTCATCGGGTTCTTTAACTATTTTAATACTTCTCGTTAAGTTACCACTATAGCAACTGTCCGCAACGAGCATAAAGTTTTTGATCTTTATCTTGTTTGACTCCAACAAACTTTTAATCTGATCATGCGATACCCAAGAAGAAGTATCTTCCGCTTTACCGTTTATAGGAATCCAGTAACCTGCTGCAGTCAAATCGTCCTGGTACCCATGCCCAGCATAGTAAATCAGCAGATTGTCTTTTTCAGAAAGTCGCTGAGCCTTGTCCCTGATCACCTTAAGTATGTTTGAAGCGGTCGGTTTATCACTGGTCTTATCAGTCAGCAGCTTAACATCTTCAAAACCATACTGGCTTTTCAACACCTTCTCGAGCTCTTCTACATCCAAAACCGGAGTTTTCAAACGCGGAAAGTTGTCGTACCCGCCTATGCCGATCAAAATAGCATGGTACGATCCCAAATCTCCGGCCTTGGCGCTGTTCTTGGCACTGCTTTCCTGTCCCATTACCACAGGAACCTTCGCCACCAACACAACCAATAGAGTCAGGCAAGTGACTAATGATAAAAATATCTTATTCATGTTTAGCCTCCCATCATCTTTACGCGAATTAACTCTCTACGTGGGAGATTATAAATTCCTATTCAATTTAATGCAACAAATATAAAAGCCTAAAATGGTCTTTTTTGGTTTTATTTGCTTTTTTTATCCAGAAGGATGCATGGTACTCCGCCCTCAGCTGCGCCAACGATAAATTCCATTGGAGTCGGATCGACGAGATAATTCTCCGTATCCAGAATTGAATCTTTGGGAACAGTAGAGAAGAAGTTTTCCAGCTTGGCCATATCCAGCATTTTTTCTACCATTTTGGCATTCAAGGCAGTATTTGCAGCAGAAACGCCATTTCTTTGTGCTTCCTGGTAAAGGGGGAGTAACTTTCCACCAACCATTTTGTTGTTATACCGAACAAGACCATCGGCATCAATAGAACTAAAAGGAACCTCAACATCCCCAATAAAATCACCAGTAATTGTAAACCCAACATCTGTCAAACGTAATGTCACTGCTTCATTAAACGTAGCTAATTTAAACGGGTTGTGATTCAGTAAGCCAGCATTTGCAGCTGTAATGTCAATTCTTAGTGCTTCCAGAGTTCCCCTTCCAACTAAAGATCCATTTGTATTGATGGTTATTTTACCATCTTTTGCAACTACATTCCCTTGCAATTCAGTTTTGCCACCCGACAATACCGTTAAATGCTTACCGACTGAAGAGTTGCCCAGAACAGTCGCAACACTATTTGTTAGTGACACATCATTAGCACCATTATTTGTCAGGTTCACAACACCGGATAAGGCGTTACCGTCGTTGGTCAGTGTAATGGCATTCGAACCGGCTGTAATCGTCGAGTTTTGTGCTACTGTCAAGGATGTTCCGGCTGCCTGACTAACTGCTCCCCCAGATACCAAGGTCAGATTTTGACCAACAGTCGAGGCGCCTAGAGTCGTAGCCAACGAGTTTGTCACTGCGGCATTATTAGCGCCACTATTTGTCAGGCTCACCACACCGGACAAGGCGTTACCGTCGTTAGTTAGTGTAATGGCATTCGAACCGGCTGTAATAGTCGAATTTTGTGCTACTGCCAAGGATGTTCCGGCTGCCTGACTAACTGCTCCGCCAGATACCACGGTCAGATTCTGACCAACTGTCGAGGCGCCTAGAGTCGTAGCCAACGTGTTTGTTACTGCGGCGTTATTGGCACCACTGTTTGTCAGGCTCACCGCACCGGACAAAGAGTTGCCTGCGTTGGTCAGCGTGATGGCGTTAGCACCGGCATTAATTCCGGACGTGCCGCCAACTGTCAAGGCTGCTCCGGCTACCTGTCCGACCGTTCCGCCAGATTCCAAGATCAGATTCTGGCCAACTGTCGAGGCGCCGAGAGTCGTAGCCAACGTATTTGTCACGGCGGCGTTGTTGGCGCCACTGTTGGTCAGGCTCACCGCACCGGACAAGGCATTGCCGGCGTTGTTCAGGGTGATGGCGTTTGCTCCGGCTGTAACCGTCGAGGTACCGGTA
>JBMOEI010000055.1:0-31273 GCA_049318985.1 Desulfuromonadaceae bacterium
AAATGCCGCGTTGGTGCTGCCATGATTGAGGCGGCGGAGCGGGACGGCAGACTCAAGCCGGGCATGACCGTTATTGAACCGACATCTGGCAACACCGGCATCGGCCTCGCCTTTGCCTGCCGTGCCAAGGGTTATCGATTGGTTATTACCATGCCGGAGACCATGTCTATTGAACGGCGAAAACTGATGCAGATGCTGGGGGCGGAACTGGTGTTGACCCCCGGGCCGAATGGTATGGTCGGCTCGATCAACAAGGCGAAAGAGTTAAGTCGGCTCATTCCGGGCAGTTTCATTCCGCTACAGTTCGAGAATCCGGCCAACCCGCAGGTACACCGTGAGACTACTGCGGAAGAAATCTGGGCTGACACTGAAGGGGAGGCGGACATCCTGGTTGCCGGAGTCGGTACCGGCGGCACCATTACCGGTGTTTCTGAGGTTCTTAAGAGTCGCAAACCATCGTTCCGCTCTATCGCCGTTGAACCGGAAGCATCACCGGTCCTTTCCGGCGGTAAACCGGGTCCACATCGCATTCAGGGGATCGGTGCCGGATTTATCCCGACTATCCTCAATCGCAAGATTATCGATGAGGTTATTCAGGTGACCAACGAGGATGCCTTTGACACCGCCCGAAGAGTGGCGCTGGAAGAGGGGATACTGTGCGGAATTTCATCCGGGGCCGCAGTCTGGGCGGCACTTATGGTGGCACGGCGTGAGGAGAATGCCGGTAAGTTGATTGTCGTCATATTGCCCGATTCAGGTGAGAGATATATTACAACCCAATTGTCGGAACAGGCGGAATAAAAGGAGCGAAAAATGTCGAACATCAAAGCAGCAGATGAGTATTTTAAAGAGTTGTCCGAGGCTGTCGTAGAGATGGATGAGGAGAGGGCGGTAGCCGCCGCAAATGCATCACTGGTTGCAGGTATCGATGCGTATGATGCCATTCAGCAGGGGCTGTCGGATGGCATGACACGGGCCGGGCAACTCTTTGAGGAGGAGGAGTATTTTATTCCTGAATTGCTGATGTGTTCGGATGCCATGTATGCGGGATTGGAGGTGCTTAAGCCGCACCTTAAAAAAACTGCCGTGAGCAGAGGCACTGTGGTGATTGGTGTAATTGAAGGCGATACGCATGATATCGGTAAAAATATGGTGCGGATCATGTTTGAAACCGGCGGCTTCAACGTCATCGATCTGGGACGGGATGTTCCTCCACAACGTTTTGTCGATACGGCGCGGGACGCCAAAGCCGACATAATCGCTCTGTCCACGTTGATGACTACAACCATGGATGGCATGGGGACCGTGGTAAAACTGCTTAATGAGTCCAACCTTCGTGACGGCATCAAAGTCATGGTTGGAGGCGGTCCGATATCGGCCGGCTTTGCCAAACGTATTGGCGCAGACGGCTACGCAGTCAATGCTTCCGAAGCGGTTAAAGTAGCTCGAGATCTGGTGGCTAACGGCTGATGCCGCCGTCTTTGCTGACACCGCTGGAGCGTTTTGCCGCCTACGGTCGTGGTGACGCCATGGACAGACTCCCCTGCGTGCCGATTGTGGGTAATACCGCCGCCCGTGTTATCGGTGTGAAGGTCTCGGACTTTCGTGGCAACGGCCGTCTGATTGCTGAGGCTCAGACTGCGTCCTACCGAAGATTCGGGTACGACGTCATTCGCGTGTTTACCGATCTCTACACATTGGCAGAAGCCATGGGTGCCGTGATCCACTATCCGGAAGACGAGACTGCCTACCTGTCATCACCGGCCATCGGGTCGACCGACGATATTAAGCGTCTGCAGCCGGTTGTGCCGGAGCGTGACGGCAACCTTCCCGCCCATCTTGAGGCAATGAAGCGGGTGATTGAAGCAGTTGGGAGCGAAGTGCCGGTTACCGGTGCGGTAACCTGTCCTTTCACAACCGCCTCGTTCCTGATTGGCGCCGAAAACCTGGTGCGCCTGACTATCAAGAATCCGACTGCAGTGCATCAGCTCTGCGAAACGGCGCTGGAATCAGCCATCCGCTATTCGGCAGCCATTATACAGAGCGGTTGCACTCCCAGCCTGACAGACCCCATGTCATCCTCGACTGTCATCGGCCCGCGCCAGTTCAGGGAATATTCCTATCCTTACCTCAAGCGTCTGATCGATTTCATCCATGGTCATGGGAAATCGGTTACCCTGCATATCTGCGGCAAAACAGAAAAGATCTGGGACCTCATGGCCGATGCCGGGGCCGACTGCATCAGCATCGACAATGACGCCAGTCTGAAAATGGCAGTGGAAAATGTGGGGGAGCGAATTCGCATCATGGGCAACGTACACCCATCGGACATCATGCTGCAGGGAAGCCCGGAAGACGTGCGGCGCGCGGTGCGTGATTGCGTCGCCCAGGCAGCCGGCAGCCCCAAAGGGTATATCGTCGCATCAGGCTGCAGTCTACCCACAGAAACCCCCTTTGCCAACATCCAGGCAATGATGGATGCGGTGACAGAAATCGGCTGGCCGGTGAAACTGTAATTGGTCTAAGGAGACGTGAATGAGTATCAGCCCCAAACAACGCCTGCTGGATACCCTGGCGAAGAAAGCGGTGGACCGCCCACCGGTAATATGCACGGGCGGCATGATGAATTCGGCCATCGTTGATGTTATGACGGCCAGCGGACACACGCTGCCGGAGGCCCATTTCGAGGCCGGACGCATGACCGACCTGGCTGGCGACATCCACCGTGATACCGGCTTTGAGAACCTTGGCATCCCCTTCTGCATGACCGTGGAAGCCGAGGTTTTGGGAAGCGAGATCGATTTCGGCTCTCTGGCCTGCGAGCCGAAAATTGCCCGGGAGCTGTTTGCATCGGTCAAGGATGTCACCTTTAAAGATACCGGTTACATGCTGCGCAGCGGACGTATTGTCCAGGTGGCGGGTTCTGCCGAGCGGCTTTCACGACTCTATCCCGACCAACCGGTGATCGGCAGTCTGACCGGGCCGATCAGTACGGCAGCTTCGCTGGTGGACCCGATGCAGTTCCTCAAGGAGCTGCGCAAGGAGCGCGACTCGGCCCACCGGGTCCTGGAGTACGTCAGCAACTTCCTGATCGGATTCGCCCGTACCCTGGTCGAGAGCGGTGCGACGGTCATCTGCATCGGCGACCCGACGGCCACCGGTGAGATCCTGGGGCCGCGCATGTTCGAAGAATACGCCGTCACCTACCTTAACAGGATCATCGACGGAATCCATGCCGCCGGTGTGCCGGTGCTGGTTCATATCTGCGGCGAGATGAAGGCGGTCAAGCCCTCCATTCCCCAGCTGCATGCCGATGCCATCAGCACCGATGCCTTTGTCAACCTGAAACTACTGAAAGAGGAATACCCCCAACTGACGACTATGGGCAACGTGAGTACGATCCTGCTGGAGAGCGGTGATCCGGAAAAAGTGGCTCGCCGGACCGAAACCCTGATCCGCGAAGGGATTGATATTATCTCCCCTGCCTGTGGCTTAAGTACCTCAACCTCTCTGGACACCATCCGGGCCATGACCAACACGGTAAAATATTGAGAAGGTAACGATAGCTAATGATTACTGCACATTTTCTACCGGCTGACATAACCGTAAAGGTTGAACCGGGTACCACAATACTCGATGCGGCACGGCGTGCGGGGATTCTGATCGAGGCGCCCTGTAACGGGGCAGGACAGTGCGGCAAGTGCGCGGTTTTGGTGCCGACTCACCAGTTGGAACAATTGGTCCTGCATGACCCGTCATATGAAATTGACTCATTGACAAGCCAAGCGCTTGCCTGCCACACCGAAGTGGTTGGTGATGTGACGATTACTGTTCCGCAGTTGAAGGAAAACGGCTTGGTGGTCGTTGGGACCGGAATATCGCGTGCTGTTGCCTGTGCACCCTATATAACACGGGAGTTTGTGCCGGAACGAGGAGAGACTCTGGTTCGAGGCGGAAATGGGGTGCTGGCTGTCGAACCGGGAAATACATCTGCCATACATGTCGGGATGATTTTCGATATCGGCACAACCACTCTGGTGGCAGCATTAATTGACCTTTATACCGGCCATGAGATCGCCTCAGCTTCGGCGCTGAACCCTCAGAGTCTGCATGCGCAGGATGTACTGTCACGTATCAGGTTTGCATCTACACCGGAAGGGCTTGACCAACTCCAGAGTGAGCTTCTTGTCGTGCTGAACAGTTTGACGGACAATGTTTGTGCAGTCGCCGGGATTGGACGTGAGCGTGTATTTGAGGTCATCTTCAGCGGCAACACCTGCATGCTGCACCTGGCGGCAGGCGTAGATCCGTCTCCATTGGGTAAAATTCCGTTTACACCCTCTATTACCGGCGGTTTTCATCTCTTGTCCGAACAGATTGGTCTGCATATCGCTCCCAAAGGGATTGTCTATCTGCCTCATATCATCTCCGCCTATGTCGGGGCCGATATCAGTGTCGGCATACTGGCTGCCGACTTGAACAGACTTCCCGGTGTATCGCTGTTTATTGATATCGGCACTAACGGCGAGTTGGCTCTTGCTGTGGATGGGGTGTTGACCGCTTCTGCTACTGCCGCAGGTCCTGCGTTCGAAGGAATGAACATTTCCTGTGGTATGAGGGCCGCTGACGGAGCGGTCGAGCGCGTGTCGTTCAAGTCTGGCGGCACCCTTGAAATCGGGATTATTGGTGAAATCGAACCTGTCGGTATCTGTGGCAGCGGGCTGATGGACCTGGTTGCCATGCTGATAAAAGAAAAAATCATAGCGAAAAGCGGGCGCTTCGACACACCTGAAGGTACTCCGGTCGAGCTTCTTGAACGTCTCGAAGGGGAGGGGGCAGGGAGGTCATTCCGAATTGCTCCTCAAGTAAGCCTGACCCAGAAGGATGTTCGTCAGGTGCAGCTTGCCAAGGGCGCGATCCGGGCCGGAATCGAACTGCTTCTGAGTCGGGCAGAGGTGTCCTCTGCACAGCTCGACCGGATTCTGATCGCCGGCTCATTCGGCTACCATTTAAGCGAGGAGAGCCTTCTGATTCTCGGTTTGCTCCCCCCGGATGCCGCCGGTAAAATCAGTTTTCTCGGCAATACCTCACGGAGTGGCGGAGAATTGCTCCTGTTGAACAGCCATCTGCGTGATGAGCTGGCCGAAATCGTTTCTCAGGTTACCTCTGTTGAGCTTGCAGCTGACCCGGCATTTGAACGGGTGTTTGTTGAGGCGATGAAGTTCTGATTGATTCTCTTGGACTGATGGGGATATTCGTATAACAAATATAATAATGATAGGAATTATATTTATTTCTTGACAGCAAAAATAAGTTCTGCTACCTTTTTGAAAATTCGGTTGAAACCATAATCGAGTAATCATAATCTGTACTGATAGCTGAACTATGGCTGACCAGAAAAACTGGAGGTCAAGACGGAGCGGAAGATCGCTGAGTCTTGACCTCTTTTTTGTTTGGGTCATAGCTGCCCGAGGTTTTGGTCATGCATGAAGTTGTTATCGATAACGTCAATTATTTCTACGGCAGTAATTGCGTGCTGCGGGATATTACGTTTACTGCTGAAGCGGGAGATTTTGTCTGCCTTCTGGGGCCATCCGGCTGTGGCAAGAGTACCCTTTTACGGCTGCTGGCAGGCTTAACCATACCGTCAGCAGGGTGTATTACCCTTGATGGCGCGGCAATCACCGGACCGGGGCTTGATCGTGGTGTCGTTTTTCAGGATTACTCGCTGTTTCCCTGGATGACCGCCGGACAGAATATTGTTCTTGCTCTGGAACAGGCATTTCCCGGCAGAAAAAAAGCCGAGCAGCAGGAAACTGCCCTGGGGTATCTGGAAATGGTCGGGCTTGGCGATTCCTTTAACAAGCTGCCGGGTCAAATGTCCGGAGGAATGCGCCAGCGGGCAGCTATTGCCAGGGTTTTTGCCATTAATTCGCCAGTGTTACTTATGGATGAGCCGTTTGGCGCCCTGGACGCTATAACCCGTGCGCGCCTCCAGGATCTGCTGCTGCAGCTCTGGCAGCAGAATGCGGGTCAGAAAAAAACAGTTTTTTTTGTTACCCACGATGTTGAAGAGGCGATCCTGCTTGCCAATCGTATTGTTGTCCTGGGGCTCAATCCGGGGAGCGTTAAAGGGGTATTCGAAGTGGACCTGCCACGACCCCGTATCCGTCAGGAACTGTATCTCAAAGAGCCGTTTCTGGTATTACGGGACAGGCTGGTGTCACTGCTTCACGAGAATATACTTTCCGAGCTTGAAGGCGGGTTGACGGTACGATCCAGCGGGGAGGGGATATGAAACTTTTCAATAAAATTATTGCGCTCAGTACCTTTGCAGCACTTCTTCTCGGGTTTATTTCAGGCCCGTGCATGGCGGCAGCAGCGAAACCGCTGCGACTCGGTTACCTTGATAATCCCGGAAGCCTCCTGTGTAAAATTGCAGCTGCAGCAGGGCATTTCAGTGAGGAAGGTTTACAGGTCGAACTTGTCAGTTTTGCAGATTCCGCATCAGGCCTGGCCGCCCTCGAATCAGGTGCCATAGATGTCGGTGCTTTCGCTGTCGGTGACAGTTTACGAGCAATAGCGGCGGGAAAAGGTTTTCGTATTATCGCCGGTGGCGGAGCGCCGCTCTACGGTAATCCGGCTGCAGAAGAGAGCAATTTATTCCAGGTTGAAGAAGAGAGTCGTGGCGTAGTCGTTGTTATACCTCCAAATTGGCCGATTGCCGAAAAAGGTACCATCATTCAACTTACGGCGGCATTGATACGGGCCTACCGTACCAGTAGGAATTCCCTGCACGTTACAGCATTGCCCACCGGCAGCAGACCGGACAGCACGTTCAACTTCGATCCGAATCCGGACTACTGGAGAGTCGAGAAGATATGGAACGGGCTCGGCCTGCAGAATCCCGCCATGAAACGGGATTTTCTGGCGAATCATATATACGAAGAAATCTATTGTGATGCTCTGGATCGCCTGCTGCTCGGTGATATCGACCCAGTCCTGCAACACCTTTTCAGTAAAGCGATATGCACACCCAATTGCTGTCCGGCCAATGCGGCCAAACTCTAACCGGTTTCAAGGAGGAACTGTCACATGAAAAGAAGAATTATTGCGTTAACGATGGTGTTGTCACTGCTCGCGTCCGGCGTCATGGCCGCCCCCCTGCCCAAGCTCCGCGTCGGCTATGTCCCGGAGCCGGCGCATGGCCTCTATTTTCTGGCCAAGGAAAAAGGGTATTTCACCGAAGAGGGTGTTGATGTCGAGCTGTTCCAGTTTGGCAGTTCAGCTGAAGGGTTGGCAGCTGTTAAAGCTGACAAGCTTGATGTCGGCACCTTTGGAACAACTGCACCGATTCTGTTTATCACCAAAGGGAGTGAATTCACGTTCATCGGCGGCATGATGATCGGCGGCCAGGCTATTATCACCAAGCCTGAACGGTTGGCAGAGCTTTCCGGCAAAGATCTGAAAGTATACAAGGGGAAGAAGATCGGCCTTGTAAAGCTTTCCACCGGAGATGTTATTTTTAAAGGGGCGCTCAAAAAGGCAGGTATTGACTACAAGAAGGATGTCAATTTCATAGAGTTCGGTACGGTGAATGCGGTTGTTGAAGCGGTCAATAAGGGGGCTGTGGATGCAGGGCTTGTCTATCCGCCTCACTTCTCTCTGGCAGAAAAGAATCATGGGCTCAAAGTTGCTCACTACATTGAAGAGTTCTACCCCGATTATACCTGCTGCCGGATAATTGCCCAAACTGCAAAGGTCAACGCTGACCCGGAGACGTACAAGAAATTTCTGGCTGCCCTCATCCGCGCCTACAAATTCTATAAAAACAATCCTGAAGAAACGGTACAAATCTATGCCAAAGCTCTCAAGATCGATGCTGATATTATCCGTAACGAGACGTACATAAAAAAAGTGGCAGACTCAAATCCCGATCCGTTGAAGAAAGGCATACTTGATTTCTGGAAGCACATCAAGGATGCAGGCTACATAACCCAGGACTATCCGCTTGAGAAACATATAAACACGACTCTTTATAAAGACGCTCTTGATTCGGTTATCAAGAAAAATCCGAAAGACAAGGTTTATCAGGATATGTTGGCTTTCCATAAGAAAAACAACTGAGCAAAGCCGAATCGTCACTAGATACATACAAATGACTTTGAATAATTTGAGAATGAACGCGGATAATTATCATGAAATTGCTGTTTAAAATTCCTACGGCTCTCTTTGTCGTCCTGATTGCCGCACTTGCCTGGCCGACCTCCGGAAGTCCTGCTCCGCTTCATCTGTTGACCCTGGTTTGTGCTATTCAGGGTATCTATCTGCTGAGAGTTTATTTAAGCGAGGACGAAACAGTTCGCTCCAGTGTCGGCGATGTCGCTGCCGTAGTATACCTGTTCATCTGCTTCTGGTTTCTTGCTACCGGACGTTTTGTCATTCTGGACAAGATGCTCTTTCCCCAGCCGGAAATGGTGCTGCAACTGTTCGTCACTGAGTTGCCGGATATGCTGAAGGGGTTGGTTAAGTCCCTGATTCTGCTGGTGAGCGGTTATCTGCTGGCCCTCGGGACAGCGCTTCCTCTCGGTCTGCTGGTAGGGTGGCGGGCTCGTCTATTCAAAGCGGTCAATCCATTCACCAAGGTGCTGGGGCCGATTCCTCCGATTGTTTATATCCCGTATGCCATAGCACTGCTTCCGAGCTTTCGGGCAGCCTCAATATTCGTGATTTTCATCGGTGCGTTCTGGCCGATCTTCATTAACACCGTTAATGGCGTTTTCAATATTCCAAAAGGGCTTATAGATTCTGGCCGTGTACTTAACCTGAAAGAGCGGACCATGATGTTCCGGGTTATTCTGCCGGGGGCCATGCCGTCAATCTGTACCGGAGCAACCCTGGCACTGGTATTTTCACTGGTCATGCTGACAGCGGCAGAGTTGATAGGCGCTAACTCCGGAATCGGCTGGTATGTGAAAAATTTTGCCGATTTTGCCGACTATCCGCGGGTTATTGTCGGGATTATTTTTATCAGTATTGTCGTAACTGCAATTACGTGGGGCACCGAACGCCTGGAGCGGCATCTGCTGCGCTGGCGAAATTAAGGAAGGAATATCTACTATGAGTAACATCGATTTAAAGACACCACCAAAACGTGAGGATCGCCTTAACGCGTGTATCGCCCATGGCAGTACCATCTGCGAGATGGCGGCGGGAAAAGGGAAAAAATCGTGCTTGCAAAATGACGGCGACCGCTCCTTTACGCAGGGTTCCATCTGTCTGCTGCTCCCGGCGCTGGCCATGCTTAACTCGCTCCCGGACAACGTTGTCCTGATGCATGGCGCCATCGGCTGCGGCAGCTGCACCCATTCACAGAACGCCAATGTACGCTTCGGCAGCACCCAGCGCCAGGGAAAGGCCAGAGATGCGGTCTGGATTTCCACCGCCATGAATGAATCTGACGTTATTTCCGGCGGCGAGGACAAGCTGGAACTGGCGATCATCGAGGCTGACCGGCGCTACAAACCGTTCAGCATTGCCGTGGTTTCCGGCTGCGTTCCCGGAATTATCGGTGACGATATCGATGGTGTCGTGCTGAAGGTTCAGCCGGAGGTGAATGCCCGCCTGCTGCCGATTCACTGCGAAGGCTTCAAAACAAAAATATGGGCCACCGCCTACGATGCTGTGTACCACGGTATTGGCCGGACTCTGCTGCGTGAGGGAGAACAGCCTACAACTGCCGATGGCCTGGCACCATTCAAGGGGCTGGAGCGGCTGCCGAATACGGTTAATCTCATGAATGTCTCTTCCATGGGCAAAATTGACGAGCAGGAGCTTGAACGCCTGCTGAAGCTGCTCGGTCTGGAGGTGAACATCTTCCCGGTCTTTGCCCACCCCGAAAGCATGGTCAAGGCGACTCAGGCGGCACTTTCCATCAGCACCTGTCCGACACATGACGATTATTTCCTTTCATATCTTGAAGAACGTTTCGGTGTGCCATCTCTTATCCAGCATATGCCGATCGGTATCGAAAACACCGGCCTCTGGTTGCGCGATGTGGCGGCACACTTCGGACTTGAAGAAAAAGCCGAACAGATCATCGCTCAGGAAGAAAAGGAATTGTCTGAAGCCCTGACCGGCTTCAGGCCGCTTTTCGCCGGGAAAAAAGTGTTCATCAGCGCCGGAGAATTCCGTGCTCTGGCAACGGCCCGCCTGCTGGAGGAACTCGGCTTTCAAATGTCCGGCATCCGATCTTTCCACCACGACAAGTTTGCCGAAGTGGAGTATGAAAAGCTTGCAAAATCAAGTACGGAAGACTACGTCATCGATATCGCCGATGTGCAGCCCTTTGAGGAGGCAAATCTGCTGCGACGGCTCAAGCCAGATCTCTTTCTGGGGCATGCCAACGGTAACGGCACCGCCGCCAAGCTCGGCATCCCGACCCATGCCATCTACCATACCGCACTCTCCTATATCGGCTACAAGGGTGCATTCGAGCTCGCACGCCGCCTGCAGCGCCAGTTGCGAAATCCATCCTATAACCGCAAGCTGGCCGAAAATGTCAGGCTGCCGTACAAAGATGATTGGTATGGCGCCAGTCCGTTTACCTATATCACCAAAGGAGAAGCAGCATGAGCGAAAATTTTATAGAGCGGGCCCGCTACACCTGCGCTCAAGGAGGCGCCGCCGCCACAGTGACGGCCCTTCCGGGCGGAATTCCGATTCTCCATTCACCATCCGGATGCGCCGGAAATTTTGCCTGGTCCCAGAATGGTGGATCAGCTCTTCAGGTCGGCGGCTATTGCGGCACGCTTGCCATGCCAAGCTCGAATGTCCAGGAGAGGGATGTTGTTTTCGGCGGTGACAGCAGGTTGCGGGAGCAGATCGAAAACACCCTTAAAGTCATGGATGGCCGTATTTATGCGGTGTTGACGAGCTGCGTCACCGAAATTATCGGTGATGATATCAAGAGCATCGTCACCGATTTCAAGAATCAGGGTGTCCCGATTATCGGCGCGGAAACCGGTGGCTTCAAAGGTAATTCCTATCGTGGCTACGATCTGGTGTTGCAGTCACTCTTCCGTGATTTCCTGGAGCGCGGCGTTGCCAAAAAGAAAAAGCGCGTCAATCTGTGGGGTATCATCCCCTCTTACGACCCTTTCTGGCGTGGCAACCTGGAAGAGGTACGCCGTCTGCTGGAACAGCTTGGCCTTGAGGTTACCTCGTTCTTTCTGACCGATGACACAATTGAGGGGATCCGTCAGGCCGGTTCGGCATCTCTAAATATTGTCATCTCCCATACCTACGGACTCGAAGCTGCAACTCTATTCGAAGAAATTCATGGTACGCCGTATATCAGTCTGCCGCTTCCGATAGGTGCGAGCGCTACTGAGTCCTTTCTGCGCGCGGTTGGTAAAGCGGCAAAAGTCACCTCTGCACGAACTGAAACCGTCATCAGCACGGAAAAAAAGCGCTACTTCCGTTACCTCGAACCACTCACCGACTGTATTACCGACCTGGATCTACAACGCTATGCTGTCGTGGTCGGCGATGCCAACAATGCTACGGCCGTAACTAAATTTCTGGCTGATGATCTGGGGTGGCTTCCGGAACTTGCGGTCTGCACCGACGTCCTGCAGGAGCATGAGCAGGAGCGCTTGCAGGAACAGCTGAAGCATCTTGAATCCCGCTATCCGGTTTCTCTGGTGTTTGAAACCGACAGCAGTCAGGTCCGTGGGCATCTGCAAAAAAAATGGCCGGTCAATGGCAGCGGTAAATATCAGAATGTCTTTGGGCCGGCTTTTGTCATCGGCAGTTCACTGGATCGTGAACTGGCGCTTGAAATCGGCGCGCCCCATCTGTCGGTCAGTTTCCCTGTGGCAAACCGGGCTATTCTTGACCGTGGTTATACCGGGTTTCGGGGCGGATTGAGGTTGATTGAAGATCTGCTTGGCGCGGTTGTGGCCGGGCGGTAACTATTTCAGATACATACGTTTACGCGGAAATAAACACACAAAATATGCCCATAAAATTGCGTTGAATACCTATTAAAATTATAGATAATGTAATGTATAAGTATTCGATTTATAATGATTTTTTTATTGACAAGCATTTTGCTTGGGTCTATTTATTGAGAAATTTTGTACCAATATTATAACCGAGCAAGAATAATCTCACAAAGAGGAAACGGCCATGTCAGAGAATGTATTGCAGAGAAGTGTCACTACGGCGGTAGCCAGGAACCTGGCAAGTACCACCAAGACGACCCCGAAAATGATGTCCATCACACCTCGGCTGTTGCTGAGTCTGCTGCCGTGGGTGCAAGTAACCGGCGGAACGTATCGGGTTAACCGGACCAAGATTGAGCTTTCACGGGCAGAGCGTATTGAGGTCGATCTTGATGGTGGAGTCGCCACGTTTACCCCGGAGGCTCTCCGCAGTGTGCCGCTCTTTTCGCGTCTTCCTGACTCAATTGTCAACCGGATGGCAACCCATTTCAAGACAGAAATGGTTGCTCTTGGCAACAACCTGATCATTGAAGGCGCAGAAGAGAATAAGTTTTTTGTCATCGCCCAGGGGCAGGTTGAGGTACTGAGCAAAGGGGCGCATGGCAGTGACCTGAGAATTGCGCTGTTAACCGATGGTGAGTATTTCGGTGAAATTGAACTCCTTACCAACCGGATATCGGATGTGACAGTTCGGACTATTACTCCTTGCACGCTGCTGACGTTAACGCGAAGCGACCTTGACGTCATTCTGGCAGAGATCCCCAACCTGCAGGATGAATTCAAAAGAGTAGTGGATGCTCATCTGGAGCTGCTCACGACGGTTAATAAATATGGTGAGCGGAATATCGACCTGGTTTCAGGCTTTGCCGAGAATGTTGAGATTCCGGAGACCTTTGTTGATTATTCAGCCGAGCCACGTGAATATACATTATCCGCCGTGCAAACGGTGGTTAGGGTTCATACCCGGGTGTCCGATCTGTTCAACGGCCCGTATGATCAGCTTGAAGAGCAGATGCGGCTCACCATCGAAGGAATCAAGGAGCGGCAGGAGTGGGAACTGATCAACAACAAGAAGTTCGGGCTGCTGCATTCGGCCTCACCGGCCTTCCGCATCAGTACCCGCTATGGCGGACCGACTCCGGATGACATGGATGAACTCCTTGCGCTGGTCTGGAAAAAACCGTCCTTCTTTCTGGCTCATCCCAAGGCGATCGCCGCCTTCGGTCGTGAGTGCACCTGGCGCGGCACTCCGCCGCCAACGCTGAACGTGTTCGGCACCCCGGTCATCACCTGGCGCGGTGTCCCGATTATCCCCTGTGACAAGCTCGACATCAAGAGCCGCTATAATTCGCACAACTGGCTCGGCACCACCAGTATCCTGCTGGTCCGGATTGGGGAAGCTGATCAGGGTGTTGTCGGTCTTCATCAGACCGGCATTCCGGGTGAAATCCTGCCGAGCCTTTCTGCCCGCTTCATGGGCACCGATAACCTCGGGGTCTCATCGTACCTCCTGTCACTCTACTCTTCATGCGCGGTTCTTACCGATGACGCCATCGGTGTGCTGGAGAACGTTGAAGTCGGTTACTACCATGATTACGCACATCGCGAACTGGGCGGTTTCAATCACGGACTCGGAATTTAAACTATATGCACGGTGGTTACTGAAATTCAGGCCACCAGGAAAAGGAGCGCACCATGTCAGAGAATAATCTTCTTCAAAGAAGTGTAACCACCGCAGTAGCCAGAAATCTCGCTACGACAACCAAAACCAGTCCGAAGATGATGTCGATCACCCCCCGCTGGCTGCTGAGCATGCTGCCATGGGTGCAGGTGAACGGCGGTACCTATCGTGTTAACCGGACTAAGGTCGAACTTTCAAAGGCAGAGCGGGTTGAAATCGATCTGGCCGGCGGCAAAGCCTCATTTTCACCGGAAGCCTTGAGAAGTGTTCCGGTATTTTCGCGGCTCCCCGATGCCCTGATCGCTCGCATGGCAGAAAAATTCAAGACCGAAGAGGTCTCTCTCGGCAATAATCTCGTTGTCGAAGGTGCAGAAGAAAACAAATTCTTCATCATCGCGCAAGGCCAGGTTGAAGTATTGAGTAAGGGCGCTCATGGCAGCGACCTGCGTATTGCCCTTCTGACAGAAGGTGAGTATTTCGGCGAAATCGAGTTGGTTACCAACCGCACCTCCAACGTCACCGCCCGCACCATTACCCCCTGCATACTGTTGACCCTGTCGCGTAAAGAGTTGGATGGCATTCTCAAGAAAACCCCCAGCCTGAACGATGATTTCAAAAAAGTTACCGAAGAGCACCTCGAACTGCTCACCACAGTCAACAAATACGGCGAGCGCAATATCGACCTGGTATCCGGCTTTGCCGAAAATATCGAAATTCCTGAAACTTTTGTCGATTACTCGGCTACACCGCGTGAATACAACCTCTCCTCCGTGCAGACGGTCGTGCGTGTCCATACCCGTGTTTCCGACCTCTTTAACGGTCCCTACGACCAGCTTGAAGAGCAGATGCGGCTCACCATTGAGGGGATCAAGGAGCGGCAGGAGTGGGAACTGATCAACAGCACCAAGTTTGGCCTGCTCCACTCGGCAGATCCGTCCATGCGCATCAGTACCCGCTATGGCACGCCGACTCCCGATGATCTTGATGAGCTGCTGGCGCTGGTCTGGAAAAAACCGGCATTCTTCCTGGCCCACCCGAAAGCGATTGCCGCATTTGCCCGTGAATGCACCTGGCGTGGAGTACCGCCGGCAACCGCCAATCTGTTCGGTACCGAAGTCATCACCTGGCGCGGTGTACCACTGATCCCGTGTGACAAATTGGAGATCAAGAGCCGTTTCCATTCGAACCAGTGGCTCGGCACGACCAGCATCGTACTGGTGCGGGTTGGTGAAGCCGATCAGGGTGTTGTCGGCCTGCATCAGGTCGGTATTCCGGGTGAGATTCTGCCCAGTCTCTCCGCACGTCTCATGAAGACTGACAATCTGGGCGTTGCTTCGTACCTGCTTTCCCTCTACTTCTCCCTTGCCGTTCTGACCGACGACGCGCTGGCAATTCTTGAAAACGTTGAAGTCGGCTTCTACCACGACTATGAGCATCGGAAAGCCAAAGTTAAGTAACCAAGGGGATACGTATGAACGATATCACACCAGATATGGTCGCAGCCGTGGCATCACGGCTTTATAACGAAATTCCGGGGGCGAATCTGGTTCCGAAAACGGAAGCGGATCTCTCCCACGGTATACCCGCCATCGGGACACTACCGGGAGTCCCGTCTCAGTTCACTTCCGGAAACCTCACCCTGCCTGCATCACCCGAAGGGTGGAGCAGCATACCGGGTGCCCCCGCTCTGGCCCCCAACCTGGATGGCATCCGGGCACAACTGGCAGGAAAGCCGTCACCGGATGGTTTCGGTCTACCGGGCGTGTCCGGTCTGAGCCCTTCCTGGCCCGGTTCCTCCGGCGGGGCAGGGGTCAGTGCTGAAAGCTTCAGCATCCCAGGCGCTTCAGGGTTAGGCTCACATGGGTACAGCGCCCCTAATCCCAAGGCGGTTCCATCCGACACGGTTGGTGTTCCGGGACTCTCGGGGATATCGCCTTCCTGGCCCGGGATTCCGGGTGAAACACCGACAACAGCGGGAAGTTTTTCTACCCCGGGCGGCGTCACCAATTCACCTGACGGCCTGAAAGCGTTTGTGCAGCAGGTTCGTTCCGGACACCTCCGCAATGAGGACGGCACCTGCCGGACCGGGCACGACCCTGAGATTCTGCAGCGGATGTTTGCCGGTAACGGCGTTAAAGGCGCCAAAAGTGACAGCGGCACCGGTTCCCGGCCGCTCGATATACCGGCTATCAGAAAGGATTTTCCGATTCTGCAGCAGAAGGTGCACGGCAAACAGCTTGCGTGGATGGATAACGGTGCTACGACCCAGAAACCTCAGAGCGTCGTCGATGCCATCTCCCGTTTCTACGAAAACGACAACTCCAATATCCATCGCGGTGCGCATACGTTGGCCGCCCGTGCAACCGATGCCTTTGAACTGGCACGACAGAAAGTGCAGACGTTTCTCGGCGCCTCGTCCAGCAAGGATATCATCTTTGTCCGGGGCACTACCGAAGGGGTCAACTTTGTCGCCCAGACCTACGGGCGCAAATTCCTCCAGCCGGGGGATGAAATTATCCTCTCCACTCTGGAACACCACGCCAACATTGTCCCCTGGCAGATGATCGCCAAGGAAAAAGGTGCTGTCATCCGGGTGATTCCGGTAAATGACCGTGGCGAAGTCATGTTGGAGGCATACGAAGCGCTGCTCGGGCCCCGCACCAAGCTGGTTGCCATTACCCAGGCGTCCAACAGCCTCGGGACCATATTGCCGGTTGCGGAAATGACGCACGCCGCCAAACGCTATAATGCCCGCGTGCTGATAGACGGGGCCCAGTCGGTGTCACACATGCCGGTGAACATGCAGGAGATCGGCTGTGACTTCTTTGTTTTCTCAGGGCACAAGATCTTTGCTCCAACCGGGATCGGTGCGGTCTATGTCAACGAGCAGCTTCACGACATACTGCCGCCTTGGCATGGTGGTGGAAACATGATCAAGAATGTCACGTTTGAAGAGACTACCTACAACGATGCTCCGGCAAAATTTGAAGCGGGCACCCCGAATATTGCCGACTGTGTCGGTCTCGGCGCAGCTCTCGACTACGTCAATCGTCTTGGACTGGTAAATACCGGTAAATACGAGCATGAGCTGCTGGTCTATGCTACGGAACAGCTCTCCCGAATCAAAGGCGTGCGTCTCCTCGGCAATCCCCGGGAAAAAGTTGCCGTTATCTCCATGGTAATCAAGGATTACAAAACCGGCGAAGTGGGCAGGCTTCTCGATCAGGAGGGTATTGCCGTGCGGGACGGCCATCACTGCGCCCAACCCTCACTGCGCCGCTTTGGTGTTGAATCATCGGTGCGCCCCTCATTTGCATTCTACAATACCTTTGACGAAATTGACCGATTGGTGGATGCTGTGAAGCGGATAGCCAAAAACTGAACGAGGTAACTATGAGCACGATAAAACTTGATATAACCAAAGATCGTTGCCCGATGACATTTGTCAAAGCGAAACTGCAGCTTGAACAGATGGAAGATGGCGATATACTTGAAATACTGCTTACCGAAGGGGAACCGCTCGACAAGGTGCCGAGAACATGCACGGAACAGGGCTTTCAGGTACAGGAAATCACCCACGTCAAGGACAACATTCATAAAATAATTGTGAAAAAATAGGAGAGAGCGCATGTCACGCATCTACGCAGATAACTCACAATCGATCGGCAACACGCCGCTGGTGCAGCTCAACCATATTACCAAAGGAGCCAAAGCAACGGTTCTTGTCAAAGTTGAGGGAAGAAATCCGGCCTATTCGGTCAAGTGCCGCATCGGCGCCAATATGATCTGGGATGCCGAAGAGCGTGGTGTTCTCAAGCCGGGTGTGGAGATCATCGAGCCGACCAGTGGCAATACCGGCATTGCTCTGGCGTACGTCGCTGCCGCACGTGGCTATAAGTTGACGCTCACCATGCCCGAAACCATGAGCGTTGAGCGGCGCAGGTTACTGGCCGCATTGGGGGCCACTCTGATCCTTACTCCCGGTCCCGGAGGCATGAAGGCTGCTATTGATAAAGCTGAGGAAATCGCCACATCTGATCCAAAACGGTGGTTCCTGCCGCAGCAGTTCAAAAACCCGGCCAATCCGGCCATTCATGAGAAAACTACCGGTCCGGAAATCTGGAACGACACAGATGGCGCGATTGATGTACTGGTTTCCGGCGTTGGTACCGGCGGAACTATCACCGGTGTCTCGCGCTACATAAAGAACACCAAAGGGAAGAAAATTCTCTCCGTTGCCGTAGAACCGCAGGAAAGCCCGATTATCACCCAGAAACTCGCTGGGCAGGAGCTGAAGCCGGGTCCGCACAAAATCCAGGGTATTGGGGCCGGCTTTATTCCGGATACCCTTGACCTCTCGATAGTTGACCAGGTTGAACTGGTATCGAGCGACGAAGCGATTGAATTCGCCAGAAGACTGGCACGGGAAGAAGGGCTGTTAGTGGGGATTTCCTGTGGTGCTGCCGTTGCTGTAGCAACACGGTTGGCCTTCAAGCCTGAATTTGCCGGGAAGACCATTGTTGCAATCCTCCCTGACCTGGCGGAGCGGTATCTTTCAACTGCGTTGTTTGAAGGGTATTAACTGCTAAGACAGCAGCTACGTTTTATTAAGAAAGCCCTCCTGAACCGGGAGGGCTTTTGTCGTCTCTATGGTCAATAAACACCTTAGTTGGGGTACTCTGTTCTACTTGAAATCTCGTCATAACCACCGAAACAATTTCACGGGATGAAATCTACAATAAAGTGTGCTACTGTTGCTAAGTAAACAAGGGGTTGCGGGATGCCAACAGTATTTAGGTCAGGGCCATACAGGTTTTACTTCCATAGTCATGAAACAACGGAACCACCACATATTCATATTGACCGTGACGACCAGACAGCAAAATTCTGGATAGCACCTGTTGCCCTGGCTTCAAGCATTGGCTTTGCCCCACGTGAGTTACGCACATTACAACTACTTGTCATTGAACATCGAATAACTTTATTGGAGGCGTGGAATGGGTACTTTGGCGCTTAAAGCAGATGAACGAGTCAGAAGCATACATATAGATGATGACATTATTGCTGTCGATCTGATGGATGGTAGAAGCATATCCGTGCCGTTGATCTGGTATCCCCGACTTGCCAATGCGTCACAGAAAGCTCGTGAAAACTGGCAGACCAGCGGAGGCGGGTATGGCATTTACTGGCCAGATATTGATGAAGACTTGAGTACAGAAGGACTGCTACGAGGCTCACCGGCTCCAATGCCACGGGACAAACGGCTGGGAGCATAAAGATTGATTAAAATGGCCGGGGAGATGATCCAACGGCCTTTTTTTATGGCTATCCTCATGCCGTTATTCAGTTATCGATATGTGCTTGTTTTCTTTATATATACAAAATTTGTAGTTTTAGCATTTATATGTTGACAGCTACTACCAAGCTTTGTTATTGTCCCGGTAAGTAAGGCTGACCAGACAACTGGAGGCCAGGCAGGAACCGGATTTATTCCGATTTCTGCCTGGCCTTTTTTTTATTTCATTCAAAAGGAGAACGGACCATGAACAGTATCAACGATGCAGATAACGTACTTAAAACAGAGCAATTATATCAAGGACAGCACGCTAAGCGACCCCATTCGATTATGAGCCTGACAATTACTTCGCTCATGCTAGCGGTTGCAGTTAACGCTTTTGCTACTGACGGATATTTCTCAAACGGTTATGGCATCAAGAGCAAAGGGCGCGCAGGAGTATCGGTAACAGCGACAGATGACGCCTTTGGCGGCGCCAACAACCCGGCCACGGTTGTCTGGACGGATGACCGGATCGATGGCGGTGTGGACTGGTTCAGGCCGACCCGTGAATCTGCCCGCAGTGGTGCCGCCGGTCCCGCCTCTGCGTTAAACGGTCAGGTCTCCAGTGACCAGGACAATTTTATCATCCCGGAACTGGCACTTAAATATGCGATCAACCCTGCCCTTTCCGTGGGGGTTTCGGTGTACGGGAATGGCGGGATGAATACTGACTATTCGGATCATACATTGAATTTCGGTCCCGGCGGTTACAAGAATCTGCTCGCCGGTTCTGGTCGCCTCGGAGTCGATTTCTCTCAGCTGTTTGTGGCGCCGACCGTTGCATATAAAATCACTCCGACCCAGTCGGTCGGCCTGGCTCCAATCATCGGTTACCAGTGGTTCAAGGCATCCGGACTGAGCGCCTTTGCCCCGCTGTCGCAAGACGCCACGGCGCTGACGGATAGAGACTATGACCACGCCTTCGGTATAGGTGTACGCCTTGGCTACCTCTGGAACATTACACCCGGTTTCAGTGTCGGCGCCGCCTATTCCTCGCCAGTATTCATGCAGCGTTTTGACAAGTATAAAGGGCTTTTTGCCAAGGATGGCTCCTTTGATACGCCACAGAGCTTCAGCGCCGGATTGGGGTGGCAGGTGTCACCGGCAGTGCATGCAGGGCTTGACTACAAATGGATCGACTATGCGGGCATTGCTGCCGTCGGTAATTCGAGTAGCAACCCCGGTCAGCTCGGCCAGGCAGCCGGCCCCGGATTTGGCTGGCGCAGTATCAGCGTTATCAAGCTTGGTACCGACTGGAAAGTGAACGATGAGTTTACCCTGCGCGGCGGCTACAGTTACAATGAAAACCCGATACCATCAAGAGATGTGACCTTCAATATTCTGGCGCCGGGTGTCATTCAGCATCATCTGACCGCCGGTGCCACGTACGCTTTTGGTCGGCAGGAGCTCTCCGCAGCCTATATGTACGGAGTTCACAATTCGGTCAGCGGTGAAAGCCGCTTCGTTGCTCTCGGTCAGGCACCGCCCGGCACCAGTGAAACCATTTCAATGCATCAGAATTCTTTCGGACTCCAGTATAGCTACAAATTTTGAGCACGATCACTAAACGTGGTCATTCACAGGGGGCGTTATGAGTGTTGTGCTGGTTGGAGGAATGGACAGATTGAGTCAGCAATACCGCGCGGAGGCAAAGCGCCATGGAGTGGATATCCAGATATTCAGCCAGGATGAACAGGGTATCACCGCGAAGATCAAAAATGCTGACGGAGTAGTGATTTTCACCAACAAGGTATCGCACCAGGCCCGCAATAGAGCGTTCAAAGCGGCAAGGAATGAAGGGATACCGGTATTAATGCACCACTCAAGTGGAGTATGCAGCCTAGGTGAATGTCTGAACTGCATTGAGATCATGGGGCGGAAAGTATGCCCTTCCGATATAGCCACCTGCACGTTGAGGAGCCTACAATAAATGGCACAGAAAACGGCTACAAAGCTTGATGAAGTTGCCGCCCGCTACCCGGATGTGCCCCGTCTGCTGATTCTCAAAACCGACGTACAGCGGCGGGGTGTTTTCTATAGCGATGCGGCGGTCGGACTGCTCGACGAGCGTCTGCACCAGACCACTGGCACTCATATTTTCGGATCACGTGACGGTGACCTCACGCTACGCCCGGAATCACTGCTGCTGCGTGACGGTTCCTCAATTATCACAACTCCGACACCGCTCGAAGAGCATCCGTATCTGGTTGATGTCAAGGAGGGTGTTCCCTGGCTGTTTGATAACGGTGTCGCTCTGGAAGCCGTTGATTACTGGCCGGCTCCCGATTTTTACCGCAAAACCAGCAGATCCAGGGTGCCGATGAAGAACATCGTCAGCGCCCGTCCGCAGCGCCTTAATATCTTCCCGTATCGGTACTGCACCTTCTGGAACAACAAAAAAGGGTGCGCTTTCTGCGATATCGTTGCGCAGCTTAAAAAGGGTGGTAAAGAGCTGAACATCCCGGCAAAACTTGACCCGAAAGAGGTTGGCGATGTCGTCGGCGAGGCCCTGAAAGAACCGGGTCGTTTCTCGGCAGTTTTCCTGACGTCAGGTTCAATCGTCAGCGGACAGACACCTTTTGATGATGAAATTGATTACTACATAGAGATTCTTCAGGAGGTGGGTAAACATTTTAAAGCACGAAAGTTCCCGAGTCAGATTATCGGCACCGCTTTTACCAAAAAACAGCTGCAACGTCTTTATGATGAAACCGGACTTATGAGTTATACGTCCGATATCGAAGTGCTTAACGAGGAGCTGTTCAACAAGCTCTGCCCCGGAAAAGCGGAATGGATCGGTTATCAAGAATGGAAGAAGCGGCTGGTTGATGCGGTGGATGTATTTGGTCCGGGTCGCGTAAATACCGGCTTGGTGGCGGGGATTGAACTTACCAGACCGCATGGATTCATGTCAGAGGATGAAGCACTGGAGCGTACGCTAGCCGAAGCGGAAGAGCTCGCAAAACAGGGTGTCAGTACGGTTTTTATCGTCTGGTCACCACGACCCGATACTCCCTTAGGTAACCAGAAGAACGCGTCACTCGACTATTACATTCGCCTTGCTCGTGGGTTGCACGCCTTGCGGGTCAAATACCGGCTGCCGATCGGTTATGATGATTATCGCCACTGCGGCAACCACCCGGACAGTGATCTGTCACGACTACTGCCGTATTAAGAGGAACGTTGCCATGTCACTGCTGTCACAGGAAATAATTGACCGGGTTAAAGATCGATCTGTCAGTAAGGTAATTGCTACGCTCGATGAAGATGGCGCACCGTATGCCGTTGTCAGCCGTTTTCTCCAGGTTGGCGAAAATGGGACGCTTGTGCATTTGGAACTGCTAGAAAAATCGGAAACAAACCGGAATCTGCTCCGGAGTCTCTGGTTTGAAAAGAAGATCGCCATATCGGTCGGCGATCTTGTTATCAAGGGGCGTCCGGTCAAAGCCCATATTAGCGGCCCTGTTTTTCGGCACTACTACGAGCAAGTACGTAGCGTTATTGCTGATGCCGATCTTGCCACCGTCTGGCTGATAGAACCTGATGAGGTGATTGACGAAACGTATGCCATCAGGAAACCTCAGGAAGAGGAACAGTTCCCGTTCAGTGTGCATCTGGATCGACTGACAGTAGCGGGATAATCTCTATGACTCCTACCAACACTGAAATACGCGACAAAGCCCTGTCTCTTGGGGCGGAAATGGTCGGTTTTGCCCCGGTGTCCCGCTGGAGAGACGCTGCTGATATCCCGGTGGAATTCCATCCGGATCACGTCTGGCCTCAGACAAAAACGGTCATTGTCCTTGCCGTACCGGTTTGGTTGCCGATTGTTGAGACGGCTCCGGCAGAATGGGGACGGGAGCAGTACACCATCACCAATAATCTACTGGACGAGACCGCTTATCGCCTGGCTGCATTCCTCAACCGTCAAGGCCACGCCTCCCTCAATTTCAGTCGGGACGGCTACGGTGATATCGAGGTGCTGCTTAAGAACCCGGCTGCTGCTTTTTCCCACGTATGGGCTGCCCATTATGCCGGAGTGGGGCAGGTCGGCTGGAACCATACCCTACTCACTCGTGAATATGGCCCCCGAGTCAGACTGGTATCGGTGCTGACCGCTCTGGAACTCCCTGGCGATGAGATGATTGCCGATGAGCTGTGCAATCGCTGCCGTCTCTGCCAGAAAATATGTCCTGCCAGCGTTTTTGAGGGCGACAGTAGTGATCGCTATGCGGATATGAACAAGCTGGCCTGCGCCACCAACAGCAAGCGGTTGCGCAAATCGTTCCGCAACCCCTGCGGTTTCTGTATCAAGGTCTGCCCTGTGGGAAATGACCGTCAACTGTTCCGAAGTACCGACAGCAGCAAGTATTTTCGAGAAAAAGAGGTACTGGCTAAGAATCCGGATGCGGCAGAATTTCGGGATTGGCAGCATATTCGTCGCTACGGCGGATTCCCGCTGGAAGACGAAATATTATAACTGGACGGTATATGAACACTCTTGTGGGGACAACTATTCAACTTCGTCCGATGTGGTCTAATGATGGTGACGCGTTGCTTCAAGCTGCAGCCGATGGAGCACTCTGGAATATACCGTTTACGATTGTCCCTTCTGCCAAAAACGTTGACGATTACATCTGTACAGCGCTGGAGGGGCGAATAACCGGAACAGTTATACCGTTTGTAATTGAACGCATCGAAAACAATCAGGTTATCGGCACAACCCGCTTATGGAAAATTGACCGGAATAACAAAAAGCTGGAGATCGGCCATACCTGGATAGCCGCATCATGGCAGGGTACAAGCGTTAATACGGAAGCCAAATTGCTCCTGCTGGAGTATGCCTTTGAACAGCTGAATTGCGTTCGGGTGCAGTTTACTACGGACGAAAGGAATGAAAAATCACGCATTGCCATTCTTCGACTTGGGGCTAAGCAGGAGGGCATCGTTCGCCATGAACGGATCATGCCCGACGGCTGGAAACGAAACTCAATCCGCTTCAGCATCATTGATGACGAGTGGCCGGATGTGCGACGATTACTGAAAGAAAAACTGCTGCGATTATCATTAAGAATAGATAGCAGGTAACTAAATGTAAAAGGGAGAATTGCTGTATGAGTCATTCAAGATCGAAGTTTCCACCCGTATTGAGCTTGCTGCTGGCGTTAGTACTGCTGATGACAAGCGTTATTCCATCCTATGCTGAAGTTAAAGAGGTTCGGCTGGCAAAACAGTATGGTCTCGGCTATCTGCCACTGATTGTCATGGAAGAACAGAACCTGATAGAAAAGCACGCGAAAGCCACCGGTCTGGGAGACTTAAAAGTAACCTGGGCAACCCTTGGCGGTGGCGGAGCGGTTAATGACGCACTTCTCTCCGGAAGTGTAGACTACATCTCCAGCGGTGTCGCGCCACTTGTGGTGCTCTGGGCCAAATCAAAGGGGACAGTCAAGGGGGTCTCAGCTCTACTGTCAACCCCTAACTATCTCAACACCAACAACCCCTCGGTAAAATCTATCCGCGATCTGACGGACAAGGATCGCATTGGCCTTCCGACCGTCAAGGTATCTATTCAGGCCATAATTCTGCAGATGGCGGCGGCTAAGGAATTTGGCCAAGATAATTTTGGAAAGCTCGACAAGCTGACAGTGTCCATGAAGCATCCTGACGCCATGGCGGCGCTTTTGTCCGGTAAATCGGAAATTACCGGACATCTGACCAGCCCGCCGTTCATGTTCCAGGAGCTGGATAATAAAGCGGTAAGGACGATACTCAACTCCTACGATGTATTGGGCGGTCCGCACACGTTCCTCGTATTTACCACAAGCACCGCTTTTCATGACAACAACCCTAAAACCTATGCTGCGGTCTTCGCAGCGCTGGAAGAAGCGATTGTCTTCATCAACAAGAACAAACGATCAGCAGTGGAAATCTACCAGAAGGCAAGCAAAACCAAAGAAAGCCTGGATGACCTGTTAAAAGAGCTCAACCAGCCATCGCTGGCATATACGACCACACCCCTCAATATCTCCAAGTTTTCTGACTTCATGTATCAGACCGGCACAATCAAGACCAAACCGGCGAGCTGGAAAGATCTCTTTTTCCCTAATGTTCACGGCAAGAAAGGGAGCTGACAGTTGTTGCTTAACCATGCCTCATACTCGACGTATCTGGCCGATCAGCTGGGAACGGCCACAATCACGCCTGACGGTGAGTTTGTGGCCGGCAGTTTCGCTTCATGGACGTTAACTTATATCGCCGGGCGCTACGGTATGGACGATACCGGTAGCCTGAAAATAGTGACCCGCTTTGTTTCCGATGTTGGCAGGCCACAGTTTACCGACCCGTCTGGATGGAATTACACGACGGCCGAGACCAGCACCGGGGCGTTGCTGGAACTGAGGTACGACCTGAAAGGTAACCTTAGACCTTGGGATAGGACCATTCTGCTGCGGCTGCAGCGGGGAACACTGCGTGAAGGAGACAGTATCACCATTCGCCTGGGAGACAACCGCAGGGGTTCTCCCGGCATGCGGGCGCAGACTTTTCAGGAGCCGACATTTGAGTTCAAGGTGCTGGTAGATGCATTTGCCACCGGCAATTACGTAGCGCTGCCGCAACAGCCGACCATCGCTATTGTGGCGGGACCTCCAGTGCTGTTCAAAGTTGTGCTGCCGACACTTCGCCGAGTTTGTGAACCATTCATCCTCGGTTTTAAGGGGGAAGACCGGTGGGGCAATCCGAGCGACAAGCTGCAAGGCTCTTTTCTACTGGAGAGCAGTCAGCCGGTTACCAACCTGCCTCGGTCTCTGAATATTACCCCCGGAACATTTGCCACCAGAATCAGAGATTTGGCAGTAGCCGAATCGGGCATCCTAACCATATCAGTTCGCGCCGTAGGCGGTAGTCAGCTGGCGGTTTCCAACCCACTACAGATAGTTGAACAGTCTGAACTGCTTCCCTACTGGGCTGACCTTCACGGCCAGTCTGAAGAGACCATCGGTACAAATTCGGTGTGTGAGTTAATCGAGTTTGCCCGAGACCGGGCGTTTTTGGATGTCATGTGCCACCAGGGGAACGACTTTCAGATTACCAGGGAATTCTGGGAAAAACTCAATCGTTTGACCGCTTCATATAACAATGACGGAGAGTTTATCATCTTCCCCGGTTATGAGTGGTCCGGCAATACCGGCCTTGGTGGTGATCGCAATGTTATGTTCCTGCGGGAGGGACGTCAGATTCATCGCTCCCATCACGCCAGCCTCGACGATCTGTCGGATCTGGACAGCGATGCAGCCTCTGCTGACGAACTGTTTCATGTCTTGAAAGATGAAGAATGTCTGCTGGTCGCCCATGTAGGTGGACGATATGCTGACATAGGTCTTGCCCACGATCCGAGTCTGGAGCGCTCCATTGAGATTCATTCCGACTGGGGTACTTTCGAGTGGCTGTTGGAAGATGCCTTTGACTATGGCTACCGGGTTGGAATCGTAGCCAATTCTGATGGACACAAGGGGAGGCATGGCGCCAGCCATCCCGGTGCATCCCAGTTCGGAGCATACGGGGGCCTTACCTGCCTGCTTGCGGGCGAACTAACCCGCGACTCTTTGTTCGAATCTCTGCGAAAACGTCATCACTATGCAACGACAGGCTGCCGTATGTTACTCGATACTCGGGTTCGTTTCACACGGCATGCGGGACTATATAATAACGATCCAGTGATTGGCAATAGTACCAGCGTCTGGACGCACGATGCACGTATGGGCGACATCCTGAAGACTGACGAGGAGAAGGTAACGTTTACAATCGAGGTTCAGGGAAGTGCCCCTATTGAAAGGATTGAGCTTCGCAACGGCAGAGTTCTTCTGGAAACCTGGCGCCCGTACGCCGCCGCTCAGCTTGGCAGACGCATCAGGGTGCTCTGGGAAGGTGCTGAATATCGTGGGCGTGGACGTGAAACTGTTTGGGATGGAAGCGCCTCGTTGACAGGAAATTCTTTTACAGAGTTCAAAACTATTAACCAATGGAACCAGGATAAGCAGGTAACTCACCCTTGTCCGGAACGGCTTGAATGGCAGTCGGTCACTACGGGAGGATTTGGCGGTTTTGAGGCGCTTCTTCAGGATGCAACTTCCGGTCTTCTTGCGATCAACACCCCGCTGGTGTCCGTGCAGATTCCGGTAATCAGTGTTGGGCTTAATGATATTGTCTTTGCTGCAGACGGAGGGCTTAACAGGCGGATACGAGTATTTCGGTTGCCCGATGATAATCCTGTCACGGCTGTTACTCTCTCGTACAGCATTACCCTGCGAGAAACCGGCGACAACCCGCTGTATGTCCGTGTCACCCAGGAGGATGGTCATCAGATATGGTCAAGCCCCATTTACCTTATCCTTTCCAAAAACGATTAATACAGCTGGCAATGCGGATACGGGAGCACTCATTATGGCCATAGCAAAACCTCTGCTAGATGTGCAGGGGGTCACCATACAGTACAAAACAGCCGAACAGTTAGTTACGGCAACATGGAAGGTTGGTTTTCAGGTTGAACGTACAGACCGACTGGTTCTTCTGGGGCCTTCAGGGTGCGGCAAGTCTACTATTCTGAAGGCGGTTGGCGGTTACCTGAAACCGGTTGAGGGGCATATTACTCTGGATGACCGGACCATCTCCGGTCCGGGGCCGGACCGGATGATGGTCTTTCAGGAAACAGACCAGTTGCTCCCCTGGAAAACGGTGCGGCAAAATGTCGCCTTCGCTCTGACCGCCAGCAACAAGGCAACACAAAGCGAAGCTGATGATCTGGCAATGGCGGCAATCCGCACCGTCAAGCTGGAAAAATTTGCCGATGCGTACCCCCATACCCTTTCGGGCGGGATGAAGCAGCGGGTAGCCATCGCCCGCTGTCTGGCGATGAAACCGGAAATTATTCTTATGGATGAGCCGTTTGCAGCCCTAGATGCCCTTACCCGCCAGCAGATGCAGGAAGAACTGCTTGAACTTTGGAATCAGTCTCATTTTACCATGATTTTTGTCACTCACTCCATTGAGGAGGCAATTCTGCTCGGCAACCGGATTGTCCTGCTGTCACCCCATCCAGGGCAGGTAAAGGAGATTCTTGACGTGGATCTGGATGATCCGGGTAACCGGTTTTTCGGTCGCCATAACGACCTGCGTGATACGATCCACCGGGTGCTGTTTCGCGATGTAGGGGATTATGTCATCTGAAAGGAGTAACAGCATGTCACTCGAAATTACACTGGATACAGGCGCAGAAAGCGTTGCACCGCAGTTCCCGGTCCGGCCTTCGGAGCAGATAATCGCTGAAATTATCCGCCCGCTCTCGCTGGCAGAAAAGATCTGGAACCAGTCGCTGGTGCGCAAATCGTGTGTCCTGATGCTGCTGGCAATAGTCTGGCAACTCTACTCCCAGAATCTCAATAATCCATTGATGTTTCCCACCTTCACCGATACGGCTGTCGCGTTATGGCATGCCCTTGCAGAAGGTGGGCTCGGCAGTCGGGTGCTGGTATCGATCAAGGTGCTGCTGGGCGGTTACACCATCGGTATCGTACTGGCGACAGTACTGGCAGCGCTGGCCAACGGTACCCGTCTCGGGAATGACCTGCTGGAGGTGCTGACCGCCATGTTCAATCCGTTACCGGCCATAGCACTGTTACCGGTAGCTCTGCTCTGGTTTGGCCTCGGCAACGGCAGCATCACCTTTGTTCTGGTCCATGCCGTCCTCTGGCCGGTCGCCCTCAGTACTCACTCCGGTTTTGCTTCAATCAGTAACACGATCCGCATGGTTGGTCGCAACTACGGTTTGACCGGTTTCCGCTACGTTCAGCATATTCTCATACCTGCAGCTTTCCCGGCAATACTGACCGGACTGAAAAATGGCTGGGCTTTTGCCTGGCGAACCCTGATTGCGGCCGAACTGGTTTTCGGCGTCAGTTCCGGATCCGGCGGTATCGGCTGGTTTATTTATGAGAACAAGAATCAGTTGGAGATTGCCTACGTTTTTGCCGGCCTGTTAACCGTCATCGCCATCGGTGTTGTCGTAGACAGCCTGTTTCGCCTTGTTGAACAGCGCACCGTCAATCGCTGGGGCATGAAATTTTAGCTCTTTGACTTTTGCATACAAAATGACGCCAGTATTAATATAAAAATTATAGAATTTATATTTATACCTTGACACCATACTTTCAGTTTGATAGATTTCGAACACAAAACAATCAGGGATAACATTTCCTAGAATTTCTCTTACACAACCAACGACTGACCAGAAAAACTGGAGGTCAAGGAAAGAGCAAGACAGCTCTCAATCCTTGACCTCTTTTTTTATTCCGAAATCTGAAATCACAAACCAGGCCGGCAATCGCGGCGCGAGCTGACCACACAGAATGGAGGCTTAACTTCCGCATACCGTAAGGAGAATGCACCTGAGAAAATATTACAGGGATGAACAGGCATCCTGCGCCAATTCATGCAGCATTGAATCCACCACTAAGAGAGAGAAAGGAGCACCTATGAAACTACGAAAATTTATGAGCTATTTTGGCATACTGGCCGCTACCTCTGCATTATTGTCCCTTGCCGGGTGCGGCAGCAGCAGCGACCTTAAAGTTACTCCTCAAGCTGTTCAAAAGACAGAGGCCGCACCAATAGCCAAACTGACAGACAGCTTTGTTGAAAGCGAGTTTATTGCTGCCAGCCAGCAGGGAACCTTGAGTGAAAAAGTTGTTCTCATCGATACCCGTTCACCCGCAAGTTATGCAGCCGGTCATATCGCCGGTGCAATCAACGTTCAGCACACCGACTACATTAAGACTAGCACCGTTGTCGGCGCTACCTCTGATGTCAAGTATCTGATCATCAATGAACAGGAATTTATTGATCTGGCCAATAAACTGGGGATTACCCCTGAGACAACGGTCGTAACCTACGATGATGATATCAGTTTCGGCTGGGCACCACGCCTGGCATGGACATTCCAGTATTACGGCCATGCCCGGGCGTATTCCCTGAACGGCGGTATCCAGAAATGGCAATTGATTGATCGTCGGCAACTGGTGACAACACCGACTCTGCCGACAGCCAATACGGCAACTTATAAAGTCACTGCCAAGCGGGCTATCCTCGCCACCAAAGAAGATGTCAGTGCCAAAATCGGCGACGGCAAGACCATTATCCTTGACGCCCGCGTACCAGGAGAATATGCCGGCGTTACCAATGCATCATGGGACACCTATCGTCTGGGTCATATCCCAGGTGCCGTATTCATCGACTGGGAGGATGTACTCACGGATAATGCGGCAGGAATCAAGCTGGCTGACGGCTCACGTCCGGTAAAGGTGCTCAAAAGCGAGCAGGAGTTGCGCAACTATTTTGCCGCCAAAGGAATTACCGCCAGCTCCAACATCATAACGCATTGTGAAGGTGGCATCCGCTCATCGTTTATCACACAGGTGCTGCTCGGGCTTGGCTACAAGATCACCAACTATGACGGATCCTGGAATGAATGGGGTAAATTGACAGATGCCATAAAATATCCGGTTGCAAACAATACAGAGACCCTGAAAGCCCAACTTGATGCCACTCCGGTCATTGCAGATTATTTCGCATCAACGACCGATCTGGCTGCGAATCTGGCCACGACGAAAATCATCGATATCCGTTCGGCAGCGTTATATGCAGCCGGCCATATACCGGGTGCCATAAATGTACCGGGCGGATCAAGTTTTGTCTACACGAGGCCGGATGGAGTGGGTGCGATTCTGCTGCTGCAGCCTGCGTTTATCGCCTTGGCTGACAGCCTGGGAATAACCAATGCCAGTGATATCATCGTGTATGATGCTGACAGCAGCTCATCGGCGGCACGTATCTCCTGGTCATTCAATTACTACGGGCACAAAAAGGCGCGTGCCCTGGATGGCGGCTACAAAAAATGGACCGGCGAGGGAAAGGCTACCGATACGACTGCGAATATCCCTGTTGCAACAACCGGATACACGATAACCGCCACTGACGGAAGTATCGCACTTGCCGCTGATGTCCTGGCAGCCATAAGCGATCCAGCCTCGGTTATCCAGGATACCCGCCGCTCTGATGAGTATCTGGCCAGCGTTCCCCGCACCGATGGTCTTACACCGGGTCATGTGCCGGGTGCAATATGGCTCAACTGGGAGGATCTGCTCAAGTATGATCCCGCCACCGGAGCAAAAGTGCTGAAAGACAAGGATT